>NZ_QKZD01000003.1:0-459451 GCF_003253945.1 Pseudomonas sp. 2848
TGGTAGTGTGGGGTTTCCCCATGTGAGAGTAGGTCATCGTCAAGATTCATTTCGCAAAACCCCTATCTGCGCGAGCAGGTAGGGGTTTTGTCTTTGTGCCTGGAAAAACTGTAGGAGCCGGCTCGCCGGCGATGCGCCGCGTCAGCCGCTCCCTGGGCCCACGCTCATGGAAAGTGTGACTCGAACACCGATACAGTTCCTCATATGGCCATCTCCCACAATTCGAGTCGGAACACTAGAATAGAGCCGACGCATCCATTCAGAACCCCTTTATGCCTAACCCTGTCGAACCCGAAGCGCTCGCGCAGCTGCGGCTGGATGAACTGGTGGCCTGCCACGAGTGCGACCTGCTGATGCGCAAGCCAACCCTGCAGCATGACGAGAAGGCCCTGTGCCCACGCTGCGGCTATGAGCTCTATGCCCATCGCCACAACCTGGTCAACCGAAGCCTCGCCCTGGTGCTGACGGCCCTGCTGTTGTACGTGCCGGCCAACTTCCTGCCGATCATGCAACTACACCTGCTCGGTCAGACCTCCGACGATACGGTCTGGAGTGGCGTGCTCGGCCTGTACAACTCAGAGATGCGCGGCATCGCCGTGGTGGTGTTCCTGTGCAGCATGGCCATCCCGCTGCTGAAGCTGCTGTGCCAGCTGGCGGTGCTGTTGAGCATCCGTTTCGACTTCGGTCGCAGCTATGGCCTGCTGATCTATCGTATCTACCACCACCTGCGTGAGTGGGGGATGCTCGAGGTCTACTTCATGGGCGTGCTGGTGGCCATCGTCAAGCTGGTCGACCTGGCCGAGCTGAGCATCGGCCTGGGCCTGTTCTGCTTCATCAGCCTGCTGCTGGTGCAGGTCTGGCTCGAGGTGGTCATGTCGCCGCACCAGATCTGGGTGGCCTTGTCGGGGGAGGATGTCCATGCGGGCGATTGATGCAGGCATCCTGGTCTGCAATGAATGCCATGAGCTGAACCGCCATGAGCCTGGCAGCACCTCGCAGGCCTGCACCCGTTGCGGGGCGGTGGTGCACGCTCGGCGGCCCAACAGTATCGTGCGTACCTGGGCGCTGCTGGTCACGGCGATGATTCTCTATATCCCGGCCAACGTGCTGCCGATCATGACCGTCAGTGCCCTGGGGCAGGGCAGCCCGGACACCATCATGTCTGGCGTCATCACGCTGATGAAGCACGGCATGTTGCCGATCGCCGCCGTGGTGTTCATCGCAAGCATCCTGGTGCCCACCTTCAAGCTGGTGGGTATCGCCCTGCTGCTCTATTCGGTGCAACGCCACCAGCCCCTGTCCGCACGGCAGCGCATCCTGATGTACCGCTTCATCGAATTCATCGGCCGCTGGTCGATGCTGGACATCTTCGTCATCGCCATTCTCGTGGCCGTGGTGAATTTCGGCCGCATCGCCAGTGTCGAAGCCAACCTGGGCGCTGTCGCCTTCGCCACTGTGGTGATCCTGACGATGCTCGCCGCTTTAACTTTCGATCCCCGACTGATCTGGGACAACACGGAGTCGGATGACGACCATGAGTGACTTGCCTACGGCTAAAACCCGCCCAGCTTCGAACTGGTCGGCCATCTGGATCCTGCCGCTGATTGCCTTGGCGATCGGCGGCTGGCTGGCATGGCAAGCCTACAAGGATGCCGGCATCGAGATCCAGGTGCGCTTCGAGAGTGGCGAGGGCATCGTCGCCAACAAGACCGAGGTCATCTATAAAGGCATGTCGGTGGGCAAGGTGGTCGCCCTGGTGCTGGATGACAAAGGGGACAGCCGTGGCGTCGTCGCCACCGTCGAGATGCGCAAGGAGGCAGGCCCGCACCTGACCAAGGGCACGCGCTTCTGGCTGGTCAAGCCGAGCGTCAGCCTGGCAGGTATCTCGGGCCTGGAGACACTGGTTTCAGGTAACTACATTGCCGTCGATCCGGGGGAGGGGGAGCCTACCAAGCGCTTCACCGCGCTCAAGGAAGCTCCGCCACTGTCCGATGCCGAGCCTGGCTTGCACCTGACCCTCAAGGCCGAGCGACTGGGCTCGCTCAACCGCGACAGTCCGATCTTCTACAAGCAAATCCAGGTCGGTCGGGTGAAGAGCTATCGGCTGTCTGAAGATCAGGGCACGGTAGAGATCAAGGTGTTCATCGCGCCAGCCTATGCCAGCCTGGTGCGCAAGCACACACGTTTCTGGAACGCCAGCGGGGTCAGCATCGATGCCGACCTGTCCGGGGTAAAGGTGCGCACTGAATCGCTGTCGAGCATAGTGGCCGGGGGCATCGCCTTTGCAACGCCGGAGAACCGCAAGGACAGCCCGCCCACCGATCCAAGCCTGCCGTTCCGCTTGTACGAGGACTTCGACGCAGCCCAGGCCGGCATCCGCGTCAAGGTCAAGCTCAGTGATTTCGAAGGTTTGCAGAAGGGGCGTACACCGGTGCTGTACAAGGGCATCCAGGTGGGCACGCTCAAGGATCTCAAGGTCGAAAATGACCTTGCCAGTGCAACGGCCGAGCTGACCCTCGACCCACTGGCCGAGGACTACCTGGTCGAAGGCACGCAGTTCTGGGTGGTCAAGCCGTCGATCTCGCTTGCCGGTATCACCGGCCTCGAGGCATTGGTGAAGGGTAACTACATTGCGGTCCGCCCGGGCGAGCCAGGCGCCAAGCCCCTGCGCGAGTTCGAGGCGCGTGCCAAGGCGCCACCACTGGACCTGAAGGCGCCCGGCCTGCACATGGTGCTGTTCGCCGACACCCTGGGCTCGCTGGAAGTGGGCAGCCCGGTGATGTACCGCCAGGTGCGCGTGGGCAGCGTGCAGAGCTACCAGTTCGCTCGCAACAGCAAGCGCATCCTGATTGGCGTGCACATCGAGAAGGAATACGCCAACCTGGTCAACGGTTCCACGCGCTTCTGGAATGCCAGTGGCATCACCCTGACCGGTGGCCTGTCGGGTATCCAGGTCAAGAGCGAGTCGCTGCAGACGCTCATGGCCGGCGGTATCGCCTTCGACACGCCGAAACCGGATGTACCACTCAAACGGCATATCCCGCGTTTCCGCCTGCATGAAAGCCAGGACGCGGCCAACCGTGCCGGTACCCTGATCACCATTCGCGTGGACCGCGCCGATGGCCTGAAGCCGGGCACGCCGATCCGCTTCCGCGGGTTGGACGTGGGCAGCGTAGAGAGCGTCGACCTGACCGGCGACCTGCAGGCGGTCCTGCTCCGTGCGCGGATTACTCAGGCGGCTGAGCGTATCGCCCGCGTGGGTACGCAGTTCTGGGTGGTCAAGCCTGCCTTGGGGCTGGTGCGTACCCAGAATCTCGACACGCTGATCGGCGGCCAATACCTGGAGGTGCTGCCAGCGCTCAAGGATAAAGGGCCGCAGCGTGACTTCATCGCCCTGGGCGATGCCCCCGAGGTGAAAGGCGAGGAGGTCGGCCTGCCGCTGACCTTGAGCGCGGCGCGTCGTGGCTCGATCAAGCCGGGCGTGCCGGTCACCTACCGTGAGATCGCAGTGGGTAAGGTCACCGGCTTCGAACTGGGCCAGACCGCCGACCGGGTACTTATCCACATCCTTATCGAGCCTCGCTACGCCGGATTGGTGCGTGGCGGCAGCCGCTTCTGGAACAGCAGCGGGTTCGGCTTCGATTGGGGGCTGTTCAAGGGCGCCACGGTACGTACCGAGTCGGTGGAGACCTTGATCGAGGGTGGGATTGCCTTCGCCACGCCCGATGGCGAGCAGATGGGCAACCCGGCGCGACCGCAGCAGACCTTTGCGCTGTTCGACAAGCCGGAGGATGAGTGGATGCAGTGGGCGCCGAAGATCCAGATCGGCAAGTAATGATGGGATGGGCCGCTATGCGGCCCTTTCGCCGCGGTTCTTCGTCACGACAAGCCGGCTCCCACGCCGACCGCGTTGGCCTTGGGCCATTCGATATTCTGTGGCAGCCGGCTTGCAGGTTGCCTCGAAGGCATCGACGCTAATGCAGTTTTGGCGAGTAACGAGAAAAATCACAGGCATAAAAAAACCGACCCTAGGGTCGGCTTTTTCGACAAGAACGTCGCTTAGGCAGCTGCAGCTTCTTTCAGTGCCTTGATGTGGCCATTCAGACGGCCTTTGTGGCGAGCAGCTTTGTTCTTGTGGATGATACCCTTGTCGGCCATACGGTCGATTACAGGTACAGCCAGAACGTAAGCGGCTTGCGCTTTTTCGGCGTCTTTTGCGTCGATGGCCTTGACTACATTCTTGATGTAGGTACGGACCATGGAACGCAGGCTGGCGTTGTGGCTGCGACGCTTCTCAGCCTGTTTTGCACGTTTCTTGGCGGAAGGTGAGTTGGCCACCGTCGAGCTCCTCGAAAGACTTTAGGTAAATAGCAAACAAAATAGGCCGCGAATCATGCCGATGAGTCGATCGGATGTCAAGGCCACCTGCAAGGTTCCGCCGAGTGGTGAGCCAACAGGAGGGAAATATTCCTTTCTGTCGCACGACCTGTAAACTCGGGAATTTTTGGCTCCCCTGCGAAGGCGCGGGAGTATCGCACATTCGGACGCTGTCTGGCAGCGTCCTCTGCCCCTGGCGTGAAACTTTTCGATGAACCTGCTCAAATCCCTGGCCGCGGTCAGCTCCATCACCATGATTTCCCGGGTGCTCGGCTTCGTGCGCGATACCATCCTGGCGCGGGTGTTCGGCGCCGGCATCGCTACCGATGCCTTCTTCATCGCCTTCAAATTGCCCAACCTGCTGCGGCGGATCTTCGCCGAAGGCGCGTTCTCCCAGGCCTTCGTGCCGATCCTTGCCGAGTACAAGACCCAGCAGGGCGAGGAGGCCACCCGTACCTTCGTCGCCTATGTCAGTGGCCTGCTGACCCTGATCCTGGCCGTGGTCACCGTCATCGGCATCCTCGCCGCGCCCTGGGTGGTCTGGGTCACGGCACCTGGGTTTGTCGACAGCACCGAGAAGTACGAGCTGACCACCGCGCTGCTGCGGGTGACCTTTCCTTATATATTGCTGATCTCGCTGTCGTCGCTGGTCGGTGCGATCCTCAACACCTGGAACCGCTTCAGCGTGCCGGCGTTCACCCCCACGCTGCTCAACGTGGCGATGATTGCCTTCGCCGTGCTGCTCACCCCCTACTTCGACCCACCGATCATGGCCCTGGCCTGGGGCGTGCTGGCCGGTGGCCTGGCGCAACTGCTGTACCAGCTGCCGGCGCTGAAGAAGATCGGCATGCTCGTGCTGCCGCGCCTGAACCTGCGCGATACCGGCGTGTGGCGCGTGCTCAAGCAGATGCTGCCGGCCATACTCGGGGTGTCGGTGAGCCAGATCTCGCTGATCATCAACACCATCTTCGCCTCCTTCCTGGTGGCCGGCTCGGTGTCCTGGATGTACTACGCCGACCGCCTCATGGAGCTGCCCTCCGGCGTGCTGGGCGTGGCCCTGGGCACCATCTTGCTGCCGACCCTGGCCAAGACCTACGCCAACCAGGACCGTGAGGAGTATTCAAGGATCCTCGACTGGGGCCTGCGCCTGTGCTTCCTGCTGGTGCTGCCCTGCACCCTGGCCCTGGGCATTCTCGCCGAACCGCTGACCGTGGCGTTGTTCCAGTACGGCAAGTTCACCGCCTTCGACGCAGCCATGACCCAGCGGGCGCTGGTCGCATATTCGGTGGGGCTGATGGCGATCATCCTGGTCAAGGTGCTGGCACCTGGCTTCTATGCGCAGCAGAATATCCGCACACCGGTGAAGATCGCCGTGTTCACGCTGGTGTGCACGCAGTTGCTCAACCTGGCCCTTGTCGGCCCGCTGGCCCATGCCGGGCTGGCCCTGGCGATCAGCCTGGGCGCCTGCCTGAACGCCGGCCTGCTGTACTGGAAGCTGCGCAGCCAGCAACTGTTCCAGCCGCAACCGGGCTGGGCGATGTTCCTGCTCAAGCTGGTGCTGGCAGTGGCGTTGATGTCGGGCGTGCTGTTGCTGGGCATGCACTACATGCCGGCCTGGGAGCAGGGCAACATGCTCGAGCGCTTCGTGCGCCTGAGCGGTCTGATCGTCGCCGGTGTGGTGACCTATTTCGGTTGCCTGTACCTGTGTGGTTTCCGCCCGCGGCATTTCGCCCGCAAGGCGCTGCACTGAGGCGCGAAAAGGGTCAGGCGTCGGTTTTTCGCATTCCATACCCCGTGGTGGCGCTGCTGCCTGTCACCAGCGCCCGGGTGTGGTTATAATCGGCCACTTTATGAGCAAGAAGCGCGTTATGCAGCTGGTTCGAGGTCTTCACAACCTGCGCCCCGAGCACCGGGGCTGTGTCGCCACCATTGGCAACTTCGACGGGGTCCACCGCGGCCACCAGGCGATCCTCGCGCGCCTGCGCGAACGTGGCCAGGAACTCGGCCTGCCCACCTGCGTGGTGATCTTCGAGCCACAGCCTCGCGAGTATTTTGCCCCGGATACCGCGCCGGCCCGCCTGGCGCGCCTGCGTGACAAGGTCGAGCTGCTGGCCGGCGAGGGCATCGACCGGGTGCTGTGCCTGTCGTTCAACCAGCGCCTGAGCCAGCTCAGCGCCGAGCAGTTCGTCAAGGCGGTGCTGGTCGATGGCCTGGGCGTGCGCCACCTCGAAGTGGGCGACGACTTCCGCTTCGGCTGCGACCGCGCCGGTGATTTCGCCTTCCTCACCGAAGCCGGCAAGCGCCATGGCTTCAGCGTCGAGGCAGCCAACACAGTCATCCAGGACGGCCTGCGGGTCAGCAGCACCGAAGTGCGCAAGGCCCTGGCCGATGGCAACTTCGAGCTGGCCGAATACCTGCTGGGCCGCCCGTACCGCATTACCGGCCGCGTGTTGCATGGCCAGAAGCTGGCCCGCCAGCTCGGCACCCCTACCGCCAACATCCAGCTCAAGCGCCGTCGCGTGCCGCTGTCCGGGGTCTACCTGGCCAGCATCGAAATCGACGGCCAGCAGTGGCCGGGTGTCGGTAATATCGGAGTACGCCCCACCGTTGCCGGTGACGGGCGTCCTCACCTGGAGATTCATCTCCTGGACTACGCCGGTGACCTCTATGGCCGGCGCCTGACGGTGGAATTCCACCACAAGCTGCGTGAAGAGCAGCGTTTCGCCTCCCTGGAGGCGCTGAAGTCGGCGATCGACGCGGACATCGCCGCCGCACGTGCCCACTGGCACGCTCAACCGCTAACGAAGAGCCTGAAATGACCGACTACAAAGCCACGCTTAACCTTCCGGACACCGCCTTCCCCATGAAGGCCGGCCTGCCTCAGCGCGAACCGCAGATCCTGCAGCGCTGGGACAGCATTGGCCTGTACCAGAAGCTGCGCGAAATTGGCAAGGATCGTCCGAAGTTCGTCCTGCACGACGGCCCGCCCTATGCCAACGGCAAGATCCATATCGGTCATGCGCTGAACAAGATTCTCAAGGACATGATCGTCCGCTCCAAGACCCTGTCGGGCTTCGACGCCCCGTACGTACCGGGCTGGGACTGCCACGGCCTGCCGATCGAACACAAGGTCGAGGTCACTCACGGCAAGCACCTCTCCGCCGACCGCACCCGCGAGCTGTGCCGCGAGTACGCAGCCGAGCAGATCGAAGGGCAGAAGACCGAGTTCATCCGCCTGGGCGTGCTGGGTGACTGGGACAACCCGTACAAGACCATGAACTTCGCCAACGAGGCCGGGGAGATCCGCGCCCTGGCCGAGATGGTCAAGCAAGGCTTCGTGTTCAAAGGCCTGAAGCCTGTGAACTGGTGCTTCGATTGCGGTTCGGCCCTGGCCGAAGCCGAAGTCGAGTACGCCGACAAGAAATCCCAGACCATTGACGTCGCCTTCCCGGTCGCCGACGAGGCCAAGCTGGCCGCTGCCTTCGGCCTGGCCGCGCTGGCCAAGCCCGCCGCCATCGTGATCTGGACCACCACCCCGTGGACCATCCCGGCCAACCAGGCGCTGAACATCCACCCGGACTTCACCTACGCCCTGGTCGATACCGGCGAGCGCCTGCTGGTGCTGGCCGAAGAGCTGGTCGAGTCGTGCCTCAAGCGCTATGCCCTGGAAGGTTCGGTCATCGCCACCGCCCCGGGTTCGGCCCTCGAGCTGATCAACTTCCGTCACCCGTTCTACGACCGCCTGTCGCCGATCTACCTGGCCGAATACGTCGAGCTGGGCGCCGGTACCGGCGTGGTGCATTCCTCGCCCGCCTACGGTGAAGATGACTTCGTCACCTGCAAGCGCTACGGCATGGTCAACGACGACATCCTCACCCCGGTGCAGAGCAACGGCGTGTACGTCGAGTCGCTGCCGTTCTTCGGCGGCCAGTTCATCTGGAAGGCCAACCCGGCCATCGTCGACAAGCTCAGCGAAGTCGGCGCGTTGATGCACACCGAAACCATCAGCCACAGCTACATGCACTGCTGGCGCCACAAGACCCCGCTGATCTACCGCGCCACCGCGCAGTGGTTCGTCGGCATGGACAAGCAGCCCACCAGCGGCGACAACCTGCGCGAGCGCTCGCTCAAGGCCATCGAAGAGACCAAGTTCGTTCCGGCCTGGGGCCAGGCGCGCCTGCACTCGATGATCGCCAACCGTCCGGACTGGTGCATCTCGCGTCAGCGCAACTGGGGCGTGCCGATCCCGTTCTTCCTGGACAAGCAGACCGGTGAACTGCACCCACGTACCGTCGAGCTGATGGAAGAAGTGGCCAAGCGCGTCGAGCAGCAAGGCATCGAGGCCTGGTTCAAGCTGGATGCCGCCGAACTGCTGGGCGATGAAGCCGGCGAGTACGACAAGATTTCCGACACCCTCGACGTCTGGTTCGACTCCGGCACCACCCACTGGCACGTGCTGCGCGGCTCCCACGATATCGGCCACGCCACCGGCCCGCGCGCCGACCTGTACCTGGAAGGCTCCGACCAGCACCGCGGCTGGTTCCACTCTTCCTTGCTGACCGGCTGTGCCATCGACGGCCACGCGCCGTACCGCGAGCTGCTGACCCACGGCTTCACCGTGGACGAGAACGGCCGCAAGATGTCCAAGTCGCTGGGCAACACCATCGAGCCGGAAAAGGTCAACAACACCCTGGGTGCCGACATCCTGCGCCTGTGGGTCTCCGCCACCGACTACTCCGGTGAGATGGCCGTTTCCGAGCAGATCCTGCAGCGCAGCGCCGACGCCTACCGCCGCATCCGCAACACCGCGCGCTTCCTGCTCTCCAACCTGTCCGGCTTCGACCCGGCCCGCGACCTGCTGCCGGCCGAGGACATGCTGGCCCTGGATCGTTGGGCGGTCGACCGCACCCTGCTGCTGCAGCGCGAGCTGGAAGAGCACTACGGCGAGTACCGTTTCTGGAACGTCTACTCGAAGATCCACAACTTCTGCGTGCAGGAGCTCGGTGGCTTCTATCTCGACATCATCAAGGACCGCCAGTACACCACCGGCGCCAACAGTGTCGCCCGCCGCTCCTGCCAGACCGCGCTGTACCACATCAGCGAGGCGCTGGTGCGCTGGATCGCGCCGATCCTGGCGTTCACCGCCGACGAGATCTGGCAGTACCTGCCGGGCGAGCGCAACGAGTCGGTGATGCTCAACACCTGGTACCAGGGCCTGACGGAACTGCCGGCCGACGCCGAGCTGGACCGCGCCTACTGGGACCGCGTGATGGCGGTCAAGGCCGCGGTCAACAAGGAGCTGGAGAACCAGCGCACCGCCAAGGTCATCGGTGGCAACCTGCAGGCCGAAGTCACCCTGTTCGCCGAAGAGGGCCTGACCGCCGACCTGAACAAGCTCGGCGACGAGCTGCGCTTCGTGCTGATCACCTCGGCCGCCAGCGTGGTGCCGTTCGTCCAGGCCCCGGCCGATGCCGTGGCAACCGAAGTGGAAGGTCTCAAGCTGAAGGTGGTCAAGTCCGGCCATGTCAAATGCGGCCGTTGCTGGCACTTCCGCGCCGATGTGGGCAGCCACCCGGAGCATCCGGAAATCTGCGCCCGTTGCGTCGACAACCTGAGCGGTTCGGGCGAGGTGCGCCACTATGCCTAATGCGTCCGCGGGGCGTTTCGGGCGCCTTGCCTGGCTCTGGCTGAGCCTGGTGGTGCTGGTCCTCGACCAGGCCACCAAGGTCTACTTCGAGGGCGCGCTGAGCCTGTACCAGCAGATTGTGGTCATCCCTGACTACTTCAGCTGGACACTGGCCTACAACACCGGCGCGGCGTTCAGCTTCCTGGCCGACAGCTCCGGCTGGCAGCGCTGGCTGTTCGCCGTGATCGCCGTGGTGGTCAGCGCCGTGCTGGTGGTCTGGCTCAAGCGTCTGGGGCGTAACGAGACCTGGCTGGCCGTGGCCCTGGCCCTGGTGCTGGGCGGTGCATTGGGCAACCTGTACGACCGCGTGGTGCTCGGCCATGTGGTCGACTTCATCCTGGTGCACTGGCAGAACCGCCACTATTTCCCGGCCTTCAACCTGGCCGACAGCGCCATTACCGTGGGCGCGGTGATGCTGGCGCTGGATATGTTCAAGAGCAAGAAGTCCGAGGAAGCCGTCCATGACTGAGACCCGTATCGGCCAGAACACCGAAGTCACCCTGCACTTCGCGCTGCACCTGGAAAACGGCGACACCGTCGACAGCACCTTCGACAAGGCCCCGGCCACGTTCAAGGTCGGCGACGGCAACCTGCTGCCGGGCTTCGAGAACGCCCTGTTCGGCTTCAAGGCCGGTGACCAGCGCAAGCTGAGCATCGCCCCGGAGAACGCCTTCGGCCAGCACAACCCGCAGAACGTGCAGGTGATGCCGCGCTCGCAGTTCGAAGGCATGGAGCTGTCCGAAGGGCTGCTGGTGATCTTCAACGATGCCGCCAACACCGAACTGCCAGGTGTGGTAAAAGCGTTCGACGATAACCAGGTGACCATCGATTTCAACCATCCACTGGCTGGCAAGACCCTGAACTTCGAGGTGCAGATCCTCGACGTGAAGGCCGTGTGAGCCTGGAGCCGAGCATGCAAATCAAACTCGCCAACCCGCGCGGCTTCTGTGCGGGGGTCGACCGGGCGATCGAGATCGTCAACCGCGCCCTGGAAGTCTTCGGCCCGCCGATCTACGTGCGCCACGAAGTGGTGCACAACAAGTTCGTGGTCGAAGACCTGCGTAACCGTGGCGCGGTGTTCGTCGAAGAGCTGGACCAGGTGCCGGACGACGTCATCGTCATCTTCAGCGCCCATGGTGTTTCCCAGGCCGTGCGCCAGGAAGCCGCGGGCCGTGGCCTGAAGGTGTTCGATGCCACCTGCCCGCTGGTGACCAAGGTGCATATCGAGGTGGCCAAGTACAGCCGTGATGGCCGTGAGACCATTCTCATCGGCCACGAAGGGCACCCGGAAGTCGAAGGCACCATGGGCCAGTACGACGCCAGCAACGGCGGTGCCATCTACCTCGTCGAGGATGAGGACGATGTTGCCAGGCTGCAGGTGAACGACCCCGACCACCTGGCCTTCGTCACCCAGACCACGTTGTCGATGGACGACACCAGCCGGGTGATCGACGCCCTGCGCGCACGCTTCCCGAACATCGGTGGCCCGCGCAAGGACGACATCTGCTACGCCACGCAAAACCGCCAGGACGCCGTCAAGCAACTGGCCGACGAGTGTGACGTGGTGCTGGTGGTCGGCAGCCCCAACAGCTCCAACTCCAACCGCCTGCGCGAGTTGGCCGAGCGCATGAGCACCCCGGCCTACCTGATCGACGGTGCCGAGGACCTGCAACGCAGCTGGTTCGACGGTGTCCAGCGCATCGGCATCACCGCCGGTGCCTCTGCGCCCGAAGTGCTGGTGCGTGGCGTGATCGAGCAGCTCAAGGCCTGGGGCGCCACCGGCGCCGAAGAGCTCGACGGCCGCGAAGAGAACATCACCTTCTCGATGCCCAAGGAACTGCGGGTTCGCTCGCTGATCTGACTTAGTCACCTGCACAGCGGCGGTCCTCGTCGCTGCGCAGGCTGACCCGGCCACTGGGGCTCAGCACCACCTGATGCTGGCTGCCAGGCCCGCTGCGCTGGCAGATGTCCAGCGTGATGCCGACAAAGCCTTCCCCTATCGGTGCGCCCCGCCTGCTGAAGCGCACCTCCCGCGCAGAACTGGCTACTACCTTTACCGGCTTGGCCAGGCGATGTTCGCGCAACACCTGGCCGTCGTGCTCCTGCGACACACGCCAACCCTTGCCCCAGTCACCTTCCAATGGATGAATCTTCAGCGCCAGTTGTTGCAGCGCGGCTTGGTTGCGCGCAGCGCGCAGTGCCTGCGCCAGTTCCCGGGCGACGGCGGCCAGTTGCAGGGTTTCGCCGAGCCTGGCGTAGGACGTTGCCCCCAGGTGTGTCAGTAGGCTGCCAATCGTCAATGCGCACATCATTTGTAGCAGTGTTACGCCTTGTTGCTTCACCGTGCATTCCTCCCTGGAAGTGCTTCGCTGTAGCTTCCGGCCTGGCCACGCGAGGCGCCAGTCAGCCGGTTCGGGCAGACGGCGAGGAAAGATCCCAGGAGGGCGACGATGCGAGCGAAGGACGGCGGGATGACGCTGCTGGAGGTGCTGCTGGCGATGACGGTGCTGGCGCTTGGGGTGTTCGCCGCAGCGGCCATGCAGGTGCGTGGCATGCAGGCGGCCGAGAGCGCCCGGCGCGACGGTCAGGCGTTGCAACTGGCTCAGGGCATGCTCGAGCGGGTGAGGGCCAGCGGCACGCTCGAAGCGGGGGAGGAGAGTGCCTGGCGCTCGCGGGTCACCCAGGTGCTTGGCGCCTCGGCACAGGGGCGGATCAGGCGCCACGCCGGCATGTTGGAGCTGCAGGTGAACTGGCCGGCCCAGGCAGAGGGCCGCCCGGCCTTGCAGTTGCAGGGCAAGGTACTGCCATGAAACGCGGGCAAGCGGGCGCCGGGCTGGTCGAGGTGTTGCTGGCCGTGGCCCTGGGGTCATTGTTGCTGGTGGCGGCGGGCCAGTTGTTCGGCCAGGCCTATCAGGCCTGGCGGCTGCAAGGCGCGGTGGCGAGGCTGCAGGACGATGCGCGCCTGGTCCTGCAGCGCCTGGCCGAGGATATCCGCATGGCGGGCATGTTCGGCTGCCTGCGCCTTGAGGCGGCGGACTTCGCCGATCCGCAGGCTGCGCTAGCGTTCGCCAGGCCGATCGAGGTCAACGCTGACAGCCTCACGCTGGTAGGCGCCGAGCTGCCGGGATTGCTCGGCGCGCGGGACTGGACCGTGCTTACCGACTGTCGCAGTTGGGCGCGGGTCCAGCGTGGGCAGCATGTACCTGGCGATGCCCAGCTGGCCTTGCCGGTGCGCCGGGTTACCTACCGGGTGCGCAATGGCAGCCTGTTGTTCACCAGCAACGCCCAGCACGCCAGCCTGGTCGATAATGTCCGGGCCCTGCGGGTGCGTCAGGGCGACGGTCGCGTCGACATCGAGTTGCTCATGCAGGACCGTGATCACCGGCTGGAGCAGCGCCATTTCCTGAGTGTGGCCGTGCGCAATCCTGGGGCTGGCGCATGATTCGCCAGCGTGGCGTGGTGCTCTTGCTGGCCCTGAGCCTCAGCCTGCTGCTTGGCCTGCTGACCGCGCTGGGCATGCGCGAGGCCTTGCTGCAGGCGCGGCAGGTCGGCGAACAATGGCGCAGGGCGCAGGCCTTCGAACAGGCCGAAGCCAGCCTGGTGGAAGGGGCCGCGTTGCTGCAAGGCGGGTTGCCTGCGTTGTGTCTTGACTGCCTGCCGCCTGAGCTGCCGAGGGCATCGCCTGTCGCGCCGTGGCGAACCACCGACAGTGGCTACGTGCTGCTCCAGCACCTGGGGCAAACACTCCGTGCTGTCGGCCTGCCACAGGACGAGCGGGTCGACCTGGTACGGATCACGGCGCTGAGCCGCCAGGTGCGTGGCCGACAATTCCTGGAAGCGGTCTATGCCGTGGACGGGCAGGGCAGTATCGGACGCATCAGCTGGCGGCAGCGCCTGGAGGAGGGCTGACATGCAACGGGGCCTTGGTCTGATCGAATTATTGATTGTCGTGGCGCTGATCGGCATGCTGGCAGCCATTGCCTACCCCAGTTACAGCGACCAGCTACGGCGTGCCGCGCGCGGCGAGGTGGTCGGGCTGCTGCAGGAAGCGGCGCTGCGCCTGGAACAGCATCGCGCGTATGTCGGCGGCTACGCCGACACCGAGCAACTCGTCACGGTGTTGTCGGCTGGCAGCCGCTACTACCGCCTGCAGGCTCAGCGCGACGAAGACGCTTTCACTTTGCTTGCCCGCCGTGTGACGGAGACGTTCATGGCAGGCGACCGCTGTGGCGACTTCCGCCTCGATCACGCTGGCGTGCGTGACAACCCAGGCGGCAGCGAAGACGAGCAGACATGCTGGGGAAGCTGAAGATCAAAAGGTGCCCGCGCACCGTGGAATTACTTCAGGTGTTGGATCGAACGATGAGCAAGCAAGTAGTGATTGTCGGCGGTGGCGTCATCGGCCTGCTGACGGCGTTGAACCTGGCGGCGGATGTCGACCGGGTGGTGGTGTGCGACCAGGGCGAAGTAGGGCGTGAGTCGTCCTGGGCCGGTGGCGGCATCGTCTCGCCGTTGTACCCCTGGCGTTATAGCCCGGCGGTGACGGCGCTGGCGCATTGGTCGCAGGATTTTTATCCACAGCTGGGCGAGCGTCTGTTCGCCAGCACCGGCATCGACCCGGAGGTCCACACCACCGGGCTGTACTGGCTGGACCTGGACGACGAAGCCGAGGCGCTGGCCTGGGCGGCGCGTGAGCAACGGCCGCTCAGCGCCGTGGATATCTCGGCTGCTTATGACGCGGTGCCCGTGCTGGGAGCGGGCTACCGCCGCGCCGTGTACATGGCGGGTGTGGCCAACGTGCGCAACCCGCGGCTGGTGAAGTCGCTCAAGGCGGCGCTGCTGGCGCTGCCCAACGTGACCCTGCGCGAGCATTGCCAGATCAGCGGTTTTGTCCATGAAGGCGGGCGTGTCGCCGGGGTACGTACCGAGCAGGGTGTGCTGGCTGCCGACGAGGTGGTGCTCAGTGCCGGTGCCTGGAGCGGCGATCTGCTGCAGACTTTGGGCCTGAGCCTGCCGGTGGAGCCGGTGAAAGGGCAGATGATCCTGTTCAAGTGCGCCGAGGACTTTCTGCCGAGCATGGTCCTGGCCAAGGGCCGCTACGCGATCCCGCGTCGCGACGGGCATATCCTGGTCGGCAGCACCCTGGAGCATGCCGGTTACGACAAGACCCCGACCGCGGATGCACTTGAGAGTCTGAAGGCTTCTGCGGTGGAGCTGCTGCCGGCGCTGGCAGATGCCGAGTTGGTGGGGCACTGGGCTGGCCTGCGCCCTGGGTCGCCGGAAGGCATCCCTTACATTGGCGCGGTGCCGGGGCATGAGGGGCTATGGCTGAACTGCGGGCATTACCGCAACGGGCTGGTGCTGGCGCCGGCGTCGTGCCAACTGTTCAGCGACCTGCTGCTGGGGCGTGCGCCGATCATCGATCCGGCGCCGTATGCGCCTAAAGGGCGGCTGGGGTAAGTTCGTCGTGCCCGCCCTGCCGCCTTGCTTAGCGCTGTTGCCCCGGCCCTTGCTCCAGATGTTGCTGGCTGCAATACCACTCCTTGCCCAACTGCAACGCCCGGTCATTGGGCAGGTGCACGCCGCAATGGGCGCAACGCACCATCTGCAGCGGGTCCTGCAGGCGCGGTTCGGCAGGCGATTGCTGACTGGTCTTGAACTTGCGCCACAGCCAGAACGCGGCGGCGATCAGGGCGATCCAGAAAAGTAGGCGAACCATGGTGTCCAGCTTGTCGAATGAAGAAGGCGACAGTCTAGGACGCGGCCAATAAAAAAGGGAGGCCTCGGGCCTCCCTTTCTTCGCATGCGACGTATCAGTCGAACAGACCGAAGGTCATGTAGCTGAACCAGCTGCGGTCCTTCTCGGCTTCCTTCGGACCTTCCGGCAGGATCGGGTCGCCGTTCTCGTCCTTGGGCAGCAGCTCCTCGGGCATCTCGGAGCGGGCGTCCTGGAACTGCTTGACCACGTCCTGGTTGGCGCGGGTCTCGCCCGGCGGCAGCGGGGTTTTGGTCTCGATCAGGCCCAGGGTGGCCTTGGACAGCCACGAGCGGTTGCCGTTTTCGTCGACCTTGGTGACGAACTGGCCATCGACCAGGCTCGGGTGGTCCGGGTAGTTGAGCTTGAGGGTCTCGAGGCTGGTGGCGGCCAGTTCGTCCAGGTGCATGCGCTGGTACGACTCGACCATCACCGCCAGGCCGTCACCCACCGACGGGGTTTCCTGGAAGTTCTCCACCACATAGCGGCCACGGTTGGCGGCGGCCACATAGGCCTCGCGGCTCAGGTAGTAGTTGGCCACGTGGATTTCGTAGGAGGCCAGCAGGTTGCGCAGGTAGATCATGCGCTGCTTGGCGTCCGGGGCGTAGCGGCTGTTGGGGAAGCGGCTGGTCAGCTGGGCGAATTCGTTGTACGAGTCGCGGGCGGCGCCCGGGTCACGCTTGGTCATGTCCAGCGGCAGGAAGCGCGCCAGCAGGCCGCGGTCCTGGTCGAACGAGGTCAGGCCCTTGAGGTAGTAGGCGTAGTCGACGTTCGGGTGCTGCGGGTGCAGGCGGATGAAGCGCTCGGCGGCGGACTTGGCGGCCTCGGGCTCGGAGTTCTTGTAGTTGGCGTAGATCAGCTCGAGCTGGGCCTGGTCGGCGTAGCGGCCGAACGGGTAGCGCGACTCCAGGGCCTTGAGCTTGTTCACGGCGCTGGTATAGCTGGAGTTGTCCAGGTCGGCCTGCGCCTGCTGGTACAGCTCGGCCTCGCTGAGGTTCTCGTCAATGACTTCCTTGTTCGAGGAACAGGCAGCGGTGAGCCCGAGGATGGCGATCAGCAGCAGGTGTTTCACTTGCATGGCGGCTTGCGTCCCTTTGACGGCCGCTGTCTTGGGCGGTGCCGTCCTGTTATGATGAGCGCCCCCGGCCAAACCCCGGGGCAAAAGAAGCCGTATTTAACCACAAGCGCGCAGCCGAAACCAAAGGCTGAACGCCCGTCGATTCGAGCATGTCCGAGATCATTCAACTTAGCGCAGAGGTCCCGTCCGAACTGGGCGGCCAACGCCTCGACCAGGTCGCCGCCCAATTGTTCGCCGAGTACTCGCGTTCGCGCCTGTCCTCGTGGATCAAAGATGGCCGCCTGACCGTCGATGGCGCGGTGCTGCGGCCGCGCGACACCGTCCACACCGGCTCCATCCTGGCCCTCGAGGCCGAGCAGGAGGCCCAGGGCGAATGGGTGGCTCAGGACATCGAGCTGGACATCGTCTATGAAGATGACCAGATCCTGGTGATCAACAAGCCGGCCGGGCTGGTGGTCCACCCGGCGGCGGGGCACCCCGATGGCACCCTGCTCAATGCCCTGCTGCACCATGTGCCGGACATCGTCAACGTACCGCGCGCCGGTATCGTGCACCGCCTGGACAAGGACACCACGGGCCTGATGGTGGTGGCCAAGACCCTGCAGGCGCAGACCAACCTGGTCGACCAGCTGCAGAAGCGCTCGGTCAGCCGCATCTACGAGTGCATCGTGGTCGGCGTGGTGATCGCCGGTGGCAAGATCGACGCCCCGATCGGCCGCCACGGCGGCGAGCGCCAGCGCATGGCGGTCACCGATGGCGGCAAGCCAGCCGTCAGCCACTACCGCGTGCTCAAGCGCTTCCGCTCACACACCCATGTGCGGGTCAAGCTGGAGACCGGCCGTACCCACCAGATCCGTGTGCACATGGCGCATGTGGGCTATCCGCTGGTCGGCGACCAGACCTACGGCGTGCGCTTCCGCATTCCGCCGGCCGCCAGCGTGGCCATGGTCGAGGCGGTGAAGAACTTCCCGCGCCAGGCCCTGCACGCCCGCTTCCTGGCCCTGGATCACCCGACCACCGGTGAGCGCATGGAATGGGCCTCGCCGCTGCCGGACGACTTCCTCTGGCTGCTGTCGCTGCTCAACGACGACCGCGAGAGCTTCATCGGATGAGTGGCCTGACGCAGGCGCTGATCATTCCCGACTGGCCGGCCCCGGCCTCGGTACGCGCCTGTGTCACCACCCGCGAGGGCGGCGTCAGCCTGCCGCCCTATGAATCCTTCAATCTTGGCGATCATGTGGGCGATGACCCCGCTGCGGTTGCCGAGAACCGTCGTCGCCTGAGCGACGAATTCGCCATCCAGCCCGCCTGGCTCAAGCAGGTGCACGGGCTGGTGGTGGCCGATGCCGATCCCGCCGTGGTCGCCGAGGCCGACGCCAGCTGGAGCGACCAGCCGGGCATCGCCTGCACCGTGATGACCGCCGATTGCCTGCCGGCCCTGTTCTGCGACCGCGCCGGCACCCGCGTGGCCGCCGCCCATGCCGGCTGGCGCGGGTTGGCCGGTGGCGTGCTGGAAGCCACCCTCGACCGCCTGGCCCTGCCACCTGAAGAGGTGCTGGTGTGGCTGGGCCCGGCCATCGGACCGCAGGCGTTCGAGGTGGGCATGGAGGTGCGCGATGCCTTTACCGCCGTGCATCCAGAGGCAGCCGTGGCGTTCGTCGACGGCGAGCGGCCGGGCAAGCTGATGGCCGATATCTACCAGCTGGCGCGAATTCGCCTGGCGGCATGCGGTGTTACTGCCGTGTATGGCGGTGGGTTCTGCACTGTCAGTGATCCGCGCTTTTTCTCCTACCGCCGCACCCCTCAGGGGGGGCGGTTTGCTTCACTGGTGTGGCTCAGCCCTCGCTGAGCCTGGGGCCGCTTCGCGGCCCAATCGCTGGCAAGCCAGCTCCCACATGCCAAAGTCTGTACTGCCCCTGTGGGAGCCGGCTTGCCGGCGATTGGGCTGCGCAGCAGCCCCGGCAATATCAATCCCACCACCACCCTGCTGACCTCCGTCAACCCCGCTACGCTTGAATCTTCCAGAATCACCCTTATCTATTGGTCATCTCAGGCAGGTTCATCATTACAGGTGCTGTCCATCGCTCCGCCTGCCCTTTAAAGGAAGGTATCCCCCATGCGAATAGACCGACTGACCAGCAAGCTGCAACTCGCGTTATCCGATTCCCAATCCCTGGCCGTGGGCATGGACCACCCGGCCATCGAGCCCCTGCACCTGCTGCAGGCGCTGATCGACCAGCAGGGCGGCTCGATCAAGCCGCTGCTGATGCAGGTCGGCTTCGACGTCAACAGCCTGCGCAAGGCGCTGACCAAAGAGCTCGACCAGCTGCCGAAAATCCAGAACCCCACCGGCGACGTGAACATGTCCCAGGACCTGGCGCGCCTGCTCAACCAGGCGGACCGCCTGGCCCAGCAGAAGGGTGACCAGTTCATCTCCAGCGAGCTGGTGCTGCTCGCCGCCATGGACGAGAACAGCAAGGTCGGCAAGTTGCTGCTCGGCCAGGGCGTGAGCAAGAAGGCCCTGGAAAACGCCATCAACAACCTGCGCGGCGGCGCGGCAGTGAACGACGCCAACGCCGAGGAATCGCGCCAGGCCCTGGACAAGTACACCGTCGACCTGACCAAGCGCGCCGAGGAAGGCAAGCTCGACCCGGTAATCGGCCGTGACGACGAGATCCGCCGCACCATCCAGGTGCTGCAACGCCGTACCAAGAACAACCCGGTGTTGATCGGTGAGCCCGGTGTGGGCAAGACCGCCATCGCCGAAGGCCTGGCCCAGCGCATCATCAACGGCGAAGTGCCCGATGGCCTCAAGGGCAAGCGCCTGCTGGCGCTGGACATGGGCGCGCTGATCGCCGGCGCCAAGTACCGCGGCGAGTTCGAAGAGCGCCTCAAAGGCCTGCTCAACGAACTGAGCAAGCAGGAAGGCCAGATCATCCTGTTTATCGACGAGCTGCACACCATGGTCGGCGCTGGTAAAGGCGAGGGCGCCATGGACGCCGGCAACATGCTCAAGCCGGCCCTGGCCCGTGGCGAACTGCACTGCGTAGGCGCCACCACGCTCAACGAGTACCGCCAGTTCATCGAGAAGGACGCAGCCCTCGAGCGCCGTTTCCAGAAGGTGCTGGTCGAAGAGCCGAGCGAGGAAGACACCATCGCCATCCTGCGCGGCCTGAAAGAGCGCTATGAAGTGCACCACAAGGTGGCCATCACCGACGGCGCAATCATTGCCGCGGCCAAGCTCAGCCACCGCTACATCACCGACCGTCAGCTGCCGGACAAGGCCATCGACCTGATCGACGAAGCCGCCAGCCGCATCCGCATGGAGATCGACTCCAAGCCGGAGGTGCTCGACCGCCTCGACCGTCGCCTGATCCAGCTGAAGGTGGAATCCCAGGCGCTGAAGAAGGAAGAAGACGAAGCGGCGAAGAAACGCCTGGAAAAACTGACCGAGGAAATCGAGCGTCTGGAGCGCGAGTATTCCGACCTCGAAGAAATCTGGGCCTCGGAAAAGGCCGAGGTGCAAGGTTCGGCGCAGATCCAGCAGAAGATCGAGCAGGCCCGCCAGGAACTGGAAGCCGCCCGCCGCAAGGGCGACCTCAGCCGCATGGCCGAGCTGCAGTACGGGGTGATCCCGGACCTGGAGCGCAGCCTGCAGATGGTCGACCAGCACGGCAAGACCGACAACCAGCTGCTGCGCAACAAGGTCACCGAGGAAGAGATTGCCGAAGTGGTGTCCAAGTGGACCGGCATCCCGGTGGCGAAGATGCTCGAAGGCGAGCGCGAGAAGCTGCTGAAGATGGAAAGCCTGCTGCACGAACGGGTGATCGGCCAGGACGAGGCGGTGACCGCCGTGGCCAACGCCGTGCGCCGTTCCCGCGCCGGGCTGTCCGACCCCAACCGCCCGAGTGGTTCGTTCCTGTTCCTTGGGCCCACCGGGGTGGGCAAGACCGAGCTGTGCAAGGCGCTGGCCGAGTTCCTCTTCGACACCGAAGAGGCCATGGTGCGCATCGACATGTCCGAGTTCATGGAGAAACACTCCGTGGCGCGGTTGATCGGTGCCCCGCCAGGGTATGTGGGCTATGAAGAGGGCGGTTACCTGACCGAAGCCGTGCGCCGCAAGCCGTACTCGGTGGTGCTGCTCGACGAGGTGGAGAAAGCCCACCCGGATGTGTTCAACGTGCTGCTGCAGGTGCTGGAGGATGGTCGCCTGACCGACAGCCACGGCCGTACCGTGGACTTCCGCAACACCGTGATCGTGATGACCTCCAACCTGGGCTCGGCGCAGATCCAGGAACTGGCCGGTGACCGCGAAGCGCAGCGTGCGGCAGTGATGGACGCGGTGGGCGCGCACTTCCGCCCGGAGTTCATCAACCGCATCGACGAAGTGGTGGTGTTCGAACCGCTGGGCCGCGAGCAGATCGCCGGTATCACCGAGATCCAGCTTGGCCGCCTGCGTGGTCGCCTGGCCGAGCGCGAGCTGTCGCTGAGCCTGAGCCCGGAGGCGTTGGACAAGCTGATCGCCGTCGGTTACGACCCGGTGTATGGCGCACGGCCATTGAAGCGTGCGATCCAGCGCTGGATCGAGAACCCGCTGGCGCAGCTGATCCTGGCGGGCGAGTTCCTGCCGGGTGCGGCGATCACCGCGAAGGTGGAGGGCGACGAGATCGTCTTTGGCTGACCCGCAGTAAACGAAGAGCCCCGCGTCAGCGGGGCTTTTTTATGTGTGCTGTCCGGCCTTATCGCGGGGCAAGCCCCTGCTCCCACGCCGATCTGTGCCAGAAGATACCCAATGCGTGGGAGCGGGCATGCCCCGCGATAAGGCCAGTGCAGGCAGCGCAAACCCCTGATTTTCCGGCTTCCCAGCTAACTTGCTGAAAATTTTGAAAAAAGTGCTTGCACAAAAAACAGAGTGCCCCTAATATTCGCCCCGCTGTCAGGCACTGAGCAGATCGCCAGCAACACCGACGATCTGAAAACAACTTACAAATCAGTAAGTTGAACGAAAAAAAGTGGTTGACAAGCAAAACGAAGAATGTAGAATAGCCGGCCTCAGCAGCGACAACGCGAAAGCGGATAGCCAAAGAGATCGAAGCTAACACAGGCTTCGAAGCAGTAAAGATGTACCGAAGTTCAGTTCCGCGATAGCTCAGTCGGTAGAGCAAATGACTGTTAATCATTGGGTCCCTGGTTCGAGTCCAGGTCGCGGAGCCAATCTCGGGGTGTAGCGCAGTCCGGTAGCGCGCCTGCTTTGGGAGCAGGATGTCAGGAGTTCGAATCCCCTCACCCCGACCATTTTCCGGGTCGTTAGCTCAGTTGGTAGAGCAGTTGGCTTTTAACCAATTGGTCGTAGGTTCGAATCCTACACGACCCACCATGTAAAAAGGGCATCTCGAATGAGATGCCCTTTTTCTTTTGTCCGCGATTTATATCCCCGCCCTTTGCTACCCTGTGGCCTTCGCCCGCAGGAGCGCCCGCGCATGCCACTCAAAGCCAGTGTTTTCATTGCCTCCAGCCTGGATGGCTTTATCGCCCGCGAAGACGGCGGCCTCGATTGGTTGATGGGGGCGACTCAGTCCAGCGACGACCATGGCTATGCCGGTTTCATGGCGGGCGTCGATACGTTGGTAATGGGGCGCGGCACCTTCGACAAGGTCATGACCTTTGGTGAGTGGCCGTACCCTGATACGCGAGTGGTGGTGGTCAGCAGTACGCTCGAGGCACTGCCCAGGGGTGTGTCAGGGCGCGTCGAGTTGCATCCTGGGCCGATCCCGGCGTTGCTCGAGCACCTGCAGGCCACGGGCGCAAAGAGCCTCTACCTGGATGGCGGCAAGCTGATTCAAGGGTTCTTGCGCGAGGGGCTGGTGGATGAGCTGACCATCACCCGCATCCCCGTGCTGCTGGGGCAGGGGATACCGTTGTTCGGCGAGTTGGCGAAGGATGTGCTGTTGCAGCACATGAAGACGACCAGTTACGAGAGTGGGTTCGTGCAGAGCACGTATCGCATAGTGCGTTGAACCGTGGGAGCGGGCTTGCCCCGCGATGGCGTCTGCACAGGCAGCCAGGTTGTGGCGGCCAACGCCATCGCGGGGCAAGTCGGGTCGCTGCATCGCCGCTCCCACCGGGAGAGCAGGCGACCGGCTATCAGTGCAGCTTCAGGCGCGGCTCAGTCCCGCGCCCAATCTTGCTGCCCAGCATCAGCATCAAGGTGCGGAACATCCCGTACAGCGCCATCTGGTGCATCCGGTACAGCGACACATAGAACATTCGCGCCAACCAGCCCTCCAGCTTCACGCTGCCCATCAGGTTACCCATCAAGTTACCCACCGCCGAGAAGCGCGACAGCGATACCAGCGAGCCGTAGTCCTTGTACTCGTAGGTCGGCAGCGGTTTGTTCTCCAGGCGCAGCTTGAGGCTCTTGGCCAGCAGCGAGGCCTGCTGGTGCGCGGCCTGGGCCCGTGGCGGCACGTTGCGGTCGGTGCCCGGCTGCGGGCAGGCGGCGCAGTCGCCGAAGGCGAAGATGTTGTCGTCCAGGGTGGTCTGCAGGGTCGGGCGCACCACCAGTTGGTTGATGCGGTTGGTCTCCAGGCCGTCGATGTCCTTGAGGAAGCCCGGCGCGCGAATGCCCGCCGCCCAGACCTTCAAGCTGGCCTGGATCACTTCGCCGGCCGCTGTCTTCAGGCCATCCTCGGTCACTTCGCTGACCGCGGCATTGGTCATCACCGTCACCCCGAGTTTTTCCAGGGTCTTGTGCACCGGCACGCTGATGCGCTCCGGCAGCGCCGGCAACACCCGTGGGCCCGCTTCGATGAGGGTGATGTGCATGTCTTTGGGCTGGATCTTGTCCAGGCCATAGGCTGCCAGCTCGTGGGCGGCGTTGTGCAGCTCGGCCGCCAGCTCCACGCCGGTGGCACCGGCGCCGACGATGGCCACGCTGATCTGCTCGCTGGCCACATCACCCGCGTGGGCGCGCAGGTAGTGGTTGAGCAGTTGCTGGTGGAAGCGCTCGGCCTGCTTGCGGCTGTCGAGGAACAGGCAGTGCTGCGCCGCGCCCAGGGTGCCGAAGTCGTTGGTGTTGCTGCCCACGGCGATCACCAGGGTGTCGTAGCCGATGGTGCGCGCAGGCAGCAGCTCACGGCCCTCGTCGTCGAGGGTCGCGGCCAGCTGGATCAGTTTACTTTCGCGGTCCAGGCCGCTCATGCGCCCCATCTGGAAGTTGAAGTGGTTCCACTTGGCCTGGGCCACGTAGTTCAGTTCGTCTTCCGAGGAGTTCAGCGAGCCGGCCGCCACTTCGTGCAGCAGTGGCTTCCAGATGTGCGTCAGGTTGGCATCAACCAGGGTGATCTCGGCCTGTTTGCGCTTGCCCAGGCTTTTACCCAGGCGGGTCGCCAGTTCCAGGCCGCCGGCGCCGCCGCCGACAATCACGATGCGATGAGTCATGGGGATATCTCACAAGTTTTACGGAATTCGTGGACACAAGGTCCGGCCGCATCCGGCATGAGAGGCGGGCGAGCGCGAGGCAGCTCATAGCACCAGTCCACTCAGCAGGCGGCTCAACAGGCCCAGACCGATGGTCACGGCCACCACCAGCAGCAGGAGCAGCCACGGCCGGAAGGGCCGGCGCTCGACTTGATGCTGGGGGGCGCTCAGATACTCATCGACGCGACGCTGATCTTCAGGATTCAGGCGGCTGGTCATGGTGGGCCTCGTCAGATAGACGTTCGTGACTGCGTGCACGCCACAGCGCTCACGCAAACGCATGGGTCGAATGATAATGCTTTCTATCCCTGGCGCCGAGTGTACGTGATCGCAAAGACACCCGGCACTGGATCAAAGACTGATGCCTACGTCGAACACGATGCTGCGCCCCAGGTTGCCGCGCAGGAAATCCGGCGCGTCCGGGTGGGCGAACAGCACCCGGGCGAAAGTCGGCCCCACCAGCGACAGCGACCGCCAGCCCTGGCGCAGGTACTCGGTGGGCGGCGGGAAATGGCTATTGAGGTCGAGCACTTCGCGCTTGAGGCTGGCGAAGGCGATGATGTCCAGCTCGCTCAGGTCCAGCCCGCGCTCGCGGTAGTTGTGCGACTTCTTGCGCAGGGTCGGCGCCAGGCGCGCCAGCAGCTCCTGGGCGCTGATGCGCCGGGGCCGCTGCTCGCGGCGCACCAGCTGGGCCAGGGAGAAGGCGCTGCGCCGCCGTTGCAGCTCCTCGCGCCATTCATCGTTGAGCCGGCGGCCCTCGTCGAGCACGAAGAACACCTCGAACGCCGCGTCGCGGAACAGCACGTCCGGTGGCTCTTGCCCGGCCGGGGTGAAATCCTCGCTGCGGTAGGGGATGTTCAGCCCTTGCAGCAGGCGCTGGCAGACCCAACGCTCGCGCTCCCATTTGCGGGCATTGGACAGGAACGCATTGGCTTGCTCGGCCTGGATGGTAAGCAGGCGCAGGTAGTCTGAGTCATCCATGGGGACAAGCTTAGTCGCTAATTGATGACGGTAAGATGCTGTTTGTGCGTAGGAATCAGCCCAGCACCAGCCACTGCTGCACCACCCCCAGCAGATGCAGCAGCCCGCCGCCCAGGCAAATGGCCGAACTGACCGCGATAAACCGCCGGCTTCGCCCGGTGCCGGCCAGCACCAGCGGCCCCAGCAGGCCCCGCGCCAGGTACACCAGGGTGATCAGGCAGATCACCGGCAACAGCAAGGGCAACGGGCGCATCAGCCCAGCCGCTGACAAGGCATAGGCCGACCAGACGAGCAGCACCGCCGCGATCGCCGCAGTGACCAGGGCCGGGTAGACGCGCCCTTGCTCCGCCGCCCTGGCCATGCGCTCGCCAGCGCCGAACAAGCGGTACCAACGCGGGCCAACGGCGATCACCGCCAGGTGCAGCACGCCGGCGATGGCGCTGAACGCCGCGCCGAGCAGCAGCGGCAGGTTAAGTCCTTCAGGCATGGCGGACGCGTCCTGCATCGAAATGAGGTGCCAGCCTATAGCAACCGGCTGAAAGGGAGAATGGGTGTAGACTCAGGCTTGTCCACATGGCCGACAGGGATATTGTTCAGGTGATCAGCGCACAAGTCTTGTCCAGCACCAGCCTTACCCTTGGCTGGATAGGTTACGTGCCCCTGCTGATCTGGGCCGCCAGCCGCACCCGCTGGGTCGAGCTGTTCACTGACACCCGCCGCCAGCACCTGCTGTTCGGCACGGTGTTCTGCCTGTTCATACTCTGGCTGGTGCGCCGCGACTTCGATACCGGGGTGTCGTACCACTTTATCGGCATGACCGCCGTCACCCTGCTGCTGGACTGGCCATTGGCCGTGCTCGGCGGCTTTCTCGCCCAGCTTGGCCTGTTGCTGATGGGCCGCCAGGACCTTGCCGCCATCGGCGTCAACGGCCTGCTGATCGTCGGCCTGCCGGTGCTGGTCACCGAGGTGTGCGCGATCCTGGTCGAGCGCGCCCAGCCGCGTAACCTGTTCGTTTATATCTTCTGTTGCGGGTTTTTCCCGGCAGCGTTGACGGTGTTGCTGTGCCTGGCGGCGGGGTTGGGGGTGCTGTGGATGGACGAGCGTTTCGCCATGCCGGAATGGCTAAGCGATTTTGTTGGCTACCTATGGCTGATGATGTTCCCCGAGGCGTTCATCAATGGCACGGTGATCAGTGCGCTGGTGGTGTTCTGCCCGGAGTGGCTGGAGACCTTCAACCGCAGCCGCTATCTGCAAGCGCCGTGGAAGGATGACGAGCGCTAAAGCGTTATCGAGTGGCCTGTACCGGCCTCTCGCCGGCAAGCCGGCTCCCACACCGACCGCGTAAACCTAAAGCCAAGCGCCGTCCCTGTGGGAGCTGGCTTGCCAGCGATGGGCCGCAACGCGGCCCCAGGATTCAAGCAGCAGCTGTTGTTAAGGCTGCGCGATCCGTTTAGTGCCGCGGCTCCAGATCCCCCGAATACAACTCATCCTCGGACTCCTCCGCCCCGGCGATCTTGTGCTCCTCGGCCGCCCAGGCGCCCAGGTCGATCAACTTGCAGCGGTCCGAGCAGAACGGCCGGAACGGGCTCTGCTCGCCCCATTCCACGGGTGCCCCGCAGGTCGGGCAATCAACGGTCATCGGCTGGCTCATGGCTGGCCTCCTCGTAAAGTCAGGTAAAAGTGGTGCAGGCGGTCGATCTCGTCGTGCAGCGATTGCAGGTCACGATCGTTGACCACCACGTCATCGGCATGGCGCAGGCGCTCTTCCCGGGCCAGCTGGGCCTTGAGAATCGCCTGCACCTGTTCCGCGCTGGTGTTGTCGCGGGCCAAGGTGCGTTGCACCTGCAACTCGGTCGGCGCATCGATCACCAGGATGCGCTGGGTCTTCTGGTGCTGCCCCGACTCGATCAACAGCGGCGAAACGTACACCGCATAGGGCGTCTCGGCCTTGGCCAGGTAGCTGAAGATCTCCTGGCCGATCAGCGGGTGCAGCAGTTGTTCCAACCATTGCCGTTGGCTCGGGTCGGCGAAGATGAGTTGGCGCAGGGCGCCACGGTCGAGCTGGCCGTCCGCCTGCAGCACGCCGGCGCCAAAGCGCTCGACGATGCTGGCCAGGGCAGGGCGCCCCGGCTCGACGACCCAGCGCGCAGCCTGGTCGGCATCGACCAGGTGCACGCCCAGTTCGACGAAACGTTCGGCGGCGGCGCTCTTGCCGCTGCCGATGCCGCCGGTAAGGCCAAGAATCCAGGGTGTGAAGGGCGCTGTGCTCATCAGGTTCCAAGCAGTTGCAGGTATGAGGCGACTATTTCATCACCCCAGAGCAATGCGATCCACCCCGCAATGGCCAGATAAGGCCCGAAAGGCAATGCCGCGCCCATTTGCGTGCGCTTGAAACGCACCAGCGTCAGCCCGATCAGCGCCCCTACCAAGGACGCCAGCATCAAGGTCAGCGGCAGGATCTGCCAACCGCCCCAGGCACCGAGCATGGCCAGCAGCTTGAAGTCACCGAAGCCCATGCCCTCCTTGCCGGTCACCACCTTGAACACCCAGTACACCGACCACAAACTCAGGTAACCCGCCACCGCGCCCCACAGCGCATCGCTCAGCGGCACCAGCAGCCCGAAGGCGTTGCCGATCAACCCCAGCCACAACAGCGGCAGCACCAGCACATCCGGCAGCAACTGGTGCTCGGCATCGATCAGGCTCAAGGCGATCAATCCCCAGGTCAGCAGCATCACTGCCAGCGCCTCCACGCCTGGCCCGAAATGCCAAGCGACCAACAGCGACAGCAGCGCGGTGGCCAGCTCCACGAGTGGATAACGCGCACTGATCCGTGCCTTGCACCCCGAGCAACGCCCACGCAAGGCCAGGTAACTCAGCACAGGAATGTTTTCCCACGCGCGGATCTGGCGCTGGCAGTGCGGGCAGCGCGAAGCCGGCAGGCACAGGTCGAAACGCTCATGCTCGGCCTGCGGCAGCCCCAGCACCTCCTGCGCCTCCCGCTGCCACTGGCGCTCGAGCATGATCGGCAGCCTGTACGCCAGCACATTGAGAAAACTGCCCACCAGCAACCCCAGCACCGCGGCCAGGGCGTAGAAAAACGGCGGATGATCGACGATTACGGTCCAGGCATTCATGTTCAGATCAGGCTACCCAACTGGAAGATCGGCAAATACATCGCCACGACGAGGCCCCCCACCAGCAGCCCGAGGATCAGCACGATGGCCGGCTCAAGCAGCGTGGTCAACTGCTCCAGCGCCTGGCTCACCTGTTCTTCGTAATGCAGCGCGGCCCTGTCCAGCATCCGGTCGAGGGTACCGCTGGCTTCGCCCACCGCCACCAGCTGGCGCAACAGCGGCGGGAACAGCGCATCCGCCTCCATTGCCTGCTGCAGCCCCATGCCGCCGGCCACGTCCTGGCGCAACTTGAGGATCGCCCGCTCGTGCAGGCTATCGCCACTCACCGGCGCCACCGTGGCCAGCGCATCCAGCAACGCCACCCCGGCGGCATACGAGGTCGCCAGGCTACGGGCAAAGCGCGCCAACGCCGCCTGCCCGAGCAAGGTGCCCACCACCGGCACCCGCAACACCCCGCGCAATATCCACAGGCGCGCCGGCAGATGCCGCCGATACAACGCCTGCACCCCAAACCCCAGTGCAGTTATCAACAGCACCAACCACCCGACGTGATTGCCCAGCCCTGTGGATAAATCGATCACCCACTGGGTGAACGCCGGCAGTGCCTTGTCGAAACTGGCGAACAACCCCTGGAACCGCGGCACCACCTCCAGCAGCAACAACGCCGCCACCCCCAGCCCCGTCAGCAGCAACAGCGCCGGATACAGCATCGCCTTGCGCACCTTCTGCCGCAGCGCCTGGCGCTTCTCCAGCATGGTCGCCATCTGCTCCAGCTGCCGGTCCAGCGTGCCCGACTGCTCGCCCACCCGCACCAGGTTGCAGTACAGCGCATCGAACCACCCCGGATGGCGCTGCAAGGCATCCGCCAAGCCCAACCCCGCCGCCACATCCTGTTGCAACCGCACCAGCAGCGCCGCCATGGCGCTGTTCACCGTGCTGCGCGCCATCACCTCGAACGCCTGTAACAGCGGCACCCCCGCCGTGAGCAAGGTCGCCAGCTGCCGGCTGAACCCCGGCGCATCCACCTTGCCCGCCCGTTGCGGCCAGCGCCAGCGCAGCCCACCCGCCAGCCGCACCCGCGTCGCGCGAATCCCCTGCTGGCGCAACCACGCCTGCACGAACGCCGGGCTGCGCCCAGTGTGCTGGCCCTGTTGCGGCGCGCCGCTGGCATCGACGCCTTCCCAGGCGTATAGACGGGTGGAAGCAGGCATGGCGAGAGTCCTTTTGCGCTGGGGCGAAAAGCCCGGTAACAGCTTGCCCGGCCTGCTGCCGGGCGCGTTTCCCTGTGGCTCACTAGAGTAGTCCAGCGAAGATGACGCCCCGCCGCGCAGGGGTGACAAAAGGTGTCGGTTCAGGCCTACTGCGCGCCTGCCGGCCGGGGCGCGCCACGATGAAAGCGCCCGCCGCGCCTCCACGTATCACGAAGGAAGACCGTTCATGAAAGGGCAACGAGGTATCACCCTGATCGAACTGATGATCGTCGTCGCGATCATCGGCATCCTGGCGACCATCGCCATCCCCCTGTACACCAACCACCAGGCCCACGCCAAGGCTACCGCCGCGTTGCTGGAAATCTCCGCGCTGAAGACACCGATGGACGTGCGCCTGAACGACGGCAAGGACGTACCAGACGTCGCCAGCCTCGGCGGCCAGCCCGCCACCGCCCATTGCGCGATCACCGCCAGTGGCAAGGCCGCCGACGGCACCGCCAGCATCGCCTGCACCCTGGCCGACGCACCGGCCAATGTGCTGGGCAAGACCGTGACCCTGGCGCGTACCCAGGCAGGCTGGACCTGCGTGACCACGGTGGAGGAAGACCTCGCGCCCAACGGCTGCAAGGCGCAGTGAAAGTGAGGTGAAACAGGGGTTTGCGTAACCGACACGGCAGTGGTACGTTGCGCAACACGCCGGTGTAGCTCAGTCGGTAGAGCAGCGCACTCGTAACGCGAAGGTCGCAGGTTCGATTCCTGTCTCCGGCACCAGAGACCAGTTTCCAGAAGTCTATGACTGTCTACGAAACACCCAACAAAGCCCGCCTAGCGCGGGCTTTGTTGTTTCTGCCTGTCTCGTTTTGTCTCTGGGCATCTACGCGATTTAGGGATATGGTTAGGGATATTTCGGTTCGGCAAGGAAACGTATCCTTATGGCGCGCACAGTGGTTCCTCTCACCGATCCCAAATGTGATGCGGCCAAGCCTCGGGAGAAGGACTACAAGCTGTTCGATGGCAAAGGCCTCTACCTGCTGGTGAAGCCGTCAGGCGTCAAGACTTGGCGTATGAAGTACACCAAACCTGATGGCCGTGATGGTTTAGCAACGTTTGGCAACTATCCGGCGCTCGGCTTGAAAGCGGCCAGGGAGCGACGCGCCCAGGCGCTTGAACTCCTTGCTGCTGGGAAAGACCCCATCGAGCAGGCGCGCTTGGACAAACAGGAAGCGGCTAACGCCCGGGCGAATACATTCCGTTTGCTTGCTCAGGAATGGCACGCGGCCTGCGCTCGTAAGTGGACACCTGGTCATGCCTCCACCGTGTGGAGACGCATTGAATCCCACTTGTTGCCCACTCTCGGTGATCGCCCGGTCGCGGAACTCAAAACACGGGATCTGCTGGTTCCACTGAAGGCGGCGGAAAAGCGGGATACCTTGGATACGGCTGCACGCCTACGGCAGTACATGACAGGCATCCTCCGCATGGCGGTTCAGCATGGCCATCTGGATTTCAACCCTGCGATAGATCTGCAAGGCGCCACGGCTACCCGCAAAACAGCGCACCGGCCTGCTTTGCCATTTGAGCGCTTACCTGAGCTCCTCCAGCGGATAGATGCCGACAGCGGGCGCGGCCTGACCAAGCTCGCGGTGCAACTGACCTTGCTGGTGTTTATCCGCTCTAGTGAGCTCCGATTCGCTCGCTGGGGTGAGATCGACATGGGAAAGTTGATGTGGGAAATCCCTGGTGAGCGAGCGCCTATCGAGGGCGTAAAGAACTCCCATCGCGGCTCGAAGATGAGCACACCACACTTGGTTCCGCTCAGTCGCCAGTCAGTTAGTGTCTTGGAGCGAATCCGCGATCTCACCGGCCGATTCGACTTGGTATTTGTAGGTGATCACCATCACTGGAAACCCATGAGCGAAAACACCGTCAACAAGGCCCTTCGACGCATGGGGTATGACACGAAGTCAGAGGTGTGCGGCCACGGTTTCAGGACAATGGCTTGTTCAGCACTAGTTGAGTCTGGGTTGTGGAGTAAAGACGCTGTCGAACGACAGATGAGCCATCAGGAGCGAAACACGGTGCGCGCAGCGTATATCCACAAAGCAGAACACATTCAGGAGCGAAGGCTCATGGTGCAGTGGTGGGCAGATTATTTAGACGCCAATCGAATGGAAGCGATCACCCCGTACGACTTTGCCCACCGAGATGCTGTCGCGAGCGACATTTGAGATTTCAAGCAACGCATGAGGCATCGAGAGCTAGCGATACGTTACGGTCGTCAATGCTCGTGGATCGTAGCCACCAATTGGGGTGTTTCATGTGCAACTCGTGTTTCGGGGCAGGTGGAACCGTTGAAAATCCTAGCCTCCGGACTGGTAACGCATCGCTGGCCCACGCGGACAAGCAGGTGTATCAACGCTATATGGTGTTTCGCACCACTGTTGCCTGTCGGCCCTGTCGGCAGCTTAGCGATCATCTATCGCGCAGGCTCATTTTTCGATCAAGGGGGCGTGGGGTGTGATCTGGTCCGAAAATGAGGTGGAGCAATTCACGTTCGAGCTTGCGAATACTGACATCAGTAGCCTGCTCGATGAGATCCAGATGATGGAGGATGCTGTAGCGGAAGTTGCACTTTTCCCTGAGTTCCGTGAGCACTTTCGCCAGGCATTTGATGTGATAAACGAGGCAGCTTCTTATTGGCTCGAGGAAGGGTTGGGGTATTCCAGTCAAGCAAGGCGGGTAATCCATGAGACGTTCAGGCAGCGAGATCTCATTTACGAGCGATTGTGCTATGCCCAGTCGTTTTCGCTGCCGGATGTAGTGCGTCAGGTGCTAGGTCAAGTTGAAGCTATTTCTAGCTCTCGAATGGCGGCGAGCTACGCCTTCGCGCAAGCGCTGGACGCTGTTCAGGTGCTGGCTGACTGGTTGGGGAATGTTGAGCTCAATGTGTACGACATCAACCCTGACTTAGCCGAATTCCTAAGGCTGAATGATCCCGAGTTTTTTCACACCATGGTTGAGCGCCAACGTCGTACCCAACCGGGCAGGGAAGCTGAGGTGAGAGAGACCTTTGCTCAGTGGGTGGCTGAGTCGGAAAAGGTGTTGATGCTTGCTGACCTTTATCGCCAGTCTGAAGTCGCGTTGAGCTCTGGGACGCTTCAGCCAGGTAGTTTTTTTCCGACGATGATCGACAAAATCTACACCGTGAAAAGCTCCGAGAGGGCTCGCTGGGCAGGCAAGGGGAACAGTCGGCCAGGTACCGCTACTCAAGATGGAAAGGTGAAGAAGCGGGAGCTCACCCGGGCCGCCGTTGAGCGTATCAAGAGGTCCTATCCTGAAATTGAACCTAAGGCACTGCTGTCCAGGCTGGTCGGTGTAGAGGGAATCGGAACACGGGACACGATTAGGGAAAATCTCAGAGAGCTGGGAGAGTACGGCCCTAGAAAAAAAAGAAAAACGAGCGGACCGTGTTGATTCGTTATTGAGTTTTTAGTCTGTGCCTGTCTCTTTAGATACAGGCATGACTATGACCACTTTCTCCGCAGCAACCACCCTCCACTCTGGGCGCGACCCTCAGACCACTCTGATACGCATCACTGAAGTGATGGCTATCGTAGGGTTGGCCCGTCCCACGATCTACAAGCTGATGCAGCAGGCCGAGAGTGGCTTCCCGCTGCCCGTGAAGCTGAGCAACAGTACCGCCCGGGGCGCCCCGGTAGCCTGGGTTCTTTCCGAGGTTCAAGCATGGACGCGTAGCCGCATTCAGGCTCGTGACCGGGTGGCGGCATGAGCGTGCGTCGCTATCACTTCACTGGCCCATTCCATGATCCCTATGGCGCAGCGTTCTGCCTCTACAAGTCTGGGGATATCAACTGGCGACACAGGATCATTGCAGGGGTGAGTTGGAACGGCCAGTCCCAAGAGGCATTCTTTTTCAACCCAGATGGCCTAGCCATTCCACTCCGCGCAAACCCGTGGGAAATGCCCGCGTTCATGCGGAAGCATGGAATCCGCCGCGAGTTCTCTACCATCGTGGGAGAAGGGCCGTTCGCAATGGACAAACAGCGGCGTTTGGGCCTCACAGCAATTCAATTGGCTGAATGGGTAACCTACTGGTTCACCGATGAGAGTTATCTCTTTTCGAATGACGCTGAGGTTTGGGCTAGCTGGGTAGCGAACGATCTGGAGGAAGAGCAGGCCACCAGCGAACAGAGTCATGCGTTTGGACGAGATCAAACAGACCTGGATACCTTCGTGGCTGAGAGCGTTGCAAAACGTGAAGAGTGGCTCGCTGAGGAGTACCGCCGCCGGTGCAGGGAAGACGCGAGGATATTTGCCTGGTTGAAAGGCGAAGCGCACCCACCGACCTCTGGCAACTGACAGCACCGACCCGCACTGCTCAAACGAAAACGCCCCCGGCGGCTACCGAGGGCGTTGAGGTAATTCTTCATGCCTGCTCAATCTAAACCTCCATTATTGCTTGTGCAAGTATGCGCACCTGTTGCGCTTCTGCTCGCTCGCGATTACTCTGTGATCGTCGCTGCAAATTCAGTGACCGACCTTGGCCGGTCGAACAACTCAAGGCGCACAAGCGCCCACCATACGATTGCAGGCGCTTTTTTTGTGCCCGCAGTTTCGTGTTATGGCGGCTGTGCGTGGGACACCTTCGGGTGTGCCGGGTGCCTTGAGTCCCGGTCGGCCAACCCGCGTACAGCCGTCACCATTCCTTGCTTGGCCGCAAGCGGTGATGGCTCCTCAACTCAAGGAGCAACACCCAATGCACGCCCGCCTTCCGTCCAAAATTCGTGCCGCTGCCCATCGGGCATTGGCTCTCGCCGCTCTCCACGCCGACTCCAGCCTTCGTACTCGCCTTGCCCGTTACAACGACCATATGGCCAAAGCCCGCGCCCTGGAAAATACAGGGGGTGCGCAATGATCACTTCTCTGAATATGGCCCTTCCCGAAGATATCCTCGCTGTTCCTAAACACACCGATGCCGGTATTCCAGTCGATGCCATCACTTGCGCAGTAGAGCGTGCGAACGCTGTTCTCCTCCTGCTAGAAGATCAGTTCGAGTGTGATACCCCTCGCTTGGCGAACCGCGTGATCGCCGCTGCTCTGTGGGACGTACGCGGGACGCTGGGGCTGATTCGCACGCTGGTGATTCATGCTGACGAATCTAGCCGTCGCTCGGTATCTGGAGGTGCGCAATGAAGGCCTCTTTGGTGATAAACACCGCCGGCGGCGCCACCTTTGCCAATTACAACTCGCAGGGTTCACCGCTGTTCCGTGTTAATGCCGGCATTTCTTGTGAGGAAGCGCTTGAGCAAGCTTCGCTTCTGATGGACTGCATCAATAAGCTCACTCTGCGGGGCGGGATGGAAAATGAGAATGGAACCGTAGTTTGGGCAGCTCATTACCTCGGGGAAATGGCTAAAGCCCTCATTGATGACGTCGCCACAGGGCTTCAAGTTGCCCAAGGCGGTGGCGCATGAGCGGAACCAAAGTCAACAGCCGTCGCCCCACCTTTGCGCAGGTCAAAGCTGAGGCGCTGTGTCAGATTGATCGGGTGCTCTCTCACTGGCTGCCGAACGGAAAGCGTGTAGACGGTGGCAAGGAATACACCGCACCAAACCCTACCCGAAATGACAAGCACGCCGGCTCTCTGAAGATCAGCCTGACCAAGGGCACGTGGGCTGACTTTGCAACGGGTGAAAAAGGCGGCGATCTGATCGACCTGGTGCGCTATCTCGGTAGCTCGTCTGACGTTGATGCATGCCAGAAGCTGGTTGAGTTTCTGCGTATTGATCCTCGTACCGCGATCCAGGCTCAGCCGGCTAAAAAGCCAGCAACTACTGAATGGCAGGCGGTATTACCGATCCCCGCTGAGGCGATGACCAAATGCCCAAGCAAGCACCGACAGCATGGGGCTCCGTCGAAAGTTTGGTGTTACCGCAATGCCCAAGGCGAGCCCTTGATGGTTCTCTATCGATTCGATGTCGCCGGTAGTCCGGACGAACCCGCCAAGAAGGTATTTGCGCCGCTGACGTGGTGCATGCGTGGCGCGCAGGGTCCGGCTCAATGGCGCTGGCAGGGGCTAGCTGAGCCACGACCATTGTTACGCCTGGACGAGCTGGATAAGAAGCCAGACGCTCCAGTGATTCTTTGCGAGGGCGAGAAGGCCGCTGATGCAGCGCAGGTGCTTCTGCCAAGTCACGTGGCCACCTGCTGGCCAAACGGCTCAAACTCTTGGCACAAGGCGGACTTCACCCCGTTGCAGGGACGTGAGGTGCTCTTGTGGCCCGATAACGACGACAGCGGCGCCAAGTGCATGCAGGCGATAGCCTCCAAACTGGCGGAAATTGGTTGTGCAGTTCAAACCATCGAGCTAGCAGTGTTCAATCGCAAGCCTGTGCACAAGGGCGAAATACCGAGCTTTACCAAAGGCGGACGTTGGAGCGATGGTGATGACGCCGCCGATGCGCTGGAGAAAGGGTGGACTGCTGCGCATTTCGCGTTGCTAGCTGGCACCGGTGAGCTGTGTGGAAGCTCGAACCAGAGCGCTCCATCGGTTGTTGAGGTGGTTGATGCGAAGCCAAGCAAGGCGGAGAAAGGGAAGGCTCGCCCCAGTCGGGATCTACTACCGACTGGCTTCCGCCTGACAGAAGAAGGCGTGTTCTACGCCACCGAAGATGGTGAGGCACGCCCCGTATGTTCGTCCCTTGAAATTCTCGCGCGTACTCGCGACGAGAAGGGTCACAACTGGGGGCTGCTGGTCGAGTTCGATGATCCCGACGGTGAAAAGAAACGTTGGAACATTCCGGCGCGGACGATGACCGGCGATTTCGGCAAAGACGTATTGGGTCCACTGGTCGACATGGGACTACGCCTGGCCGGCTCTAGGTCAGGCAGGCATGCGCGTAACGACCTGCAGAGCTACCTGCAGGGTTTTGATAGCTCTCAGCGCGCACGACTAGTAACCCGTTTGGGCTGGCACAACAACGCATTCCTGCTGCCTGATCGTCAGATTGGTCAGCATGGCGAACACCTGCATTTCTACGATGCTGGAGCCCAGCTCCCGCCAATCAACGAGGCTGGCACCCTAAAGCAGTGGCAGAGCCAGATCGGCGCTCTTTGTGTCGGTAATCACCGCTTGGCGTTTGTGGTCAGCACGGCTTTTGCCGGCCCTATGCTTCATTTGCTGGGACACGAGTCCGGCGGTTTTCACCTTTACGGTGACAGTTCCGGCGGGAAGACCACGCACTTGCAGGTAGCCGCCTCAGTGTACGGCGGACCACGTTTGGTGCGGTCATGGCGGTCGACCGACAACGCGCTTGAGTCAATCGCTGCGGCGCACTCTGATGGACTGTTGATCTTGGATGAAATCGGCATGTGCGACGCCCGCATTATCGGCGAGACCGTCTACATGCTCGGCAACGGCACCGGCAAAGCCCGGGCGAATGATCGAGGACAAGCAGGCCGTACCGTACAGGAATGGCGCCTGCTGTTTCTTTCGACCGGTGAAAAGACGCTGGCGCAGCATATGGCTGAAGCCAACAAAGAGCTCAAGGCTGGCATGGAGGTTCGTATGCTGGCGGTACCGGCGAACGCCAGCAAAGGGTTAGGGATGTTCGACGCCCTGTGTGGATTTGAAGATGCCGCATCGCTCTCAGATGCGCTCAAGCTGCGGGTAAGCAAGTTCTACGGTACGCCGCTCACGGCGTTCCTAGACGCCTTGTGCGCTCCCGGCAAGCTTCCCGGTCTGGTGACCATCATGCGTCGTACTGTCGAGCAGTTCATCGCAAAGAATCTCCCAGCGTCAGCAAGTGGGCAGGTCCAGCGTGCTGCTCTGCGCTTTGGCCTGGTCGGCGCAGCGGGCGAGCTCGCCACTGCCTTGGGCGTGACCGGCTGGCCTGACGGCGCTGCGCTCACGGCAGCTCGCGTCTGTCTGCATGCCTGGCTGGCTGAGCGCGGCGGTGCAGGAAATATGGAGGGGGAAGCCATCATGGCGCGCTTGCGCCAGGTCATTGAGCGCTTTGGTGAAAGCCGATTCACGCGGTGGGAGTCCACCGCCGCGAAGATCGATGAACATGGCCCACGCACGATTGATCGATTGGGGTTCCGCAAAACCATGGAGCACGGCATGGGTGACACCATGCACACCACCATCACCTACTACGTACTCCCGGAAGCATGGCGATCGGAGGTGTTCCGTGGAATGAACATCACCGCCGTGAACCGTGAGTTGATAGAGCGAGGCGTTCTACAGAGCGGCAAGGACGGAAAAGCGTCGAGCACAGTACGCCTGCCCGGCATGGGCATGCAGCGCTGTTACGTGGTGCTGAGCGAACCCAATACCGAGGCGCCGCTGGCTGAAGTTGTGGCGGCCTAAAGGTAGCCAGTCCACATGAGGCATACGCCGGCGCGTTCGGCCTCGCCAGCCACTCAACTATCAACTCCCTCCTATGGATGACGAAGCAATGCGAAGCCTTGAACAATTGAACATCGAACGCACCCAGCACCAAGCTGAGCTCGAGGAACTCAATGGGCAGATCGCCCAATACGAAGAGCACCTGATTGATCCAAACTATCCTGAAACGCCAGCAGGTAACGAGCTTCAGATCCGCCTTCGTGAATTGAGATCGAAAGTCGGAACCGTCGAGCACAAAGTCTCCATGATTGATCGGGACATTGCATGGTGGAACCGAAAGACTAAAAGCTCTGAGCTGATGGCAGAGTACAAAGAAACCATGAACAACTGGGCAGCTGATAAGGCCGACCTGGAAGGCAAGCGCAAAGTGCTGAGCGCGCGGTTAGCAGAAACCAAGAGCCAGTCCGAGAAGATGGTTGCTGATGCTCGCCAGGCTGAGGAGGAGGCCGCGCGGGCCTACGCCCAAGCGGTTGCTTGGAGCGATGTAGACGGCGAGAAAAAAGCTGCCGATGGCGCACAGAAAGCGGCGAAGGCTTTGAACTCGGCGATGGAAAATCAGCGCCGGCAAGGCTTGATGATCGCTGCCATGGTGCAAGAAATTGAAACTATCGACACGCACATCGAGGAAGCGGCTGAGGAAATTCTTAAGGCGGAACGCTTTGCAGTGGTAGTGGCTCTTGAGCGTTTGGAAGAGCAGTGGGATGCATCGCTGAAAGAGCTTCTTGATCTCGGGGCAAGGCTTTACGCAGCGAAACGCTATATGGGACGCGAGGGGATGGCATTTCATCGATTCCATGTAAGTAGCCAATTGGAAAGCCACACTCACTGGAGCGACAGCGATTTGGCGGTGATGAGCTATCAATATTCCATCGCGCAAGTTATTGATGTTCCTGCTTTGGACTAAAGTGGAGCTAATTCCATCCGTTTTATAGGCTGATAATTTCAACTTTTTAGTTATAAAGAGGGCGCTGCCAGTTACGCTAAGACTTTGGCCGCGCCCGAAATCATCTATTTAGCCGAGTGTTACATCCCATGCTCTAGGACCGTCGTAGCTCAATCCTAAATAGAATGTGACCAGCGCGTTTTCATCTTTTCCTGCGTGTATGTCAGATTTTGCGGGAACAAAAAATGCTTCTATCCCACCGCTAATTTCGATGAGTCCTTTTTGTGGTCCGTCAATGGTTTTAATTCGGCCTGAAACTCGTCTCAGTAAGTCAGTTGATTCGAAGAATTCTCCTTTCCAATCACCAAGTTGGCTCTGATGAATAAGACCCTGGATGCCATTTTTTTCTCCGATCCACTCAAAGCTCCGTGTGCGATCACGCCTGAACCTAGTTAAAGATCGACATTCCTCTAATGCTCTTTCCGTATCGATTACGGCTTGAGAAGAACCTTGCAAAATCCGTAAGAAATGTATCGTATATAAGTAGAACGCTGAGTCTAGTGTGCCGGTGTTTACCTTCCAATATCCTACTTTTTCAGTAAGCGCGTCCAGTGAAGGCGGGCTCGCTGAGTAGCGGACAGCCCTCAGCCAAAGGCGAAGACTAGTCGAGTCGTTGGAGTTTTCCTCAAGGTTTTCTTCGAGTAAGGTCTTGACTCGGTTAATCTCTTTGGATGATAGGTTTTCCCATCTTCCTTGATATTTTCGCAATATGGTCCATACGATCTGTCGGCGAACTGGAGGCTTTGATATTTCAGGTCTAGATAATAAGTTGTCCCAACCTTGCAGGGATTTACTGAAGTCGCCATGCAGCCTTGATAGCTTAGCTTGGCAGTCTAATGCATATCTGCTTGGTTCTTCGCCGGCATATAAATACTGGAGTCTATCAAGGATGTCCTCAGCTCGATCAAGCGCCTCTCTAAGATATGGGTGGCTTGATGCGCTTGTTATGCTTGATATTTTTGCTCTGTCAACTAACTCAAGAAGAAGCTGGATCTCGCCTATGTATCCGTGCTCCAGTTCTGGGGCAATATCTCTGGTGCGTTCAAATGACGAACTGGAGTCTATTGATAACTCTACTAACTCATCTATAGATGCTCCGCGCTCTGCGAAGCTCTTCATTTTTTGTCTCAGAACCATGCCACGCATGTGATGGAGAACATGATCATCATTTTGCAGCGAAATGGCATAGTCGATTTCATGAATGGATTGGTCAAAATCACCTTTAGCCCCAAGGAAACGTCCTAAGTGAGCGTGCATATGTGCTTCCATGGGGAAGCATTCAGTGAGATGACGAAGGACCTCCACTCGACCGGCATCCGATGGGATGTCATCTATGAGTTGCGAGAAGCCCCTAGATCCTGAGCGCTCTGTGCCTAACACTTCGACGTTGTCTCGATAAATGAACACTCTTCTAGCCAATTCCAACAAAATATCGCTGGGGGTGTCGCCGTCACCACTGCATAAGTCCGCTAGGTCTTTACTCCATTTGGATAGATTTTGGCGCCATATGCCTTCTTGAGTTCCACCCTGAGGGGGCGATAGCATTAGCCTCATAACCTCAAGTGATATAAGCGGGTGGCTTGTTCTCCAGTGGCCTGGTTGTGCTTCGATTAGCAAGTCTAGTGTTTTCTGATTCTCACCGGTGAATATGCTTCTGATATCGACGGGCTTTGATTGTGGTAGCCCGAGTGATTTTGCGAATGCATGGGCAGGTACTGCTTGTTGCCCGTAATAGTTAGCTATTGCCAAAAATCCTAGTATCTTGCTTTGCTCTGGATTGAGATGCTCTATGCGAATAGAAACGTACGGGGTCAATCCTCTAAAGTCTTTTTCGAAAGCTGTTAGGCCAAAGAAGAATGCTGTTCTTTCTCGCTCATTTCTGCTTGATGCTAGCCTTTGGATTTCAGTCGATCTTGTTGGGGCAGCCCTGATGTACGCTGACTTGAAGCGGTCTGACTCTTGGTTGCTCAGCTGATCATTTAGCCAAAAACGGCGCTTTGCAGGTTGCTGCGAGTTGAAACGTCGTAGCACTTGCAGTAAAACCGCAGGGGTTTGCGAAGCCTTGAGATAGCCGTACAACTCGTCTATGTCCCTCTCCGAGTGTTGGCCGCCGTCAATTACTACCAATATGGTGCATTCAGTAAGAGCTGATAGTTTGGCTATTTTTTCTGAGGTTTCACGGGCGGCTGAAGTTTTAAGGATGCATGTGGGATAGATGCGATGAAGATCCCAGGCGATTCGGCGACCTATCGTAGAGCCTCCTCCACCTGGTGCGTGGTAGAGATTTATTCGCACCGTCTGTCTCCGACGTAGATCGTCTTCGACTTGAGCCCTGATCTGCGGCAAACAATCGCGATCACAATCGTGGTGGAGGTTCAAATCTCTCCAAGAAACATCTGCGCCACGACGAAAGTTTTCAGGTTCGTCTTCACCTGACATACCTGTATTGCGATGAAGGATTTCAAGATCTTCGCACAGCCAAAGTTGATCAGGCAAACTTAGTTCAATTAACGCCCCGCTTGGTGTGTCGAGCACAAACCTTTCATCATTTTGAGAGTTTTCTTTGTCTGCAAAGTGAACTGCTAAACTGGACGAAAGGCTCCTCCTACTCATTTTGATGAAGGTCGCTCCTGCATCGTCACTTATGCTCTCCAAGCCTGCTTTATCATTCGAGACAAATACCGTTTCAAGAAACTCCCCGAAAGCACCGCTCATGTCCTCGAGAATCGTGCGTAGGTGCTTCTTGAGCTCAGTATCCTCCCAAATGACTACTGCAATTACCGGGGTGGGTGACACTGCAGAAGCAATACTTTGCAGTTGTCTACTTATCTCCGTTTTGTACTGCTTTAACCAACCTCTGTGATCGGCGTTGGAAATTGTTTCATTCCTGCCTTGAATGCCTCTTGCAAAAAACCAATGTAATCCGGGCTCAGGTCTTATTACGTAGTCTCCCCGGACGGCCCGATGTACTGTTCTGTTCTTTTCAAGAACTCCAGAGCATATTTTCAAGAGCCCATCAATATCGCTGAGTGGATCAAAGTCAATAACTGCGCGCCATGGTGCGGCACCTATAGCGTGTGCAATTCCTGCAAGTTTTTCATCGGTCCTGTCGGTTATTAATATATATGCAGTGGTCGGTGAGAAATTTCTAACTGCCTCTAGGAATGGCCTCCAGTTATCAGTCGGTAAGGATGGCGACATATGATTTTCACCATTCTGAAACCATCTGACTATCATTGAGATCTCATCGCCTACAGCGCGTTCGCTAGTAGTTCCGCGCCTAAAATAAATAGCGCCAGCTTGAAGTCCATCAAAGTCTTTGATAGGGGTGAACGGTCCTCTGTCGTCCAGCAGTATCTCAATGGCTCCGATATTTTTGCCATCTAAATTAAATGGGGTGTAGGTGAAGCGCGGAATAGGCTGAGCTCTGTCGGTGCCGAAGGATGTTTGGAACTGTTGATCATCTAAGTGGCGTTCAAGCCCAATTATTTCACTTCCGTTTTCTGCCGTCCAGGAAACGCCAAGTATCAGAACTGCGCTGCGATCTCGCGGAGTGTTGGCCATCGCCAATATATCTTTGATTAATTCATTTCTAGATTGGGCTGACTTCAAATCGCCATAAGCATCTCTTTTGAAATCAAGCCAGTCTCTTTCGCCGTAACTCAGATATTCGCGTAATGTCAACTCGTCCATCAGTGCAGTCCTTGGTCGCAGAGCTCAATTGGCATTTTAGATTGTCTTTTATACCATCTCTCCCTCATGGGAGCTGGGCTGATGGCATGCGGAGCGATCATCTCGGTATCGACGCTATCTCCTTATGATGGCATTTGTCCATCATCTTAGGGCTTGCTAATGGCGAGAAGAGCCTCGTCACTTCGGGGGGGCCTAGCAAGGCTCGGCAAGGCTGTGTAGGGCCTGCGTGGAAGCGTGGCGAAGCAGCGTACGCGTCCGGCGAACTCACCTTCCGTAAGTCGGACCGGCACGCACTGATGCGGCAGCAGTTGCTCATTCTCACTGGCCCGTTGCGTCGGCATGCGCGTTAGCACATCTTTGAGATAGGCGTACGGATCATTTCCATTCATGCGCGCCGATTGGATCAGGCTCGTAATCGCAGCTGTCCATTTAGGCCCAGACATAGGCACGGTGGTTTTTCTTCTCGCCTGGCGCAAGCATCTGCTCCGGTGTTTCATCGGCGTGAGTCACGCCTTGGTTTAACACCAAATCCCGCACTGCATCGACCAGCGGCCGCAGTTGCACGCCGGTTTGACCGACCTACTGGACCAAGGACGAGCGAGCAATTGCCACCCCGGCGCGGTTGCCGATCGTTTCCCGGGAAGTGGTGTAACTCATCATGGTTCTGGCCACTGAGTTCGCCGTTTAGTTGATCACGGCCGACAGCTTGGCTTGAGGATTATCGCTGACCGCCCCGAAAGCCTCCAATTGCATGTAGCGTCTTTGCAGGCTCGTCGTTCTGCTCCAGCAGCATCGCCCCTACCAGCCGTGTGATTGCAGGATCGTTGGGAAAGATGCCCACGACGTTGGTGCGGCGTTTGATCTCCGTGTTGAGCCGCTCCAGTGGATTGGTGCTGTGCAAATGCTGTCGATGCGCTTTGGGAAACGCCATCTGTGCCAACACTTCATCCTCGCAGCCGTCCATAAGCGTTGCGATCTTGGGGTACTTTTCGCGCAGTTGGTCAGCAACTAAGCGCCATTGTTGATGGCATTCGGCACGGCTATCCTGTGCGCAGCAGCGCAGCCACCATGGTGCGCTGACCTTTGCCGACGTAGGCCATGGCGTTGCGCATCAAGTGGACGCGGCAGCGCTGCCAGGTCGCGTTGAAGACCTTGGAAACAGCGGCCTTGAGCCCTTCGTGGGCGTCAGACATGACCAGCTTCACGCCACGCAGGCTGCGTCGAGTAAGGCTTCGCAGGAAGTCTGTCCAGAACGGCTCAGCTTCGGAAGGTACAACCCGCATACCCAATACGTCGCGCCCGCCGTTAGTGTTCACGGCCACGGCAATTATCACGGCGACCGAGACGATGCGCCCGGCTTCCCGCACCTTGACGTAAGTGGCGTCGATCCACCGGTAAGGCCAGTCGCCTTCCAGAGGGCGAATAAGGAAGGCGTGGACATGTTCATCGATCTCGCCGGCCAGCTATCTCCTTAATGCTGGAGTTCGGAAGGTGAGTTCGCCGAACACTGACGCAGCGGCCAACATTGAGTACAGCGGTCTGGTAACACCGTTACACGATCAGCAAACGTAGTTTCATCTGCTACTAGACCTACCGGTTTTAGTAAATTCCCTTTAAAAACAATCAGTTGCTTTGTTTGTGACACTGTTACACCTGAAACACTCTCAAACCCCGGCCCCGGCCTGAGTGGAGCCTCCAGCGATCCGACCTGGGTTGAGACGACTTAGTGTCTGGGTACAAGTCCGCCCAAAAGCCGCATGCTTTGTCGATTAAGTGCTTTAGGGTTTACGCTTAAAGGATACCCGAGCGCTGTCTTTTTTTACGACGGCCTGATTCATTGTAGGCGCTGATTGAGTGCCGGCTATGTAGCCTATGCACATATTCTCAATCGTCAGGGTTGGCCAGGGACCCTGGCGATTTAGACTGGATACGGGGCAGGAAACCCGCGGCTTTTTGTTAGCGGCTGCGTCGCCAGCTTAGTGAACTGGTGAACCAGGTGAACACGAGTGAACTGTGCATCATCTTGGACACTGGACGTATCGGGCATTGATGTGTTCATTTTCGTCTAGCTACCACAGGTGTCGCGGGATGCCTGGGCGTTGATCGGAAAATGATTGCAAGGAGAGGTAATGGAGTCTGCGAGGGATAGGGTGACGTTGGAGCCCGTAGATGCTGAAGATCTGTGGCTTTTGGTGGAGGTCGATAAGCACGGCTACATCTGTCGGGGATGCGATCTGACGGTGTATCCGGCGTCCTATCTAAAGTCGAATTTGCAGCGCCCACATTTTCGAACACCTCGCGGCCAGCAGCATCTGCAGGGCTGCGACATCGAGGGTGAGGAAAAAACTGTCGCGAGTGGGAGAAAAGGCTCTGTTCGGAACGAGCTACAGACAAGTCCTGGTTTGTCGCCCGCGAGGTTGGTACTTCGGAATGAACGGCCCATTGTTGACCCCACGGCCGAACCTTCACCATCAGGGGGGACCCGAACCGCACGGCCTGGCTCTTCAGGAAACGGAGAGGCCCGGCCTCAAGGGCGTAGATCCGCGCAAAGCATCCGACGCATCTGCCGTGCTTTCATCAACTTTCCGTACGACCGGGCGCTTTCCCTGGAGGTACCGGGAGTCGATGTCACGACTTACCAGCTCGTGTTCAAAAAGCTCCGAGGGAAGGGGATAGAGGTAATGCCATCCCTGAGAATCTTCTATGGGGAACTCAGCTGGGGTCGGGCTGAAGCTAACGAGGACAACCTTCTGATTACTCTCTCTGCGGGGGAGTGGGGGAAGGAGGCTAACAAGTACGTGCGCCCATACACGGTCCAAGTGTCTTGGGCAGCTTGGTCCAAGGCAAAGCGCACCACGGTCACTACCGAACTGGATGTCGTTCGCCAAGAGGGCATAGATGCCAAGAAAAGCGGTAGCAAGGATCGGCCCTACGTTTTCTTCCTCGGGCGCCAGGACGAAGAAGACCCTTCAGTTTTCCATGTGGACGATCATCGTTTGATTTGTGGGCTGCTGGCCACAATCACGTATCCAACAAACGACTAGTTTGGGTACTTTTCTTTTTTGGGATACGTTTAGGGATACGCGCTGGCATTGATGGCGGCTTTTTCCAGTAAATACAGGGCCAAGCAGCCATCATTCGATTCCTGTCTCCGCACTGTTCACCTCTGTCCAATTCAGCTTCATATGGTGAGGCTGGACCTGCCTCGTGACAGGCCCACTGCCCATTCTCTACGATGTAGGCAATTTCCCGCAGCATCCATTGCCTTTTCCCAGTCGTCCTAAGCTTGCATTAGCAGTCCCCAAGGAATAAATTCCCTCCGTCGCGGCCAATTCCGCGACCGGGTTTGGCGACCCGACCGAAAAAGGCGCAACGGCGCCCCGATCACGATTGCAGGCGCTTTTTTTGTGTCCGCTGTCCGTGTAATGGCGGCTGTGCGTGGGAGACCTTCGGGTCTGCCGGGTTCCTTTTCCTCGGTTCGCCAACCTGCGTACAGCTGCCACCCTATTCGTTTGGCGACGATGGTGTGGTGCTTTAACCGAAAAGGACCTCATGCATGCTCATCGCAAATCTGTACAGGATCCTCGCATCCGCTCTCCGCCGCCCCACCCGTGCGGCCACCCCATCCCCAACCTTCTACCCAATCGACAGCCAGTCCCTCGCCGACCGCGCCAACCGCGAGGTGTCCCATGACTGACCGTGACCGCATGTCTACCCTGCAAAGCTACGTCTGGACCCTAGAACTGCTAGGCGAGGCGCTGGTCCAGCATGACGAGGTGCTCGAGTGCGAGCACAACCCGCAACTGAGCTTTCGCAACACGGCGGGTATTCACCAGGCGATCCGGATCATCAGCCGCTTGGCCAGCGAGCAGTTCGGCAAGCTGGAGGTGATGAAAGAAGAGGGTGGTTCTACAGGCTGATGCTGCGCATCATCGGGGCCGCTTTGCGGCCCTATTGCGGGGCGTGTCCTGCGCGGACTCCACTTGAACCATCGCGTCTTGCAAGAGCGTGCCCGGTCGGCAACGCATTGCTCGCCCGGTGTTCCATCACCCCCGAACCAGCGCCTACCAGAACCACCCACCCCGAGCCAGTTCCTGCTCACAACTCCGATACTGCGCCCCAAACACCGAAGCTCGCGCCTGAACCTTCTGCGACACGTTCTTCAGCCACGGCTTGGCGTCGTAGCTGCGGTTGCGGTAGCCGCCCCAGCCTTCGTGGTAATTCAGGTACTGGCCATAGGCGTCCCACTTGGACACGCCATTCACCCGCTGGCTCTTCTGCATGTACCAGCCCATGAAGTCGAGGGCGTCGGCGAAGTCGTCGCGGGCGGCGCCCCAGCCGCCGGCTTCGCGCTTGTAGTCGGCCCAGGTCTCGTCCTTGGCCTGGGCGTAGCCGTAGGCGGTGCTCACCCGGCCCCAGGGGATGAAGCCGAGGAAGTAATAGCGCGGCGGCAGGGCGTCGTGCTTGAACGAGGACTCCTGGTACATCATCGCCATCGGCACCTGCACCGGGGCGCCCCAGCGCGCCTGCATCTTCAACGCCGCCTCGTGCCATTTCGGCTTCTCGCGGAAGATCTCGCAGAGGTTGTCGGGGTTGGCGGGAGGCTTGGTGGCACAGCCGGCTACAGCCAGGAGCAGGGCCGGCAGGGTGAGCCGAAGCATGGAGGGGTTTTCCTTGTGCGGACGTCGGGGTCGCAGGGCGCTGACGCTTTATACATTCTTTTGAGATGCAGATGAATCAGCGGGCGATCACACGATGCCGAGCTTTTGCTCTGCCCTGCAGTGAAAAGCCTACAGGAGCAATACTCTTCATACGCGACGCTCAGGTAGCCGTTCTATATCACCCCGACAGATGCGACCATGCCGCGAAAGTGGCTGCTCGGCTGCAGGGTGTCTCCAAGGTGCGTCCGCTTGGGGCGGGAGGCCCAAGTGGCGGAGCTTCGAATGGGTGCGCACCGTAGCAATCGCGGCAGTTGGCCAACTTTATGAACCTTGCTAATGATTGTTAAAAGGTTTCAACGGCATCGATCTGCCGTGGCCTTTGAGCGGCGGTTCATCATCGCTGCGTCGGCTGACGGTCATCGTGGTGTTGGCGCGGCAGCCGGGCATGACGCTCTGCCAATGCCATCAGGCGCGGCACAAGGCCGCCCCGGCAGGTGGGGCGGCATAGGCACGCTCAGCGCCCGGTCGCTTGCTCGATGAGCAACTGCCAGTTGCGCGCCTCTTGCCAGTCGGCGGCAAAGGGCAGCTGAAGCCAGTAGGGATGCTGGCCAGCGCTCTGCAACTGCACGTGCAGGGTGAAGGTGCGCACGGTGTTGTGGGTGGTGGTCGAAGTGGAGCGGGACTTGCCGCCGCCGATCATGCCGAAATGGTTGTTGAACGCGTAGACGTTGCGCCAGCCGTGCTTGGTGGTGGTCTTGGTAGTGCTGCGGGTGACAGCCTGTTCGTCCACGCGCACTTGCTTGACCACCCGTGGCGCATCCATCAATGCGTGGCACTCGCCGGTTTCCGGGGCCAGCACATACAGCGCGTGGCTGTCGGGGAACACCGCCAGCATGCGCCCGCCGCGGCACACCCAGCGGTATGGCCCCAGGGCCTGGCTGGCCAGGAATGCCTTGCCATGCTCCATGCGCGCCGCATCGAGTGTGCGCCAGGCCTTGTCCAGCGCGCGTTGGCGGGGGTACCACAGTACCGACACCGGGTAGTACAGCAGCCACAACAGGCACCAGAGCAACACGGCATAGATCGGCCCGCCGATGTAATGGCCCTGCCAGATCCACTTGAGCATCAGATAGGCGCAGTAGGCGGCTTGCACGCCCATGAATGCCAGGGTGACCTGGCGCCGGCGCTGGTGCAGGCTGGCCTCGGCCTGCCGCACCTGTTCAAGGGCGCGGCTGAGCGGCTCGGGTGTGGCGGTAAGGAGGGTATCGGCGGCGGTAACGTGTTGCTGAACTGACATAAGGCATCCTGCGCATGAAGGCTACGCGCCACTCTGGGCGCGACGGGCCGGGAGTATACCTTGGGTAAAACGCAGGGTTCGAGCCGGGAGCGGGCGAGGAATGCCAGTACTTCGTTTGCTGCTCGGTCAGTGATTTTTCCGACGGACAATGCGCATGGCTATAGGCGTATTACTCGTTGAACTCCGCAGCGACGTCGGGCTGCCGGGAGGGCGATTTCGAGGTGGCCGCTTCGAACCACACCGGCCACGAACTGCGCTGCCGGTTCTCCACCTGCACACAGGGAATCAGCCGCTCACGCAGCACCTCGGTCCTGCCCACGCTCACCGCCAGCCGGTACTTGGCGCTGTGCACGCATTCCCGATCGCCAAACTCGCAACGGTCCAGGCGGGTGCCGCCGCACGGCCCGTTGGCCAGCCCCTTGGGGCAGGTCTCGGGGCAGATATACAGCGTGTCCTCCAGCCGGCAACTGCCACAGGTATCGCAGCCCACCATCGGCCGTTTGATACGCCGCTCCAGCTGATGCAGCCACTGCGCCGCCGTGGGGTTGGCCCACAGTGGCCGGGTCACGGCCCAGCCGAAGGCCTTGCTCAAGGCGGTGGTGCGGCTGAACAGCTGGTGGTGCATCGCCGACAGCAGGTGATAGCGAACCTTTTCCTTGTTGGAGGCGGTGATCTGCCGCTGCCCAAGGCGCCAGGCGTGCCCGGGTGGATGGAAGGTGACCGGCTCAAGGTCCGCTTCCTGCCAGGCCGCTTCCCAGGCCGGGGTCCAGTCTTCCAGTGAGGTGAACTGCGGTTGCAGCGCGCTGATGGCCTGCTCCAGCGCTTCGAACTGCGCCACTTCATGGATGCCGGACAAGTGCACGCCGGCATAACCCATCAATTTCAGGCCGATCACCTGCAAGGCCAGGCGCTGGTTGGCGCGCTGCTTGGCGTAGGTCTTGGAAACCGCAGCCTCGGCGGCCAGCAGTGCGCGCATCGATGGCGTGACGGTCACCCCGGCGACATGCTCGAGCATCCCGGCACGGCCTTCGGTCAGCGCCATGATGCAGGCCATCAGCGGCTTGGGGCGGGGCTGGCGCTGCATCCAGTCGAAGGCTTCCTGGTGTTTGTCGATATCGAAACCCAGCTGCAGGATGAACAGGTCGGCCCCGGCGGCGAGTTTCTTTTCGGCCTTGCAGTACTGCGCGCCGCCTTCGGCCTCCTGGTACTTGAACGGGTTGAGCGCGGCGGCCAGCAGCCAGTGCGGGCGGGCCTGGCGAACGATCTGCAGGGCGGCGACGGATTCGAGGTAGCGCACCGGGCGCTCGCCCGGGATGTGGCCGGGCAGGCGGTCGCCGGTGAGCAGCAGGAGTTGGTCGAGGCCGGCGGCGTCCATGCGTTGCAATTGGGCGAGCAGGTCGCGGCGTTCGCGGTCCTTGCCTGAAAAGTGCAGCAGCGCGGGCACGGGCTCGGCCAGGCTATTGAAGGCGTCCAGCGGCGACATGTCCAGGGCGCTGCAGACGCGGTCGCCGATGGCCACGGTCAGCGGCCAGCCGCACAGCTGGGTGCGGGCCATGAGGGTGTCGAGGGTGGCGAAACGCTCGGCGCCGGGCTTGGGCACGAACTCCAGGATACAGGCGAAGGCGTTGGCGTCCAGGGTCGTTTTCAGCAGGCTCATGGGGTGCGGGCTACCGGGTTGGGGCAGGGTGGCAGTGTGCGACAGGTGGGCGGCTGGGGCATGTCTGATTGCGCGGGGGAGTATGTTGATTGAGACATTTGGGATGCCTGGGCCGACGGCATGGCTAAGGCACTATGAACAAATCTTGAGTTCATCTCAAATTTAATGAGTTTGTCTCACATTAAACCGCAGCCCAGAATTGCCCTCATTCATTTTAAAAAGATCGAGGGACCACGACATGGCACTGGCACACAACCTGGGTTTCCCACGTATCGGCCGCGACCGTGAGTTGAAGAAAGCCCAGGAAGCGTTCTGGAAGGGCGAGCTGAACGAAGCCGGCTTGCGCGCCGTGGGCCGTGAGCTGCGTGCCACTCACTGGCAGGTGCAGAAGGACGCCGGCATCGACCTGCTGCCGGTCGGTGACTTCGCCTGGTACGACCAGGTGCTGACCCACTCGCTGACCTTTGGCGTGATCCCCGAGCGCTTCCGTGCCAAGGACGCTGCCAAGCCGACCCTGCAGACCCTGTTCGCCATGGCCCGAGGCGCCGTGGCGACGGACCGAAGCGATAGCTGCTGCGGTGGTGCCCACGCCCAGGAGATGACCAAGTGGTTCGACACCAACTACCACTACCTGGTCCCCGAGTTCAGCGCCGACCAGCAATTCGCCCTGAGCTGGGAGCAGCTGTTCGAGGAGGTCGAGGAGGCCAGGGCCCTGGGCCATGCGGTCAAGCCGGTGGTGATCGGCCCGCTGACCTACCTGTGGCTGGGCAAGGCCAAGGGCGCCGACTTCGACAAGCTCGACCTGCTCGACCGCCTGCTGCCGCTGTATGACCAGATCTTCAACCGCCTGGCGGTGCAGGGCGTGGAGTGGGTGCAGATCGACGAGCCGATCCTCGCCCTCGACCTGCCGCAGGACTGGAAGAACGCCTACGAGCGGGTCTACAACATCCTCCAGCGCGCGCCGCTGAAAAAACTGATCGCCACCTACTTCGGCGGCCTCGAAGACAACCTCGGCCTGGCCGCCAACCTGCCGGTCGATGGCCTGCACATCGACCTGGTGCGTGCCCCGGACCAGTACCCGACCATCCTCGACCGCCTGCCGGCCTACAAGGTGCTGTCGCTGGGCGTGGTCAACGGCCGCAACGTCTGGCGCTGCGACCTGGACAAGGCGCTGGAGGTGCTGTGCCATGCCCATGAGCGCCTGGGCGACCGCCTGTGGGTGGCGCCGTCGTGCTCGCTGCTGCACAGCCCGGTGGACCTGGCCCGTGAAGACCAGCTCGATGACGAACTGAAAAGCTGGCTGGCGTTCGCCGTACAGAAGTGCCAGGAAGTGGCGGTGCTGGCCAAGGCACTGAACCAGCCCGAGGCCGACGCGGTGCTGGCGGCGCTGGCGCAGAGCCGCGCCGTGCAGCACAGCCGCGCCACCTCGCCACGGATTCACAAGCCGGCGGTGCAGGCCCGTGTCGCCGCGATCAAGCCAACCGACAGCCAGCGCGCCAGCGCTTTCGAGCAGCGCATCGCCAAGCAGCGCGCCGGGCTCAACCTGCCGGCGTTTCCGACCACCACCATCGGGTCGTTCCCGCAGACCGCGGCCATCCGCCTGGCGCGCCAGGCGTTCAAGCAGGGCAAGCTGACCGAGGCCGACTACATCGAGGCCATGCACAGCGAGATCCGTCATGCGGTGCAGATCCAGGAGAACCTCGGCCTGGACGTACTGGTGCACGGCGAGGCCGAGCGCAACGACATGGTCGAGTACTTCGCCGAACAGCTGGACGGCTACGCGTTCACCCGGTTCGGCTGGGTGCAGAGCTACGGTTCGCGCTGCGTGAAGCCAGCGGTGATCTTCGGTGACCTGAGCCGCCCGAAGGCGATGACCTTGGCCTGGATCACCTACGCCCAGGGCCTGACCCGCAAGGTGATGAAGGGCATGCTGACGGGCCCGGTGACCATGCTGATGTGGTCGTTCCCGCGCGAGGACGTGAGCCGCGAGGTGCAGGCACGCCAGCTGGCGCTGGTCATTCGTGACGAAGTGGTTGATCTGGAAGCCGCCGGCATCAAGATCGTGCAGATCGACGAAGCCGCTTTCCGCGAGGGCCTGCCGCTGCGTCGCAGCGCCTGGCCGAGCTACCTGGAATGGGCCACCGAGGCGTTCCGCCTGTGTGCCTCGGGCGTGCGGGACGAGACGCAGATCCACACCCATATGTGCTACAGCGAGTTCAACGATGTGATCGAGTCGATCGCGGCGATGGATGCGGATGTGATCACCATCGAAACCTCGCGCTCCGACATGGAGTTGCTGGAGGCGTTCGAGCGTTTCGCCTACCCGAACGAGATCGGCCCGGGGGTGTACGACATCCACTCGCCGCGGGTGCCGAGCAAGGAGGAGATGGTCAAGCTGCTGCGCAAGGCCGCCCAGCGGATCCCGGCTGACCGGTTGTGGGTGAACCCGGATTGCGGCTTGAAGACCCGTGGCTGGCCGGAGACCGAGGCAGCTTTGGTGAACATGGTCGCCGCTGCCCGCGAGTTGCGCGCTTCGGCCTGATCCCATCGCGGGGCCCGCGCATGTTCCCCGGACTTCGGCTAGAGTGCCCGGACATCCCTGCCGAAGCCCTGCCATGAAGCCCATCCACCTCACCCTGATCTGCCACGCCCGCACCGCGGCGCAAAGGGTGGGGCGTTTCGCTCTGGATAGTGAGCCGTTGCTGGAGTTGCCCTCGCTTGTGCCTGAACCGGCGGTGCGCTACCTCAGCGCACCGGAGCTGCGCGCCCGGCAGACGGCCGAGGGCCTGAGGGCGACGGTTGATGAGGGGCTGCGCGACTGCGACTTGGGCACCTGGAAAGGTCAGCCGCTCAAGCATCTGGATGAGGCCGCGTTGCAGGCGTGGCTGAGTGACCCCCATGCCACGCCTCACGGTGGCGAATCGCTGGCCGCCCTGTGCGAGCGTGTTGCCCGTTGGATGGACAGCGCCCTGGGCGAGGGCGAATGGACCGCCGTCACCCACCCCTTCGTCATCCGCGCCGCAATGCTGCATGCGCTGGGCGCGCCTCTGCAATCCTTCCACCGCATAGATGTGCAGCCCCTGGCCAATGTGCGTTTCAGCCATTACGGTCAGTGGCGGGTGCGACTGGGCTGAGCATTGTGGGGCCGCTCCGCGCCCCATTCGCCGGCAAGCCGGCTCCCACAGGGATGGCACTTGGCGTGAGAGCAGAGCGGTCGGGGTGGGAGCCGGCTTGCCGGCGAAAGGGGCGCGAAGCGGCCCCGACGACATCAGCTTGAATGATCGGCTCGTACCAAACTCGGCACAACACGAACGTAGGCCAACTCGCTGACCAACTCCACCAGCGTCTGGGTAATCACCGCCGCTGCCGCCAACGCCCGGATCGACTCAGGCAGCGCCAACGCCAGCGGCAGCACCACCAGCGAATTACGCGTGGCGGCGCTGAAGGTCACCGCCCGGGCCTCGCCTGTGGACAACTTGAACAGCCGCGCCGCAAACCACCCAAGCAGCGGCGCCAGCAAAGCGAAGCCGACATACACCGGCACCACCGGCAGCAGGTCGTCCAGCCGGCTGGCGACCACGCCGATCTGCGAGCCGATCACCGCGATCAGCACCAGGGCCATGGCCGGCACCGGCAGCCAGGCCCAGGCATCGTTCCACTTCGAAATCAGCGCAGAGCGCCGCGCCCCGGCGCTGGTGGCGACGGCCAGCAGCAGGGGCAGCGCGATCAGCAGCACGAAGGCTTCGACGAATGGCGCCACGGAAATCTCCACATGGCCGGCGCCACCCAGCATCAACGCCAGGTACAGCGGCAGCAGCGCCAGTTGCACCAGCAACAGCACCGGCGTGGCGGCCAGGGTCAGGCGCGCGTCGCCCTTGCCGAGGTGGGTGAACACCACCACATAGTCGATGCACGGTGTCAGCAGCACCAGCAGGGCGCCGACCAGCACGGCGGGGTGCTCGACCAGCCCGCGGGTTCCAGCCCAGACCAGCAGCGGCACCAGCACGAAGTTGGCCAGCAGCAGCGCGCCCATGAAGCGCCGATTGCCAAGCCCCGCGCGCAGGTCGAGGAACGGGATCTGCAGGAACATCGCGTACATCAGCACGGCGATGGCCGGGGTCACCAGCGCTTCGAGCGCGCCGGCGACGCCGGGTGCGAGCAGGCCGAGCACGGCGGCCAGCGCTACGGCGATGAAGTAGAGGGGGATCTGGTTTTGCTCGAGTTGCGCTCTGTCCACGGGCGGCCTGGCATTTCCGACTGGATTACTGGGACAGGCAGGGTACTATCCGGCGCAGTCCATAGGGAGTGATTCGATGAGAATTCTGGTGGTCGGTGCAAGCAAGGGATTGGGCCAGGCGCTGGTGCAGGGCCTGGGTGGGCATGGCGATACGCTGATCGGTGTGTCGCGCAGCAGGCCTGTGGCGTTGCCGGGCGCGGCGCAGTGGATCGAGGCCGACCTCGGCCAGCCGCGCCAGGCCGCGGCGATCATCCATGAGGCGGTGGCAGACGGTGGGCTGGACGTGCTGGTGTACAACGTCGGCATCTGGGAGGCGCGGGCCTTCGAGGAAGGCTACAGCTTCCTCGATGATGACGAGGCGCAGATCGAGCGCATGGTCGACACCAACATCACCGCGCCGCTGCTGCTGATCAAGCGCCTGCTGCCGCTGCTGCTGCAGAGTGCCCGACCACGGATCATCCTCACCGGTTCCACCTCCGGCCTGCCGGGCAGTGGTCGCCCGGAGGTGACCTTCGGCGCCAGCAAGTTCGGCTTGCGCGGCATCGCCGAAAGCCTGCGCGAAGGTTTCCGCGAACAGGGCCTGGGGGTGAGTTGCCTGAACCTGGGCTACCTGAACACCGAGGATGGCCTGGACGTGCCGCTGGCCGAGGCCGAACGGCGGGGCGAGGGCGCGCTGATCCCGCTGCACGATGTGGTGCAGGTGTGCCGGATGATGCTGAGCCTGTCGTCGGCCAGCTATGTGCGCGACATCACCTTGCCGGCGCTGCGCGACGAGCGCTTCTGAGCTGCGAGGGCGCGCACTGATGCTGAAAAGGCCCGACAGGAGAACCCGTCGGGCCTGGGCGAAGGTCTCAGCTGACCAGACAGATCGCCCGCAGTTTTGAGCCTTCGCGCACTTGCGTGGTGGTATCGCCGAGCCATTGCTGGGTATCGGTCTTCTGCTGTTTGGAGAACACGTCTTTGACGTTGTTCCAGCTTTCCACCGACAGCTGGTAGATCGCCTGGGACAAGGTGTAAGACGATTGGAAGGTGATGGTGCCCTTGTGACTGGACGCCTTGATGGTGAATTCGCTGGCGTACAGCATGAAGTTCACCGAGCCGCTGTCGCCGGTTTGCAGGATGTTCTGGTTGAAGTTCGACTGGCGCTCGGTCTGCTCGGAATAGGACAGTGCCGCATTCACCAGGCTGCTCAGGGACTGTTTGATCTGCTCGACATCCTGGTTCTTCAGGCCGATGAAGCCTTTGACGAATGAGTCGACCAGCGCGTTGGCGTCATGGCTTTTTTGCTGGATCTGCGTGACTTGCGCTGCCAGCAGGGAAAGGAACGGGATTTCCGCGATCTGCTGGGTGAAGGCGATGAAGTGCTCACGGTCACCGGCGGACTTCGGCTTCTGGTCGGTCGGCTGGTCCAGTGGGTTGTAGCCGGAGCGTCGGCGGGCAATGTCGATGGCCGTCTGCAGGCCTTCGTAGATGCTCACTGGTGCGCTGCCGGGGCTGACGTTGGCGTCCGCATCCTTGGCATAGCTGCCGGTCGCCGTGCCCTTGGCCGGGCTGAAGAAGGGGTTGATGGCATCCGCGCCGCTGCGCATGGATTGGCCAGTCGCCGTGAGCAGTTGGCGGTTGTAGTCCTGCGCGAAAATGTTGCCGCGCAGCGCGGTGGATTTTGCATTCGCCTTGGTTTCCGTCAGCCAGGCGTGGGCACTTTCTTTTTCCGATGGAATTGCTCCTGGAGCGTGCATGTCAAATCCCTTTAGCAGATTTATTTATAGGGTCGATTGCGTTTGAACTTAAGCAGTTCAGGGAGTGCCTGACACAGGTTAGAGGGCGCCTTGAAAGTGTCAAAGTGCTGTTTTGTTGGCAGTCGGAAAGTAGGGGGCGCTGGCGAGAGTATTCGAATTAATGGCGCAGCTGCTTATCGTGAGGGGTTAAGTTGATGAGACGTTAAGTGTTCATTTGAATATGTTTGTTTCTTTTATGAGCTCTTTAAAGCTGCACTATTAATTACAACTAGTGCTTCTGGATGGCGATTGTTCAGGGTGGGCAACAGGTCTTCGGGGCCGCTTCTGCGGTCCATCGCCAGCGGGCCGGCTCCCACCGCAACAGCGCATGGCTATTGGGCAGTGCGAACGGGGTGGGAGTCGGCTTGCCGACGATGGGCTGCAAAGCAGCCCCAAAAGCCGTCAGGTCAGCGCTCTATTGCCAGGGCCACACCTTGGCCGCCGCCGATGCATAGCGTCGCCAACCCTTTCTTCGCATCGCGCTTGATCATCTCGTGCAGCAGGGTCACCAGCACCCGGCAGCCCGACGCGCCGATCGGGTGGCCCAGGGCAATGGCGCCGCCATTGACGTTGACCTTCGCCGCATCCCATTCCAGCTGCTTGCCCACGGCCAGCGCCTGGGCGGCGAAGGCTTCGTTGGCTTCGATCAGGTCCAGGTCGGCGAGCTGCCAGCCGGCCTTGTCCAGGCAGCGCTGGGTTGCCGACACCGGGCCGATGCCCATGATCGCCGGGTCCACGCCCGCGCTGGCGTAGGCGGCGACCTTGGCCAGTACCGGAAGGCCCAGGGCCTTGGCCTTGGCGGCGCTCATCAGCAGCACGGCGGCGGCGCCGTCGTTGAGGCTGGAGGCGTTGCCGGCGGTGACGCTACCGTCCTTCTTGAACGCGGCGCGCAGTTTGCCCAGGGACTCGGCGGTGGTGCCGGGGCGTGGCTGCTCGTCGGTGTCGAACACCAGCGGCTCGCCTTTTTTCTGCGGGATGTGGATCGGGGTGATCTCGGCCTTGAAGCGGCCGGCCTCGATGGCGGCCACGGCCTTGCGCTGCGACTCGGCGGCGAAGGCATCCTGCTCCTCGCGGGTCAGGCCGTACTTGTCCACCAGGTTCTCGGCGGTGATGCCCATGTGGTAATCGTTGAAGGCATCCCACAGGCCGTCGCTGATCATGCTGTCGACCAGCTGGCCGTGGCCCATGCGCTGGCCGGTGCGTGCCGAGGGCATCACATAGGGCGCCAGGCTCATGCTCTCCTGGCCACCGGCGATCACCACCTCGGCATCGCCGCAGCGGATGGCCTGGGCGGCCAGGTGCAGGGCCTTGAGGCCCGAGCCGCAGACCTTGTTCAGGGTCAGGGCAGGTACTTCGTAGGGCAGGCCGGCCTTCACGGCGGCCTGGCGGGCGGGGTTCTGACCGGCGCCGGCGGTGAGCACCTGGCCGAGGATCACTTCGTCGACCTGGGCCGGGTCCAGCTGGGTCTGGGCCAACAGCTGGCGGATCACCGCGGCGCCCAGTTCCACGGCGGACACGTTGGCCAGGGCCCCCTGGAAGCTGCCGATGGCAGTGCGGGTGGCGGCGACGATGACGACTTCGTTCATTGTTGTTCTCCAGGATACGAGCGTGATCGTCACAGCATCCGCGCCCGGGGCTTATTTGAGAAGTTTGTTTTTCTTTGCCATTGATCCGAAATTCAAATGAATGATCGGGGTCGCGGCATGCCTTCATTCGGTCAGGGCCAGGTTTGGCCGCTCCCGTGAGCCTGGGGCCGCATGGCGGCCCTTTGCCGTTCAGCGCACGGTGCTGGCCTGGATCGCGGTCAAGGCGATGGTGTGCACGATGTCGTCCACCTGCGCCCCGCGCGGCAGGTCGTTGACCGGCTTGCGCAGCCCTTGCAGCATCGGCCCGAGGCTGACGCAGTCGGCGCTGCGCTGCACCGCCTTGTGCGTGGTGTTGCCGGTGTTCAGGTCGGGGAACACGAACACCGTGGCGCGCCCGGCTACCGGGCTGGCGGGCGCCAGCTGTCGGGCGATCTCGGGGTTGGCGGCGGCGTCGTACTGCAACGGGCCGTCGATCAGCAGGTCGTGCTCGGCCTGCTGCGCCAGGCGCGTGGCCTCGCGGACCTTCTCCACCTCCTCGTCGCTGGCCGCCGAGTCGCTGGAGTAGCTGAGCATCGCCACCCGTGGCGCGATGCCGAACGATTCGGCCGACTCGGCGCTCTGCCGGGCGATCTCGGCCAGCTCTGCGGCGCTGGGGTGCGGGTTCATCACGCAGTCGCCATACACCAGCACCTGGTCGGGGAACAGCATGAAGAACACCGAGGACACCAGGCTGCTGCCCGGCGCGGTCTTGATCAGTTGCAAGGCTGGCCGGATGGTGTTGGCGGTGGAATGCACCAGGCCTGAGACCAGGCCGTCGACTTCACCGAGCGCCAGCATCATGGTGCCGATCACCACCGGGTCTTCCAGTTGCTGCTCGGCCATTGGCGCGTTGAGGTTCTTGCTCTTGCGCAGGTTCACCATGGGTTCGACATAGCGGCCACGGATCACCTCGGGGTCGAGCACCTCCAGGTCCGGCGGCAGGCTGATGCCCTGGGCGCGGGCCACGGCCTGCACTTCCTCGGGCTTGGCCAGCAGCACGCAACGGGCGATGCCCCGGGCCTGGCACAAGGCCGCGGCCTGCACCAGCAAGGGCTCGGCGCCCTCGGGCAAAACGATGCGCTTGTTGGCCTGCTGGGCACGCTGGATCAACTGGTAGCGGAACACCGCCGGTGACAGGCGCAGCTCGCGTGGCGTGCCGCAGCGCTGGTGCAGCCAGGCGGCGTCCAGGTGGCTGGCGACGAAGTCGGTGATGAACTCGGCGCGCTCGCGGTCGTCCACCGGGATCTCGCGGTTCAGCGAGTTGAGCTGGTTGGCGGTGTCGTAGGAGCCGCTGCTCACCGACAGGATCGGCAGGCCGGCCTGCAGGGCGCCGCGGCACAACTCGAGGATGCGCGGGTCGGGCTTGCTGTCGCTGGTCAGCAGCAGGCCGGCCAGGGGCACGCCGTTGATCGCCGCCATGCACACGGCGAGGATGATGTCGTCGCGGTCGCCCGGCGTCACCACCAGGGTGCCGGAGGTCAGCAGCGGCACGGTGTTGGCCACGGTGCGCGCGCAGATGATGATCTTGCTCATGCGCCGCTGGTCATAGTCGCCGGGGTTGAGCACCTGGGCGCCGAGCAGCTCGGCCACGTCGCGGGTGCGCGGGGCGTTGAGCTCGGCCTGGTAGGGGATGCAGCCGAGCAGGCGGAAGTCGTTGCCGCGCAGCAGCGGCGAATGCTCGCGCAGGCGCGTGGCGAAATCGGCCATGCTTTCGTCGGTGCGCACCTTGTTGAGGATCACCCCCAGCACCTTCGGGTCGCGCGGGCCGCCGAACAGCTGGGCCTGCAGTTCGACGCGGCCGGACAGCTCGCTGAGCACCTCGTTTTCCGGCGCCGACACCAGGATCACCTCGGCGTCCAGGCTCTTGGCCAGGTGCAGGTTGACCCGTGCGGCATAGCTGGCGTGACGGGTCGGCACCATGCCCTCGACCACCACCACGTCCTTGCCGACGCAGGCCTGCTGGTACAGGCGGATGATCTGTTCGAGCAGTTCGTCGAGCTGGCCGTCACCAAGCATGCGCTCGACATGGCCCAGGCTCAGGGGCGTCGGCGGCTTGATGCCATGGGTGCGGGCGACCAGTTCGCTGGAGCGCTCCGGGCCGGTGTCGCCGGGGTGCGGCTGGGCGATCGGCTTGAAGAAGCCGACCTTGAGCCCGGCGCGCTCCAGGGTGCGCACCAGGCCCAGGCTGATGGAGGTCAGGCCGACACCAAAGTCGGTCGGCGCGATGAAAAATGTCTGCATGCGTGCTTCTCGGAATAAGCGGTGCAAGGAGTTCAGCGGCCAAGGGTAGCGCTAACGGCACCTCGAGCGCACCAGCCGCAGGCGAATGTCTGGCCGATGCGCCGGGCGCGTTCGTTGGCATCGAGCACCCAGGGCCGGGCCTGCCACGGCGGCTGGTGGCGCAGATGCTGGGTGTGGCCGCAGGACAGCTCGACCACCCAGTGCCGCTCTTCGTCGAGGTGAAAGCCCGTGATCCGACTGATGGGCTGCTGTTGGTCCGCGCCGGGTTCGCAATCGGCCGATGCGTTGGTTACACTTGCTCGTTCTATATTCTTTTGCAAAAGGTCTTGCCCCATGCTGATCGCCGCCAACAAGGCTGTCTCCATCGACTATACCCTCACCAACGACGCAGGTGAGGTCATCGACAGCTCCGCCGGTGGTGCGCCGCTGGTCTACCTGCACGGTGCCGGCAACATCATCCCGGGCCTGGAAAAAGCCCTGGAAGGCAAGCAGGCCGGTGACGAACTGACCGTTGCCATCGAACCCGAAGAAGCCTACGGCGAATACTCCGCCGAGCTGGTCAGCACCCTGAGCAGCAAGATGTTCGAAGGCGTCGACCAACTGGAAGTCGGCATGCAGTTCCACGCCTCGGCGCCGGACGGCCAGATGCAGATCGTCACCATCCGCGACATCGACGGCGACGACGTGACCGTCGACGGCAACCACCCGCTGGCTGGCCAGCGCCTGAACTTCAAGGTCAAGGTTGTCGACGTGCGTGACGCCAGCGAAGAAGAAATCGCTCACCGTCACATCCACGGTGAAGGTGGCCATCACCACTGATTTTCTGCGCTAAGCTCAGAGAGTCGCCAGGCGCTCGGGCAAGCCGGACTTGCCCTCCTCGGGAGGGTGGACGGTTTGGCCGCGCGCCTTTTTCGTGGGCGGGATTCGCCCCTGCGGCAATCGGAACCTGAGAGGGGATTTCATCATGAGTGCATTTCACGACCTGACGTTGAAGGCGCTGAACGGCGAGGACCTGCCCCTTGCACCGTTCAAGGGCCAGGTGGTGCTGGTGGTCAATGTCGCCTCCAAGTGCGGCCTGACGCCGCAATACGCTTCGCTGGAAAAGCTGCACCAGCAGTACAAGGGCCAGGGTTTCAACGTGCTCGGCCTGCCGTGCAACCAGTTCGCAGGCCAGGAGCCTGGCAGCGACAAGGAAATCCAGGACTTCTGCAGCCTCAACTACGGCGTGAGCTTCCCGCTGGGGGCCAAGCTCGAGGTCAACGGCGCGCAACGTCATTCGCTGTATCGCCTGCTGGCGGGCGAAGGCGCCGAGTTCCCCGGTGACATCACCTGGAACTTCGAGAAGTTCCTGGTCGGCAAGGATGGCCGGGTGCTGGCACGTTTCGCCCCGCGTACCGCGCCAGACGACCCGACCGTGGTGCAGGCGATCGAGAAAGCGCTGGCCTGATCACGGGTTGCCCAGCGCCGGCCCGCCGGCGCTGGGCAACACAGCCCCGGGCAACCTAGAACGCCACGGACGTCTGCACGTACAGCGTGCGCGGTTCACCCACGTACTTGCCCTTGTTGTTGTCGTCGAACGAGCGGGTGTAGTACTCGCGGTTGAACAGGTTCTTCACCCCCACCGCCACCTTCAGGTTCGAAAGCGCAGGCCCGAAGTCATAGCCGGCGCGGGTGCTGACCAGCATGTAGCCGGGGATGCGCCCGGTGCTGCCGTCGGCACTCTCGCTGGCGGTGTTGGCGTTGTCGGCGTACTGGCTGCTCTGGAAGCTGCTGTCCAGGTTCAACTGCCACGGGCCTTCGGTATAGCCGATGCCCAGCGTGCCCTTGTGGCGCGACGAGAACGGCACCTGGTTGCCCTTGTTCGGGCCGTCTTCACGGATGGTGGCGTCGACGAAGGCGTAGCCGGCATGCACATCGAAACCGGCCAGGGCCGGGCTCAGGCCGTCGAGGGCGTAGCGCACGCTGGTCTCGATGCCCTGGTGGCGGGTTTCGCCACGGGCGATCACCGAGTCGTTGGTCTGGTTGCTTTCGTACTGGTTGTCGAAATTGATCAGGAACGCGCCGATCTCCGCCTGCAGGTCGCCATTGTCGTAGCGGGTGCCGACTTCCCAGGTGCGCGCCTTCTCCGGTTTCACCTCGCCACTGCTGACCCGGTTGGGCATCTGGCTGTACTGCACGCTGCCGAACGAACCTTCGGTGTTGGCGTACAGGTTCCAGTGGTCGGTGAGGTGGTACATCACGTTCAGTGCGGGCAAGGCGGTGTTGTAGCTGCCCTGGTACTGCTGGCCGTTGAGCTTGTTGCTCTGCCGCGAGTCGATCATCTCGTAGCGGATGCCCGGGGTGATGGTCCAGCGGCCGATGTCGATACGGTCGTCCAGATAGATCGCGTGGGCTTCGGTGCTGCCACGGGTGTCGCGGTCATTGCGGCTGGCCGTGGTCGGCAGGGCGCCGTTGACCGGCTCGCGGTAACGCAGTTCATGGCCGGCTTCGTTGACGTAGCGGTAGCCGACGCCCAGCTCGTGCCAGCTGTCGCCCAGGGCCAGGCCCTGCGAGAAACGCGTTTCGATGCCACGCACCCAGTACTCGCGCGGCGACAGCGAGACGAAGCTGCCCTGGTCCAGGTAGCCGCTGCGCAGGGTCTTGGTGAAGAAGCTGTTGACGCTGAACTGGCGGTCGTCCTGCTTGTAGTCGTAACCGAAGTTGAACAGGGTGCGACGGCCCCAGAACTTGTCCTTCAGGCGAGTCGACTGGTACGGGTCGGCGTCGAAGTCGGCGCTGCTGAGGCCGCCGGGCATCTCGGCCTCGCCGTCGTAGTACTGGGCCATGGCGTGCAGGCTGTTGGCGTCGTCCAGTTGCAGCTTGCCCTTGAGCATCAGGTCGTCGATCTGCGTGTCGCTGTGCTCGCGCCAGTCACTGCCACGGGTGCCGGAGTAGAGCAGGGCGCCGCCCAGGCCGTTGGCGTTGGTGCCGCCGATCAGCAGGTTGGCGCTGTTCTTCAGGCCATCCTGGCTGGACGACGGGCTGAGCTGGTTCTGCATCGCCGCCTTGAAGGTGGCCTCTTCGGGAATGGCGCGGGTGACGAAGTTGACGATGCCGCCGACGTTCTGCGGCCCGTAGCGTACCGCGCCGCCGCCGCGCACCACGTCCACGGCGTCCATGTTGCCCAGGCTGATCGGCGCCAGCGACAGCTGCGGCTGGCCGTAGGGGGCGAAGGGCACCGGGATGCCGTCCATCAGCACGGTGGAGCGCGAGGCCAGGCGCGGATTGAGGCCGCGGATGCCGAAGTTCAGCGCCAGGTCGTGGCTGCCGGTGCCGTTGTTTTCCGGGGCGTTGACGCCGGGGATGCGGTTGAGCACTTCGCGGGCACTGCTGGCGCCGCTGCGTTCGAATTCATCGCGACGCACCACGTCGCGTGCACCAGGGTGCTCGAAGACGTTGTCCTGGCGGGCCTCCGCCAGCCAATCGCCGACCACGGTCGAGGCGCCCAGTTCGACCGGTGCATTGCCGCCCGTGGCCGGCAGCGGTTGCAGGCTATAGGCATTGTCGACCTCCTTACGCGCCTGCAGGCCACTGCCGCGCAGCAGGGCGTCCAAGCCCTGGCCGACCTCGTACTGGCCTTCCAGGCCAGGGCTTTTCAGGCCTTGGGTGAGGCCGGGGTTGAACGAGATCAGCGCGCCGCTTTCGCGACCGAACTGGTTCAGGGCCTGTTCCAACGTGCCGGGCGCGATATGGTAGTCGCGGGGCTCGCCGGCCAGGGCGAACGGGGCGGCGAGGATCAGGGCGTAGGCGAGGGGACTGAGGCGCAGGGGCATGTGACGGAGGTCCTGTGACAAGGGGTTCTGCCTTCTCTGTCACGCGAGGTTCGCGAAATGGCTCAACGGATATGAAATAAATGTGCGCTGGCACCGCTCTTCGTGGGAGCGGGCTTGCCCCGCGATGGCCATGTGTTGCCGCTCGCTTGTCTCTCAGCCGGTTGACGCCGCCTCGAGCGACACCCAGTACCGGGTGAACCGTCGCACCTTCACCGGGAGTGTCACCTCCAGCATTTCCAGGATCCGTTCACTGTCGGCCAGTGGATACGACCCGGAAATCCGCAGCTCGGCGACGCTTTCGCTGCAACCCAGTTGCCCGAGCCGATAACGCCCAAGCTCGGCGAGAAAATCGCCCAGGCGCATCTGCGACACCACCAGCATGCCGTCTACCCAGGCCGCGCGGTTGGGGTCGAGCGGCGCGATGGCCTCCCAGCCGCCCACGGCAAACCGCGCCTGGTGGCCGGCCAGCAGCGGTGTGCCGGCCACGCTGGCGCTGCCGCTGAACACCGAGACCAGGCTGAAACCGTCGAACTGGCGCACATCGAAGCGCCCGCTTTCCAGGCGCAGTTCGCCCTGGGCCGTGGCCAGGCGCAGTGGACGGGGATCGTTTTGCACCTCGAGCAACAACTCGCCCTCCTGCAATCGCACCCGACGCTGCTGGCCGTCGAAACGCACATCGGCGGCGCTGCGGGTGTTCAGGTGCAGCTGGCTGCCGTCGTCGAGGGTCAGGCGACGGCGCTGGCCGACCGGGCTGCGGTAGTCGGCCATCAGCCCAGGCAGCGGATTGTGCTGCTGCAGGCCCAGCCCGGCGGCACTGGCCACGCCGGCCAGCAGCAAGACCTTGAGGGCGCGGCGCCGGGCGGGTGAGGGTGGTGCCTGCAGGGTGGCGTGGACCACTGGCGCGGTCACGCCGCGCAGGCGCTGGTTGACCTGCTGGATATGCGCCCAGGCGCGCTGATGCTCGCTGTCTGCCTGCAGCCAATGCTGCAGGGCCTGATGCTGGTCGAAATCGGCACTCTGCGACTCGATCAGCCACTGCACCGCCTGTTCGGCGATCTGCGCCGAGAACGTGCCGTTCACAGGGCGAAGTAGCAGCGCAGGGCTGCCTTGTGCAGGTAGCGTTTGACCGTGGCCAGGGAAATGCCCAGCTCGTGGGCGATCTCGCCCTGGCCCAGGCCATCGACCTGGGCCAGCAGGAAGGCGCGCTTGACCAGCGCCGGCAGGCCGTCCAGCAGGCGGTCGAGCGCCAGCAGGGTATCGAAGATAAGGGCTTTGTCTTCCTCGCTCGGTGCCACCTGTTCGGGCACCTGGGCCAGGGCCTCAAGGTAGGCGCGCTCCAGTTCCTGGCGGCGGAAATGGTTGCACAGCACACGCTTGGCCACGGTGGTGAGGAACGCACGGGGCTCGATCAGTTGCGGCGCTTCGCGGGCCTGGAGCAGTCGCACGTAGGTGTCCTGTGCCAGGTCGGCGGCACTCTGCGGGCAGCCCAGGCGCCGTCGCAGCCAACCGGTCAGCCAACTGTGGTGGGCGAGGTAGAGGCCTTCGACGGTGGAAGAGAGGGCGCTGGGCACCGATGCGACTCCGGCGCCGGATAGCGCAACTGGAAGTAAGAATTGTTCGCATTGTATTCATGCCGCTGGTGTTCGGCAATCGCTGCCGACGCAAGGCATGCGACCGCTCGCGCCGCCATGCTTTGCTTATGAGAATTGAAATCATTAGTATTGCAGCCCCAATTCCCGGACCCTCGCCATGAAGAGCAAAGCCGCCGGCCTTCCCCTGAGCTACCGCCTGGCCGTGACCTCACGCAGCCTGGCCGCGCTGCTGGGTGGCTACCTGCTGGCGTCGATGGCCAGTGTCTGCATCACCCTGCTTGCGCCGATGACCCAGGCCGACGCGACGATGACCGGGATGATGCTGTCATTCGTCTTCTACCTGATCGCCTTCATCTGGTGCTTCGCCTGTCGCAGCGCCTGGCGCGCCTGGCTGGGCATGCTGCTGCCGAGCCTGGTGCTGGGGCTGATCAACGCACTGGCCTACTGGATGAACCTGCCATGAAAGAAGGCTTCCGCCAGGCCATGGCCTGGCTGCACACCTGGACCGGCCTGATCTTCGGCTGGCTGCTGTTCGCCATCTTCCTCACCGGGACGCTGTCGTACTTCAAGGACGAGATCAGCCACTGGACCCAGCCTGAGGTGCAGAGCCATCCGCTCGACCCGGTAACCAGTCTCGGCCTGGCCCAGCGTTACCTCGAAACCAATGCCGGGCACGCCAGCACCTGGCTCATCCGTTTGCCCAGCGAGCGCGAGGCGGCGCTGAGCGTCAGCTGGCGCGACCCGAACGGCGGTGGGCGCCGTGGCTTCACCGACAAGGAGCTCGACGCGCGCACCGGCGAGGCGGTCGAAGCCCGCGACAGCCGTGGTGGCGAGTTCTTCTACCGCTTCCACTTCCAACTGCAGATGCCGCACCCCTGGGGGCGATGGCTGTCGACCTTCTGCGCCTTCATCATGTTGCTGGGGTTGGTCACCGGGATCATCACCCACAAGAAGATCTTCAAGGAGTTCTTCACCTTCCGCCCGGGCAAGGGCCAGCGGTCCTGGCTCGACGGCCACAACGCCATCGGTGTGCTGGTGCTGCCGTTCCACCTGATGATCAGTTACAGCAGCCTGGTGATCTTCATGTACATGGTCATGCCGGCCAGCATCCTGGCCAGCTACGGCGACAGCAGCGGCTACTTCAACGATGTGTTCGGCCGCGACGAGGTGCCCGAGGCGGTTGCCCAGGCCGCGCCGCTGGCGCCGTTGAGCGACCTGTATGCCAAGGTCCAGGAACAGGCGCCCGGGGCGCGCATGGGCTACATCCAGGTGCACAACCCCGGTGACCGCAACGCCCGGGTCACCTTTACCCGCGCCTCGGCCGACAGTGTCGCCTACCAGCGCAGCGCCATCTGGACCTTCGATGGCGTCAGTGGTGAGCTGCTGCGCCGCGGCGCGCCGGAAAGCGCGGCGATGACCACCTCGTTCACCTTCGTCGGCCTGCACATGGGCAACTTCGCCGGGCCTTGGCTGCGCTGGCTGTACTTCGCCTTCGGCGTGGCCGGCACCGCGGTGATCGGCACCGGGCTGGTGATGTGGCTGGGCAAGCGCCAGCTCAAGCATGCCAAGAGCGCACGCATGCCCGGCGAGCTGCGCCTGGTCGAAGTGCTGAACATCGCCAGCATGAGCGGCCTGTTGCTGGGCGTGGCGGCGTTCTTCTGGGCCAATCGCCTGCTGCCGGCAACGCTGGAAGGGCGGGCCGACTGGGAAATCAACGGTTTCTTCCTGGCCTGGGGCGCGTCATTGCTCCACGCCATGCTGAGGAGCGGGCGCCGCGCCTGGGGCGAGCAACTGACGCTGGGCGCGCTGGCGTTCGCCTTGCTGCCGTTGCTCAACGCGCTGACCTCCGACAAGGGGCTGGATCACTCCATCGCCGCCGGTGACTGGGCCATGGCCGGTTTCGACCTGACAGCCCTGGCCACCGGCCTGTTCCTGGCCTGGGCCGCCGGCAAGATGCTGCGCGCGCCCAAGCCGGCCGCCAAGCGTGCGCCCCGCGCCGCCAAGACCGTGGAGGCGAGCTGATGCTGGGAGTTGCGCTGATGGGCTTCGCCGGTTTCGCCGGCCTGTGCCTGGCCATGGAAAAGCACTTCAACGACCTGCTCGGGCGCAAGCCCACGGCCAGCCAGCAGCGTGCCATGCGCGTCGGGGGCTGGGCATTGCTGCTGTTGTCGTTGGCCCTCGCCGTGCAACTGCGCGGTTGGGCCTTGGGCCTGGTGGAGTGGATCGCCGTGCTGATGGCCGGCGTGACGCTGTGGGTATTCGGCTTGCCCTACGTGCCGCGCCTGCTGCTCGGCCTGGCCGCCGCCAGCCTGGTGCTCGGGCCGCTGCTGGCCGTGCTGGCGGTCTAGGCCCTTGAGCGACTCCGAGGCCGGCGGCGGGCGGGCACGCTTCCTCCAGGTGTTCCTCGCCCAGCGCGCGCGCATGGAGGCGCTGGTCAGCCGGCGCGTCGGCTGCCGCGCCACGGCGTCGGACCTGGTGCAGGACTTGTTCCTGCGCTTCTGGCGGCGCCCCGAGGTGAAGGTCGAGGCGCTCGACACCTACCTGCTGCGCAGCGCCAGCAACCTGGCCATTGACTACCTGCGCAGCGAGGGCAGCCGCGACCGCGCTGCCGAGGGGTTGCACGACCCCGACGAAGCGCACTGCGCCCAGGCGCCCGAGCAGGCCCTGGAGGTCGACCACGACCTGCAGCGCATCGAGGCGGCCCTGCGGGCCCTGCCCGAACGCACCCGGCAGATCTTCCTGCTCAGCCGCATCCATGGTTGCACCTACGGCGAGATCGCCAAGGCCATGCAACTGTCCCAGAGCGCGGTGGAAAAGCATATGATGCGCGCCCTCGAAGCGTGCAAGGCGAGTGTTGCCGAACCCGCGTCCCCATTGCGCCGGCCAGGGAGCGCCCGTCGATGAGTGTTGAACAGCCGATCACTGCCGCCCAGTCCCAGGCCGCCCTGCGTTGGCTGGGGCGCATCCAGCAGCAGCCGGCGCAGGCCGAGGGCGCGGCGTTCAAGCGCTGGTTACTGGAGAGCCCCGCCCATCGCCAGGCCTATGCCGAGGCCCAGGCGCTTTGGCGCCTGAGCGAGGCGCCGGCGGCGCGGCTGGCGGCCGAGGAGCACCAAGGTCTGCAAGCGTACCTGGATGCCATGCGCCGGCCCGAGCGCAAGCGGCCGTGGCGCGGCCTGGCGGTGGCGGCGAGCCTGGTACTGGCGCTGGGATTCGCGGCAGGCTGGCAGCCACAATTCTGGCTGCAGGACCTGCGTGCCGACTACACCAGCGGGGCGCAGGTGCGCCAGGTGACCCTGGCCGATCGTTCGCAACTGACCCTGGATGCCGGCACCGCCGTGGCGGTGGACTTCGCCCATGGGCAGCGGCGCGTGCGGTTGCTGCGCGGCGCCGCATTCTTCGAGGTGACCCATACCGGCGAACCGTTCCTGGTGGATGCGCAGGGCGGCGAAGTGCGGGTGCTGGGGACCCAGTTCGAGGTGCGCGGGCAGGGTGACGGCGCGCAGGTCACGGTGCGCAGCGGACGGGTGGCGGTGACGGCGGCCGAAGGGCAGCCTGCCCGCGAACTGACAGCCAGCCAGCAACTGGTCTATGCCGACGGTGTGGCCGGAGGAGTCGAGGCGGTGGACAGCGACAGCCGCCTGGCCTGGCGCCAGGGTTGGCTGAACTACTACCAGGTGCCGTTGGCGCAGGTGCTCGAGGACCTGGGGCGTTACTACCCGGGGCGGATCCTGCTGCTCGACGGTGAGCTGGCGCAGCGCAAGGTCAGTGGCAGTTTCCCGGTGGCGGAACCGCTGGCCGCGCTGGATTCGCTGGGCAAGGTGATGGGGTTCGAGCGGCAGACGCTGCTGGGCCGGTTGACCATTTTGCGTTGACCTGAGCCGACGTCATTGCGGGGCAAGCCCGCTCCCACGAGTCCGTTCCCATAAGCCATTGCGTGGGAGCGGGCTTGCCCCGCGATAGCGTCGGAACAGCAAAATATTTCCATCAGGTGATGAGGTACCCCACGCCGGCATCCGTGTAGTGAGTGGAAGTGCGATTCATTCGCATACGATCATCCCGCCCACAGGTCCGCGTCCATGAAGTTCACCCCGCGTTGCGTCTCGCTCTGGTTCGGCCTCTGCAGCTTGTCCGCCATGGCCGTCGTGCCCCCTGCCGTGGCCGCCCAGCAGAGCCAGGTCTATGCCTTCGCCCAGCCCAGCCAGCCGCTGGCCCAGGCACTCAACGCCTTCAGCCGTACCACCGGGCAGAGCGTGGTCTATACCCTGACGCTACCGGACCTGCGGGCCCCGGCGCTGAACGGCACCTTCGACGCCGAGCAGGCGCTGCAGCAGTTGCTCGGCAACTCGGGCCTGGCCTGGCGCCGCCTCGACGCCCGCACCCTGACCCTGGAGCCGGTCGACACCTCCGGCGCGCTGAACCTGCAGGCCACCACCATCAACTCGCAGCTGGACGACTACAGCTACCAGCCGCCGGCCAGCGCCTCGATCATGCGCGGCCAGGGCGCGACCCTGGATATCCCGCAGGCCGTGAACGTGGTCCCGGCCCAGGTGATCCGCGACCAGGCGCCGCGCAATTTGGACGATGCCCTGTACAACGTCAGCGGCATCACCCAGGGCAACAACTTCGGCGGTACCGCCGACACCGTGATGAAGCGTGGCTTCGGCGACAACCGTGACGGCTCGATCATGCGCGACGGCATGCCGATCGTGCAGGGCCGCGCGCTCAATGCCAGTACCGAACGGGTCGAGGTGCTCAAGGGCCCGGCCTCGCTGTTGTACGGCATCCAGGACCCGGGCGGGGTGATCAACGTGGTCAGCAAGCGCCCGCAACTTGCGCAGTACAACGCCCTGACCCTGCGCGGCTCGACCTACGGCAGCGGCAAGAACGGCAGCGGCGGCGGCCTGGACAGCACCGGTGCGCTGGGGGAGAGCAACCTGGCCTATCGCCTGATCGTCGATCACGAGGATGAAGACTACTGGCGCAACTTCGGCGTGCACCGCGAATCGCTGGTGGCGCCGTCGCTGGCCTGGTACGGCGAGGACACCCAGGTGGTGCTGGCCTATGAGCACCGCGAGTTTCGCTACCCGTTCGACCGCGGTACCGCCTTCGGCAGCGACGGCCATCCTCTGAATACTCCTGCCACCCGCCGCCTGGACGAGCCGTTCAACGACATGGAGGGCCGCTCTGACCTGTACCGCCTGGAGGTCGATCATCAGTTGGACGATGCGTGGAAGCTGCACGTCGGCTACAGCTTCAACCGCGAGACCTACGACGCCAGCCAGGTGCGCGTGACCGGCGTGGATGAAAGCCAGGGCACGTTGTCGCGCAGCATCGACGGCACCCGGGGCGCCCTGAGCCGCGACCAGTTCGCCACCTTCAGCCTCAACGGCAGCGTCGAGCTGGCGGGCATGCGCCACGACCTGGTGGTCGGTGTCGATCACGAGGACCGCAAAGTCTACCGCGCCGACCTGATCCGCCAGAACAGCCGCTCGACCTTCAGCTACCTGAACCCGGTCTATGGCCGCGAAGTGGAAGGCACCAGCGTGCGCGCCAGCGACAGCGACCAGACCGACAAGCTGCGCACCGATTCGCTGTTCCTGCAGGACGCCTGGCACCTGGACGAGCACTGGATCCTGGTGGCCGGCGGGCGTTTCCAGCAGTACGACCAGTACGCCGGCCGTGGCCGACCGTTCAACGTCAATACCGACACCCGCGACCAGACCTGGGTGCCCCATGCGGGCGTGGTGTACAAGGTCGATGAGCGGTTGTCGTTCTATGGCAGCTACAGCGAGTCGTTCAAGCCCAACTCGACCATCGCCCCGCTGAGCATCGGCGGTGGTCGCACCCTGACCCTGGACTCTGGCGTCGCGCCGGAGGAGGGCAAGTCCTGGGAGCTGGGGGCCAAGCTCGACGTGCCGGGCGCGGTGAGCGGTACCCTGGCGCTGTTCGACATCACCAAGCGCAACGTGCTGGTGGCCGATGGCGACACCCAGCCGGGGACCATTCTCTACAGCAACGCAGGCGAAGTCCGCTCACGGGGTGTCGAGCTGGACCTGACCGGCCAACTCAGCGAGCGCTGGAGCCTGATCGGCGCCTATGCCTTCACCGACGCCGAGGTCACCAAGGACCCGCAGCTCAAGGGCAACCGCCTGCAGAACGTCGCCCGCCACAGTGGTTCGCTGTCGGCGGTATACGACTACGGCAGCCTGTTCGGCGGTGATCGCCTGCGCCTGGGGGCAGGTGCGCGCTACGTGGGTGAGCGTGCGGGCAACGCGACAAACGACTTCGACATGCCGGCCTACACCGTGGCCGATGCCTTCGCCAGCTACGAAACCAAGCTGGACGAGCACAAGGTGCGCCTGCAGTTGAACGTGAAGAACCTGTTCGACAAGGTGTACTACAGCTCGGCGGTGAACCGTTACTTCGTCGCCGTGGGGGATGCGCGGCAAGTCAGCCTGTCGAGCACCTTCGAGTTCTGACGCCAACCGATGATGGGCGGCGTGGGCTGGTCCCGCGATAGCGCCCGGCAGTCAGGCGCAGAACGCCGCCCGATACTCCCCCGGCGTCGCTCCCAACGCCTGGCGAAACCGGTTGCTGAAGTGACTGGCACTGGCAAACCCGCACAGCAGTGCCACTTCGCCCAGGGGCAGCGTGCCCATGCGCAGCAGGTGACACGCCTTTTGCAGCCGTCGGGCCAGCAGGTACTGATGCGGCGGCAGACCGAAGCTTGCGCGGAACATCCGCGCGAAGTGGTATTCGGACAGGTTGCAGCGCAGTGCCAGCTCGCCCAGCGTCAGCGCCTGGTCGAGGTGGGCCTCAATATAGTCCACCAGTTGCCGGCGCTGGTGCGGCGCCAAGCCGCCCTTGAGTTTGAGCCCCTGGCGCAGGCCGGCCTGATTGAGCACGGCGTGGTCGATGATGTCATGGGCCAGGCTGCTGGCCAGCAGGCGCTCGCCGGGTTCGGCCCAGTCCAGGCCGATCAGCTGGCGAAAGCGTGCAGCCTGTTGCGGGTCGTCGAGGAAGGTCGCCTCGTGCAGCTGCATTTCACGCGGCTCGCGGTCCAGCAGGCGGGTGCAGCCAAGGGCGAACTGCTGTTCGCTGATGTACAGGTGGGCCAGGCGGATCGTGCCGTTGACCACCCAGTTGGACTCATGGCCGGCCGGCATGATGCATAGCTTGCCCGGCGCGCCCTTGTCGGCCGGGCGTTGGCGGCGGAAGGTACCGGTGCCGTCGGCGATGTAGCACGACAACGTGTGGTGGCTGGGCGCCTGGTAGTCGCGGGCGTCGTCGCGGTTGCTCCACAACGCCGCCGCCAGCCCGTCGCCCAGGTGCGCGCTCAGCTCCAGCCGGGCGTGGGGCGAGGCATGCATGGCGTTGAAGACTTGCAGGTGGTCGAGTGCGGGCATGGGAGACTCCTCTGAAGGCCATCGTACTGCGGCGCGGGCGGGAAGGCAGCTGGCCGAAGAGGAAAAGCGCAAGTTTATGCAAGCGCAGGCGTGAAGCTCGGGAAGACACTGTTTGCCTGTGACGGCCATCGCGGGGCAAGCCCGCTCCCACGCCAGCCCGCCAGGGTGGCCAAAACGTGGGAGCGGGCTTGCCCCGCGATGGGCCGAAAGCCTGTTCGAGGAAGTCGCCATGAACCTGTCGCTCTACCTGCTCACCGTCCTGATCTGGGGCACCACCTGGATCGCCCTGAAATTGCAACTGGGGGTAGTCGCCATCCCGGTGTCGATTGTCTACCGCTTCGCCCTGGCCGGGTTGATCCTGTTCGTCTTGCTGCTGCTCACCCGCCGCCTGCAGCCGATGAACCGCCGGGGCCATCTGGTGTGCCTGGCCCAGGGGCTGTGCCTGTTCTGCGTCAACTTCATGTGTTTCCTCACCGCCAGCCAGTGGGTCGCCAGCGGCCTGATCGCCGTGGTGTTCTCCACCGCCACCCTGTGGAACGCGATTAATGCACGGATCTTCTTCGGCCAGAAGATCGCCGCCAATGTGCTTGGCGGCGGGGCCATGGGGCTGCTGGGCTTGGGGCTGCTGTTCTGGCCGGAGCTTTCCCATCATGCCGCCAGCCGCGAAACCCTTTATGGCCTGGGCTTGGCGCTGCTTGGCACGTTGTGTTTCTCCGCAGGCAACATGCTCTCCAGCGTGCAGCAGAAGGCCGGGCTCAAACCCATGACCACCAATGCCTGGGGCATGGTTTATGGCGCGTCGATGCTGGCGGGGTATTGCCTGCTCAGGGGGATCCCCTTCGATATGGAGTGGAACACGCGTTACATAGGCTCGCTGCTGTATCTGGTGATCCCGGGCTCGGTGATCGGCTTTACCGCCTACCTCACCCTGGTCGGGCGCATGGGGCCGGAGCGGGCCGCCTACTGCACCGTGCTGTTCCCGTTGGTGGCGTTGAATGTGTCGGCGTTCGCCGAGGGTTATCAGTGGACAGCGCCGGCGTTGCTGGGGCTGGTGGCGGTGATGGCGGGGAATGTGCTGGTGTTTCGCAAGCCGAAGCCCAGGCCTGTGGAAGGGGAGCTGGCAGTCAAGTAATGGCGCCCTGTCGCAGTCTGCAGTGGGAGCGGGCTGCGACAGGGCCGGTAGCTCGGGCGGAACGGCTCAGCCTTTCCACACCTGCGGATTCACCAGGTCCTGTGGCCGCTCGCCCAGCAAGGCCGAGCGCAGGTTGTCGATGGCCCGGTTGGCCATGGCTTCGCGAGTCTCGGCAGTGGCCGAGCCGATGTGCGGCAGGGTCAGGGCGTTGGGCAGCTTGAACAGCGGCGAATCGCCGAGCGGTTCTTTCTCGTACACGTCCAGGCCGGCGCCGCGAATGGTCCCTTCCTGCAGTGCCTCGACCAGTGCCGCTTCGTCCACCACCGGCCCACGGGCGATGTTGACCAGGAACGCGCTGGGTTTCATCAGCTTCAGCTCGCGGGCGCCGATCAGCTTGCGGGTGGCGTCGGACAGCGGCACCACCAGGCAGACGAAATCGGCTTCTGCCAACAGCTCATCCAGGCTGCGGAATTGCGCGCCCAACTCCTGTTCCAGCGCGGCCTTGCGGCTGTTGCCGGTGTACATCACCCGCATGTTGAAACCGAAACGGCCACGCCGGGCGATGGCCGCGCCGATGTTGCCCAGGCCGACGATGCCCAGTTTCTTGCCGTGCACATCGCTGCCGAACTGCGCCGGGCCGACGGTGGCCTGCCAGTGGCCGGCCTTGGTCCAGGCGTCCAGCTCGGCGGTGCGCCGGGCACAACCCATGATCAGGGCGAAGCCCAGGTCGGCGGTGCTTTCGGTGAGCACGTCGGGGGTGTTGGTCAGGGCGATGCCGCGCTCGTTGAAGTAGTCCAGGTCGTAGTTGTCGTAGCCGACCGAGACGCTGGACACCACCTCCAGCTTGCCCGCGCCTTCGAGCTGCGCCCGGCCCAGCTTGCGGCCAACGCCGATCAGGCCGTGGGCCTCGGGCAGCGCTTCGTTGAACTGGGCGGCGATGTCGCCCAGCTTGGGGTTGGGCACGATCACGTTGAAGTCGTGTTGCAGGCGCTCGGCCATGGCCGGGGTGATGCGGCTGAAGGCCAGGACGGTCTTTTTCATCGGGCTGCTTCTCTGCAAGGCGGGTAGGGGCGGTGTCGTTGCTTAGCAACCTACCATTGTCCCCCGCCCGAATGCACCGGCTTTTTCAGTTGGCGATCAGCAGCTCGTGGGTTTTCAGGTCGGCCTCGTGGGCGGCGAGGATTTCCGGCAGCGAGTTGCGCAGGTACTCGACCCAGGTCTTGATCTTCGCATCGAGGTACTGGCGCGACGGGTAGATCGCATACAGGTTCAGCTCCTGCAGGCGGTACTGCGGCAGGATCCGCACCAGGCTGCCGTCACGCAGGCCATCGATGGCGGTGTAGATCGGCAGCACGCCCACGCCCATGCCGCTGCGGATCGCGGTCTTCATCGCATCGGCGGAGTTCACCTGGAACGGTGAGGTGGTGATATTGACCACCTCCTGTCCCTCGGGACCGTCGAACAGCCATTTCTCCAGCGGGATCACCGGGCTGACCATGCGCAGGCAGGCATGCTTGAGCAGGTCGGCGGGCTTGTGCGCGAACCCGTGGCGCGCCACGTAGTCGGGCGCGGCGCAGACGATGCTGTAGGTGATGCCCAGGCGCTGGGAGACGAACCCCGAGTCGGGCAGCTCGCTGGCCAGCACGATCGACACGTCGTAGCCCTCATCAAGCAGGTCGGGCACGCGGTTGGCCATGGTCAGGTCGAAGGTCACGTCTGGGTGCGACTCGCGGTAGCGGGCGATGGCGTCGACCACGAAATGCTGGCCGACACCGGTCATCGAATGCACCTTCAGCTGCCCGGCGGGACGGGCATGGGCATCGCTGGCCTCGGCCTCGGCTTCTTCGACGTAGGTAAGAATCTGTTCACAGCGCATCAGGTAGCGCTTGCCGGCCTCGGTCAGCGCGATGCGCCGGGTGGTGCGGTTGAGCAGGCGGGTTTGCAGATGGGCTTCCAGGTTGGAGACCGCCCGCGACACGTTCGCGGTGGTCGTGTCCAGTTGCGCCGCGGCAGCGGTGAAGCTGCCGAGCTGGGCCACGCAACTGAAAGCACGCATGTTTTGCAGGGTGTCCATGGGTCACTCTCGGTTTAGAGGACAAAATTGTGACATGAAGTAACGCTATTTCGCTTCCGACTAAAGCCGGATTATCGCTGTTTTGGTAACAAAGATTCGCAGGAATATACGCTTATCGCCAATGAAACCCGCCCCTAGAATTGCCCGGCCCCTCCACCTCTTCCTCGGGAAATCGCCGCTGTGCCGCGTCGCAACATCAGAGCGCTTAGCGCGCTCAGTGCCTGTGCCCTTTGTCTCACCTTGAGCGGCTGTATCGGAACCTGGGGCATCGCCCCGCAAAGCAAGACACTCCAAGCCAACCAACTGACCACTGACGACGCCATCCGTGAGGCTGCGCGTGACGCCCACTGGCCGGCCCAGCAATGGTGGCGCGCCTATGGCGACCCGCAACTCGACGCCTGGATCATCCAGGCCGTGGCCGGCAGCCCGAGCCTGGCGATGGCCGCTGCACGCGTGCGCCAAGCCAAGGCCATGGCGGGCGTGGTCGAGTCGGCGGAAAAGCTGCAGGTCAACGGCACTGCCACGCTCAAGCGCCATAACTGGCCGGAGGATCAGTTCTACGGCCCTGGCGCGTTGTCCGGCGCCAACACCTGGGACAACAACGCCGCCATCGGCTTGAGCTACGCGCTGGACCTGTGGGGCCGTGAGCGCAATGCCAGCGAGCAGGCCGTGGACCAGGCGCACATGAGCGTCGCCGAGGCGCGCCAGGCCCAGCTGGAGCTGGAGAACAACGTGGTGCGCGCCTACATCCAGCTCAGCCTGCATTACGCCCGGCGCGATATCGTGCTGGCCGAGCTTGCGCAGCAGGAGCAGATCGTCGCCCTGGCCAAGCGCCGCCTGGACGGTGGCATCGGTACCCATTTCGAAGTCAGCCAGGCCGAGGCGCCGCTGCCGGAAACCCACCGCCAGATCGACAGCCTCAACGAAGAGATCGCCCTGACCCGCAACCAGCTGGCAGCCCTGGCCGGCAAGGGGCCGGGGGAGGGCGCGACACTGCAACGCCCGACCCTGACCCTCGGCGCGCCGCTGAAACTGCCCTCGAACCTGCCCGCCGAGCTGGTCGGCCAGCGCCCCGACGTGGTTGCCAGCCGCTGGCAGGTGGCGGCCCAGGCCCGTGGCATCGACGTGGCCCACGCCGGGTTCTTCCCCAATGTCGACCTGGTCGGCGGCCTGGGCTTCATGGCCACCGGGGGCGGCCCGCTGGAATTTATCACCGGGCGTAAATTCAACTACAACGTCGGGCCGGCCATCAGCCTGCCGATCTTCGATGGTGGGCGCCTACGCTCGCAGCTGGGCGTGGCCTCGGCGGGCTATGACGTGGCCGTGGCGCACTACAACCAGACGGTGATCGGCGCGTTGAAGAACATCTCCGACCAACTGATCCGCCGTGAGTCGATGAAGGAGCAGGCGCATTTCGCCGCCGAATCCGTGGCCGCCGCGCAGAAGACCTACGACATCGCCACCGTCGCCTTCCAGCGCGGGCTCACCGACTACCTCAACGTGCTCAACGCCCAGACCTTGCTGTTCCGCCAGCAGCAGGTGCAGCAGCAGGTACAGGCCGCACGTTTGGTGGCCCATGCCGAACTGGTCACGGCCCTGGGCGGCGGGCTGGAGGCGGGCAAGGACGTGCCGGACGAAGAGCGCCAGGCCGCACCGAAAACGCCGGCCACCCTGGCCATCTTCGACACGCCGGATTACGCCGAATGAGCACATCGAGCTTGCCCTTGCGCTGGCTGCGGAGCCTGGAATGGCGCCGGGGTTTCTTTGCCTGGGCGCGGACCGACGGCGTCACCTGGGTCTACATCTTCAAAGTCCTGGCCGCCGCCTTCATCACCTTGTGGCTGGCCATGCGCCTGGAGCTGCCGCAGCCGCGCACGGCGATGATCACTGTGTTCATCGTCATGCAGCCGCAGAGCGGCCATGTGTTCGCCAAGAGTTTCTACCGGGTGCTCGGCACCCTGGCCGGCTCGGCGATGATGGTCGCGCTGATCGCGATCTTCCCGCAGAACACCGAGCTGTTCCTGCCCAGCCTGGCCCTGTGGGTCGGCCTGTGCTCGGCGGGCGCCATGCGCTATCGCACCTTCCGCGCCTATGGTTTCGTGCTGGCCGGCTACACCGCGGCGATGATCGGCCTGCCGGTGCTGCAGCACCCCGACCAGGCGTTCATGGCGGCGGTGTGGCGGGTGCTGGAGATTGCCCTGGGGATTCTAGTTTCGACTTTCGTCAGCGCTGCGATCCTGCCGCAATCGGCCAGTGCCGCCATGCGCAACGCCCTCTACCAGCGCTTCGGTGTATTCGCCGGGGTGGTGGTCGAGGCCCTGCGCGGCGACAGCCAGCGCGACCGCTTCGAGACCAGCAACGTGCGCTTTGTCGCCGAGGCGGTGGGCCTGGAGAGCCTGCGCAACGTCACCGCCTTCGAAGACCCGCACATGCGCCGGCGCTCAGGTCGGCTGGTACGCATGAACAGCGAGTTCATGGCCATCACCACGCGTTTCAACGCCCTGCACCGGTTGCTCGAGCGCCTGCGCGCCCGTGGCCCGTTGCAGATCGTCGGCGCCATCGAACCCGGGCTGGCCACCCTGGCCGAGCTGCTGCAGCCCTACGTCGGCCGGGCACTGACCGACGCCGACGCCTTGCGCCTGGCCCTGGAGCTGGGCACCTACAAGGAAGGCCTGCAGGCCCAGGTGCGTGGTCTGCGCGCCGAGTATCTGCAGACCCGCCCCAGCGAGGCCGACCTGCTCGACTTCCACACCGCCTTCGAGCTGCTGTACCGCTTCGTCGACGAGATGTACAGCTACGCCGAGACCCACGCCTCGCTGGCCGTGCACAAGCACGAACGCGAACAGTGGGACGAACCCTATGTGGCCCAGACCAGCTGGCTGGTATCGCTGGCCGCTGGGGTGCGCGCCTCGGCGGTGCTGTTGCTGCTGGGCAGCTACTGGCTGCTCAGCGATTGGCCCAGTGGCGGCATGATGACCCTGATCGCCACGGTCACCGTGGGCCTGTCGGCGGCATCGCCGAACCCCAAGCGCATGGCGTTCCAGATGGCCTGCGGCACGGCGATCGGCGCCTTCGTCGGCTTCTTCGAAACGTTCTTCGTGTTCCCCTGGATCGACGGCTTCGCGCTGTTGTGCATGGTCCTGGCGCCGGTGTTCGTGCTCGGTGCGTTCCTCGCCTCGCGCCCGGCCTATGCCGGTTACGGCCTGGGCCTGCTGGTGTTCTTTGCCATCGGTTCGGTGCCCAACAACCTGACGATCTACAACCCCTACACCTTCATCAATGACTACATCGGCATGGTCATCGGCATGTTCGTCTGCGCCGCGGCCGGGGCGATCATCCTGCCGCCCAACAGCCGCTGGTTGTGGAGCCGCCTGGAGCTGGAGCTGCGCGAGCAGGTGCTGTTCGCCATCAGCGGGCGCCTGCGCGGGCTGGGCTCGGCTTTCGAGAGCCGTACCCGCGACCTGCTGCACCAGGCCTACGGCCTGGCCGCCGGCAAGCCGCAGGTGCAGAGCCAGCTGATGGGCTGGATGTTCACGGTGCTGGAGATCGGCCACGCCATTATCGAGCTGCGCAAGGAGCAGGCTCGCGCCCCGGTGCACCCGGCCTACGCCGAGTCGCAGCCGTGGCGCCAGGCCATCCGTGTCATGGGCCGGGCCCTGGCGCGGTTGTTCCTGCAACCCAGCGCCAGCAACCACGAACGCGCCCTGGTGGCAGTGGACCATGCCATCAGCCGCGTGCAGGCCACCGACGAACCCTTCGCCCGGCACTTCGACACCTCGGTGCTGCGCCGGGCGCAGAGCTACCTGCATTTCATCCGTTCTTCCCTGCTCGACCCACAGTCGCCGCTGGCACCGGCGAAAGGACTGCACGATGCTCCGTGAAACCATGCCCCGCGAGATCGCCTTCCATGGCGTGTACATGCCCACCATGACCTTGATGTTCCTGTTCGCCCTGGGCCTGGCCTGGGGCCTGGACCGGTTCATCGCCAGCCATGATGGCTATCGCTTCTTCTGGCACCCGGCGCTGCTGCGCCTGAGCCTGTTCGTCTGCCTGTTCGGCGCCCTGGCGCTGTCGCTCTACTGGTGAGAATCCTGCAATGAAAAAGTTCTTCAGCCTGATCGCCACCCTGCTGGTGCTGACCGCTGCCGTGGTGATCGGCCGCCAGTTGTGGCTGCACTACATGACCACGCCGTGGACCCGCGACGGCCGGGTGCGCGCCGATATCATCAACGTTGCCGCCGACGTGCCGGGCTATGTGGTGGATGTGCCGGTCAAGGATAACCAGCGGGTGAAGAAGGGCGACGTGCTGATCCGCATCGATCCCGAGCACTATCAGTTGGCGCTGGACCAGGCCAAGGCGTTGGTGGCCTCGCGCAAGGCCACCTGGGAAATGCGCAAGGTCAACGCCAGGCGCCGCGCCGACATGGACAACCTGGTCATCTCGAAAGAGAACCGCGACGACGCCAGCAACATCGCCAGCTCCGCCCTGGCCGACTACCAGCACGCCCAGGCCCAGTTGGCCGCCGCCGAACTGAACCTCAAGCGCACGCAGATCGTTGCCACCGTCGATGGCTATGTGACCAACCTGAACATCCACAAGGGCGATTACGCCCGCACCGGCGAGGCAGTGATGGCGGTGGTGGATGAGCAGTCGTTCTGGGTGTACGGCTTCTTCGAGGAAACCAAGCTGCCCCACGTCAAGGTAGGGGACGTGGCCGAACTGCAGATGATGAGCGGCGAGCGTATCAAAGGGCATGTGGAGAGCATCGCCCGGGGGATCTACGACCGCGACAACCCGCAGAGCCGCGAGCTGATCGCCGATGTGAACCCGACCTTCAACTGGGTGCGCCTGGCGCAGCGGGTGCCGGTGCGGATCCATATCGATGAAGTGCCGGAAGGGTTCCTGCTGGCGGCGGGGACTACGTGTACCGTGGTGGTCAAGCCGAGCGAGGGTTGATCCAGTCCTCGCGCTGACGCCATCGATGCATTGGCAGGCAGGTGTCAGCGCTTGAGGGTGGCGTTGAATCGGGCTGTTGCCGCAGTCGCTTCCTGTAACAGCTGATTCCAGTCATCAGGCGGGTATCCGGTGCCCAGCATGCGACGGAACACTTTGTAGGCATCGTCACTGCTTTCGTAAGCGCGTTTGCAGTCGTCATCGTTTACCCAAACCAGGACGATTATCTTGCTCGACGCGTGATAACGGAAAAACAAACGATATTGCTGGAAGAACTTCGCCCGGAACCAGTGCCGGTGGGCATCTCCCAGGGTGTTGCCCTGGCGATACTCGGTTTTGGTTGGATCCTGCGCGATGCCATCAAAAGCCAGGCGAATAATTGCAGTCAGCCGTTTCCAGGCATTCTTCCTGGTGTAGCTATCGGGGGCCTTGCGCTTCAGGACCTCCAGTTCGTTTTTCAGCTGGTCCAGCTTATCGAGGAACATGGGGTGTGCGAACACCGTCCAGCCAGTTGAAGAAACGGGGGGGGAGGTCAGCATCTGTCATTCATCATCCGCCGAAAGAGGTTGATCCAAATCGAGTTCTTCATCGCCAACCAGTGCCTTCAGGCGAGCGACAAACTCTGCATCGACAACCTTCAAACGTTGCGGGTTGGTGGCGATATCCCGTTCCAGGAATTCGAGGAACTGCCCCACGGCAGGGTCTTCCTCGGCTGTCTCTGCGCGGGTGAGTATCACTGCTCCGTCAGGGCGGATCGAGTAGTGAATCTTGTCACGCTTTTTCAGGCCCAACGCGCGGCGAACGGTTTCGGGGACCGTTGTCTGGTAGCGCTCGGTCAGGGTCGATTCCGCTTCGAAGGTAGTAGCCATGGTCGTCAGTCCGCGAGGGGTAATATCGGCCACGGTAATGCGAGTGCATTACCTGGTCAATGCAGTTGCATTACCTCGTGTGTACTGGCTGATCAACGGTTTTCCTGGCTCAGGCTGCCCCGACCAGCACGGGCACCTTCACCCGGTCGATCACCTTGGCGCTGATCGACGGATCCAGCAGCCTGCCTAGCCGTGACAGGTGGCGGTGGCCGATGATGACCAGTTCGCATTCCAGCTCCCGGGCTTTGGCGACGATCGCCTCCACCGGCTGGCCGGCGACCATGCAGCCCAGGCTGTCGAAGCCGGCTTCGCGCAGCATGCACACGGCGCTGTTCACGGCGTGCTCGGCCAGTTGCTGTTCGTCGCAGGCGGCGGGGTATTCCTCCAGCTCCTGCTCGGTGTAGGCGGTGCGGTTGTCGTGCACGGCGAAGGTCGAGTCGATGGCCAGCAGCACATGCAGGGTGTGCTCGCCGGGGCGGCAGTAGCGCTGGGCGAGGGTGAGCAGGCTGGTGGCTGCCGGGGAGGCGTCGATGGCGATCAGAACCGGGTGGGGCATGGGCAATCCTTTGGAGAATGGATGGCAGTGCTGCGCTCATCGCCGGCAAGTGGCAACGGCGAACCGCGGCGCCCACAGGGAGATGCGCTGCCTGTAGGCGCTGCGGTTCGCCGCCGCGGCTTACCGGCGGTGAGGCCACACCATTGTCGATTCAATAACCTCTACGGATAAATGGTCCCCCACGCACGGCGCCATTGCGTCAGACGCAATCGGCCAACCTGTTACCATCGCGTTTCCCACAGCTGTCACGGAAAACGGCCATGCAACTCCCGGACATGAACCTGCTCGTCGCCCTCGATGTGCTGCTCGACGAAGGCAGTGTGGTGGGCGCCGCCCAGCGCATGAACCTGAGCCCGGCGGCGATGAGCCGGACCCTCGGGCGAATCCGCGAGGCCATGGGCGACCCGATCCTGGTGCGTGCCGGCCGTGGCCTGGTGCCGACCCCGCGAGCGTTGGCCCTGCGCGAACAGGTGCATGGCTTGGTGGAGCAGGCTGGCCTGGTGTTTCGCAGCCGCGATGCCGTCGACCTGGTCAACCTCGACCGCGCCTTCAACATCCGCACCAACGACCTGTTCATTGCCCTGTATGGCGCACAGTTGCTGCGCATGATGCTGGCCCAGGCGCCGCGCACGGTGCTGCGTTTCGTGCCCGAGGGCAGTGGCGATGACGATGCGGTGCTGCGCAACGGGCAGATCGACCTGATCATCAGCTCGGCCATCGAGCTGGGGCCGGAGATCAAGGTGCAGAGCCTGTTCAACACCTACTTCGTCGGCCTGGCCCGTGAGGATCACCCGATCTTCGATGCCGTGATCACTCCCGAGCGTTTTGCCGCCTACCCGCAGATCAGCGTGTCCCGGCGTGGTCGCGCCAACGGGCCGATCGACGTGTCGCTGGCCAACTGCAAGGTGGAGCGGCGAGTGGCGCTGATCACCACCAGCTTCCATTCGGCGATGTTTTCGCTGCCGGATTCGGACCTGATCCTGCCGATACCGGCCAATATCCTCAACAGCGTGCAGCGCTTGAAGCTGCCCTTGCGTTCGTTCGAGATCCCGGTGCCGCTGGAGAAGGTCAACGTGATGCAGGCCTGGCATCCGCGCTTCGACAATGACCCGGCGCACCGCTGGTTGCGGCAGACGTTGAAGGCTTGCGGCAGCATCGATCCTTGATCGGCAAACGTTTACGTTCCATAGCCGGCAAATCAATCTGGATTGCGTCTGGCGCAACATAAAGCTGCCGACAAGTCAGTTTTCGTCAGCATTCGACCTTCTTAGACTTCCCCCAGCCCTTAAAATGTTGCTGGAGATGTCTATCCATGAGTTCCCTGACCGCGCCTTCCGCCGCGCTGGCGGCCGCCCCTGCGCAGACGGCGTTCGGCCTGCGGGTGGTGGTCGGGCTGTTCGGCGTGTTGCTGGCGGTGCTGTGCGCCGGGCTCAACGAGGCGGTGACCAAGATTTCCCTGAGCGACATCCGTGGCGCCATGGGCATCGGTGCCGACGAAGGCGCCTGGCTGCTGGCGGTGTACAGTGCCGCTTCGGTCTCGGCCATGGCCTTCGCGCCGTGGCTGGCCACCACCTTCTCGCTGCGTCGCTTCACCATGACCGCCGTCGGCCTGTTTGCCGTGCTAGGCCTGATCCAACCCTTCGCTCCCAACCTGCACAGCCTGATGTTGCTGCGTGTGCTGCAGGGCTTCGCCTCGGGCGCCTTGCCGCCGATGCTGATGAGCGTGGCGCTGCGCTTCCTGCCACCGGGCATCAAGATATATGGCCTGGCCTGCTATGCCCTGACCGCCACCTTCGGGCCCAACCTCGGCACGCCGCTGGCCGGGCTGTGGACCGAGTACGTCGGTTGGCAGTGGGCGTTCTGGCAGATCATCCTGCCGTCGCTGCTGGCAATCGCCTGTGTCGGCTGGGGCCTGCCCCAGGATCCGCTGCGCCTGGAACGCTTCAGGCAATTGGACTGGCGCGGGGTGCTGCTTGGCCTGCCGGCGATCAGTTGCATCGTCCTTGGCCTGTCGCTGGGCGACCGCTGGGGCTGGTTCGACTCGCCGCTGATCTGCTGGCTGCTCGGTGGCGGTGTGCTGTTGCTGGTGCTGTTCATGTACAACGAGTGGTCTGAGCCATTGCCGTTCTTCCAGTTGCGCATGCTCTCGCGGCGCAACCTGAGCTTCGCCCTGGTGACCCTGGCCGGTGTGCTGGTGGTGTTGTCCGGGGTGGGCAGCATTCCTTCGGCGTACCTGGCGCAGATCCAGGGCTACCGCCCGGCGCAAACCAGCCCGCTGATGCTGCTGGTGGCCATGCCGCAGTTGCTCGCCCTGCCGCTCACCGCAGCGCTGTGCAACATCCGCGCGGTGGACTGCCGTTGGGTGCTGGCCGTGGGCCTGGCGATGCTGGCGGCGTCGTGTATGGGTAGCAGCCTGCTGACCTCGCAGTGGATTCGCGGCGACTTCTACCCCTTCTACCTGCTGCAGGTGTTCGGCCAGCCGATGGCGGTGCTGCCCTTGCTGATGCTCTCCACCAATGGCATGACCCCGCAGGAAGGGCCGTTCGCTTCCGCCTGGTTCAACACGGTCAAAGGATTGTCCGCGGTGATCGCCGGCGGCCTGCTCGACGCCCTTGGCACCCTGCGCCGGCATTTTCATTCCAACCACCTGGTCGACAGCCTGGGCAACGCGCCGCTGATCGACGACAACGCCGCTGGCCTGGCCAAGCGCATCCATGAACAGGCCCTGGTGCTGACCTCGGCCGACCTCTACCTGGTGATGGCGGGTATCGCCGTCGCCATGATCTGCCTGATCCCCTTCGTGCCTACCCGGATCTTCCCGCCGCGTGCGGTGGCCTGAAGCCGGGGCTGAACTCGAGATAGAAAGATGACCAACAACCGCAAGACGCTCTTCATCGGCTCGGCACTCGCCGTGGCCGTGCTCGCCGCCCTGGTCGGCCCCTGGATGTTCGGCAGCGATCATCGCCAGCGCACCAACGACGCCTACGTGACCGCCGACTACACGGTAGTGGCGCCGAAGGTGGCGGGCTTCATCAAGGAGGTGCTGGTGGAGGACAACCAGCAGGTGAGTGCCGGCCAGTTGCTGGCGACCATCGACCCGCGCGACTACCAGGCCGCGCTCGACGCCGCCCAGGCCCAGCTGTTGGTGGCCAGGGCGCAGAGCCTGGATGCCCGCGCCACCCTCGAACGCCAGGCCTCGTTGATCGCCCAGGCCGAGGCGGCGGTGAAGGCGGCCCAGGCCGAGGCGGCCTTCGCCGACCACGAGGTGACCCGCTACAGCCGCCTGGCCGAGCAAGGCGCCGGCACCGTGCAGAATGCCCAGCAGGCGCGCAGCGGCGTCGACCAGGCCCGTGCGCGGTTGGCCAACAGCCAGGCGGCGCTGCTGGCCACGCGCAAGCAGGTGGACATCCTCAGCGCCCAGGTGGCCAGCGCCGATGGCCAGCTCAAGCGTGCCGAAGCCGGGCTGGAAAAAGCCCGGCTGGACCTGTCCTACACCCGCATCACCGCACCGGTCGACGGTATGGTCGGCGAGCGCGCCCTGCGCATCGGGGCCTACGTCAATCCGGGGGCGCGGCTGCTGTCGGTGGTGCCGTTGGAGCGCGCCTATATCGTCGGCAACTTCCAGGAGACCCAACTGACCCATGTGCAACCGGGGCAACCGGTGAGTATCAGCGTCGATACCTTCTCCGGCGAGCAACTGCACGGCCGTGTCGAGAGTATCGCCCCGGCCACCGGGGTGACCTTCGCCGCCGTGAAGCCGGACAACGCCACCGGCAACTTCACCAAGGTGGTGCAGCGCATTCCGGTGAAGATCGTCTTCGATGACGGCCAGCCGCTGTTGGCGCGCCTGCGCGTGGGCATGTCGGTGGAAGCGACCATCGATACCCACGGCGACACGCTGGCCGGCAAAGAGGTGACTGCGCGATGAGACGCCTGAGCCCTCTGCTGCTGGCCATGCTGCTGGCCGGCTGCACCCTCGGCCCGGACTTCCGGCGCCCGGACAGCGAGGCGCCCAAGGACTGGGCCGAACTGCAAGGCGCTGCCGCGGCCAGCCAGCCGGTGGCCGAACCGCTGGAACTGCGCTGGTGGGACAGCTTCCATGACCCGCGCCTGAGCGCGCTGATCCAGAAGGTCACCGAACGCAACCTCGACCTGCGCATGGCCAGTGCCCGCCTGTTGCAAAGCCGCGCCTTGCGCAGCAGCGTGGCGGCGGACGAGCTGCCGGCAGTGGACGTGAACGCCGGGTACAGCCGTGCGCGCAACAGCGCCGAGGGCCTGAACGACCCGTCCGGCAAGTCCGGCAAGTCGGCGTACAACCTCTGGCAAGGCGACCTGGTGGCCGGCTGGGAACTTGACCTGTGGGGGCGTGTGCGCCGCCAGGTCGAGGCCGCCGACGCGAGCGTGGCGGTGGCGGAGAACGACCGCCGGGGCGTGTTGCTGGCCTTGCTTGCGGAAACCGCCGGCAACTACATCCAGTTGCGTGCCGTGCAGCACACCCTGGACATCACCCAGGACAACCTCAAGGTTGCCCGCCACAGCCTGAAGTTGTCCGAAGGTCGTCAGGCTGAAGGGGTCGCTACCCGCCTCGACGTAGCCCAGGCCAGCGCCCAGGTTGCTTCGATCGAGGCGCGCCTGCCGACCCTGCAAGCCCGTCGCGACGACCTGATCAACGCCCTCGGCTTGCTCGCTGCCGAACCACCACGCAGCCTGCAGCGTGAGCTGCTGCAAGGTGGCGAGCTGCCAGCGCCGCAGCAGCGCTTCGCCATCGGCGTGCCTTCGGAGCTGGCCGAGCGCCGGCCGGACATTCGCCAGGCCGAGGCCCGCCTGCATGCCGCCACCGCCAGCATCGGCGTGGCCAAGGCGGACTTCTACCCGAGCATCCGCTTGTCCGGGAGTGTCGGTTTCCAGGCCATGCAACTGTCCGATTTCGGCGGGTGGGATTCGCGCCGGTTCGCCTTCGGCCCGCAGCTGTCGCTGCCGATCTTCGAGGGCGGGCGGCTCAAGGGCACCCTGGAGCTGCGCGAGGCCCAGCAGCAGGAGGCGGCGCTGAACTACCGCAAGGTGGTGCTCGGTGCCTGGCACGAGATCGACGACGTGCTGCGCCTGTACAACGCCAGCCAGCTGCGCCGTGATCACCTGGCCGAGGCGGTGCGGCAGAACCGCATCGCCCTGGAGACCGCGCAGCGCCAGTACGTGGAAGGGGCGGTGGACTTTCTCAACGTGCTGACGGTGCAGTCGGCGCTGCTGGCCAGTGAGGAACAGTGGATCGACAGTTCGGCGGCGGTGTCGCAGGCGTTGGTCGGGCTATACAAGGCGCTGGGCGGCGGCTGGCAGGCGTTCGATCAGGTTTGAAAGGCATCGCGGGGCAAGCCCGCTCCCACGATGCCTTGTGTCGTCAGAGCGGTCGCAAAAGTCCGAAACGCTTGCGCAACACCCAATCCAACAGCCTCTGCGGCAGCACCCGGGCCATCAACGGCAACGCCGTGCTGCCATTGCCGATACGCACCAGCGCCGGCACGGGCGACTTGCGCGTGGCGGCCAGCAGGCGCTGGGCAAACACTGCCGCCGAAGTCGGTCGGTCCTGCGAGGCCCGCGCCCGGGCCTGTACCTGTTCGCGCAACGGCCACCATGGCGAATCGCTCGCCAGTACCTGCTCGGCCTGTTGCTGGGCATTGCTGGCGAACTGCGAGGCGATCGCCCCCGGCTGCACTTCCATCACCCGAATGCCGAACGGCGCCAGCTCCAGGCGCAAGGCATCGGTCAGCCCGTGCACGGCGGCCTTCGACGCGCAGTACGCACCGGCGAACGGGGTGACCAGCACGCCCGAGACACTGCCGATGTTCACCACCAGCCCACGCGAGCGGCGCAGCAGCGGGAACAGCGCGCGGGTCACGCCGACCAGGGCGAAGACATTGGTTTCGAACTGTTGGCGCATGGCCTCGACACCGCCGTCAAGCAGCGGGCCCATGGCGCCGTAACCGGCGTTGTTGATGAGGATATCAAGGCCGCCGTGGCGGTCTTCCAGCTCGTCGGCCAGGCGGGTCAGTGCCTCGCCGTCATTCACATCCAGTTGGCGTGCGGCAAAGCCGGCGGCGAGCAGGGCGTCGACGTTGTCGGGCTTGCGAGCGGTGGCCCAGACTTCGTGGCCGGCATCGCGAAAGGCGTCGGCCAGGGCGCGGCCGATGCCGCTGGAACAACCGGTGATGAGGACGGTGGGCATGGGGCGGGCCTGTGTTCAGTTGGACATGGGTGTCATGGCTACCGGCCTCATCGCGGGGCAAGCCCCCACGTTGTAAGTTCAGGCGTGGGAGCGGGCTTGCCCCGCGATGAGGCCGGACTCAATTGGCGAATGTACCTTGCAGATGTTCGGCACGAAACTCCAGGGTCTGCGGCCGATACCCCGAGCGCAGCGGCGGCACCGGCAGGCAGTCGCTCCACTCGACGCCCGGCTGCAATTCGCCGGGACCGCGATAGCGGGGTGCTGCATAGGTATTCTCGGCAAGGTTCACGGTATCGCCGGGTGCATAGGCGGCCACGCGCCAGCGCAGTTCGGTCAGCGGCGCCTTGTTGCCGTTCTTCATGCGCACCTGCAGGGCGCGGTCGGCGGGGCACTGGTCGGGGGCGTAGGTCAGGCGAATGTCCAGGCGCGCCAGCTGCGAGGCCTCGCGGGTGTCCTGCCAGACCACCCCTAGCGCCACCAGGCCCAGGCCGCACACGGCGGCCAGGGAAATCGGCAGGGCCTTGGCCGGGTAACGCAGCAGCAGGACCAGCCAGGTGAGGATGAGCAGGGCGCCGATGATCATGGTGGGGCAGGCCTTGGTGGCGGGGGTTTGATCATCTTGGAGCGCCAAGCTGCAAGCTGCAAGCCACAAGAAAAAGCGGGAGCGCGACGAATCGAGCATTTCGATTCACCGCGCCCCCGCTTTTTCTTGCAGCTCGCAGCTGTTACTGCGCGATGGTCTTCACCGAAACCCCACGCTCCACCGGCGTCGAGGTGCGCCCATACACATCCTCGAAGCGCTCGATGTCATCCTCGCCCAGGTAGCTGCCGGACTGCACCTCGATGATCTCCAGCGGGATCTTGCCTGGATTGCGCAGGCGGTGCACCGAGGCGATGGGGATATAGGTGGACTGGTTCTCGGTCAGCAGGAACACGTTCTCGTCGCAGGTCACCTCAGCGGTGCCGGACACCACGATCCAGTGCTCGGCGCGGTGGTGGTGCATCTGCAGCGACAGGCTGGCGCCCGGCTTGACGGTGATGTGCTTGACCTGGAACCGCCCGCCCATGTCCACCGAGTCGTACGAGCCCCAGGGGCGGTAGACTTCCAGGTGGTTCTGGGTCTCGGTCCGGCCCTGGGCGTCGAGGGTGTTGACCAGTTGCTTGACGCCTTGGACCTTGTCCTTGTGGGCGATCATCATGGCGTCCTTGGTTTCGACCACCACGATGTTCTCCAGGCCAATCACCGACACCAGCTTGCCATTGCCGTGAATCATGCAGTTGTGGCTGTCCTGCACCACCACGTCGCCCTTCGTCACGTTGCCGTTGTCGTCCTTCTCGTGCACATCCCACAGCGACGACCAGCAGCCCACGTCGCTCCAGCCGGCCGACAGCGGCACCACGCAGGCGCGCTGGGTCTTCTCCATCACCGCGTAGTCGATGGAGTTGTCCGGGCAGCAGGCGAAGGTGGCTTCGTCGATGCTCAGCACATCGGCGTCTTCGTCGCTGCGCTCCAGGGCCAGCAGGCAGGTGTCGTAGATGTCCGCATCGTGCTTTTTCAGCTCTTCCAGGAAGCGGCTGGCGCGGAACAGGAACATGCCGCTGTTCCAGAAGTAGCCACCGGCGCGGACGAACTCGTTGGCGCGTTTCTCGTCGGGTTTCTCGACGAACTGCGCGACCCGCGCCACGCCCTCGGGCAGCAGCGAATCCTGGCTGGAACGGATGTAGCCGTAGCCGGTCTCGGGCTTGGTCGCCGGCACCCCGAACAGCACCATCTCGCCGCGCTCGGCGGCCACGGTGGCCAGGGCCAGGGCGCGCTGCAGGGCCTTCTGGTCCTCGATCACGTGGTCGGCCGGGAGCACCAGCATCAGCTCGTCACGGCCTTCATTGACCAGCTTCATCGCGGTGATGGCCACTGCCGGCGCGGTGTTGCGGCCGAACGGCTCCATGAGGATGGCCTGGGTTTCCAGCTTCAGCGCGGCCAGCTGCTCCTGGACGATGAACTTGTGGTCCTTGTTGCAGACCACGATGGGGGTGTCCATGCCATCGAACACCAGGCGTTCGATGGTCTGCTGGAACAGGGTGTGTTCGCCGGTCAGGGCCAGGAACTGCTTGGGGAACTGCTTGCGCGACAGAGGCCACAGACGCGAACCGCTACCACCAGAAAGAATTACCGGGATCATCATGTTTCTCCAATAGTCGTTTAGAGGCAGGGGGATCAGTTGCTAGCCACGGGGCGAGTTACCCACACCGGCGACAGGCTGTTGCCGGAACCGGTGACATACAGCACGGCCGCTTCGCCGCGCTCCAGGGCGACGGGCTTGACGTCGCCGACCTTCTTGTCGCCTGCATACAGGGCAAGGTTGACCTTGACCGGGTTGATTTCACGTTCGCCACGGCCCTTGGCGGCCACCGGCTTGACCACTTCGGTCTTGCCGTCGGCGGTCTTCAGGGTCAGTTGCTGGTCGCTGAGGTTCTGCACCCGCACCAGGGCTTTCTGCTTGTTCTTGAACGGTGGCTCCTCGATCAGCTGCGGGTTGCCGCCGTTGTTGTTGACCAGGGTGTAGTACTTGTCGGCGGCCAGCTTGACCGGCACGCTCTTGCCGCCGACCTGGGCGGTGTAGTCGCCGCCGGGCAGGAAGCTGAAGTCGCTGCTGGCCTGGGCGCCGACCTGCTTGATCTGGGTGTTGCCGACGCTGGCGGCGGTGGGGTTGCTGGCGGCGTTGTACAGGCGCACGAAGGTCGAGCCCTTCGGCGCGCTCGGGCCATAGAGGGCGGCATCGGCGCCGGCGAAGGCCTGCATCGAGGCCAGGGACAGGCCGGCGGCGAGGGTGAGGGCTTTGGCAATGGAAGTCTTGGTGGTCATGTGCGTGTTCCTCTCTATCTTCAGTGGTCCGTCCGGTTGGACGACAGGGCCAGGTTTTCTTCGGATTTGCGGGAGTTCTTCAGCTGCGCGATCCACTGCGGATCGAAGGCGCTGAGGTCGTTCTTCATTGGCAGATACCGTTCGGGGAATTCCCACACCACGACCTGTGGCGGGGCGTTCTTGAAAGCTTCGCTTTGCAGGTACTTGAGCATTGGCAGCAACGGCCCGTGGCCGTCTTCGGCGTAGTTGGCGACGTCGCTGCGCAGGGCCTGCTGCAGGGCGCCGAGGAAGTTCCAGTGCGGGTTGGCGCTGTAGCTGGTGCCTACCAGCGCCACCGGGATGCGACTGTCGTCGAACAGCGCGTCGCCACCTTCGCCGCCCTCGGCCTGCACCGGGTGGGTCTTGCGTTGTTGCAGGGTGTCGGGAGTGGGCAGCAGGTTGCTGAACAGCGGGTCCAACGGCAGGAAGTTGGTCAGGTCACCCTTGTACGGCGCGCTGGCGCCGGCCTCGGTGATGTACGCCTGTGGCTCGCCGGTGAGCAGCTGCTGGCGGTCGACGGCTTCGGCCAGCGATTGCGCAACCACTTCGGCGCCCATCGGCGTCCAGTGGGTGTCGGTGCGCAGGAACACCTGGCCGCGGGCCTTGGCCTGCTCCAGCGGCGCCAGCAGGTCGGGGGCGAACACATTGGCCTGGCGCGCCTGGGCGTGGAACTGGTTGAACAGGTCGTCGTGCAGGCTGGCCGGCGTCTCCTTGCCGATGTATTCGGAATAGAGGCGGGCCTTGGCCGGGACGATCGCCAGCACCAGCTGCACGCCCTGGCGTTGCAGTGTGTCACGCACCCCACGCACCAGTGCCAGGTTGTCCTGCATCTGTTGCTGCGCGCCGGCGGTGGGGTTGAATTCCTCGTCGGTGAACAGCCACTGGTCGCGGCCCAGCACCACGCCGGGGCGGCCTTCGTTGAACAGCTTGAAGTCCAGCGCGGCCCACAGGTTGGTGCCGACGCGCTTGATCGGGAATTGCTCGTCGTAGTGGGTTTCGGCGGCCTTGGCCAGCTTGCCGTCGAGCAGGGTCATCTGCCCGGTGCGGTTGAAGCTTTCCAGCCCGCCGACCGACCATGCGCCCAACCCGACCAGCAGGCCCATGAACGACAGCGAATAGGTGATGCGAAGTGTCCGGTTCATGATTCAGGCCTCAGAACTGGAAGTACAGGAACGGGGAGTAGCTCTGCGCCGAGAGCTTGAGCACCGAGGCGACGAACAGCAGCAGGACCAGGGCGCGGGTCATGATCCGCGTCCAGTCCAGCCCCACCGACCCGTCGGCGTTGATTTGCACGGGCGTTGCCTTTGGCGTTGGCTTGGCGTTGCGGTAGAAATCACGCAGGCCGAAGAACGCCAGGCTGAGGTAGGCGACGACCAGCGTCGCGACCTGCAGGCCGGTGAGCTGGGCGCTGTTGATTTCCGACAGCTGCCAGTCTCCGAAGCTGAACATGGCGCCGTACATGCGGGCGGCCACGTGCAGGTTCTCGGCGCGGAAGATCACCCAGCCGACCACCACCAGCAGGAAGGTGAAGGCCCATTTCACCGGGTTGAAACGCTGTGGATTGGTGTCCAGCCCCAGCGCGCGCTCGATGGCCAGCCATAGGCCGTGCCAGGCGCCCCAGATGATGTAGGTGAAGTTGGCGCCGTGCCACAGCCCGCCCAGCAGCATGGTCAGGAACAGGTTGCGGTAGGTGTTGAAGGTGCCTTTGCGGTTGCCGCCCAGGGTGATGTAAAGGTAGTCGCGCAGCCAGGTCGACAGGCTGATGTGCCAGCGCCGCCAGAATTCGGTGATCGACTGGCTGATGTAGGGCTGCTTGAAGTTTTCCATGAAGCGGAAGCCCATCATCAGGCCCAGGCCGATGGCCATGTCGCTGTAGCCGGAGAAGTCGAAGTACAGCTGCGCGGTGTAGGCCAGGGCGCCGAGCCAGGCATCACCGGTGGTGGGGTTCTGCAGGGCGAAGCAGTGGTCGGCGACCACCGCCAGGGTGTCGGCGATGAACACTTTCTTGATGAAGCCCTGCATGAAGCGGGTGCAGCCTTCGGAGAACTTGTCCAGGGTGTGGGTGCGGTTGTTGAACTGGTCGACCAGGTCCTTGAAGCGCAGCACGGGGCCGGCGATCAGGTGCGGGAAGATCGCCACGAAGGCCGCGAAGTCGATCAGGTTGCGCGTGGCCGGGGTGTCGCCGCGGTACACGTCGATGATGTAGCTGATCGACTCGAAGATGTAGAACGAGATGCCGATCGGCAGCAGCACGTGGGTGAGGATAAACGGCTCCAGCCCCATCGAGGTCATGATCGCGTTGAGGCTGTCGACCCCGAAATTGGCGTACTTGAAGTAGCCGAGGATGCACAGGTCGACGCCCACGCCGAGCAGCAGCCAGCGCTGCGCAGGCTTGGTGCGCACGCCGGCGGCGCCGACTTTCAGGCCGATCCAGTAGTTCCACAGGGTGACCCCGGCGAACAGGGCGAGGAAGTCCACCCGCCACCAGGCGTAGAAGATGTAGCTGGCAACCAGCAGCAGCAGGTTGCGATAGCGATTCCCGCTCACGTAGTACAAGCCGAGGAAAACCGGCAGGAACAGGAACAGGAACACGTTGGACGAGAAGACCATCCCGGTTCTCCTAGTTATGCACAGCACCTGGGGCACAGCGCCCCCCAAACCCCCCAACAAAAAGCTGGAAGGCAACCTAGTTCCCTGTGGCAGCCGGTTTGCCGGCACCCAGAGGGAATCGCGTTACTTTTTCTGTTCCGCGCTCGGGTCGTAGACCCGGGTCACATCGCCACCCAGCCGGAAACTGTTGAACGGCTGCATGTCATGTTTGCGCTCGAGGGTGTCGCCGACGCACTGGTACAGCGCGCACCACGGTTCGAGCCAGGCGTACTTGCTATCGATCTTCAGGTCCTTGAGGTCCTGTTTCACGCCGGCGCGGGTGTTGAAATGAACAGGGTCGCGGGCACCGGCCAGCACGCCTTCGCCGAGACGCTGCAGAGCGAAGTTGTTTTCCTTGCGCAGGTCCACGCCGTTGGCCTGGGCGAAGCTGGCGATCATCGCCAGCGGCGGCAGGGCGTAGTTGTGGTAGGCCAGGGCGCGTTGCTTGCGCTTGACCTCGTTGGGCAGGAAGCCCTGCTCGTCGACCTGGTTGACGCCGACCTTGTATTCCTTCACCGCCCAGTCGAACAGCTCCTGCTGGTCGGTGGCCACGGCGGTGGCCATCACTGACCAGGCCGCCCAGTAGCTGTGGTTGTTGATCTTCTCCAGCGGCAGGTCGCTCCAGTCGCGCACGGTCTGCCGCGCCAGGCGCACGAACCATTTCTCGATCTGCTCGGCCTCGGCGCGGTGCGCCGCCAGTGGCTGCGAGTTGGAGAACTTCAGGCGCAGCCACGAGCCGCTCATGCTGCCCAAAGCCCATTTGCGCATGGACTTGCCGGTATGGTTGTAATCGGTGGACATCAACGCATCGGCCCGTGCCCAGGTGTCGAGCCAGGTCAAGGCGCAGTCCAGTTGCGCCGGGCGGCCATCGCGCATGTACTGGCCGACCATCTTGCTCACGCCTTTCTCGAGGGTGGTGATGTCCTCGGTGGATTTGCGGAAGGCTTTTTCCGAGGCGACATTGAGCGTCGCCCGGGCCTTGTCCGAACCTTCGTACTTGCTGCGGAACTGCAGCGCGCCGGTATAGGGCTTGGGCGCGGCTTCGCAGCGGAAATTGCCGTCGCCGGTCTTGAGCTTCTCGATGCCCTCGTAGTAACCCTGGGGCGGCACCAGCGCGGCCTGCGCCGCGCCGCCGAACAGGGCGAGGGCGAGCAGGGCGGGTGCGGTCTTGCTGCTTATGGTGGTCATGGTCGCCTCACTGGCCAGCTTGCGCGGTGTGCTGCGCGGGGCTGGCGAAGTTGTTGCGTTTGCAGAGTTTGGCTTCGACTTTCTGCGTACCGCTTTCTGGCCCTTGTACCTCCAGGGCGAGCAGGTTCTGGCCTGCCCAGTCTTCGTCCTCGCGCATCTGGAAGACGAAGCGCCCGTCGGTGTCGGAGGTCTCGGGCTTCTCGATCTTGATGTCCTCGTGGCGGCCGTTGAGGTACCACAGGGTGGCCTGCAACACCTTCACCGAGGTGTCCTCGAACTTGATGTCGAGCTGGTGGTTGCGGTTGACCAGGTCCTTGATCACGCCGTTCTTGCCATTGACCATCAGCTCGTTCTTGCCGGGCTTGAGGGTGGCGCTGGCGCTCATCTGTGCCGGGCGATCGTCACAGCCATCGTCGAGCAGGCCGAGGATCTGCCGCCAGATGGTTTCCTGGTCGAGGCGGTACAGCGGCGAGAACTCCCAGACCAGGATCTTCGGCGGGTTGTTCAGGAATTCCTCGCTGCCCAGGTACTGGATCATCGAGCCTTCCAGGCCGCCGCCGGGGAAGGCGACGTTGAGCACATCGGCGCCGATGTACTGCTCGAGGAAGCCCGAGAAGTTGTAGTTCTTGCCGCTGTGGCTGGTGCCCACCAGGGTGATCTGCGCGTTGCCCGAATCGCCGAACAGGTCGTCGCCGCCGGCGGCGCCCTTCGGTTCGGTGGCGAACTGGTCCATGTACTGCACCGCATAGCTGGTGCCGCACAGCTGGCCGGCGACGTTGTGCAGGGTGCCGGTCTTGCCCATGCGCCCGGACTTCCTGGTCTCGAACTCCTTGCGCGGGATGCCTTCGAAGGCCGGCATCTTGTGCACCGTGTCGGCCACGATCTTTGCCGCGCGCTCGGCGCCGTAGGGCGTCCAGTGCTGGTCGCCGCGGAAGTAGAAGTCCTTGCCCTGGTCGGCGGCGGCCAGTTGCTCGTTGGTCAGCGGCGACAGGTCGGGCACGTTGTAGCCCATCCTGGCGAAGCGCTGGAGCATGGCCTGGTAGTTGCGCAGCGCCTTCTGGTAATCGAAGGCGGCCTTCTCTTCGGGGTTGAGCATGTTGCGGTTCACCAGGCCGCGGGTCGGCTGGTACACCACCACCAGCTCGACACCACGCTTCTTGAACGCGTCGTGCACTTGCTGCAGGCGCTTGTAGCCGCCCGGGGTGGTGTCGAACTCGGTGCGCAGGTCCTCACGGGTACGGAACAGCCAGTCGCCCTGGGCTTGCACCAGGGTGGTGAAGTTCTGCTGGTAGCGCGTGGTGTAGCGGCTGGCGTCGTGAGCCTCGGGGCATAGCTGGCAGCACGGTTCGGCGCTGAAGGTCGGTGCCTTGACGTCTTCGGCGCGCACGCCCTGGCTGATGGCCAGGAGGGCGGCGGACAGGCCCAGCAGTTTCATCAGGTGTGGAGTCATGGTCTGGGCTTCCTTAGTCGATCATTTCGGTCTGGCGTTCGACCGGGTCGATCAGCACGGCCTTCTGCTGGCGCACCAGCAGGTCGAGGATTTCGTCCTGGCGCTCGCCGAGCACGCCGTTGAAGCTGATGCCGTTGGCCTTGCGCGGCATCAGCATCGACACCTTGTACAACTCCACCGACAGCGGCGAATCGATCGACAGCGGGCCCGAGCCGTTGGCCGCCAGCTCGCCGCCGACCACGATCAGCGACACCTTGGTGTCGAACGGGTCGAGGGCAATGTCGCGGTCGGTGTCGGAGAGGTCCTTGATATGGCCGTACACGCCCACCAGGCCGTTGGCCATGGCGACGTTCTCGTACAGGCGGATGTTCACGCTGTTGCGCACGCGGATGCCGTGGCGGCGGTTGTTGATCAGCTTGTTGCCCCAGATCAGGTTGTCACCGCTCTCGTACAGGGTGATGCCGTCGGTGTGGTTGCGGTAGATCTCGTTGTAGGCGATCAGGTTGTTGACGCTGTTACGGTCGATCACCACCCCCGAGAGCTTGTTGTCGTAGCTCTTGTTGTTGATGATCCAGCTGTCGTTGACCTCACGGGAGACGATGATCCCGTGCTTCTTCTTGGTGCCGTACACGGTGTTGCCGGCGATGATCAGGCGGTGCGAGCGGTCGTGGGGGTCGATGCCGTAGACGATGTTGTCGCGGTAGGTCGAGTCCTTGATCACGAAGTCCTGGGTCTCATAGCAGTAGAAGCCGTACCACATGTCGCTGAACTCGGAACCGATGATCCAGCCGGTGGGTTCCGGGCGGCCCATCTGCTTGGCCATGTTCGGCGTGTACTGCGAGATGCTCACGCCATAGGACTTGGATTTGGCGTAGCCGAAGCTGGCCATCTTGCTGTTGACGATGTAGGTCTCGGTGCCGCCCCAGCTGAGCAGGAATGGGCGGAATTCGTCGGGCTTGCGGAAGGTCGCCGGGCCATTGGCCTGCTCGCGCCATCCAGTGACCTGGGTATCGCTGACGAACAGCTTGCCGTCGTTGACGATGAACGAACCGCCTTCCTCGGACAGGCGCAGTTCCTTGACCTTGCCGTCGATCTCCAGCACGCCCTTGCGCCCGACCACGATCGGCAGGCGCGCCAGGTACACGCCCGGTGCGGTTTCACGCAGGTACTGGCTGGGGACCTTCTTACTCAGCTCCACCAGGTCGACGTGGCCGTCATCGACGAAGATCGCCTGGGGAATGCCGTGCTGGCGGCGTACCCATTCGGCGCCCTTGTTGTCGCCGCCGATGAACTCCTTGAGGGTGTCCTCCTGAAGCATGCGGCGCACGCTGACCTTGCCCTTGTGCCGGCGGTCGATCTTCTGCTGCACGGCCTGTGCGGTGTAGCCGGACAGGTCGGGCAGCTTGGGCGGGTCCATCTTCAGCGGCTCGATCGGCGCGCTGGAGACGGTATAGGTCTTGGCCTGTTGCAGCCCTTTGGCCATTTCGGGCTCGGCGGCCTGGGCAAGGCCGCCGGCCAGCAGCAGGGCGCTGGCGAGCAGGCTGTGGCGAAGGTTCGGGTGCAGGTTCATGGCTATCCTCTCCCGGCCTCAGTAGCGCCAGATCACGTCGACGAAGGCGCGGTGCATGTACGAGTCGGCTTCTTTGCCGTAGGCGTCGCCCGGCTTGAACACACCGGCGCGCAGGCGCACCAGGGCCGACGGTTCGTCGATCGACTGGCTGATCGAGGCCGGCAGCAGGCCCTGCTTGAAGTATTTGGTCACGACCACGTCCATTTCCTGGCCGAGGTCTTTCTCGCCCTGCACCAGCGGGCGGCTGATGCCGCCGTCGTCGACCACCGCGTTGATGCCGCTGGAGCCGATGTTCTGCTTGCCGTCGACGCGCCAGAACTTGTGGTAGATGAAGCTGGCGTCGTAGTCTTCGCGCAGCTGCCAGGAGGCGAACAGGGTGGCCGCCTGCAGGTTGCCCAACTCGCCGCGGAACGCCTCGCCGAAGCGGTGCACGCGCGAGCGGGTGCCGGTGAAGTTGGAGCGGTTGCTCTCAAGGCCGGTCTGCTCGAAGTTGTTCGAGCCGTCGCTGCCACCGCCGCCGCTGCCTCGGGCGTAGGCCGCGCCGACCTGCCACTGCGGGTCGAGGCGCAGGCGGATGCCGAGGTCGGTGGCCCAGGCGTTGACGTCGCCGCTCTGCTTGCCAGTGGCGACCTGATCGTTGCCGACTGCCTGGCTGCTGAGGGTGTCGCGGTCGCCGGTCAGCCAGGTGACGCTGCCCCAGTAGTTGACGGTGTGGTCGTTGCGCCAGTTGTAGGCGTCGCTGTTGGCTTCCAGACCCAGCCAGGTGAGGTCGCCGGTGCGGGTCTTGTCGAGGGCGTCGACGGTTTCGCCGGGGCGCTTCAGGCTGCCGCCGTCATGGCTGTGGTGGGCACGCAGGCCAACCCAGTGGCCGGGTGTCCATTGCGTGGCAACGTTGCCGTAGACATGGGTGCGGTCCTTGTCTTCGGGGGCCAGCTCGGTGAGGTCGGTGCGGTATTCGCTGAAGCGCTGGGCAACGCCGAGGTCGGCCTTGAGCAGGGTGGTGTCGAAGGTCCAGTTCAGCGCCTCGATATTGGTGTCGCGCCACATGCCGTCGTCGCTGCGCAGGCGCTGGCGGCCGAAGCGCAGCTGCTCGCCGGGGTAGGGGGTCAGGCCGCTGTAGCCGATCCAGAATTCGCGCATGGCCAGGTAGCTCTTGTCCGGCTTGCGGCTGTCGTCGCCGTTGTCGCTGGTTGTGCCGTCGTCGTTCTGGCGCAGGGTGTCGGTCTCGATGATGTCGGTGGCGGCCACCGCCTGGCCCATGGCGAAGGCGCTCCAGTTGCCGCGCTCGCCGTACACCCAGGGACGCAGGTCAAGGCCGAGGCCGTTGACATCGCCGCCGGAGCGGGTGCCCAGGTCGCGGTCGTCCTCGGACTGGCCGGTGATCTTCACGTCGAGGCCGAAGTTCTTCTGCGCGGTCTCGGCGGCCAGGGTCGGCATCGACCACAACAAGGCGAAGCCCAGGCCGATGCCGGCTTTCACGAAGGGGTTGAGCGTCATAGCGAGTCCTCGGCGTCTACTTCTTCTTTCTCGTCCTGCAGCGCTTCGATGGCCAGGGTGCTGTTGGCGCCCTGGGCCATGCTGCCGCGCGCCTGCTTTTCCTGCGCCAGCAGGGTTTGCGCCTGGCTGCGCTGGTCGGGCGTGAGCTGCTGGTCGAGCTGTTGCAGCAGTTCGGCCGACTGTGGGGTCGGGTTGGCCTGGGAGAGCTGCGCGAACACCCAGGCATTGGTCGGGGCCGGGCGGATACCGTGGCCTTCGCTGAACAGCTGGGCCAGGGCGTAGTCGGCGCTGTTCTGGCCTCCGCGGGCGGCGGCGAGCAGGTGGTCCACGGCTTTCTGCGGTTCGACCTGGCCCAGGTAGCCACGGCGGTACAGCTGGCCGAGGTAGTAGTCGGCGCTGACCTCGCCGGCGTCGGCGGCAGCCTGCAGGTGCTCCTGTGCCTTGGCCGCATCGGCCGGCACGGTCTTGCCTTCGTAGTACAGGCGGCCCAGCAGCAGTTCGGCGCGTGGCTGCTCGGCTTCGCGGCCCTTGTCGATGTAGGCCAGCAACTGGTCGGTGTCGCCCAGTTCGGGGAAGTCGTAAAGCAGCTGCGCCAGGTTCACCCAGGATGCCGGGTTGGCCGGTGCGACCTGCTCGAGCAGGTCCTTGGCGGTCTTCTCGTCGGTCTGGCCCAGGCTGCGGTCGGCCAGCACGCGGGCGACGCTGTCGACCCGGGTGGCGGGCACGGCGCCGCGGGCATGGGCGGCCTTGAGCTGCTCAAGCAAGGCGGCCTGCTGCTCGGGCTGGGCGCGTTTCTGGTAGACGGTGGCCAGTTCCACGTAGCAGATGTCGGTAGTCGACAGCGCGGCCTTGCAGATCTTCTCCACCTCGCCCAGATGCTGGTCGTAGGTGCCCTGGGTGCGGTACAGCAGCACCTGGGCCAGGCCGGCTTCGGGGTTGCCGGCGGCGCGCCACTGGTCGATCTGTTGCTGGGCGTTGACGTTGGGGAAGCTCTGCGGGTATTGCAGGTAGAGCATCGCCAGCGGGATCAGGGTGTTCGTCTCACCTTGTCGCGCCGCGAGCTTGAGCAGGGTCTCGGCCTCTTCGCGCTCGGCCTGGGTGCTGTCGGGCTTGGCCACCAGCAGGCGGCCGAGGCGCGCCTGGGCACGGGGCGAGGTGGCGGCGGCGGCGCGGTAGGTGGCTTCGGCTTGCTTGAGCTTGGCCGGGTCGCGGGTGCCGACCTGGATGTCCGCCAGGCCGACCTGGGCGTCGCTGTAGCCAAGGTCGGCGAGGGCCTTGTAGTTGCGTTCGGCGGTGGCGGTGTCGCCGCGCTTGAGCGCTTCGTTGGCCAGGCGCTGGTCGGGCAGGCCGGCGCAGCCGGCCAGGGTAATGGCGGCGGCCAGGGCGCATGCCCCCAGGCGCAAGCTGTCCCTGTGGGAGCCGGCTTGCCGGCGAGAGGCCAGTGCAGGCGCTGCATCCGCTGGGCGAGTGCTGCGCACTCGATCGCCGGCAAGCCGGCTCCCACAGATATCGGGGTGTCTGCTGGTCATTATCCGATCCTCTTACAGCCCGCGGGCCACGGCCTTGTCGATCAGCCAGTTCAACGACGGGCCACGGTCGCTGTTGACCGAGGCAGGGCGGCCGGCGAGTTCGGCCGGCAGGCCGCCGTCGGGCTTGATCTGCACGCGGATATCGGAGGCCAGGTTGTCGGTGTCCAGGCTCGAGCTGCCGGTGATGCGGCCGCTGCGTACTTCATCCTCGCCGGCGATCTGGAAGTTGACCCGGGTGCCCGGTTTCACTTCGTCGAACTGGCGATAGCTGAAGCGCGCTTCGATGGTCGGGGTGCTGGTACGCGGGATCAGCGCGAACACCGGCTGGCCCTTGCTGGCGTACTGGCCGTCATCCACCAGCTGGCGCGAGACTACGCAGTCGCACGGGCTGGTAAGGGTGCCGGAGAGCTGCTTGCCGAACAGCTCCTCGACCTTGGCCGGCTCCAGTTGCGAGTCGTCCAGGTGGCCCTTGAGCAAATCGAGCATGCTGGTGTTGAAGGTTGCCAGTGGCGCGCCCTTGGCCACGCTCGCGCCGTTTTCCACCAGGCTCTGCACGCTGCCGTCGCGGGGCATGGTGACGTTGGTGGTGGGCACCGCGACCACGCCGGCCTCGGCATGGCTGACGAAGTACAGGCCATACAGCGACTTGGCGACGAAACCGAAGGCCACCAGGCCGACCACGAACACCCCGGCGGTGACGGTGACCGCGCGCAGGCGGCCGAAGGCGGACAAGCCCGAGCCTCCGTCCTTCTGCTTGCGCGCCTTGGTGAAGTTGTCGCGCTGCAGGGTGCTGAGCACGTCGCCGACGCTGATCAGCTCGCCGGACAGGTGGCTGGTGATGATATGGCGCAGGGTGGCGATGTCGCGTGGCTCCAGGTTCTGGAACTCGGTGCCGGTGCGGCCGGTGTCGCGGCTGCTGGTGCGTACCAGCAGCTCGACGTCCATCGACAGGCCGAGGTTGTCGACCACGAACTGCAGGCGGCCGCGCAGCACTTCGCCTTCGGCCAGGGGCTTTGGCGCATGGAAGGACAGGCCCCCGGCGGACAGGTCGTCAACCTTCACCTCGTGCGGTTCGCGGTTGCCATCCAGGTAGCGCAGCTTGGCGGGAATGCGCACCCGGGCATGCTGGCGCTGCGCTTCGGATTCATGCACGACGTTGACGTTCACGGCGGTATTCATGGCGATATTCGTTCCTGTTATCCGATCCGGGGGCTCACACGACCATGAACAGCACGGCGACGAAGATGCTCGCGGCCGAGAAGGTCATGGTCCGCGAGGACCAGGTGTTGAACCATTGTTGAAAACTTGCGAGGTCGCGCTTGAGGGCAGTGGGCTGGCGGGTCCAGGACTGCTTGTCGAGGCGGAAGAACACGTAGATCTTCATCACCGCGCCGACGATCTGGTTGTAATAGAGAATCAGCGGGTAGGCGGGGCCTACGTTGTGGCCCGAGCACAGCAGCATGATGGTGAGGATCAGGCGGGTGATGCCGATCCACAGCAGGTACACCAGCAGGAACTGCAGGCCGAACTTGAAGCTGGCGATCACCGCCACGGTCAGGCCCAGCAGGCTGGTCCACATCGACACGCGCTGGTCGAGCAGGACGATGCTGGTGAACAGCCCCAGGCGCTTGAGGCCCAGGCCCAGGGCGCGGGAGTTCTGCCGCAGGTTGTTGCCGTACCAGCGGTACATCAGCTTGCGGCTGGCCTTGACGAAGCTTTTCTCCGGCGGGTGCTCCACCGTGTTGATCGCCGCGTCAGGCACGTAGAAGGTGTCGTAGCCCAGGCGCATCAGGCTGAACCAGCTGGACTTGTCGTCGCCGGTAAGGAACTTGAAGCGGCCCAGTCGCCAGTGCATCAGCGAGTCGCTTTCGACGTCGGCGATGAACTCGGGGTTGGTCACCACGCTGGCGCGAAACATCGACATGCGTCCGGTCATGGTCAGCACGCGCTTGCTCAGGGCCATGGAGCACATGTTGATGTGGCGCTGGGCGAAGCGCAGCTTGTGCCATTCGCTCATGATGTAGCCGCCGCGCACTTCGCAGAACTCGTTGGTGGTCAGGCCGCCGACGTTGGGGTAGAGCTTGAACCACGGCACGGTCTTGCGTACCACGCCTTCGGCCAGCACGGTGTCGCCGTCGATCACCGCCACCACGGCGTTGTCGTCCGGGAGCATCCGCGAGATGGCGCGAAAGCCATAGGCCAGGCCATCGCGCTTGCCAGTGCCGGCGATGCGCACGATGTCCAGAGTGACGTGTCCGGGCGGGTTGTACTTGGCCCACAGGCTCTTGACCAGCAGCTCGTCGGACTTCTCCACCAGCGAGCAGACCACCGTGGTGGGGAAGCCGCAGTCGATCGCCTCGCGGATCACCGAGCTGTACACCTGGGCAGTGGTCAGCGCATCGATGCGAAAGCTGGTGACCATCAGGTACACATGCGACGGGTCGGCGGCCTTGCCGAGCTTCTGCACCTTGCGGCGTAGGTATGGGTAGACCAGGTAGAGGAAGATCATGCCGCGGATGAAATGGGTGGCGCCCATGGAGTAGCGCCAGATGCCGACAGCGCCGACCAGGAAGATGAAGTGCTTCGACTGCGAATCGAAGATATCGCTGGGCAGGGCCAGGGCGATCAGCATGAGCAGGCTCATGTAGAGCAGCCAGCCGGCGCACTGCAACAGCACTGTCTGGAACCTTTGCATGTTCGGCATCCGTCGAGAATTCGGGGTGGGGAGGGCGGCGCGCTGGGGAGGGACGCGCCGCCCGACCGGGTTTACCAGCAGATGCCTTCGGTGCGGCTGGTGGTGCAGGTCGGCTTGCTCATGAAGCCGACCAGGTCGATCACTTGCTTGCCGGCCGGTGCCTGTTGGGCCAGGGCGCGGAACTTCTCATCACGGTTGCCCAGCACGATGATGTCGGCGTCGTTCACCACCTGCTCGAAGTTGGCGTTGAGCAAGGAGGACACATGCGGAATCTTCGATTCGATGTATTCCTTGTTGGCGCCGTGCACCCGGGCGTACTCGACGTTCTGGTCGTAGATGTCCAGCTGGTAGCCCTTGCCGATCAGGCGCTCGGCCAGCTCCACCAGTGGGCTTTCGCGCAGGTCGTCGGTACCGGCCTTGAACGACAGGCCGAGCAGGGCGACCTTGCGCTTGTCGTGGCTTTCGATGATGTCGAAGGCGTTCTGCACCTGGGACTCGTTGCTGCGCATCAGCGAGTCGAGCAGCGGCGCCTTCACGTCCAGGCTCGAGGCGCGGTAGGTGAGGGCGCGCACGTCCTTGGGCAGGCACGAGCCACCGAAGGCGAAGCCGGGGCGCATGTAGTACTGCGACAGGTTGAGCACCTTGTCCTGGCAGACCACGTCCATCACATCGCGACCATCGACGCCGACTGCCTTGGCGATATTGCCGATCTCGTTGGCGAAGGTGACCTTGGTCGCGTGCCAGACGTTGCAGGTGTACTTGATCATCTCGGCCACTTCGATCGGCTTGCGGATCACCGGGGCATCGAGTTCTTCGTACAGGGCTTGCAGGACATCGCCGCTGGCGCTGTCCAGTTCGCCGATGACGGTCATTGGTGGGTGGTCGTAGTCCTTGATCGCGGTGCTTTCGCGCAGGAACTCGGGGTTGACCGCCACGCCGAAATCGACACCGGCCTTCTTGCCCGAGCAGTCCTCGAGGATCGGGATCACCACGTTCTTGACGGTGCCCGGCAGCACGGTGCTGCGTACCACGATGGTGTGACGGCGGTCGGTGTCGCGCAGCACGTAGCCGATCTCGCGGCACACCGACTCGATATACTCCAGGCCCAGGTCGCCGTTCTTCTTGCTCGGCGTGCCGACGCAGATCATCGACACATCGCTGGCGCGGATGGCTTCGGCGAAGTCGGTGGTGCCACGCAGGCGGCCTTTGGCGATGCCTTGCTGCAGCAGAGCTTCCAGGCCCGGTTCGACAATGGGCGACTTGCCCTGGTTGATCAGGTCGATCTTGGTGCTGGACACGTCCACCCCAATCACGTCATGGCCTCGTGCCGACAGGCAACCGGCACAGACTGCACCCACATAACCCAAACCAAAGATGCTGATACGCATCGCATTCACCTCGTGTGTTTATCACGCCAGCCCTTCAGCGAAGAGCCGACCGGGTTGATTGACCAGCAGTTTTCGGGCGCACGGTTCCATGGCGAATTGACACTTCACCGAACGCAGGCATGAATAAATCCGGAGCGCAAAAAGTTATGCACTCAAAGTTGGCAGTCAAAGGCCAATATTTAAAAGGCGTGCCCTGAAATGCAGCCGTCTTTATTGCAAATCGCCATTCGCGAATTGCTGTGCTTGTTCTTTCAAGTGGATAAATCCTTTGAAATCAACCACTAGGACGAATTTTAGGGGCGCTTCTCTCCTGCATGGATAATGGCTTCAGGCACTTCCTGTACCGCCGTTGAAGTTGTGGGGCCGATTGTGAATAGCGGCCCTTTGTCATCTGTAAGTCATTTCTCACGCTCAGCGCTTGAAACTCGTTACGGGTGCTATGAGCCATTGGGCGTAGCAGAAGTTCCTGGGGCGGTTCCGCCACGGTGAAAGATTTCTAAATATTTTTTCAGAGGAAAATACTTTCAATCTGATAGCACGCCACAGTTTCGTCCCCGTATATAAAGGGCGAAATCCCAGGGGGATGGTTATATGCCAGCATGCGAAAATATTTTTCAAAAATCGTCAAAAAACTACGAACGGTCTTATGGCGTTTTGCGATAAGGATGTGACTGATGATTTATTGACGCTGGAATTTTGGCTGATGGCGTTTTGCAGCGTGCCCCGTTGCAGGGCTGATGGGCTCATCGCGGGCTTGCCCCGCGATGAGCTGCAAAGCGGCGCTGAAAAAATCAGCCCTCAGCGTGATCGCGCAGGAATACCAGGTGGTCGGGTTTGGACTGCTCCGCGCTGTAGTAGTAGCCCTGCGCATCGAAGTGCTTGAGCTGCTCCGGGTCGTTGACCCGCTCCTGGATCACGAAGCGGCTCATCATCCCGCGGGCTTTCTTGGCATAGAAACTGATGATCTTGTACTGGCCGTTCTTCAGGTCCTTGAAGTCGACGTCGATCACCCGTGCCTTCAGGGCGCTTTTCTTCACCGCGCTGAAGTACTCGTTGCTGGCCAGGTTCAGCAGCACGTCGTCGCCCTGGTCGGCCAGGGCCTGGTTCAGCCACTCGCTGATGCGCGTGCCCCAGAAGGCATACAGGTCCTTGCCGCGGGCGTTGGCCAGCTTGGTACCCATTTCCAGGCGGTAGGGTTGCATCAGGTCCAGCGGGCGCAGCAGGCCGTACAGGCCCGAGAGCATGCGCAGGTGATCCTGGGCATAGCTGAAATCGTCCTCGCCCAGGCTTTCGGCATCGAGCCCGGTGTAGACGTCACCCTTGAACGCCAGCAGCGCCTGCTTGGCGTTGGCCGGGGTGAAGTCTGGGGTCCAGCTGCCGAAACGCGCGGCGTTGAGGCCGGCGAGCTTGTCGGAGAGGTGCATCAGCTCGGCGATCTGCGCCGGCGACAGCTCGCGCAGTTGCACGATCAGTTCCTGGGAATCGTCCAGGTACTGGGGCAGGGTGTGGCGCTGGGTCACCGGCGGGGTGTCGTAGTCGAGGGTCTTGGCGGGGGAAATCACCGTCAGCATCGGGTCGGCTCCTGGAATCGTCGGGCGAATTCTACGGGGCTGCCGGCGCAACGCCAAACTATGGCGACGATAGTCAGCGAACATCGCCACAGGCAAGCGGCGGGCGTCGCGTTATAGTGCGCGGCATGCCTTCAAGGAGAATGCACATCGTGCGTATCGCGTTTGCCCTGTTCGCCGGGCTGCTGAGCCTGGGTGCGCAGGCGGCCCCGGCGAATTTCGTCAGTTTCGACCGTGACCTGTGGCCCGAGCAACTGAACAGCCCGGCGCTGTTCGACGTGGCGTCGCGGGCGGAAATCCTGTCGTTCGCCCGCGTGCTGCATGAAAGCGAGATGCTCGACGAGCCGGCGTTGAAGAGCCGCCTTGGCCTGCGCCAGGTCAACCTGAGCGTCGTGCGGGCCGTGCGTGCTCGTATGTGGCAGCGCCTGTGGACCAGTTATCAACAGGCGCAGCAGAGCTGCGAGCAGGATGCCTCGTTCTGCTACCCGGTTGAGTCCATGGCGGATCTACGCACGCAGGCGGCCGTTTTCGCCGATGATGTCGGCTCGTTCTACACCGAGTGGGTTGAGCCCAGTCATCAGTTTCATACCCGTTACCTGGATGAGCAACTGCGCAAGGCCGCGCTGTTCCCGCAGACCACCAGCGAAGTGGCCAAGCTCTCCGATCGTGAGCGCAATGGCGAGGAACTCAATGACCGGATGTTCCTGCTGACCTTCGTCAGCGGCCCTGCCCCTCAGGGCGGTAGCACCGATGCGCTGGCTGACTACCTGCGTCGGCAGAAGCTCGACGGGATTTTCTTCGTGCTCGGCAATCGCCTGCAGCAACGCCGCGATGCCGGCCCGCTGGGCGATCTGTATGCCGGCCAGTGCGTGGGTATCCAGGGCTGGGAATACCGCTCTCATGCCCAGTGGCAGGATTGGCAGGACTCGCTGCGGCGCAGCCAGGCGCGGGTGCAGGCCGACTTGGCCGAACAGTATGTACCGTTGTTCCGTCCGCCCTATGGCCAGCGACGCGCCGATGGCGAAGCGTTCCTGGACAGCCAGCAACTGCGGGTTTCTCTGTGGGACATCGACGCCCAGGATGACGGGCCGCTGACCGCCGAGGCCTCGGCGCAGCGGGTGCTGACGTTGATGCTGCTGTGGCGCAAGGGGGTGATCCAGTTCCGTGATGGCTTGCCCAAGGCCCAGCCGGCGCTGGAGTGGTTGTTGCAGCACACGGCCCAGAGCGGGATCGGTTGGGAAGGGTGTCGGGAGTACGCACGGCGGGGGTAGGCAGGGGCCGGGGGCTCAAGGCACGCTGGCTGTACACTGCGCCTCACGCTGCATCGACTCCAGGTTGCGTTCGATGGTCTCGCAGATCGTGTCCATCGGGATCTGATGCTCGCTGATGCGGAACGGGCTCTGCAGGTCCGTGCCGATCCGTTCGATCGCCAGCAGCATGAAGCCGACCACGGTCGAGGCCAGCGGCGTGAACCAGCCCAGCGATTCCACCAGCCCCACCGGCACGATCAGGCAGAACAGCGTGATGAACAGCCGTGGGAAGTACACATAAGGGTAGGGCAGCGGCGTATTGGCGATCCGCTCCATCCCGCCCTGGGCGTTGGACAGGTCCACCAGCGTCGACTCCAGGCGCGCCAGACGAATGCTGTCCAGCCGCCCGGCCTGGTATTCCTGGGCCAGCAGTGCCGCCGAGCCGCTGAGGATGTCGTTGGCGAAGTTGTTGGAGCGATTACGCCGTTCGAACTCGCCGGGCGGTATGAAGGCCATCAGCTCGTCCGGGCATTTCTCGTTCTTGAGGTGGGCGGCCAGGCAGTTCACATAGGCGATGTGCCGGCGCAGCAAGGTCGCCTTCACCGGGTTCGGCCCGTCAGCCGGGTCGTCGACCAGCGTCAGCACCTGCCGGGCGAAACTGCGTGAACTGTTCACCAGCGCCCCCCACAAGGTGCGTGCTTCCCACCAGCGGTTGTAGGCACTGCTGTTGCGAAAGCTCACCAGCACCACCAGCGCCGAGCCCAGCAGGGTGAGCGGGATCAGCGGCAGGCTGAACTTGCTGTTGAAGAACAGCATGAAGTCGATGGTGACCAGCACGTCCCAGATCAGCAGCCAGAACAGCGACCAGCCGATGTAGCCGAAGGTCTTGACCACCAGGCGGTACTTGCGGGCGAGGAGGGCTTTCACGTTGGGGGAACCTCGAAGCGGGGGGATGCAGGTTCCGACGTCGCGGGAGGGGTCAAGGTTCGCTGGGATTCGTCGCAGGGTGTAACGTGGTTTTTCCGGTGGGCAGTTAAGAAGATGCCTACATCAAGAGGTAAAACGTCCCTCGCGGCGATGGTTTAGGTTCATGACCCATTCACTTTCAGGAAGTCGAGCACGACCAGTGAACTGACCTCATTCAAGATTGCGGATCTACTGGATTCAGAGGCAGCGATTCAGGGATACCTGTCACAGGTAGTGGCCGAAGGTGACGCAGATGAAATCATTCGAGCCCAGTCCCATGTCCAGGCCGCACGCTTGCGCACTACAGATGGCTAGTCCAGCCAGATTCCTTACACCCGGTCTTTTGTACTGCACTGTCGCACGGTGAGCGGAATTGCGAGCATCGTCAGCGCGGGAGCGCGCTTGCCCCGCGATGGCTGCAACGCAGCTTCAGTCCAACACCTGCTTCATCTGCACCAGCGCCACCCGGCTTCCATCCGGCGCCCGCCGCTCCTCGATCCCGAACGGCACAAAACCGAGCTGTGGATAAAGCAGCAGCCCTGCGGTGTTGTGATTGAAACACGATACCCAGATCTCCCGCGCTGCGAACTCTTCGCGAGCCAGGCCGATCATGCACTGCACCAGATAACGTGCCACCCCCTGACCCCGCGCAGCGGGCGCCACCACCACATTACCCAGCGCGCAGACACCGCCGTGTTCGGCTTTGTAGAAATTGGCGAAGCCAACCATCACGCCATCAGTCTCGATCACAGTCGAACCGCTGCGCTGGGCGATGGCTTCGCTCAGTTGCGCGGGGGTAAGCGGGTAGCTGGCTTTGGGGAACATATAGAAGAGTTCGTCCGCGCTCTGAGGGAAGTTGCAGAGCGTGGCGATGTCGGCAGGGAGGGCGGGGCGATGGCTCAGTGGCATAGATGATGTTCCGCGGTGTTAAGAAATTACCAACCCTGTGCAACTGATAGCGGGATGTCAATGTTGGGCAGGCTGTTCCAGTGAAGCGAGCTCGGGTGTGTTGCCCAGGGCGTGCTGGACAAGTTGATCAAACAAGTTCATTGGCCGTTTTCCAGTCGATCAGCTCCAGATTGCGTCTGGTCCGCTTCATGTCGGCCAAGGCCAGGGAGGCATTAGCGCGCCATAGGCGGCAGCGGTCGTCGTAGTCGAGTTGGCCGTTGAGTTCGAGAGCGGTTCGGGTGGTATGGACGAACTCGACCGTGCCGAAGGCTGCACAACTTATGGTCTGGCTTCGCCCTGACGAGATGATAGTCAGCCAGTTCTGTGGTACCTGAGAGATCACTCCGATATCGCTGAGAGCGCACTCGAGGCTGATGTAGTTGAGATTGTCAGCTCGCAGGCGGGCTGCGGTGTGATAGAGCACGAGCCCAGGGTTGGGCTTGGCCGGAGTGAAGAGATAAAGCCCCCTGCATACCCTGATCAGGATGCTGTCGCTGGACGCCCTGCTCAGCATCGAGCGATAGGCACCGTCGGACAAACCAGGTATCAGGGCACGCATATCCGCTGGCGTGAACAGATAGCGCTGGGGTGTGGCGAGGTGATGCAGGCCTCTGTAGAGGCGCTGGAGCGGCTGGGCAGGCATGGGGTTGATCAACAGAAAGTCACGGTTTGTGAAACTTAGTGTAGAACGGTGCTGTGGCTATTCAGTAAGTTGCACTATGTGTGATTTTCTGTGCAGTCACCAGCTTGGCTCGAAAGACATCAACGCAACTACTAACGGGCAGGCCCACTTTGAACTGGCCTAATGATTTTGGACACCTTCGTCGGGCGCTCGGTCGGTCAAAAAAACGCGCCAAAAAGCCCCTGAAAGGGATGACCCTAAAGGCAGATTGAAGAAACCTGGCACGAGTTAACCGAAATTTCTGGATGAGGTGCTGGTTTGCTTCAGCGCGGGGCAAGCCAGCTCCCATGCGTGTGACGGGCAGCAAAACGACAGACACAAAAAAACCGACCATAAGGTCGGTTTTTTCTGGATCTTGGTGCCCCGAGGGAGACTCGAACTCCCACTCCTTTCGAAAACGGATTTTGAATCCGCCGCGTCTACCAATTCCGCCATCAGGGCTTGTGGCGCCGCAGTATAGAGAGGTCGCCCAAGGCGGTCAATCGGCTTTCATGGTCAATTTTCACGCATTGGGCTAAACTTCCCGGCCCTGTCGAACCCGAACATCATCATGCGCGTCGCCGATTTTTCCTTCGAACTCCCCGATTCCCTGATTGCCCGCCATCCACTGGCCGAGCGTCATGGCAGCCGCCTGCTGGTGCTCGATGGCCCCAGCGGCGAGCTGGCCCACAAGCAGTTCACCGATCTGCTCGACTATCTGCGCCCCGGCGACCTGATGGTGTTCAACAACACCCGGGTGATCCCGGCGCGGCTGTTCGGCCAGAAAGCCTCCGGCGGCAAGCTGGAAGTGCTGGTCGAGCGCGTGCTCGACAGCCACCGCGTGCTGGCCCATGTGCGTGCCAGCAAGGCGCCTAAAGAAGGCGCGCAGATCCTCATCGACGGCGGTGGCGAGGCCGAGATGGTCGCCCGCCACGACACGCTGTTCGAGCTGCGTTTCAGCGAAGAGGTGCTGCCGCTGCTCGAGCGCGTCGGCCATATGCCGCTGCCGCCGTACATTGACCGCCCCGACGAGGGCGCCGACCGCGAGCGCTACCAGACCGTCTACGCTCAGCGCGCCGGCGCCGTGGCCGCGCCCACCGCCGGCCTGCACTTCGACGAGGCGCTGCTGGAAAAGATCGCCGCCAAGGGCGTCGAGCGCGCCTTCGTCACCTTGCACGTAGGGGCGGGCACCTTCCAGCCGGTGCGGGTCGACAAGATCGAAGACCACACCATGCATAAAGAGTGGCTCGAAGTGGGCCAGGATGTGGTCGATGCCGTGCAGGCCTGCCGCGCCCGTGGCGGGCGGGTGATCGCCGTGGGCACCACCAGCGTGCGTTCGCTGGAGAGCGCGGCGCGCGATGGCGAGCTCAAGGCGTTCAGCGGCGACACCGACATCTTCATCTTCCCGGGCCGGCCGTTCCATGTGGTCGATTGCCTGGTCACCAACTTCCACCTGCCGGAGTCCACGCTGCTGATGCTGGTCTCGGCCTTCGCCGGTTACCCGGAGACCATGGCCGCCTATGCGGCGGCGGTCGCGAACGGTTACCGCTTCTTCAGTTACGGTGATGCCATGTTCATCACCCGCAATCCGGCGCCACGCGGCCCAGAGGATCAAGCATGAGTCGCACCTGTCGAATGTCGTTCGAACTGCTGGCCACCGACGGCAAGGCCCGTCGCGGCCGGCTGACCTTCCCCCGTGGCACGGTCGAAACCCCGGCCTTCATGCCGGTGGGCACCTATGGCACGGTCAAGGGCATGCTGCCGCGTGACATCGAGGCCATCGGCGCCGAGATCATCCTTGGCAACACCTTCCACCTGTGGCTGCGCCCGGGCACCGAGGTCATCAAGAAACACAACGGCCTGCACGATTTCATGCAATGGAAAGGCCCTATCCTCACTGATTCCGGTGGTTTCCAGGTGTTCAGCCTGGGCGCCATGCGCAAGATCAAGGAGGAAGGCGTGACCTTCGCATCGCCAGTGGACGGCTCCAAGGTGTTCATGGGGCCGGAAGAGTCCATGCAGGTGCAGCGCGACCTGGGCTCGGACATCGTGATGATCTTCGACGAGTGCACGCCTTACCCGGCCGAGCACGACGTGGCGCGCACCTCGATGGAGCTGTCGCTGCGCTGGGCCCAGCGCTCGAAGAACGCCCACGGCGACAACACCGCGGCGCTGTTCGGCATCGTCCAGGGCGGCATGTACCAGGACTTGCGCATGCGCTCGCTGGAAGCGCTGGTCAACATCGACTTCGATGGCCTGGCCATCGGCGGCCTGTCGGTGGGCGAACCCAAGCACGAGATGATCAAGGTGCTGGACTACCTGCCCGCGCAGATGCCGGCTGACAAACCTCGTTACCTTATGGGGGTAGGCAAGCCGGAAGATCTTGTAGAGGGTGTGCGCCGCGGCGTCGACATGTTCGACTGCGTGATGCCCACGCGCAACGCGCGCAACGGCCATCTGTTCGTCGATACCGGGGTGATCAAGATCCGCAACGCGTTCCATCGCCACGATGAATCGCCGCTGGATCCGACCTGCGATTGCTACACCTGCACCAACTTCTCCCGCGCCTACCTGCACCACCTGGACAAGTGCGGCGAAATGTTGAGCAGCATGCTGAATACCATCCACAACTTGCGCCATTACCAGCGCTTGATGGCCGGTTTACGCGAGGCTATTCAACAGGGTAAATTGGCCGCCTTTGTCGACGCCTTCTACGCCAAGCGCGGGCTTCCCGTTCCGCCTTTGGACTGACTGTTCGCAATCATTATTAGAAAATTCCATTAGGAGAGCCCAATGAGCTTCTTTATCCCCGCCGCCTACGCGGACGCAGCAGCCCCCGCCGCCGGCCCAGCCGGTACCGGCTTCGAGTGGATCTTCCTGGTCGGCTTCCTGGTCATCTTCTACCTGATGATCTGGCGCCCGCAGGCCAAGCGTGCCAAAGAGCAGAAGAACCTGCTGAGCAACCTGCAAAAAGGTGACGAAGTTGTCACCAACGGTGGCATCGCCGGCAAGATCGTCAAGGTTGCCGACGACTTCGTGGTCCTGGAAGTGTCCGACAATGTCGAGCTGAAGTTCCAGAAGGGCGCCATTGCCGCGACCCTGCCAAAAGGTACGCTCAAGGCTATCTGAGTTACCGGTTTCATTTTTCCAGTCGGGGCGCGCAAAGCGCCCCGCGTCTTGAACGGGCGGCGTGATGCTGAACAAATACCCTTTGTGGAAATACCTGCTGATCGTGGTGGTACTGGCGGTCGGCTTCATTTATTCCGCACCCAACCTCTACCCGGATGATCCGGCGGTGCAGATCAGCGGCGCCAGTTCCGCCCTGCATGTCAGCCAGGCCGATCTCGATCGCGTCACCAAGGCGCTGACCGATGCCGGCATCACCGTCAAAGGCGGCAGCCTGGGCGAGAAGGGCAGTGCCCTGGTGCGCCTGACCAACCAGGAAGACCAGCTGCCGGCCAAGGATGTGGCGCGCAAGGCTCTCGGTGACGACTATGTCGTGGCCCTGAACCTGGCCCAGACCACGCCGCAGTGGCTGCGCAACCTGGGTGCCAGCCCGATGAAGCTCGGCCTGGACCTGTCCGGTGGTGTGCACTTCCTGCTGGAAGTGGACATGGACAAGGCCATGACCGCGCGCATGAAAGTCTACGAAGGCGAGGTCAAGACCTTGCTGCGCAAAGAGCGCGTCCGCTACCGCAGCCTGCCGCAGCAGGACGGCGGGATCATGCTGGGCTTCGCCGACGATGCTACCCGCGAACAGGCCCGCAGCCTGATCCGCAAGAATTTCAGTGATTTCGACCTGACCACCACCGAGCGCAACGAGCTCGCCGTGTTGCGCCTGGCGCTGACCCAGGCCAAGGTCGCCGAGATCCGCGAATACTCCATCAAGCAGAACCTGACCACCGTCCGCAACCGTGTGAACGAGCTGGGCGTGGCCGAGCCGCTGGTGCAGCGCCAGGGTGCCAACCGCATCGTGGTCGAGCTGCCGGGCGTGCAGGACACCGCCGAAGCCAAGCGTATCCTCGGCAAGACCGCCAACCTGGAGTTCCGCTTCGGCGCCGAGCCAGGCGCGTCCAAGGCCACCACCGAGGTGTTCGAGTTCCGCGAAGGCGGCCGCTCCGCTCCGGTCGAGCGCGGCCTGATCATCACCGGTGACCAGGTCACCGACGCCCAGGCCAGCTTCGACGAGCACGGTCGCCCGCAGGTGAACATTCGCCTCGACGGCCATGGCGGCGAGCTGATGAGCCGCGCCACGCGCAGCAACGTCGGCCGCAGCATGGCGGTGATCTTCATCGAGCAGAAGCCGGTGACCCGCTACCAGAAACAGGTGGTCGACGGCGTCGAGAAAGAAGTCGCGGTGCAGACCTTCCAGGAAGAGAAGAAGATCATCAGCCTGGCGACCATCCAGTCGCCGCTGGGCAGCCAGTTCCGCATCACCGGGCTGAATGGCCAGGGCGAGTCCTCCGAACTGGCCCTGCTGCTGCGGGCCGGTGGTCTGGCCGCGCCGATGTACTTCGCCGAAGAGCGCACCATCGGCCCGAGCCTGGGTGCCGACAACATCACCAAGGGTATTGACGCATCCCTGTGGGGCATGCTGTTCGTCTCGCTGTTCATCATCGCCATCTATCGCGCCTTCGGCGTGCTGGCGACCATCGCCTTGGCGGGCAACATGGTCCTGCTGTTGGCGCTGATGTCGCTGCTGGGGGCCACGCTGACCCTGCCGGGTATCGCCGGTATCGTGTTGACCATGGGTATGGCGGTGGACGCCAACGTGCTGATCTTCTCGCGGATCCGCGAAGAGATCGCCGCCGGCATGTCGGTGCAGCGCGCCATCCACGAAGGTTTCAACCGCGCCTACTCGGCGATCGTCGACGCCAACCTGACCACCTTGCTGGTCGGCGGCATCCTGTTCGCCATGGGTACTGGTCCGGTCAAGGGCTTCGCGGTCACCATGTCCCTCGGGATTTTCACCTCGATGTTCACCGCCGTCATGGTGACCCGCGCACTGGTCAACCTGACCTGTGGCGGGCGTGACATCAAGAAGCTGTGGGTTTGAGGGAGCTGCGATGAAAACCATCAACTTCATGGGCGTGCGCAATGTCGCGTTCGCCATCACCGTGCTCCTCACCGTGCTGGCGCTGTTCAGCTGGTGGCACAAGGGCCTGAACTTCGGCCTGGACTTCACCGGCGGCACGCTGATCGAGCTCACCTATGAGCGTCCGGCAGACCTGGAGAAGGTGCGTACCGAGCTGGTTGGCTCCGGCTTCCACGATGCCGTGGTGCAGAGCTTCGGCGCCACCACCGACCTGCTGGTGCGCATGCCGGGCGATGATCCACAGTTGGGCAACCGCGTGGCCGAGGCGCTGCAGAAGATCGGTGGCGATAACCCGGCCACGGTCAAGCGCGTCGAGTTCGTCGGCCCTCAGGTGGGCGAGGAGCTGCGTGACCAGGGCGGCCTCGGCATGCTCCTGGCCCTGGGCGGCATCCTCATCTACCTGGCGTTCCGGTTCCAGTGGAAGTTCGCGGTCGGCGCGATCATCTCGCTGATCCACGACGTGGTGGTCACCCTGGGCATCCTGTCGTTCTTCCAGATCACCTTCGACCTGACGGTGCTGGCGGCGGTGCTGGCGATCATCGGCTATTCGCTCAACGACACCATCGTGGTGTTCGACCGGGTGCGCGAGAACTTCCGCGTGCTGCGCAAGGCCTCGCTGATCGAGAACATCAACATCTCGACTACCCAGACCCTGCTGCGGACCGTCGCCACCTCGGTGTCGACCTTGCTGGCCATTGCCGCGCTGCTGTTCTTCGGCGGTGACAACCTGTTCGGCTTCTCCCTGGCGTTGTTCATCGGCGTCATGGCGGGTACCTACTCGTCGATCTACATCGCCAACGTGGTGCTGATCTGGCTGAACCTGAGCAGCGAAGACCTGATCCCGCCGGTCAAGGCCGAGGGTGTGGACGAGCGCCCGTAAGGCTTCGCCCCACGCCGTCTGGCGTAAAGAGAGGCGCGAGTGTTGAACTCGCGCCTTTTTTTTTGCTCCAAGGCTGGGAGAAGGCGGGCCCTATGCCCGCGGGTACGATCAGGAGGTTCACGTGAACAAATCAATGCTGGTGGGTGCGGTTCTGGGTGCTGTCGGTGTGACTGCCGGAGGTGCTGTGGCGACCTACAGCTTGGTGAACAAGGGGCCTGAGTACGCCCAGGTCACTGACGTGCAGCCGATCAAGCAGCAGGTGAAGACGCCGCGCGAGGTCTGCAAGGACGTCACCGTGACGCGTCAGGCGCCGGTCAAGGACCAGCACCAGATCGCCGGTACGGTGGTCGGCGCCATCGCTGGTGGCCTGTTGGGTAACCAGATCGGCGGCGGTACCGGCAAGAAGATTGCCACCGTGGCCGGTGCGGTCGGCGGCGGCTATGCCGGCAACAAGGTGCAGGAGGGCATGCAAGAGCGTGACACCTACACCACCACGCAAACCCGTTGCAACACGGTCAATGACATCAGCGACAAGGTCGTGGGCTACAACGTGACCTATTCCATCGGTGATCAGGTCGGCAAGGTGAAGATGGATCATGAGCCGGGCTCGACCATCCCGCTGGACAAGAACGGCAAGCTGATCCTGAGTCAGAACCAGCCGGGGCAGTGAGCCTTTTGCGGATTCATCTCATGGAACTGTTCGCACCGTGATGATTTAGCAGGAACAGCGTGGGAGCGGGCTTGCCCCGCGATGCGGTGTATGGCACCGGCTTTGCCGGTGATCGCGGGTCAAGCCCGCTCCCACGCTGGTGATTTCCTAAAAACGGCGGCACAAAAAAAGCACCTCGAGAGGTGCTTTTTTTGTGCTCGCAATCGGCGCTTAGCGCTTCATGTGTTCCGGCAGGTGCGGCTGGATGGCAGTCAGCACGGCCTTGAAGCACTTGATGTTGCCCGCGACGATGTGGCCTTTCTCGAGGAATTCGTGGCCACCGTTGAAGTCGCTGACCAGGCCGCCCGCTTCCTGGATCAGCAGCACGCCTGCGGCCATGTCCCACTCGGACAGGCCCGACTCCCAGAAGGCGTCGAAGCGGCCGGCGGCGACATAGGCCAGGTCCAGGCTGGCGGAACCGGCGCGGCGGATGCCGGCGGTCTGGCCGGTCAGGGCGCGGAACATGCCCAGGTAGTTGTCCAGGTCGGCCATCTGGCTGTCACGGAACGGGAAACCGGTACCCAGCAGGGCGCCTTCCAGGCTGGTGCGCGAGCTGACGCGCAGGCGACGGCCATTGATCTGGGCGCCACGGCCACGGCTGGCGGTGAATTCTTCCTGGCGAACCGGATCGACGATCACGGCGTGCTCGAGGCGGCCGCGGTATTTGCAGGCGATGCTGACAGCGAAGTGCGGCACGCCACGCAGGAAGTTGGTGGTGCCGTCCAGTGGGTCGATGATCCACAGATAGTCCTTGCCTTCCTCGCCAGTGCCGGCGTGCAGGCCAGTTTCTTCGCCCTGGATGGAGTGGTTCGGGTAGGCCTTGCGCAGGGCTTCGACGATGACCTTCTCGGCGGCGCGATCAACCTCGGACACGTAGTCCTTGGCCTGCTTTTCGTCGACTTTGATGCTGTCCAGGCGTTCGATGGAGCGGAAAATCAGTTCACTGGCGCTGCGAGCGGCGCGCAGGGCGATATTCAGCATAGGCTGCATGGGAAGGTCACCTGGAGATGTTAAAGAGGAAAGCCGGCCATTCTAGCAGAAATCTTTGACGACAGAAGTGTCACATTTGCTTTCATGGCGTTACGCTGGTCGGTTCTGTAAGATCGAACCCTCCTTTTTCTGCATCCGAGAGCACGACACCTTGCTGCAAAATATTCGTGTTGTCCTGGTCAATACCAGCCACCCCGGCAACATCGGCGGCGCTGCGCGTGCCATGAAGAACATGGGCTTGTCGCGCCTGGTGCTGGTGCAGCCGAAAGAATTCCCGGCCGCCGATGCCTCGGCGCGCGCCTCGGGTGCCGACGACGTGCTGGCCGGCGCCCAGGTGGTCGAAAGTCTCGAGCAGGCGCTGGTCGGCTGCAGCCTGGTCATGGGCACCAGCGCCCGCGAGCGCAGCATTCCCTGGCCGCTGATCGGCCCGCGTGAGTGCGGCACCAAGGCGGTGGAGCACGCCCTGGGCGGTGAGGAAATCGCCCTGGTGTTCGGTCGCGAACACGCCGGCCTGACCAACGAAGAACTGCAGCGATGTCACTTCCACGTGCACATTCCCTCCAATCCCGACTTCAGCTCGCTGAATCTGGCCGCCGCGGTCCAGGTGCTCGCCTACGAGGTGCGCATGGCCTCGTTGGCGGTGCCGGACGCGGCGCCCAAGGTCGAGAAGGCGGACGCCAATGAACTGGCGACCATGGACGAAATGGAGCTGTTTTATGACCACCTGGAAAAAACCCTGGTGGACATCGGCTTCCTCGACCCTGCCAAGCCCAAGCACCTGATGCCGCGCATGCGTCGGCTGTATGGGCGCAGCTCGGTCGAGCGTACGGAAATGAGCATTTTGCGCGGCATCCTCACCGAGACCCAGAAAGTTGTCCGGGGCGAGCCGCATAAACGGAAGGACTGAACGATGTTCGAGCGTCTGCGTGAAGATATTCAAAGTGTTTTCCATCGTGACCCCGCCGCGCGCAATGCCTTCGAGGTGTTGACCTGCTACCCGGGCATGCACGCCATCTGGCTGCACCGCCTGGGCAATGCCCTGTGGAAGCGCGATTTCAAGTGGCTGGCGCGCCTGGTGTCGAACTTCGGCCGCTGGCTGACCGGTATCGAAATCCACCCGGGCGCGACCATCGGCCGGCGCTTCTTCATCGACCATGGCATGGGCATCGTCATTGGCGAAACCGCCGAGATCGGCGACGACGTGACCCTCTACCAGGGTGTCACCCTCGGTGGCACCAGCTGGAACAAGGGCAAGCGTCACCCGACCCTGGAAAACGGCGTCGTGGTCGGTGCCGGGGCCAAGGTGCTGGGCCCGTTTACCGTGGGCGCCGGGGCCAAGATCGGCTCCAACGCGGTGGTTACCAAGGCGGTGCCGGCCGGCGCCACGGCGGTAGGCATCCCGGGGCGGATCATCGTCAAGACCGAGGATGACGCCGTCGAGGCCAAGCGCAAGGCCATGGCCGAGAAGATCGGCTTCGACGCCTATGGCGTCAGTGGCGACATGCCGGACCCGGTGGCGCGCGCCATCGGCCAGATGCTCGACCACCTGCAGGCCGTCGACGAGCGCCTGGAGGGCATGTGTGGCGCGCTGACCCGGATGGGCAGTGACTACTGCGCCAAGGAGCTGCCGGCACTGCCCGACGACGACTTCGCCGAGGCCTGCGTCGAGCTGAAGCAGGGCGACACTCGGTCGCATTGATTGCGCCGGCCCGATACAAGGGGCGTGTGCTCGCGCCCCTTGTCTGCTACACTCGCGGCCGCCTCCCGCATGCATACCCGACTAAAGCACTAGGTCTTATAGTTGACTTAAATGCTCGGGAATCGCATACTCGCACACATCCTGTAACTCCCGTGGTACCCATACGCCATGCGACTGACTACCAAAGGCCGATACGCCGTGACCGCCATGCTTGACCTGGCGTTGCACGCGCAGCAGGGGCCGGTGTCTTTGGCCGATATTTCCGAGCGCCAGGGCATTTCCCTCTCTTATCTGGAACAGCTGTTCGCCAAGCTGCGCCGCAGCAGCCTGGTATCCAGCGTTCGCGGCCCAGGCGGCGGCTACCAGCTGTCGCGAGGCATGGAAACCATCCAGGTGGCCCAGGTCATCGACGCGGTCAACGAATCGGTCGATGCCACCCGTTGCCAGGGCCTGGGGGATTGCCACGCCGGTGATACCTGCCTGACTCACCACCTGTGGTGTGACCTGAGCCAGCAGATCCATGAATTCCTCAGTGGCATCAGCCTGGCCGACCTCGTCATGCGCCGCGAGGTGCAGGAAGTCGCCCAGCGCCAGGACCTGCGCCGTGTCGCAGGCCGAACCGCCCAGCTGGACAAGATTGAGACGTCCGCCGTCGACTGAAATTGCAGCGACGAGCGACGCCACCGCCTGATAGGAGATACTCAATGAAGTTGCCGATCTACCTCGATTACTCCGCGACCACGCCGGTCGATCCCCGTGTCGCCCAGAAGATGGCCGAGTGCCTGCTGGTTGACGGGAACTTCGGTAACCCGGCCTCGCGCTCCCACGTGTTCGGCTGGAAAGCCGAGGAAGCAGTCGAGAACGGCCGCCGCCAGGTCGCCGAGCTGATCAACGCCGATCCGCGCGAGATCGTCTGGACCAGCGGTGCCACCGAGTCCGACAACCTCGCCCTCAAAGGCGTGGCGCACTTCTATCAGACCAAGGGCAAACACATCATCACCTCCAAGATCGAGCACAAGGCGGTCCTGGATACTGCTCGCCAGCTTGAGCGTGAAGGTTTCGAGGTCACCTACCTCGAGCCGGGTGAAGACGGCATCGTCACCCCGGCGATGGTCGAAGCCGTCCTGCGCGACGACACCATCCTGGTCTCGCTGATGCACGTGAACAACGAAGTCGGCTCGATCAACGACATCGCCGCCATCGGCGAACTGACCCGTTCGCGCGGTGTACTGTTTCATGTCGACGCCGCGCAGTCGGCCGGCAAGGTCGAGATCGACGTGCAAAAGCTCAAGGTCGACCTGATGTCGTTCTCCGCGCACAAGGTCTACGGCCCCAAAGGCATCGGCGCGCTGTACGTCAGCCGCAAGCCGCGCGTGCGCCTGGAAGCCATCATTCACGGCGGTGGCCATGAGCGCGGCATGCGTTCGGGCACCCTGCCGACCCATCAGATCGTCGGCATGGGCGAAGCCTTCGCCATTGCCAAGCAGGAAATGGCCGCTGAAAACGTGCGCATCAAGGCCCTGAGTGACCGCTTCTTCAAGCAGGTCTCGGACCTCGAAGAGCTGTACGTCAACGGCAGCCAGACCCAGCGCGTGCCGCACAACCTGAACCTGAGCTTCAACTACGTCGAAGGCGAGTCGCTGCTGATGTCGCTCAAGGACATCGCTGTTTCGTCCGGTTCGGCCTGCACCTCCGCTTCGCTCGAGCCGTCCTACGTCCTGCGCGCCCTGGGCCGCAACGACGAGCTGGCGCACAGCTCGATCCGCTTCTCCTTCGGTCGCTTCACCACCGAGGAAGAAGTCGACTACGCCGCGCAGAAAGTCTGCGAGGCCGTCAACAAGCTGCGCGAATTGTCGCCGCTGTGGGACATGTACAAAGACGGCGTCGACATCTCCAAGATCGAGTGGGCCGCCCACTAAGCAGTCGCCGGCAAGAGCGGCTCCCTGATGAGGAAGGAATTGCACCATGGCATACAGTGAAAAGGTCATCGACCACTACGAAAACCCGCGCAACGTCGGCAAGATGAACGCCGACGATCCGGATGTCGGTACCGGCATGGTCGGCGCCCCGGCCTGCGGTGACGTGATGCGCCTGCAGATCAAGGTCAACGAGCAGGGCGTCATCGAAGACGCCAAGTTCAAGACCTACGGTTGCGGTTCGGCCATCGCCTCCAGCTCCCTCGCCACCGAGTGGATGAAGGGCAAGACCCTGGACGAGGCCGAGACCATCAAGAACACCCAGCTGGCTGAAGAGCTGGCATTGCCGCCGGTCAAGATCCACTGCTCCGTGCTCGCCGAAGATGCCATCAAGGCCGCTGTTCGCGATTACAAGCAGAAGAAAGGCTTGGTCTAAGTCGACTGCGAGGTAAGGAGTTCCGATGGCTATCAGCATGACAGAAGCCGCCGCCAACCACATTCGCCGCTCCCTCGACGGGCGCGGCAAGGGTGAGGGCATTCGCCTGGGCGTGCGCACCACCGGCTGCTCGGGCCTGGCCTACGTGCTGGAGTTCGTCGACGAGCTCGCCGCCGAAGACCAGGTGTTCGAGAACCATGGCGTGAAGGTCATCATCGACCCGAAAAGCCTGGTGTACCTCGATGGCACCGAGCTGGACTTCGTCAAGGAAGGGTTGAACGAAGGTTTCAAGTTCAACAACCCCAACGTGCGCGGTGAGTGTGGCTGCGGCGAAAGCTTCAACGTTTGAGGCTGGCTGTGGGTACTCTTTGCCATTTCGCCCTGTTCGACCTGCAACCGGCTTTCCGCCTGGACCTCGACCAACTGGCCGTTCGCTATCGCGAACTGGCCCGTGAGGTCCACCCTGACCGCTTCGCCGACGCTTCCGAGCGTGAGCAGCGTGTCGCCCTGGAAAAGTCCGCAGCATTGAACGACGCCTACCAGACCTTGCGCAGCGCGCCGCGTCGCGCCCGTTACCTGCTGGCCATCGGTGGCCACGAAGTGCCTCAGGAAGTCACGGTGCATGACCCGGACTTCCTGCTGCAGCAGATGCAGTGGCGCGAAGAGCTCGAAGAGTTGCAGGACGAAGCCGATCTTGACGGTGTTGGTGTGTTCAAGAAGCGCCTCAAGGGGGCCCAGGACGCACTGAACAATGACTTCGCCGACTGTTGGGACGATGCAGCCCAGCGCGACAAGGCCGAACGCCTGATGCGCCGCATGCAGTTCCTCGACAAGCTCGCCCAAGAAGTGCGCCAACTCGAAGAGCGCCTCGACGATTAACCCCGGCGTCGCCCGTGATGACGCCTAAGGTACTCAGATAAGCATGGCCCTACTGCAGATCGCCGAACCCGGTCAGAGCCCTCAACCGCACCAGCGCCGCCTGGCGGTGGGCATTGACCTGGGCACCACCAATTCTCTCGTCGCCGCCGTGCGCAGCGGGCGCAGCGAGCCGCTGCCCGATGACCAGGGCCAGGTGATCCTGCCCTCGGCCGTGCGTTATCTCGAAGGCCGCAATGAAGTGGGCCAGGCTGCCCGCGATGCCGCCTCCAGCGACCCGTTGAACACCATTCTGTCGGTCAAGCGCCTGATGGGGCGCGGCCTGGCCGACGTCAAGCAGCTGGGCGAGCAACTGCCGTACCGTTTCGTCGGTGGCGAGTCGCACATGCCGTTCATCGACACCGTCCAGGGCCCGAAGAGCCCGGTGGAAGTGTCGGCCGATATCCTCAAGGTGTTGCGCCAGCGCGCCGAGGACACTCTCGGTGGCGAGCTGGTGGGCGCGGTGATCACCGTGCCGGCATACTTCGACGATGCCCAGCGCCAGGCGACCAAGGATGCCGCCAAGCTGGCCGGCCTCAACGTCCTGCGCCTGCTCAACGAGCCCACTGCGGCGGCCGTGGCCTATGGCCTGGACCAGAATGCCGAAGGGCTGGTGGCGATCTACGACCTGGGCGGCGGTACCTTCGATATTTCCATCCTGCGCCTGACCGGCGGTGTCTTCGAAGTGCTGGCCACCGGTGGCGATACTGCCCTGGGCGGCGATGATTTCGACCACGCCATTGCCGGCTGGATCATCGAGCAGGCGGGGCTTTCCTCCGACCTCGACCCGGCCACCCAGCGCCAGCTGCTGCAGGCTGCCTGCGCGGCCAAGGAAGCCCTGACCGACGCCGACGTGGTCGGGGTCAGCCACGGCGCCTGGCAGGGCGAGCTGAGCCGGGTGGCTTTCGACGCCATGATCGAGCCATTGGTCGCCCGCAGCCTCAAGGCCTGCCGTCGTGCCGTGCGTGACAGCGGCGTCGAGCTCGAAGAAGTCGGCGCGGTGGTCATGGTCGGCGGTTCGACCCGCGTGCCACGTGTGCGCGAGGCGGTCGGCGCACTGTTTGGCCGTACCCCGCTGACCTCGATCGACCCGGACCAGGTGGTGGCCATCGGTGCCGCGATCCAGGCCGACACCCTGGCTGGCAACCGTCGCGAAGGCGGCGAGCTGTTGCTGCTGGACGTCATCCCGCTGTCGCTCGGCCTCGAGACCATGGGCGGGCTGATGGAGAAGGTGATCCCGCGCAACACCACCATCCCGGTGGCCCGCGCCCAGGAGTTCACCACCTACAAGGATGGCCAGTCGGCCATGATGATCCACGTGCTGCAGGGTGAGCGCGAGCTGATCAGCGATTGCCGCTCGCTGGCACGCTTCGAGCTGCGCGGCATCCCGGCGATGGTGGCCGGTGCGGCGAAGATCCGTGTGACCTTCCAGGTCGACGCCGACGGCCTGCTCAGCGTCGCGGCCCGCGAGCTGGGTTCGGGCGTGGAATCGAGCATCCAGGTCAAGCCATCGTATGGCCTGACCGACGGCGAGATCGCCCGCATGCTCAAGGACTCGTTCGAGCATGCCGGCTCCGACAAGCACGCGCGCCAGTTGCGCGAGCACCAGGTCGACGCCGAGCGCCTGCTCGAAGCGGTGCAGGGCGCCCTGGACGCCGATGGCGAACGCTTGCTCAGCAGCGACGAGCGCGAAGCGATCGAATTCCAGATGCAGGAACTACGTGATTTGCTGAGCGGCACCGATGGCGCTGCCATCGAGCAACAGACCAAGCGTCTGTCGCAGGTGACCGATGCATTTGCCGCCCGTCGCCTTGATTCGACGGTCAAAGCCGCACTGGCCGGGCGCAACCTGAATGAGATCGAGGAGTAATCGATGCCGCTGGTGACATTCCTGCCGCATGAGAAGTTCTGCCCCGAAGGGCTGACCGTGGAAGTGCCGTCCGGGACCAATATCCTGGAGCTGGCCCACGACCATCACATCGAGATGGAAAGCGCCTGCGGCGGCGTCAAGGCCTGCACCACCTGCCATTGCATCATCCGCAAGGGCTTCGACTCCCTTGAGGAGGCCGATGAGCTGGAGGAAGACATGCTGGACAAGGCCTGGGGCCTGGAGGCGCAATCGCGCCTGGGTTGCCAGGTGGTCGTCGGCGATGAGGACCTCACCATCGAGATCCCCAAATACTCGCTCAACCACGCCGCAGAAGCGCCGCACTGAGGTTTTGTACATGAGTCTGAAATGGGTTGATGTACTTGAGATCGCCATCCAGCTTGCGGAAAGCAAGCCTGAGGTCGATCCTCATTACGTGAATTTCGTCGATCTGCGCGCCTGGGTGATGGCGCTGCCTGAATTCGATGACGATCCGTCGCGTTGCGGTGAGAAGGTTCTCGAGGCCATCCAGGCGGCCTGGATCGAAGAAGCCGACTGAGCGCACGCTGCAGGTTAGGCAATCCCCTGGAACCCGCGTATAATTCGCGGGTTTAATTTTTCGCAACACTCAATATTCTGGAGTTTTCCATGGCTGTTCAACGTACTTTCTCCATCATCAAGCCTGACGCCGTTGCCAAGAACGTCATCGGCGAGATCACCACTCGCTTCGAGAAAGCCGGCCTGCGCGTCGTCGCTTCGAAAATGAAGCAGCTGTCCAAAGCCGAAGCCGAAGGCTTCTACGCTGAGCACAAAGAGCGCGGCTTCTTCGGTGACCTGGTTGCCTTCATGACTTCGGGCCCTGTTGTTGTGCAGGTTCTGGAAGGCGAAAACGCCATTCTGGCCAACCGTGAGCTGATGGGCGCCACCAACCCTAAAGAAGCTGCTGCCGGCACCATCCGTGCTGACTTCGCCGAGTCGATCGACGCCAACGCTGTTCACGGTTCGGACTCCGAAGCCGCTGCCGCTCGCGAAATCGCTTACTTCTTCGCTGCTACCGAGGTAACCACTCGCTAAGCGAAGGCTTACGAGTGAGGGTGAATCCATGACGACATCGACTGACAAGATCAACCTGCTGGGGCTTACCCTGGCGGAAATGGAACAGTTCTTCGACTCAATCGGGGAGAAGCGCTTCCGTGCCGGTCAGGTGATGAAATGGATTCACCATTTTGGCGTCGATGATTTCGCCGCCATGACGAACGTCGGCAAGGTCTTGCGCGAAAAGCTCGAGGCCGTTGCCGAAATTCGGGGCCCGGAAGTGGTCAGCGAAGACATTTCCGCCGACGGCACCCGCAAGTGGGTGATCCGCGTTGCCTCCGGCAGCTGCGTCGAGACCGTCTACATCCCCACCGACGATCGCGGCACGCTGTGCGTGTCGTCGCAAGCCGGCTGCGCCCTGGACTGCAGTTTCTGCTCCACCGGCAAGCAAGGCTTCAACAGCAACCTCACCGCCGCCGAAGTGATCGGCCAGGTGTGGCTTGCGAACAAATCCTTCGGGACCGTCCCGGCCAAGATCGACCGCGCGATTACCAACGTGGTCATGATGGGCATGGGCGAGCCCTTGCTGAATTTCGATAATGTCATCGCGGCCATGAAGATCATGATGGAAGATCTGGGCTATGGCATTTCCAAGCGGCGCGTCACCCTGTCCACCTCGGGCGTGGTGCCGATGATCGACGAGCTGGCCAAGCACATCGATGTGTCCCTGGCCCTGTCGCTGCACGCGCCGAACGACGAGCTGCGCAACAAGCTGGTGCCGATCAACAAGAAGTACCCGCTGAAGATGCTGCTGGAGTCGTGCATGGGCTATATGTCCACCCTCGGCGGCAAGCGCGTGCTCACCATCGAGTACACCCTGCTCAAGGACGTCAACGACCAGCCCGAGCACGCCGCGCAGATGATCGAACTGCTGCGCGATGTGCCGTGCAAGATCAACCTGATCCCGTTCAACCCGTTCCCGCATTCCGGCTATGAGCGGCCGAGCAACAATGCCATCCGCCGCTTCCAGGACCTGTTGCACCACGGCGGCTTCAACGTGACCACGCGCACTACCCGCGGTGACGACATCGACGCCGCGTGCGGTCAGCTGGTGGGCCAGGTCAACGACCGCACTCGCCGCAGCGAGCGCTACATCGCGGTGCGCCAGTTGGCCGCCGACGAGCCGCAAGACAGCGCCGCGCGCCCCTGACGAGCATCTGCCCCATGAGCCTGCGCATCGCGCTGTCGATCCTGACGCTTTCGCTGCTGGCCGGCTGCGTGTCCGGAGGCGCGGGCGACCCCCTGGCCAACCGCCAGGGGCGCGAGGCGGCGGGGCAGGCCTATGTACAGTTGGGCTTGGGTTATTTGCAACAAGGTTTGACCGAACGCGCCAAGGCCCCTCTGGCCAAGGCCCTGGCCCTCGACGCCCGCGACGCCGATGCCCATGCCGCGCTCGCCCTGGTGTTCCAGGCCGAGGATGAGCCCGCCCTGGCCGGCGAACATTTCGACAAAGCCCTGGCCATCCGCCCGGATGACACGCGAATCCGTAACAACTACGGCAGTTTCCTATATGCTCAGGGCCGTTTCGACAAAGCCCACGCGATGTTCCTCCAGGCCGCCGCCGATACCCTGTATCCTGAGCGTTCGCGCGTCTACGAGAACCTCGGGCTCACCGCCTTGAAGCGGGGGCAGGGCGATCAGGCCCGCGAGTACCTGGAAAAGGCCCTTCGGCTGAATCAGCGGCAACCGAAGGCTTTGCTCGAAATGGCTGAGTTGTCCTACGAAAACAGGCATTATGTGCCGGCCCGGAATTACTACGATCGATTCAGCCAGCTGAGCGACCAGAATGCCCGCAGCCTGCTGCTGGGCCATCGCCTGGCACTTGCCCTTGACGAGCAGGGCACCGCTGCCCGCTTGGGCCAGCAATTACAACGACTTTATCCCGGTACGCCGGAATATCAGCAATACCTGTCGGAGCAACGATGAAAGCCGCGCACACTGAAGTAGCAGCAGCGACTCGCCAGAACCCCGGTGACGTCTTGCGCCAGGCCCGCGAAAAACGCGAATGGAGCCAGGCCGAGGTCGCTCGCAAGCTCAACCTCACGGTATCTTCGCTGAACAACCTGGAAAACGGCGCCTTCGACAAGCTGCCCGGGCATACCTTCGCCCGTGGCTACATCCGCGCCTACGCCAAGCTGATGGACATGGACCAGGCGCCCCTGGTCGAGGCCTTCGACCAGATCACCGGGACCCATGCCAAAGGCAGTGAGGTGCACGCGCTCGGCCGTATCGAAGAGCCGGTGCGCCTGTCGCACAACATCCTGCGCGTGGTCAGCCTGTTGCTGCTGGTCGCCGTGGTCGGCGGCGGTTTCTTCTGGTGGCAGGACCAGAGCAACCTGCGCGGCAAGGACCTGGCCAAGATCGCCCTGGAGCACGTCGAGGTCGAGAGCGCCGACGGCACCACGCAGATTCACCCGCTGGACGAGCCGGAAGACCAGGCCGTGAGCGAGGGCCAGCAGGCCGAAGGCCAGGCCCTGCCGCTGGAACCGAACAGCGCCGAGCAGACACCGGTCGCCGAGGCCCAGGCGCCAGTCGCCTCCGTGGCACCTGCAACGCCAGCCACCAGCACCGCGCCGACTGCCGCCGCGCCTGTGGCACCGGTTGTCGCGCCAGCCGCGCCTGCCGTGGTCACCCCCGCCGCGCCTGCCGCCGCCGCGCCAACCACAGCCGTCGCGGCCACCGCTGCGGTCGCACCGGCTGCGCCCGCTGAAGCCACGCCGGCCCCGGCCGGGAGCGCCAAGGTTCATATCCAATTCACCGCCGATTGCTGGACCCAGGTCACCGACGGCAACGGCAAGGTGCTATTCAGCGCCATCAAGCGCAAGGGCGACAGCCTGGAACTGACCGGCAAGCCACCGTTCGCGGTGCGCCTGGGCTTCGCCCGCGGCGCCCAGGTGAGCTACAACGGCCAGGCGGTCGATGTCGCCCCGTTCACCAGTGGCGAAACCGCTCGCCTGAAGTTGGGACAGTAAGTCATGCACGGCGAATCTCCGATCAAACGTCGCGAATCCCGCAAGATCTGGGTCGGCAATGTGCCGGTGGGTGGTGATGCGCCCATCGCGGTGCAGAGCATGACCAACACCGACACCAACGATGTCGCCGCCACCGTGGCGCAGATCCAGCGCCTGGTCGATGCCGGCGTGGACATCGTCCGTGTCTCGGTACCGGACATGGACGCCGCCGAGGCGTTCGGCAAAATCAAGAAACTGGTCAGCGTACCGCTGGTCGCCGATATCCACTTCGACTACAAGATCGCCCTGCGCGTGGCCGAACTGGGCGTCGACTGCCTGCGCATCAACCCGGGCAACATCGGCCGTGAAGACCGTGTGCGCGCCGTGGTCGATGCCGCCCGCGACCGTGGTATCCCGATCCGCATCGGCGTCAACGCCGGCTCCCTGGAAAAGGACCTGCAGAAGAAGTACGGCGAGCCGACCCCGGCGGCGTTGGTCGAATCGGCCCTGCGTCACGTCGAGCACCTTGACCGCCTGGATTTCCAGGACTTCAAGGTCAGCGTCAAGGCCTCCGACGTGTTCATGGCCGTCGAAGCCTACCGCCTGCTGGCCAAACAGATCATCCAGCCGCTGCACTTAGGCATCACCGAAGCCGGCGGCCTGCGCTCGGGGACGGTGAAATCCGCCGTCGGCCTAGGTATGCTGCTGGCCGAAGGCATTGGTGACACCATCCGCATTTCCCTGGCCGCCGATCCGGTCGAGGAAGTGAAGGTCGGCTACGACATCCTCAAGTCGCTGCACCTGCGTTCCCGTGGCATCAACTTCATCGCCTGCCCGAGCTGCTCGCGGCAGAACTTCGATGTGGTCAAGACCATGAACGAACTGGAAGGGCGCCTGGAGGACCTGCTGGTGCCGCTGGACGTGGCGGTGATCGGTTGCGTGGTCAACGGCCCGGGTGAGGCCAAGGAGTCGCACGTGGGCCTGACCGGCGGCACGCCGAACCTGGTGTATATCGACGGCAAGCCATCGCAGAAGCTGAACAACGACAACCTGGTCGACGAGCTGGAAAAGCTCATCCGCCAGAAAGCGGCCGAGAAGGCCGAGGCCGACGCGGCGCTGATCGCCCGCGGCTGAGACACAGATTCGTAAGGACTATTCGTGAGCAAATCGCTGCAAGCCATCCGTGGCATGAACGACATCCTGCCCGACCAGTCGCCGCTGTGGCGCTACTTCGAGGGCACCGTGGCCGGCTTGCTGGACAGCTACGGCTACAGCCAGATCCGCACGCCGATCGTCGAGTTCACCGAGCTGTTCAAGCGCTCGATCGGTGAAGTCACCGATATCGTCGAGAAGGAGATGTACACCTTCGAGGACCGCAACGGCGACTCGCTTACCCTGCGCCCCGAAGGCACCGCCGCCTGCGTGCGTGCCGTGCTCGAGCACGGCATTACCGGCAACGGCCAGGTGCAGAAGCTCTGGTACATCGGCCAGATGTTCCGCCACGAGCGGCCGCAGAAGGGCCGCTACCGCCAGTTCCACCAGATCGGCGTGGAGGTGTTCAACCTCGACGGCCCGGACGTCGACGCCGAACTCATCATGCTGACCTGGCGTCTGTGGGGCTTGCTGGGTATCCAGGATGCGGTCGAGCTGCAGCTCAACAGCCTGGGCACCAGCGCAGCCCGCGCGCGTTACCGCGATGCGCTGGTCGAGTACCTGTCGGCCCGCCTCGAACAACTGGATGAAGACAGCCAGCGCCGCTTGAAGAGCAACCCGCTGCGCATCCTCGACAGCAAGGACCAGAACACCCAGGCGGTACTGGTTGGCGCACCGAAGCTCGAAGACTACCTGGACGAAGAGTCCCGCGTGCACTTCGAGGGCCTGAAGGCCCGCCTGGACGTCGCCGGCATTCCGTTCGTGATCAACACCAAGCTGGTCCGCGGCCTGGACTACTACAGCAAGACCGTGTTCGAGTGGGTCACCGACAAGCTCGGCGCCCAGGGCACCGTCTGCGCCGGTGGCCGTTATGACGGCCTGGTCGAGCAGATGGGCGGCAAGCCCACCCCGGGCGTCGGTTTTGCCATGGGCATCGAGCGTCTGATCCTGCTGCTGGAGACCCTGGGCAAGGTGCCCGAGTCGATCAGCCGTACCATCGACGTCTACCTGTGTGCCTTTGGCGAACAGGCGGAGTTGGCCGGCCTGCGCCTGAGCGAAAGCCTGCGCGACCTCCAGCCAAACCTGCGCCTGGCGGTCAACGCCGGTGGCGGCAGCTTCAAGAGCCAGTTCAAGAAGGCCGACAAGAGCGGCGCGCTGTTCGCCCTGATCCTCGGCGACGACGAGCTGGCCAAGCAAGAGATTGGCGTGAAGCCCCTGCGCGGCCAGGGCGAACAACAGAACATTGCCTGGGATGCGCTTGCTGCGCACCTGGAAACCGCGATCGCCCAGGCGTGACGCGGTCCGACAACGAATAGGCGAATAGGAGTATTGGGGTGTCGAGTACCGATGATGAAGGCCTGGCAGCGGCCAAGGACTGGTGGAACCGCAACGGCAAGCCACTGCTGACCGGCGCCCTGCTGGCCGGTGTGGTGGTGATGGGCTGGCAGACCTGGCACAAGTATCAGGCCAACCAGTCGCAAGGCGCTTCGGCGTTGTATCAGGCCCTGCTGGAAACCTCGCTGACGCCAGATGGCAAGCCAGACGCGAGCAAGGTGGCGGAGCTTTCCGGCAAGCTCAAGAGCGAGTACGGCGGCACCGCCTACGCCCAGTACGGCAGCCTGTTCGTCGCCAAGGTGGCGGTAGAGAGCGGCAAGCTGGACGACGCGGCGAGCGAACTCAAAAGCGTGATGGACAAGCCGGCCGACGCCACCCTGAGCGAGATTTCGCGCCAGCGCCTGGCCCGCGTGCTCGCGGCCCAGGACAAGGCCGAGGACGCCCTCAAGCTACTCGATGGCGACACCGACAAGGCCTTCCTGGCCAGCCGTGAAGAACTCAAGGGCGACCTGCTGGTGCAGCTGGGCCGCGCCGACGACGCGCACGGCGCCTACGAAAAAGCCAAGGCCGCGCTGTCCGACGACGCCGCGATCGGTGGCCTGCAACTGAAGCTGGATGACCTGGCCAAAGGGGACGCCTGAAGTGAAGGGTTGGAAACAAGCAGCAGTGCTCACCCTCGCCGTCCTGGCGGCGGGTTGCAGCAGCAACAGCAAGAAGGAACTGCCCCCGGCCGAGCTGACCAAGTTCACCGAGGAAGTGGTGCTGAAGAAGCAGTGGAGCCGTTCGATCGGTGACGGCCAGGGTGAGACCTACAACACCCTGGTGCCAGCCATCGAGAACGACCGCATCTACGCTTCCGATGTCAACGGCGAGGTCTTCGCGCTGAACCGCATCACCGGTGACGTGGTGTGGAAGAAGGACCTCGAGCTGCCGGTTTCCGGCGCCGTGGGCGTGGGCTATGGCCTGGTCATGCTGGGTACCCTCAAGGGCGAGGTCATTGCCCTGGACTCCAGCACCGGCGAGGAGCGCTGGCGCTCCCGCGTCTCCAGTGAAGTGCTGGCACCGCCCGCCAACAACGGCGACGTGGTGGTGGTGCAGACCCAGGACGACCGCCTGGTCGGCTTCGACGCCGCCACGGGCGACCGTCGCTGGATCTACGAGAACAGCCCGGCCGTGCTGACCCTGCGCGGTACCGGCGCGCCGGTGGTGACCAACCGCCTGGCCGTTGCCGGCCTCTCAACCGGCAAGGTGGTGGCGGTCGACATCAGCAACGGCGTGCCAGTGTGGGAAAGCCGCGTGGCCGTTCCGCAGGGCCGTTCCGAGCTGGACCGCGTGGTGGACATCGACGGCGGCCTGCTGCTGTCCGGTGGCACCCTGTACGTCAGCACCTACCAGGGCCGCGTCGCCGGCCTGGACCTGGAAAGCGGCCGCGTGCTGTGGCAGCGCGATGCCTCCAGCTACGTGGGTGTCGCCCAGGGCTTCGGCAACGTCTACGTGAGCGAAGCGTCGGGCACCGTGCAGAGCGTCGACGAGCGTTCTTCCAGTTCGCTGTGGAGCAACGACTCCATGGCCCGCCGTCAGCTGTCGGCGCCGGAAGTGTTCTCCAGCTATGTGGCTGTCGGTGATTTCGAGGGTTACCTGCACCTGCTCAGCCAGGTCGATGGCCGTTTCGTCGGCCGTGAGCGTATCGACAGCGATGGCCTGCGTGCCCGCCCACTCGTGGTCGGCGACACCATCTACGTCTTTGGCAACAGCGGCAAGCTCGAGGCACTGACTATCCGCTGAAGCTATGCTTGAGCCCGTTCGCGGGCTCAGGTTGCGGCGTAGGAAACGCCGCCCGAACTCCGGCCGCTGCCTTGCAGCGGCCTTTGCATTTTCAAGAATTCAAGAGTGGAGAGCCGCATGGTTCCCGTAATCGCCCTGGTGGGCCGCCCCAACGTCGGCAAATCCACCATGTTCAACCGCCTGACCAAGACCCGCGATGCCATCGTCGGTGACCTGTCGGGCCTGACCCGTGACCGCCAGTATGGTGATGCCAGCTGGCAGGGTCGCTCGTTCATCCTGATCGACACCGGTGGTATCACCGGCGACGAAGTAGGCATGGACGAGAAGATGGCCGAGCAGTCGCTGATGGCCATCGAGGAAGCCGACTACGTCTTGTTCCTGGTCGACGCCCGTGCTGGCATGACCGCCGCCGACCAGATGATCGCCGACCACCTGCGCAAGCGGAACAAGTCGGCGGTGCTGGTGGCGAACAAGATCGACAACATCGACCCCGACATCGCCCGCGCCGAGTTCTCGCCGCTGGGCATGGGCAACGCCATCCCGGTGGCCGGCTCCCAGGGCCGTGGTATCAACGCCCTGATGGAGTCGGTGCTCGGCCACATTCCGCGTGACGCCGAAGAAGAAGCCCTCGACCAGGACGTCGCCGAAGGCGAAGAGGCCGTGCGCATTCCCGGCCCGAGCGAAAAGGACGGTATCAAGATCGCCATCATCGGCCGCCCGAACGTGGGCAAGTCGACGCTGGTCAACCGCATGCTCGGTGAAGAGCGTGTGGTGGTGTACGACGAACCTGGCACCACCCGCGACAGTATCTACATCCCGTTCGAGCGCGATGGCGAGAAGTACACCTTCATCGACACCGCCGGCGTGCGCAAGCGCGGCAAGATCCACGAGGAAGTCGAAAAGTTCTCGGTGGTGAAGACCCTGCAGGCGATCAAGGACGCCAACGTGGTGATCTTCGTCATGGACGCCCGCGAAGGCGTGGTCGACCACGACCTCAACCTGCTGGGCTTCGCCCTCGACGCTGGCCGGGCGATCGTCATTGCACTGAACAAGTGGGACGGCATGGAGCCGGGCGAGCGCGACTATGTGAAAACCGAGCTTGAGCGCCGGCTGTTCTTCGTAGACTTCTGCGACATCCACTTCATCTCCGCCTTGCACGGCACCGGCGTTGGCCACCTGTACAAGTCGGTGCAGGCCGCGTTCAAGTCGGCGGTTACCCGCTGGCCGACCAGCCGCCTGACGCAGATCCTCGAAGACGCCATCAGCGAGCACCAACCGCCGCTGGTCAACGGCCGCCGCATCAAGCTGCGCTATGCCCACCTCGGTGGCGCCAACCCGCCGCTGATCGTGATCCACGGCAACCAGACCGAGAAGGTGCCCAAGTCCTACTCCCGTTACCTGGAGAACACCTACCGCCGCGTGCTCAAGCTGGTCGGCACGCCGATCCGCATCGAGTACAAGGGCGGTGAGAACCCGTACGAGGGCAACAAGAACACCCTCACCGATCGCCAGGTCAACAAGAAGCGCCGCCTGATGTCGCACCACAAGAAGGCCGAGAAGAAGCGCCGCGACAAGCGCTGATTCCGTGCTGGCTTCATCGCCGGCAGGCCGGCTCCCACAGCGTATGCACAAGCCACAATACCTGTGGGAGCCGGCTTGCCGGCGATAGGGCCCTTTGATCCACCGCAATCCCCCTATTGTTTCAACCTTTTTCCTGACCGCTCGTTCCGCTATGCTCGGATCCACCCCCGTGCCGGACAAACCCCAGGAAAGAGGGCTCCATGATCCGCAGCAAACTGCCGAACGTCGGCACGACCATCTTTACCACCATGTCGCAACTGGCCATGCAGACCGGTGCGCTCAACCTGTCCCAGGGCTTCCCTGACTTCAACGGCCCCCAGGCCTTGCTCGATGCCGTTGGCCGCCATGTGGCAGCCGGGCATAACCAGTATTCGCCGATGACCGGCCTGCCAGCCCTGCGCCAGCAGGTTGCAGCCAAGATCGCCCGGCTGTATGGCGTGGCAGTGGATGCCGACCAGGAAGTGACCATCACCCCGGGCGCCACAGAGGCGATCTTCTGCGCCATCCAGGCGGTGATACATCCCGGTGACGAGGTGATCGTCTTCGACCCCAGCTACGACAGCTACGAGCCGTCGGTGGAGCTGGCCGGTGGCCGCTGCGTGCATGTGCCGCTGCGCGACGGCAGCTTCAGCATCGACTGGCAGAAGTTCAGCGACGCCCTGAGCCCGCGCACGCGCATGGTCATCCTCAATTCGCCGCACAACCCAAGCGGCGCCTTGATCAGCCGCGACGACCTGGACCAGTTGGCTGCGTTGATCGGCGACCGCGATATCTACCTGGTCAGCGACGAAGTCTACGAGCACCTGATTTACGACGGCGTGCGCCACGCCAGCGTGCTGGCCCACGCGCAGCTGTACAGCAAAGCCTTCGTCATCAGCTCGTTTGGCAAGACCTATCACGTCACCGGCTGGAAAACCGGCTACGTGGTCGCGCCACCGGCGCTCAGCGCCGAATTGCGCAAGGTGCACCAGTACGTCAACTTCTGTGGCGTCACGCCCTTGCAGTGCGCCCTGGCCGACTTCATGGCCGAGCACCCTGAGCATATCGACGAACTGCCGGGCTTCTACCAGGCCAAGCGCGACCTGTTCTGCGACCTGCTGCAAGGCTCGCGCTTCAGCTTCACCCGCACCCCAGGCACCTATTTCCAACTGGTGGACTACTCGCAGATCCGCCCCGACCTGAACGACGTCGACATGGCTCTGTGGCTGACCCAGGAGCATGGCGTGGCCAGCATTCCGGTGTCGGTGTTCTACCAGCAACCCATCCCCGAGCAACGCCTGGTACGCCTGTGCTTTGCCAAACGCGAGGAGACGCTGCGCCAGGCAGCGGAAAGACTATGCGCGATCTGAGCCAACTGCCGAACCTTAAAATCGCCTTGGTGCAGACCACCCTGGCCTGGCACGACCGCGAGGCGAACTACGCGCACTTCGAGGAGCTGATCACCCAGGCCGGCGAGGTGGACCTGGTGGTCCTGCCGGAAATGTTCACCACCGGCTTTTCGATGGAGTCCGAAAGCCTGGCCGAGCCGGAAAACGGTCCTACCTACAAATGGCTCAAGGCCCAGGCGAAGAAAGCCAACGCCGTGATCACTGGCAGCGTGATCATCCAGGCCGCCGACGGCAGCCATCGCAACCGGTTGCTGTGGGCGCGGCCCGATGGCGAGATCCTGCATTACGACAAGCGCCACCTGTTCCGCATGGCCGGCGAGCACAAGCACTACACTCCGGGCGAGCGCCAGGTGCAGTTCGAGCTCAAGGGCTGGCGGATTCGCCCGCTGATCTGCTACGACCTGCGTTTCCCGGTGTGGAGCCGCGATGCGCAGGACACCGACCTGCTGCTGTACACCGCCAACTGGCCGGCGGCGCGGCGCCTGCACTGGAACCGGCTGCTGCCGGCACGGGGCATCGAGAACCTGTGCTTCGTGGCAGCGGTGAACCGGGTCGGCACCGATGGCAAGGGCTTCGCCTACTCCGGCGACAGCCAGGTGCTGGACTTCCAAGGTGAGAGCCTGCTCAGCGCGGGCGAGGCCGACGGGGTATTTACCGTGGTGCTGCGGGCGGCTGAGCTGGCCGCGTATCGGGCGCGGTTCCCGGCCAACATGGATGCCGATACCTTCGAATTGCATTGATTGCTGCGCGGGCCTCATCGCTGGCAAGTCGCGGCGGCGAACCGCAGCTCCCACAGGGACGGCGCTTGGCTTGAGGGCGGCGCGGTCGGAGTGGGAGCCGGCTTGCCGGCGATGAGGCCGGCATTGCTGACCTGACTGTCTGATCAGTACACATCCCGGCGATAGCGCCCATCCTCGATCAGCCGCTGCACCCGCTCCTCGCCCAGGATTCCCTGCAACGCCGCATCCACCCCGGCCGCCATCCCTTGCAAACTGCCGCAGACGTACACACAGGCGCCGTCATCGACCCAGCGCTTGAACTCGGCAGCCTGTTGCAACAGCACGTCCTGCACATAGATCTTCTCTGCCTGGTCCCGTGAGAAAGCCAGGTCCAGCCGTTGCAGGTCGCCGCTTGCCACCCAGCCTTGCAGTTCCTCACCGCACAGCAGGTCGTGCGCCCGGTTGCGCTCACCGAACAGCAGCCAGTTGCGTTGCTCGCCTGCCGCGATGCGCGCCTTGAGCAGGCTGCGCAGGCCGGCCAGGCCGGTGCCGTTGCCGATCAGTACCAGGGGGGGCGATCCGCCGGGCAGGTGGAAGCCGCTGTTGCGACGCAGGCGTGCGCTGACGCTGCCATCGATTGGCAGATACTCGGTCAGCCAGCCGGAACCCAGGCCCAGGCTGCCATCGGCGTGGCGCTCCTGGCGCACGATCAGCTCCAGCGCGCCGTCGCTGGCGATGGATGCAATCGAGTACTCGCGGGCGGCCAGCGGGATCAGGGCATCGACCAGCGCCTGTGCATGCAGCCCCACCAGGTGTTCGCGGCCGACCGGCAACTGGCGGCTGGCCAGGGCCTGCGCCAGGTTTTCCTGCAGACCGTCGAGCTGCACCGGGCAACGAGGGTCCAGGCCCAGGCCTGCCAGGAAGGCATCGACACGGGGCTTGCCATTGCGCGGCACGATCTCGATCAGGTCGCCGGCTTCCCAGGTCGCGGGCATTTGCGCCTGCAGCCCCAGCAGGTAGACCGGGGCGCCCTGGCTGCCCGGGTTGAGCAGTTCACGGCGCAGCAGATGCCAGTTGCCGAAGCTCGGCGGCTGCCAGGCGGCGATCGGACGGGCGCCGGTCAGTTGCGTCAGTTCCTGTTGCCACAATTGAAGCGCGGCGGGGTCGGCATTGTTCACTTCCACCGGGCTGAAGGCGCAGGTGGCGCCACGCTCGCCAAGCCAGGCCTGGAGGCGGCGGGCGAAGCCGCAAAAGTGCGGATACTGGCGGTCACCCAGGGCCAGCAGGGCGTAGTCCAGATGCTCGAGTGCCCAAGGTTGGCCGAGCACCTTGCGCTCGAAGCCGCGGGCGCTGTCCGGGGCTTCGCCGTCGCCGAAAGTGCTGACCACGAACAGGGCGCGGCTGGCCTGGCGCAATTGGGCTTCGCCCAGCTCGGCCAGCGGGCGTACCTGCACCGGCAAGCCGGCGGCTTGCAGCTGGCCGGCGCTCTGCCAGGCCAGTTGTTCGGCGAAACCGCTCTGGCTGGCGAAGCCGATCAGCCAGCTGTCGCCAGCGTTGCCCCTGTCGGCCACTGCGCCACGAGCGGCGCGTACCTGGCGTTTCTTGCGCCGACGGTCGAGGTACAGCAGCCAGCCGGTGACAAAGAACAGTGGCATGGTCAGGCTGGCGAGGGTGACGATGATGCGCCCCGGCAGACCGAAGTATTCGCCGACGTGCAGGGCATAGACGCTTTGCAGCAGTTGCGCTTTGAACGACTTGTCGGCATAGCGTTCGTGACGCTTGACCTGGCCGCTGGCCGGGTCGAGGGTGAGGGTGTTGAAGGCCCGCTCGTGCTCGGCGCCTTGCAGCAGGTAGAACAGCGTCGCGGGCTGGCCGCCGGCCGGCGGCAGGCGCAGGTTGTAGGTGGCCAGGTCCGGGCCTGCGGCTGCCTTGAGGTTGGCCCAGATGGCGTCATAGTCCACCACCCGTGGCGGGGCGTTCTTGTCCACTTTGGGCGGACCATGACGACCGCCACGGCCTTCGCCGCGTTTCTGCTCGCCCGCCGCGGGCTGGTCGGCCAGCAGGCGGTTGAGGCCTTCGCGGTACCACTCGTAGGACCAGAACAGCCCGGTCAGGGCGAACAGCAGGTAGAACAGCAGGCACCAGGTGCCGAACACCGCATGCAGGTCCCAGTTGAAGGCACGGCCTTTCCTGGCCCAGTCGAGGGTCAGCCAGGTCCGCCAGTTCAGGGCCTTGCGCGGCCAGCGCAGGTACAGCCCCGAGAGGCAGAAGAAGATCAGCATCAGGGTGCAGGCGCCGGTGATCTGCCGGCCGGTGTCGCCCATGGCCAGGAACCGGTGCAGGTTGAGCATGAGGTTGAAGAAGCCAAGGCCTGCGACTTCACCCTTGAGCTCGCCGGTGTACGGATCGGCGTAGCGCAGCGCGCCACGGCGCTCGCCGGGCGCCGGGGTGAAGAAGATCCGCGCGGCGTTGCCGTCGCGGGTATCGACCCAGAGCATGGAGACCTGGTCGCCTTGCGCGGCCTCGACCCGACGTACCAGCTCGGCCGGCGGCAGCACGCCTTCCTGGCGTACCTCGACCTTGAGCACCTCGGCGTTGAACGCGCGCAGCAGTTCTTCCTGGAACGACCAGATCGCGCCGGTGATGCCCATCAGCGCCAGCACCAGGCCGGCGCTGATGCCAAAGAACCAGTGCAATTGGAACAGCGTCTTCTTCACCACATCGATCACCTTGTCTTGCCGCCAGCAATTGCGCGGCGTGCATTATGCCTTGATACGCAAAAGCCCCGTTCAATCGATTGAACGGGGCCTGGGGTGCGGCTTTTAGAAGTGGACGCTGGTGGTCAGCAATGCCGTGCGTCCCGCCGCCTGGTTGGCGAAGTGGGTGGAGTAGGCCTTGTCGTAGTAGACCTCGTTGGTGAGGTTCTGCACGTTCAACTGCAGGTCGATGTTCTTGGTCAGCTTGTAGGCCGCCATGGCGTCGTAGCGCACGTAGCTGTCGACCATGGTGGTGTTGGCCACGCTGCCGTAGACGTCGTCGACATAGAAGGCGCCGCCACCGACCGTCAACTTCGGCGTCAGCTGGTAGGTGGTCCACAGGCTGGCGCTGTTGTTCGGCGTGTTGGGCAGCTGGTTGCCGTCGTTCGCCTTGCCCAGCGGGCCACCGTCGATCTGGCGGGCCTGCATGTAGGTGTAGCCGGCGAACACCTGCCACTTGTCGGTCAGCTTGCCGCTGGCCGACAGCTCGATGCCTTGCACACGGGTTTCACCGACGTTCTCGTAGGTGTTGGTGTTGACCTGCACCCGGGCGTTTTCCTTCTCGGTGCGGAACAGCGCCGCTGCCAGGGACAGGCGCTGGTCGAGCAGGTCCCACTTGGTGCCGATTTCGTAGTTGGTGGTTTCTTCCGGCTCCATGTCACTGTTGAGCAGGTTGCCGGAGCGGTCGGTGGTGTTGCCCAGCGGGTTGCCTTCGGTGCCCTCGCCGAGCATGGCGCCAGGCGGTGTGGCCGAGGTGGCGTAGGACACATAGATGCTGCCGTTGTCGGCCGGCTTCCACACCAGGCCCAGCTGGCCGGTGATGAATTCGCTGGTGTCCTGGCCCTTGGCGGGTACGCCTTTGGTGCTCACTGCGGTACTGCCGTCGGCATTGTAGCCACGGTAGTCGGTGTCGAAGTGGTCATAGCGCAGGCCCATGTTGAGCAGCCACTGCGGGGTCAGCTCCAGGGTGTCGAAGACATAGAGTGCGCGGGTCTTGCTGCTGGTCTTGGTGCCGGCGTAGTTGCGCGCGACGGTGCCGACCCAGGCATCGTCCGGGTTCGGGTTGTCCAGCGAGGTGCAACTGCCGCCGCTGCCCGGCCCGGTGCAGGTGAGCTTGCTGTTGGGGGTGACGGTGTAGCTCTGGCGGTCGGACTCTTCCTTGGTGAACTCGATGCCGGTGGAGAAGCTGTTTTTCAGGCCGCCCAGGTAGAACTCGCCGAACAGGTCGGTCTGGTTGGTGGTGGTGGCGGTGTTGCCCACACGGGTGTTGGCGCGACGCCAGACGCCGTTGTTGTTGACGTTGCCGGCGCTGTCGTCAGGCTGGGTCAGCACGTAGTCCTGCATGCTGTTGCCGTGGCGCAGGGTGTTCTTGATGGTCAGTGTGTCGGACAGGTCGTGCTCGATGGCGAAGGTCGCGATATCGACACGGGTCTTGCGGAAGTCGCGGCCGGTCAGGCCGTAGAAGTTGTCGCTGTCACCGCCGTCCACCGGTTTGTCCGGATGGGCAGAGGTACGGGCTCCGCTGCCTGCCAATGGCACGCTGTAGGGGATGCCGGAGTCCGGCAGGTCGTCGCTTTCCAGGTGGTAGTAGTCGAGGTTGACGCGGGTCGGCGTGCCCAGGCCGAACGCTAGCGACGGGGCGATGCCCCAGCGGTCGTAGTTGACCTTGTCGCGGCCGGCGACGTTGCTCTCGTGGGTCATCAGGTTCAGGCGCCCGGCGACGCTGTCGCTGAACTGGTAGTTGCCATCGAAGGTGTAACGCTGGGTCTGGTCGCTGCCCCAGGTCCAGGCGCCGTCCAGCGAGTTGCCCAGGTGCGCGCGCTTGCTCACCAGGTTGATGGTGCCACCGGCCGCACCGCGACCACCAATGGCCGAGTTCGGTCCCTTGGCCACTTCGACAGACTCGATGGCGAAGATTTCGCGGGTCTGGGCGCCGGTGTCGCGCACGCCGTCCAGGTAGGTGTCGCCCTGGGCGTCGAAGCCACGGATGAATGGGCGATCGCCTTGCGGGTTGCCGCCTTCGCCGGCGCCGAAGGTGATCCCGGGTACCGTGCGCAGGGCGTCCTGCAGGGACATGGCGTTGGTGTCCTTGATCACCTGCTGGGGAATCACCGTGATCGAGCGCGGCGTGTCCACCAATGGTGCGGTGTACTTCTGCGACGAGGCCTTGTCGACCTTGTACTCGGTGCTTGCCTGTTCGGCCTTGCCATTGACGCTGGTGGCGTCGAGGGTGATGGCGTTGCTGGCGGCCGGGTCGGCGGCATAGGCCGAGGTGGCGGTGATCGCCATGCCGATGGCAGAGGCGAGCAGTCGTGGTGAACTCACAGCAGATGGCACGTGACGCATTGTTGTAGACCTTCCCCAAGGTATGAAGGCCGCGGATGTTAATGTAAGCGAATGTAAGGAACAATTGAGAAGCGTTACCATTCGCCAGGAATTTACATTCTTTACAATTTTGCCTTACGGTTTTTACGGTCTCATCCGTCGCGCTCTGGAGAAAGGGACTTGTGGTAGGTAAAAGGTAATCAATATCATTGACGCCCCTATCGCTCTCGGTGCCGTCGCCATGCTGCTTCACATCCCAGGCCTGTTCGAGGCTGACGAAATTCTGCGCATCCGCCAGGCCCTGGAGCAGGCCGATTGGGCAGACGGCAAGATTACCGCCGGTTACCAGTCGGCCAAGGCCAAGCACAACCTGCAGTTGCCTGAGGGGCATGCGCTGGCCAAGGAGATCGGCAATGCGTTGATCGAGCGGCTGTGGCGCAACCCGTTGTTCATGTCGGCGGCGCTGCCGCACAAGGTGTTCCCGCCACTGATCAACTGCTATCGCGAGGGCGGCAGTTTCGATTTCCATATCGACAATGCCCTGCGCCAGCCCAAGGGCAGCCCGGAGCGCGTGCGTACCGACCTGTCCTCGACGCTGTTTCTCAGCGACCCTGACAGCTATGACGGCGGCGAGCTGGTGATCCAGGACACCTATGGCGTGCGCCAGGTCAAGCTGGCCGCCGGCGACCTGGTGCTGTACCCCGGCACCAGCCTGCACAAGGTCAACCCGGTCACCCGCGGGGCGCGCTATGCGGCGTTCTTCTGGACCCAGAGCCTGGTGCGCGAGGACAGCCAGCGCACCTTGCTGTTCGAGATGGACAATGCAATTCGCCAGCTCGGCGCCGATGTGCCCGAGCACCCGTCGCTGCTGCAACTGACGGGCACCTACCACAACCTGCTGCGCCGCTGGGCCGAGGTCTGAGCCGTGTCTTATCAATTGCGTCGTGAGGAAGTGGTGGATGTGGCCGGGCTCAAGGCGATGCTCGAGCACAGCCCGGGACAGGCCGCGCAGGCGATCCTCACGGCGGCGGGGCAAGGGGCGGTCGAGGCGCAGCTGTTGCTTGGGCAGATCCTGCTCGATGGGCGCGGTATCGAAGAGGATGCCAACGTGGCCCGGCGTTGGTTCGCCATTGCCGCCCAGGGTGGCAGTGCCATGGCCCACAACATGCTTGGCCGTTGCCTCGAGCATGGCTGGGGTGGCGAGGTGGATCTCGCCCAGGCGGCCATTCACTATGCCCGGGCGGCCGACGCCGGGCTGGACTGGGGGATGTACAACCTGGCCAATCTGCTGGCCACCGGTCGTGGGGTGGCGGCCAACCAGTCCCAGGCGTTGATGTGCTACGAGAAAGCCGCGCAGCTGGGGCATGCCAAGTCGATGAACCTGTATGGGCGGTATCTGGAGCAGGGCATTGCCACCGCTGCGAGCCCGGTGCGGGCCATGCGCTGGTATCGCCGTTCGGCCGAGGCGGGGGATTTCCGCGGGATGTTCAGCCTGGCGCTGGTGCTGGTCGAGCGGGGGCAGATCGCCGAGGCCGGGCCGTGGCTGGACCGGGCCAGGGTCGAAGGCAACCTGAATTTCCTGCGCAGTGCGCTGGTGACGTTGCAGGGGGCGGGGCCAGCATTGATGGCCTTTGCGGCGCGTTATGCCGAGGAGATCGAACGGCGTGGTACTTGAGTATGTCTGTTCCGGTCATATCGCGGGGCAAGCCCGCTCCCACGGTTATTCACCACGGGTGTGGGAGCGGGCTTGCCCCGCGATAGAATTGAAAACGGGGCCTTGCGGCCCCGTTGTGCATTACAGGTAGTAGGCTTTCAGCGGCGGGAAGCCGTTGAACTCCACCGCGCTGTAGCTGGTGGTGTAGGCACCGGTCGACAGCCAGTACAGGCGGTCACCGATGGCCAGGTTCAGCGGCAGGCCGTACTTGTAGTTTTCGTACATGATGTCGGCGCTGTCGCAGGTCGGGCCGGCGATGACGACTTCTTCGGTTTCGCCTTTCTTTTCGGTCCAGATCGGGAACTTGATGGCTTCGTCCATGGTTTCGATCAGGCCGGAGAACTTGCCCACGTCGGTGTAGATCCAGCGCTCGACGGCAGTACGAGACTTGCGCGCCACCAGCACAACTTCACTGACCAGGATGCCGGCGTTGGCGATCAGCGAACGGCCAGGCTCCAGGATGATTTCCGGCAGGTCGTCACCGAAGTCTTCCTTGAGGAAGCGGATGATCTCTTCGGCGTAGGTCTCGAGGCTGTTGGTGCGGGTGATGTAGTTGGCCGGGAAGCCGCCGCCCATGTTGATCAGCTTCAGCTCGATGCCGTCTTCTTCCTTGAGGCGCTCGAAGATCACCTTGACCTTGGCAATGGCTGCGTCCCACACGCTGATGTCGCGCTGTTGCGAGCCGACGTGGAAGGAGATGCCGTAGGGCACCAGGCCCAGGTCGCGGGCGAGGATCAGCAGGTCCATGGCCATGTCGGTCTGGCAGCCGAATTTGCGCGACAGTGGCCAGTCGGCAGTGGTGGAGCCTTCGGTGAGAATACGCACATAGACTTTCGAGCCCGGCGCGGCCTTGGCGATGTTGCGCAGGTCGGCCTCGGAGTCGGTGGCGTACAGGCGCACGCCTTTCTCGTAGAAGTAGCGGATGTCCTTGGACTTCTTGATGGTGTTGCCGTAGCTGATACGGTCGGCGCTGACGCCGCGGCCGAGCACCTTGTCCAGTTCATAGATCGAGGCGATGTCGAAGCTCGAGCCCTTTTCCTTCAGCAGGTCGATGATCTCGACCGCCGGGTTGGCCTTGACCGCGTAGTAGACCTTGGCGAATTCGAACCCGGCGCGCAGGTCGTCATAGGCCTGGCTGATCATCTGGGTATCGATGAGAACGAACGGGGTTTCCTGCTTGTCGGCGAACGCCTTCATTTTCTGGAAGGTGTCACGCGCAAAGTAGTCTTCGACCTGGATCGACATGCTCAGGGGCTCCATGGGCAAACTGAAAAGATAAGTGGCAGCAACTGAACGTCCTCCGTATCCCCACTTTGGTTCGCCTACTTCCCAAGGCATGTCGCCGAAAGCAAAAAGGTCAGCCGTGCTTGGAAAAGGCGGATGACCTTGCTGTCTCGTCGTCAGTACTTGAGCCGGATGGATCGTTTCCAGCATGGACGTTCGGCGCGCACTTTAGGACGTGAAAACGGCAATATCAACAGGCAATCCCGGGGTACTCGTCGCCTGTCGCGGAGCTGCCGCTGTGATAACCGACTGATGGGCGCCCGGTAGGTTCCTGAAAAGGCCATCAGCGTAAAAAATTGTGGAATAGGTGGCGATCTGGCCGCGATCGGCTGACAGCTTCATTCTTTGCATGATGGCTCTGGTTTCGCTGCGAAAGGGCGGAGGAAACCGTGTGTGACCGTTTGTCGGGGGCTGAGACAGGGCTGCGAATGGACACTGAGTGTTCAAATTTATGGCCACGTGCTCAGCCCGGTCTTTACCGCGAAATTGGCCATAAATTTTTTGTTACGCAGAGCCCGTCGTGGCCATTGGTCGTGCAGGGGACATGTCGATTGCCGTCCTTGATGAGAAACATTACTATTCGCGACCTCATCTGCCTCCCTGACGACCCCGACCGTGTCCGGACCCAAAGGCTTCCTCGACCATTACCAAGAGCTGATCGGCACCTGGACGCGCAAACTGCGCAGTCGACAGCAGGCCGAGGACCTCACCCACGACGCCTTTGTGCGGGTGCTGGAAAACCCGCGCGAGCAGGTCGAACAGCCACGCGCCTATCTGCACCAGACCGCCCGCAACATCGCCGTCGACGGCTTTCGCCGCGAGGACCGGCGTCAGGCCTTGGAGCTTGAGGCCTTCGCAGGGGACATGGCCGCAGGGGACGATCCGGAAGCGTATGTACATGCCCTGGAACTGGCCGACAGCGTCGAGCGGGCGCTGGCCGAGCTGCCGCTGAATTGCCGCAGGGTGTTCGTCTGGCAGAAGCTCGAAGGCCTGACCCAGGCCGAGATCGCCGAGCGCATGGGTTTGACCAAGAACATGGTCGAAAAGTATATGATCCGCACGCTCCGACATCTGCGTGAGCACCTGGATGTGTCGGCCAGATGAGTCAGGAGACCCCTTCGATGAAACAGCACGTGCCCGATCCCGTGGGCGAGCAGGCGGCCTGCTGGTTCGCCCGCGCTCAGGACGCGCCGCACGACAAAGCCGTGCACGCGGCATTGCAGGCGTGGTTGGCGCAGCACCCCTCAAATCGGCAAGAGTACGAGCGCCTGGCGCAACTGTGGCGCGCCGCCGACTTCATTCCGCGGCAACGCCTCGAGGCGCTGTGCCAGCCCGAGCCGGTGCGCCAGCTTCCGCGCCGCCGTCTACTGCGCCAGGCTTTGGCGGCCGGCGTGGCGGTGGTCGCGCTGGGGCTGGGCTGGACAGGTTGGCAGTATCAGCAGCTCAACCATCAGGACACGTTGACTACGGCCCTGGGCGAGCGGCGTCAGGTCGAACTGCCGGACGGCTCACGGCTGGAACTCAACAGTGCCACCCAGGTGCAGGTGATGTTCTCTGCGGGGCAGCGCCATGTGCGCCTGGGCGCGGGCGAGGCGATGTTCATCGTCGCGCACGACAGTGACCGCCCCTTCGTGGTGAGCACTGCCCAGGGCGATGTCACCGTCACCGGCACCCGCTTCGATGTACGCCAGGATCCGAACAGCACCCGCGTGGCGGTGGAGCAGGGTTCGGTCAAGGTACAGGGCGCGGCCGAGTCGCTGGCGCTGCTCACTGCCGGCCAGGGTTCGCATATCGATGCGCAGGGCAAGGTCGCCGCGCCCTATGCCATCGATGCCAACGCGGTGACAGCCTGGCGCCAGGGCAAGCTGGTATTCGACAACGCGCCGCTTAGCGATGTCGTGGCGGAAGTCTCGCGCTACCGTGCCCGGCCACTGCATGTGGCGCCAGGCAAGGCCGCCGCGCTACGCCTGTCGAGCACCTTCAGCACTGACGACCCGGACGCCCTGTTGCGGGCCTTGCCGAGCATCCTGCCGGTGCGGGTGAAGACCCTTGCGGACGGCTCCAGCGAAATTGTTCTGAAATAGATTCAGGTTTTTTTCCGTTCGTTCGTCTTCCCCGCCAGCTGCAACTGCCAAGCATTTCCATTTGCATGCGGTTGGCGTTTATCCCGACTCTCAGGACCCATCGAAGACGTGAACAACAATAATCCCCTTCTCCAGCTGCGCCGCCTGGCGCTGGCCCTGGCGGTCAGCGCCGCCGCCGGCAACAGCTACGCCGATACCATCCAGATCCAGGCCCAGCCATTGGCGGGCGCACTCAAGCAGTTGGGCCAGCAGACCAACCTGCAACTGTTCTTCAGCCCCGAGCTGGTGGACGGCAAGCAGGCCCCGGCGGTGTCCGGCAACCTGGCGCCGGAGCAGGCCCTGCAGCAACTGCTGCAAGGTAGCGGGCTGACCTTCGAGCAGTCCGCGGACACCGTGGTGGTCAAGCCGGCCCAGGCCGCCGGTACCCTGACCACCGGCAGCCTGGAGCTGGCGCCCACCGATATCAAGGTGGTCGGGGACTGGCTGGGCGACGCCGACCAGAGCGTGGTGCAGAACCACCCTGGCGCGCGCACCGTGGTGCGCCGCGAAGCGATGGTGGAGAAGGGCACGATGAACGTGCGTGACGCCCTGCGCGGTATCCCGGGCGTGCAGGTGCAGGATTCCAACGGCACCGGTGGCAGCGACCTGTCGCTGAATGTCGGCGTGCGTGGCCTGACGTCGCGCCTGTCGCCGCGTTCGACCGTGCTGATCGATGGCATTCCGGCGGCCTTCGCCCCCTACGGCCAGCCACAGCTGTCGATGGCGCCGATCTCCTCGGGCAACCTCGACAGCATCGACGTGGTCCGTGGTGCAGGCTCCGTGCGCTATGGCCCGCAGAACGTCGGTGGGGTGATCAACTTCGTCACTCGGGCGATCCCCGAGAAGGCCAGCGGCGAGCTGTCCACCACCCTCGAGACTTCGCGCGATGGCGGCTGGAAGCACACCGAGTCGGCCTTCGTCGGCGGCACTGCCGACAACGGCATGGGCGTGGCGTTGCTGTATACCGGCGTGAATGGCGATGGCTATCGCGAAAGCAACAACGACAACGATATCGACGACGTGATGCTCAAGACCCACTGGGCACCGACCGATGTCGACGAGTTCTGGCTCAATTTCCACTACTACGACGGCCGCGCCGACATGCCGGGTGGCCTGACCCAGGCGCAGTACGATCACAACCCCTACCAGTCGGTGCGCGACTACGACTACTTCAGCGGCCGGCGCAAGGACGTGTCGTTCAAGTGGCAGCGGCAGATCGACGACGCCACCCAGTTCGAGGTGCTGACCTACTACACCGACAGCTTCCGTGGCAGCGCCATCGCCGCCCGCGACCAGAAGACCCTGTCGTCGTACCCGCGCAACTACCACACCTTCGCCATCGAGCCACGCCTGTCGCGGATCTTCTTCGTCGGCCCGACCACCCAGGAAGTCAGCGTCGGCTATCGCTATCTGAAGGAAGCGATGCGCGAGCAGTCCACCCGCCTGGCGCTGGTCGACAACGTGCCGACCGTGACCCCGACCTCCGACGGCCATGTGTTCCAGGACCGCAGCGGTGGCACCGAGGCCAGCGCCTACTACATCGACGACAAGATAGACGTCGGCAACTGGACCATCACCCCGGGCATCCGCTTCGAGCACATCAACACCGACTGGCGCGACCGCCCGGTGATGGACGCCAACTATCGCCCAGTGCCGGAGAAGAACCGCAGCATCACCAGCAACGAACCGCTGCCAGCGCTGAGCGTGATGTACCACCTGTCCGATGCGTGGAAGCTGTTCGCCAACTACGAGACCTCGTTCGGCAGCCTGCAGTACTTCCAGCTGGGCCAGGGCGGCGTCGGCGACAGCACGGCAAACGGCCTGGAGCCGGAGAAGGCCAAGACCTACGAAATTGGTACGCGCTATGACAACGGCAACTGGGCCGGTGAGCTGACAGCCTTCTACATCGACTTCGACGATGAGCTGCAGTACATCAGCAACGATGTCGGCTGGACCAACCTGGGGGCGACCAAGCACCAGGGCATCGAGGCCTCGGCGCGCTACGACCTGTCCGGCCTGGACCCACGCCTGCAGGGGCTGTCGGTGAATGCTGGCTACACCTACACCCGTGCCACCTACGAGGGCGAGATCCCTGGTTTCAAGGGGCGTGACCTGCCGTTCTATTCGCGCCAGGTGGCCACCGCCGGCGTGCGCTACGAGGTCAACCGCTGGACCTGGAACCTGGATGCCTACGCCCAGTCGAAGCAGCGCGCGCCGGGTACCGGGATGAACGCCGATGGCAGCTTCAACGGCAACTACATCACCCAGCCGAGCGCCGACGGGCAGTATGGCGACATTCCGGGCTACGTCACCTGGCATGCCCGGGGTGGCTATGCGTTCGGGCCGCAGCTGTCGAACCTGAAGCTGGCCGCCGGGGTGAAGAACCTGTTCGACAAGCAGTATTTCACCCGCTCAAGCGACAACAACGCGGGGATCTATGTGGGTGAGCCGCGCACGTTCTATGTGCAGGCCAGTGTAGGGTTCTGATAGCGCGTCGCCTTAATCGCGGATGAATCCGCTCCTACCTGTAGGAGCGGATTCATCCGCGATGAGGCCGGCTCAGGAAATCACTGCCTGCGCCGGCGACACGATCGAGGTCTTCGCCCCGCGCGAGCGCCCAGAACTCAGGTACGCCGCAATCGACTCCTGTGTCACCTCTCCCAGGAACACCTGTTCGGCATCCAGCACCGGCAACCACGCCCGGTTGAACTCGTACATGCGCGACAGCAGGATGCGCAGGTGCTCGTCGTGCGCCGCGGTGGCATTGAACGGACGCAGGAAGTCGCCGCAGGTTCCTTGCTGGCGGTGCATGTCGCGGCGGCGCACATAGCCCAGCGCCTTGTTCGCGGCGTCTGTCACCACTGCATAACGGCGGTCGTGCTCATCCAGCAGCTCCAGCGCCTCGCTCACCGGTGTTTCCGGGCTCAGCGACGGCGCGTTGTCCGCCGCATCTTCGGCGCGTACCAGCAGCAGGCGTTTCAGGGTGCTGTCCTGGCCGACGAAGTTGCTGACGAAATCGTCCACCGGGTGTGCCAGCAGGGTGTCCGGGTGATCCAGTTGCAACAGCTTGCCGGCGCGGAAGATGGCGATCTTGTCGCCCAGCTTGATGGCCTCGTCGATGTCATGGCTGACCATGATCACCGTCTTGTTCAGGGCCCGCTGCATCTCGAAGAACTCGTTCTGGATCATCTCGCGGTTGATTGGGTCGACCGCGCCGAACGGTTCGTCCATCAGCAGCACCGGGGCCTCGGCGGCCAGGGCGCGGATCACGCCGATGCGTTGCTGCTGGCCGCCGGACAGTTCGCGCGGGTAGCGTTGCAGGTACTGCTTGGGCTCGAGCTTGATCATGTGCATCAGTTCGCGGGCGCGGTCATGGCATTTCTGCTTGTCCCAGCCGAGCAGGCGCGGCACCACGGTGATGTTCTCCTCGATGGTCATGTTGGGGAACAGGCCGATCTGCTGGATCACGTAGCCGATGTGCCGGCGCAGGGTCACCTCGTCCAGGCCGGTGGTGTCCTCGCCATTGATGAACACTTGCCCTGAGGTCGGTGTGATCAGGCGGTTGATCATCTTCAGCGTGGTGCTCTTGCCGCAGCCGGAGGGGCCGAGGAACACGCAGATTTCGCCTTCGTTGACGGTGAGGCTTACCGCGTCGACGGCTTTGACGTCCTTGCCGTTGACGTTGAAGGTCTTGCTGAGGTTCTTCAGTTCGATCATGAGCGCAGTCCTTCTGGAGTCAGGGCACGTTGCAGGGCTTGCAGGATCAGGTCGGCGATGATCGCCAGCAGGCTGACCAGCACAGCGCCGACCATCAGCATCGACATGTCGCTGCGGCTGATGGAGGTGAGGATGAGCACGCCCAGACCGCCGGCACCGATGGTCGCGGCGATGGTCATCACGCCGATGTTCATCACCACGGCGGTGCGCACGCCGGCGAGGATCACCGGCACGGCGATGGGCAACTCGACCATGCGCAGGCGCTGGCCGAAGGTCATGCCGATGCCGCGTGCGGCTTCACGGATACCGGGCTCGACGTTGGTCAGCGCCAGGTAGGTGTTGCGCAGGATCGGCAGCAGTGAATAAAGGAACACTGCAGTGATCGCCGGCAGTGGCCCCAGGCCCTGGCCGAACTTCGAGTAGAACGGCAGCAGCAAGCCGAACAGGGCGATCGAGGGGATGGTCAGCAGCACGGTGGCGCTGGCCTGCAGCGGGCCGGCGAACACCGGGAAGCGGGTCATCAGGATGCCCAGCGGCACGCCGACAAGGATCGCCAGGCCCACCGCGATGCCGACCAGCATGATGTGCTGCCAGGTCAGTTGCAGGACCTGTGCCCAGTCGAGGTGGACGAAGGTGTCGAGCAGGTTCATGGCTGTACCTCGCTGAGTGGGTGCTCACGCAGGAACGCGGCGGCCACCACCGTCGGGCTCTGGTGCTCGACATCGACCTTGGCGTTGAGCTGGCGCATGGTCTCGTCGTCCAGCTGTTCGGCCAGCGGCTTGAGCAGGGTGGCCAGCTGAGGATGTGCGTCGAGCACGGCCTGGCGCAGCACCGGGGCGGCGGTGTAGTCGGGGAAGTAGTGCTTGTCGTCTTCCAGCAGCTTGAGGTCGAACGCGTTAAGGCGCCCGTCGGTGGTGTAGACCAGGCCGGCGAACACCTGGTTGTTGCGCATGGCGGTGTACACCAGGCCACCGTCCATCTGGCGGATGTTGCGCCGGTCCAGCGGCAGCTCGTACAGCTCGCGCAGGCCGACCAGGCCATCCGGGCGGTTGGCGAACTCGGTGTCCAGCGCCACCAGGTGATTGCGGTCGGCTTCGTCATGCAGCACCTGGTTGAGGTCGCTGATCGAGTTGATCTGCGGGTAGGCCGCGGCGACGGCCTTTGGCAGGCCCAGGGCGTAGGTGTTGCTGAACTTCGACGGCGCCAGCCAGACCAGGCCCTTCTTCGCGTCGAGTTCTTTCACTCGCGCATAGGTGGCTGCGGCGTCGGGCATGCGCTCGTCGATATGGTTGTACGAGACCAGCGATACGCCGGTGTATTCCCACATCAGGTCGAGTTGGCCGGTTTCCTGGGCCTGGCGGGCGATATTGCTGCCCAGGCCGGTGGTCACCCGCACCTCGAAGCCGTTGGCGCGCAGGTGCTGGGCGGTGATTTCGGCAAGCACGGTCTGTTCGGTGAACACCCGGGCGCCGATGCGGATCTGTGGTTTTTCCGCGGCCTGGGCAATGCCTGCGCAAAGCAGGGCCGCGCCCAGGAACAAGGCGATTGTTTTCTTCATGCTTTGCCTCTTGTTATTGGGCCAGGCCACGTTCCAGCCAGCGCTTGCTGGAGAAACTCACCAACGCATCGAGCGCCAGGGCCAGCAACGCCGTACAGGCGGCGCCGAGCAGCAGCTGCGGCTGGTTGTTCAGGGCGATGCCTGGGAAGATCAGGCTGCCCAGGCTGTTGGCGCCGATCAGGAACGCCAGGGGCGCGGTGCCCACGTTCAAGGCCAGGGCCACGCGCACGCCGCCGACGATGATCGGCACGGCGTTGGGTAGCTCTACCTGCCAGAGTTGCTGGCGCGGGGTCATGCCGATGCCGGTGGCGGCTTCCTTGAGCGAGGCGGGGACGTTTTTCAGGCCCTCGTAGGTGTTGCGCACGATGGGCAGGAGGGAGGCGAGGAACAGTGCGAAGATCGCAGGACCTGCGCCGATGCCCAGGATACTCAGGGCGATGGCCAGAACGGCCAGGGGAGGAATGGTGTTGCCAACGTTGAACAACTGCATGAAGCGCTCGGCCTTGTCGACCCGGTGCGGTCGACTCAAAGCAATGCCGGCGGGGATGCCCACGGCCAGCGCCGCCGCCATCGAAGCCAGCACCAGGACCAGGTGCGCTTGCAGGTAGAACCCAAGATCGTCGCGGTAGCGGGCGATCGTGTCGATGCCGATCCAGTGGATCAGCAGGGCCAGGATGACGAGCACGGCGGCCCATCCCAACAGCCCTTTTCCGTAGCGTGCAGCCACAGGCGGACTCCTTTTTTATAGTCGGCGATCACACCCCCGTGCGGCCAGCCATTCCTGGCGGCGGGCAGCGTGGTCGCGAGTAGCAGCCCGATGCGCGGCATCAGGCCATGAGCCGAACCCCGTCGGGCTCGTGAAGCAGGTGAAACCAGCCCTGAAGCGAAGCGGCTTGCAGGGGAGTGGACGTCTCCGTGGACGTAAAGGTTCCCATCTGGGGCGGCATTTGGCCAGTGTTAATCACTGGTGTTTAGGAAATTTCACGCGAAAATCAAGCGTGAATATTACGTGGAGACGTTGAAGTACCTGCTATCGAGGCATCTTGCAGATGTTCAGAATTTCTTCTCGAATATTCTTGGTATGCGCTTGAGGGGATATTCCCTTGGAGGTATTTTAATGGGGTGGTCTATTGGAATGTGCCGGGAGTTCAATTACGAGCTACAGGTGTTGACCGAGGTGGTACAGGATGAATTGCTGGCGCAGCTTCATCTGCTCAAGCATTTTGGCCCCGCATTGGGGCGTCCGCATGTGGACACGCTGAAAGGCTCGAGGCATTCGAACATGAAAGAGTTGAGGTTCAACGCAGATGGCGGTGTATGGCGAGTCGCATTCGCTTTCGATCGTTCGCGCTCTGCGTTGTTGCTCGTTGCGGGGGACAAGGCTGGTATCAATGAGCGTAGATTTTATGGAAGCCTGATTACCCGTGCCGATGAACGGTTTGATCGACATTTGTCCAGAGGTTGAGAAATGTACAAGACGCTTGAAGACGTGATGAACGAGCTGACGCCTGAGCGCAGGGCAAGAATCGAGGAGCGTGGTCGCGAACTGATTCGTGAGGAAATGACGCTTCAGGCCTTGCGTAAACAACTCGAGATCACCCAGGAAAGCATGGCCGAGCGCCTCGACGTTCGTCAGGGCAATGTTTCCAGGTTCGAGAACCGTAGCGATATGTTGATCTCTACGTTGCGTGACTATCTGGAAGCCATGGGGGGAAGACTGGAGCTGGTCGTTCATCTGCCTGGCCGAGCTCCTATAACCATCGAGGGGCTTGCCGGCGATTCGCTTGTTGATGGTTAACCAATGCGGCAGGGGCGAATTGGGTCGAACCGTTGGGGCTTGTTTTGGCCTGACGCCCGACTTCAGGTATGATATCGCCCCTTTTTGAATCCCCAGTCAGGCGATTTCCCATGACCAACCAGGCCGCCGAAGTCGCGAAGCGCCGCACTTTCGCAATCATTTCCCACCCCGACGCCGGTAAGACCACCATCACCGAGAAGCTCCTGCTGATGGGCAAGGCCATTGCCGTCGCCGGTACCGTGAAGTCGCGCAAGTCCGACCGCCACGCCACCTCCGACTGGATGGAAATGGAGAAGCAGCGCGGCATCTCCATCACCACCTCGGTGATGCAGTTCCCCTACCGCGAGCATATGATCAACCTGCTCGACACCCCCGGCCACGAAGACTTCTCGGAAGACACCTATCGCACCCTGACCGCGGTGGACTCGGCGCTGATGGTGCTCGACGGCGGTAAAGGCGTCGAGCCGCGCACCATTGCCCTGATGGACGTGTGCCGCCTGCGCGATACGCCGATCGTCAGCTTCATCAACAAACTCGACCGGGACATCCGCGACCCGATCGAACTGCTCGACGAAATCGAGGCGGTGCTGAAGATCAAGGCCGCGCCGATCACCTGGCCGATCGGTTGCTACCGCGACTTCAAGGGCGTGTATCACCTGGCCGGCGACTACATCATCGTCTACACCCCGGGGCATGGCCACGAGCGCACCGAAGCGAAAATCATCGAGAAGCTCGACTCCGATGAAGCCCGCGCCCACCTGGGTGATGAGTACGACCGCTTCCTCGAACAACTCGAGCTGGTGCAGGGCGCCTGCCACGAGTTCGACCAGGACGCGTTCATCAATGGCCAGCTGACCCCGGTGTTCTTCGGTACCGCATTGGGCAACTTCGGTGTCGACCATGTGCTCGACGCGGTTGTCGACTGGGCGCCGCGCCCGCTGGCCCGGGTCGCCCACGAGCGCACCGTGGAACCGGTGGAAGAGAAATTCACCGGCTTCGTGTTCAAGATCCAGGCGAACATGGACCCGAAACACCGTGACCGTATCGCCTTCATGCGTATCTGCTCGGGCAAGTACGAAAAGGGCATGAAGATGCGCCACGTGCGCACCGGCAAGGACGTGCGCATCGGCGATGCCCTGACCTTCTTCTCCTCCGAGCGCGAGCAGCTGGAGGAGGCCTATGCCGGCGACATCATCGGCCTGCACAACCATGGCACCATCCAGATCGGCGACACCTTCACCGAAGGCGAGGCGCTGGGCTTCACCGGCATCCCGCACTTCGCCCCGGAGCTGTTCCGCCGCGTGCGCCTGAAGGACCCGCTGAAATCCAAGCAGCTGCGCCAGGGCCTGCAGCAGCTGGCCGAAGAGGGCGCGACCCAGGTGTTCTTCCCCGAGCGCAGCAACGACATCATCCTCGGCGCGGTCGGTGTGCTGCAGTTCGACGTGGTCGCCAGCCGCCTGAAGGAAGAGTACAAGGTCGAGTGCGCCTATGAGCCGATCACCGTCTGGTCGGCGCGCTGGATCAGCTGCGACGACAAGAAGAAGCTCGAGGAATTCCAGAACAAGGCCGTGGAGAACCTGGCCATCGACGGCGGTGGTCACCTGACCTACCTGGCCCCGACCCGGGTCAACCTGGCGCTGATGGAAGAGCGCTGGCCGGATGTGAAATTCCGCGCGACTCGCGAGCACCACTAAGAGCAGCTGCAAGCTGCGAGCTTCAAGAAGAGGCGGGCCTGGAAAGGCCCGCCTTTTTCTTGTCGCTTGCAGCTTCAAGCGTGTAACTGACGAATGTCAGTTGCCGGCTTTTATGCTGGTCCAGATCCGCGTTCTGATGCGGTCAATCTTCGCCGGCATCGCTTCCAGCGCGTACAACTTGCCCATCACGTCGTCACTCGGGTAGATCATCGTGTTGCTCTTCAGCACCGGGTCCACCAGCGCATCCGCCTGCTGGTTGCCATTGGCGTACTGCACGAAGTTGCTGATGTTGGCCATCACCTCCGGCTGCAACAGGTAGTTCATGTAGGCATAGCCAGCCTTCTCGTCGGGGGCATCGGCCGGCATGGCCACCATGTCGAACCACATCGGCGCGCCTTCCTTCGGGATCGAGTAGCCCACCTTCACCCCGTTCTTCGCCTCCTCGGCACGGTTCTTCGCCTGCAGTACGTCGCCCGAGAAACCCACCACCAGGCACACGTCGCCATTGGCCAGGTCGCCGGTGTACTTCGAGGAATGGAAGTAGCTGATATACGGGCGCACCTGCATCAGCAACGCCTTGGCCTTGTCGTAGTCCGCCGGGTTCTGGCTGTGGTGGGGCAGGCCCAGGTAGTGCAGGGCGATCGGCAGCAGCTCGGGGCCGTTGTCCAGCACCGCCACGCCGCAACTTTTGAGCTTGGCGAGGTATTCGGGCTTGAAGAACAGGTCCCAAGAGTCGATGGGCGCATTGTCGCCGAGCACCGCCTTGACCTTGTCGATGTTGTAGCCGATGCCGGTGCTGCCCCACAGGTATGGGAAGCCGTACTGGTTGCCCGGGTCGTTGACCTCCAGGGCCTTGAGCAACACCGGGTTGAGGTTCTTCCAGTTGGGCAGCTGCGACTTGTCCAGCCGCTTCAGGGCTTTGCCCTGGATCTGCCGGGCCATGAAGTGGTTGGAGGGGAACACCACGTCGTAGCCGGAGTTGCCGGTCATCAGCTTGCCGTCGAGGGTCTCGTTGCTGTCGAACACGTCGTAGGTGGGATTGATACCGGTGGTTTGCTGGAAGTGCTTCAGCGTGTCCGGGGCGATGTAGCTCGACCAGTTGTAGATCTTCACCGAGTCGGCGGCACTGGCCATGCCGGCGGCCAGCATCAGGGGAGCGAGAAGGAGGGTGCGCATGTCGGGGTTACCTTGCTTTGTCTGTTGTTATCGAAGGCAGGCGATCAGCGGATCAGAAAATGAGGACGTAGGTCTTGCGCACGGTCTCCTGGATATCCCAGGTGCCGAGGCTGTTGGCCGGTAGCATCAGGGCGTCTCCGGCTTCTATGACCAGGGGCTCGCCACCGTCGGGAGTGAAGGTGCAGCGGCCCTTGATGAAATGGCAGAACTCCTGCTGCACGATCTGCCGCCGCCAGCGCCCCGGGGTGCATTCCCAGATGCCGGTCTCGACGCCGTCGCTGCGCTCGACGCAGGTGACCGAGGTGACTGCGACCGGCTCGCCAAGGGGCACGGCGACTGGAGTGCTGCTGTCCAGGATGACGCTGTCGGTGTGTTTGAACTGGGTGATGCTCATGACCGGTGGATCCTGTGTGGTGGTGAGGGGAAGTCAGTGCATGAAGCCTTCCATGAAATCGGCCAACCCACTGGCCAGGCGCCGCCGCCAGGGGGCGCTGGCCGGGTTGGCGAGGGTCCGGTCCTCGTGGACGAAACTCTGGATGATCGCGTTGTAGCCCAGCCAGCGGCACGGCTCGGGTGGCCAGCTGGCCAGGCTCGACAGCGGGCGGTTGTCGTGCACCCAGGGCTGCGCGGTCAGTTCGTTGTGTTGGCCGAGGATCAGCGCGGCCAGGGTGCGTCCACCGAGGTTGGTGGCGCCGACACCCTCGCCGCCATAGCCGCCGGCCAGGGCGATACCGCGCTGGCGGTCGCAGAGCATGTGTGGGCGGAAACGCCGGGCCATGCCGAGGTTGCCGCCCCAGGAGTGGGTGATGCGTACGTGCTTGAGCTGTGGGAACAGTTCGCCGAACAGGTAGCGGCGCAGCTCCACCTCGTCGGTGGTCAGGGTGAAGTCCTCGCGCAGGCGTCCACCGAAGCGGTAGCCGCCGCGGGCACCGAACACCAGGCGGTTGTCAGCGCTGCGCTGGCCATAGGTGACCTGGCGGCTGTTTTCGCTGAAGGCCTGGCCCTGGCCCAGGCCGATCTGCTCCCAGATCGACTCCGGCAGCGGCTCGGTGGCCACCAGCAGGCTCTGTACCGGCAGTTGGTGCCGCCCGAGCGGTGGCAGGCTGGCGGCGTAGCCTTCCACGGCCGGCACCACCCAGTGGCTGCGGATACGTGCCAACGGGGTGCGCACTTCGCCGGTCTGCCAGTCTATGGCTGGCGTGTTCTCGTAGATCGGCACGCCCATGGCCTCGACCGTCCGTGCCAGGCCACGCACCAGCCTGGCCGGTTGAATCGTGGCGACGTGCGGGCTGTAGAGGGCGCCGTAGGGGTTGCTTACCTTCAGCTGGGCATCCAGTTGTTCGGGGCGCAGCCAGCGGTAATCGTCTTCATTCATGCCCTGGCGGTAGAGGTCGTCGAGCCAGGCGCGCAGGCTGCGTTCCTGTTCCGGGTAGCGGGCGGCGCAGTAGAGCACTCCGCCTTTGCGGTAGTCGCAGGCGATGCCTTCGCGCAGGAGCACGTCGTGGACTTCGTCGGGGATGCCGTGCAGCAGGTCGATGCTTTCACGCCGTTGCTGCGGCGAGAGCGTGGCCAGCAGGCGGTCCTCGCCCAGCAGGTTGCCCATCAGCCAGCCGCCATTGCGTCCGGAGGCGCCGAAGCCGGCGATGTTGGCCTCGATCACCGCGATGTTCAGCTGCGGCGCCTGGCGCCTGAGGTAGTAGGCCGTCCACAGCCCCGTATAGCCGGCACCGATGATGCACACGTCGAGGTCCAGGTCCTGGCGCAGGGCCGGGCGCGCGCACAACGGCTCGTCGAGCTGGTCCATCCACAGGCTGATCGTGCGCAAAGGTTGCATCGGGTCGTGCTCCACATCCACTGAGGGTCTGTGGCGATCCTAGTGAAGCGTGGCGTGGGCTGTCTTACGTGCGTGCACGCAGGGAAATTTGCTTGAGGTAAGCCTTGGGCGACAGGCCGGTATGTTCGCGAAAGCACTTGTAGAACGCCGACAGCGAATTGAAGCCGGCGTTGAACGCCAGGTCATCGACGGGCGCCGCGACGCAGCTATTGTCCAGGCTGCTCATCAGGTGTTGCAGGCGTGCCTGGTTGACGTAGCGGTAGAAGCTCTGGCCAAGCACCTGGTTGAGCAGGTAGGAAATCTGGTTGCGGCTGTAGCCGCTTTCGTCGGCGACCCGCTGCAGGTCCAGCTCGGGGTCCAGGTACGGGCGCTGGGCCTGGAAATAATGCTCCAGGTCCTGGGCCATGGTCGACAGCTGGCGGGGAGACAGGCCGAGCCGACTGGTGGCTGGGCGTGGCCCGCTGGAGCGCAGACCCTTGCTGTTGCCATGGACCAGCGTTGCGTACTCGTTGACCCGCCAGATCAGCCCGTCCAGCACCGTGATCGCCTCGCTGGACTGGAACGCCACCAGCCCGTCGCCACCCTGCACGGTGACCTGGTACTGGATGAATGCGGTGCAGCCATCTACGCGGATGCGGTCGTTGTGGACGATGTCTTCACCGGCCTCATGGGGCAGGCTGGCGCGCACGTAGTCGCGCAGCTCGTCGAAACCGAGCACGCGGTTCTGGAAGAAGTCGTGGTACTGGATATCCGGGTGGTACAAGGCCATTACCCCGTCCAGGTCGCGATGCTTCCAGCACAGGTGGTAGCGCATGACGGTGGTGGCGGTGAGCGTGTTCTGCCCAGGGCCGTCGGGAAGGGGAGTGGCGATCATGGGCTTGATAGTGCATTGCAGAAAACCCAGGCGCAAGGGCGTGGATCCTGCATTTTGCATGGTTTGATCAAGTCGCCTGAGCGCCAACCTATTGATTCACATGAGTGTAATTTTTTGATACAGCTGGCATGTGCGCTGCAAGGATCTTGTTGCCCTCGAAAAAGGAGAAAGGTCATGCGCTCGATACTACTGTGGATGATTGGCGTGCCGATTCCGGTGATCATCCTGATCTGGTTCTTCATGCACTGAGAGAAAGCCATTTTTGAAATGGCCGGCTCCTGCAGACGGTCTCATATCTTGCAGGAGTCGGTTTGTTCAAGGTATGGATTCAGCCGGTTTTGCGCTCCCTGCGGGCTTTATCGACCATGCGACGCATTGTGATCAGGCCGATATCCAGTATCGCAGCAACCTCGATAAGTTGAAGGTCGCCTTGCAAAACTTTCTGTACGAGCTGGTGCTTCGATTCATCACGTGATAGTTTTGCCTCTCTGAGAGGCAAACTATCCACCTCCGCGCTTTTGAGCTTGACGCTAACGCGAGAGATTTTATGATCCAGCCCGTTTACGTAGTGTGCCTTGAGTGAGATGAACTCATCTTCATAGTCTTCTTCGAATGTGGTGATTTTGATTGGTTGTGTAAGTGCTTTTTTGATCGTGATAACGGCGTAGTCATCATCGTAATGACCAAAATCTCCACCATCCATGTCCTTGTCTCCAGGGTGATCGTATACCGTGATCTCCGTACCTTCATCGGCTCTATTGATAGTGCAGCTTTCAACAAGGTCGTTGAAATAGCTATCTTTGTTCAGGTAGTAAACGTCAGATTTGGCAAGTGATACGTAGGCTGCGATCCCATCGATATAACCATCGTCATCTCTTTCGAAAACCACGTAGCGTCCTACATCGTCTTGGGGGACATTGCTATTGGCAACTTTAAGTGGCACCGATCCAATCGATTTCTTACTGCCATGATCATTGTCAGACACTGCGAAGATGTTCAGGGAATCTCCCTCGGCTTCGGCAATTAGGTAGGTGCCTTTAAAACTGGCGCCGCTATTCACAATGGGTAGATTTGCAGTTCCTCCTATTCGGCTTGAAATGCCATGGGTATGGCCGACACAAACCAGCGTGACATTGGCTGATTCCAGCAGCGTTCTGATGGCGCCGCTCATGCGATTCTGGTGCATGGATACAATCACAATCTGATTTTTTTCACCTGCGCGCTTCAACTGTTGAGCAAGCCATGCGGTGGAAGGGGTGACGTTGTAGATGTGCTCGTCACCGACAAAGCTGCCGGTTTCAAAGTGTCTTGCATACTCTGGATAATTGTTCAGCTGAATGAAGCGATAGGTTGTACCGGTTACGCTGGGGTCCTTTTTCTCTACTGCATAAGAATAGGAACTGAATGGATACCAGATGTCGCCGGTCCAGCCATCGTAAAAATTGTGACGCCAATCAAAATTGTTGTCGCTGTCATCCGATTCTTTATCGCCTTCGTTCTGATCTTCAGGTAGCCAGGTTTTCGGTTTTGCCTTCGGAAACCATTCCAACATACCACCGGCTGCGCCATTGTCTGCAGTGTCGTTGATATTGTTGTCGTAGCCGTGATTGCCCAGGCCGATCAGGACATTGTCTTTGTCGCCTAAAATGGGGAAAACGTCATCTCTCATCACGGTGAGAAAGCTATCACCAGGACCATTTTTTTTATCGCCATACTCCGTGATGTCTCCGTTTACAAGCACAGGGATGAGTTTGTCTTTGTTAGCGTCTCGATAAGCTTGCATGTCGCTGTAGTTTGCTTGCAAGGCCTCAAGGGCAGCTGCTTTGCTGGCGGCGTCTGTTTTGTACTCTTCCTTGCCATCTACCCAGCGCCTCGGGAACTGTGGGTCAGAGGAGATAATGAAAGCTGACAGACCGCCGTTGGTGTTGATACTGTTCATTTTATATCCCTGTTTTGGCTTACTGGATTGCACCTGTGCCAAAGATTTGCAGGGAAGGGGACAATTGACTACTGATAGAAATGACAGTTTTGCTGTAGGGCTGTCTGTGATAAAAAACCCGCCTAGGCGGGTTTTTATTCAGCTTGCTCCTATAGGAACTGTTCAGCGTAGTGACAGGCTACCTGCCGTGTACTGACTTGCCTCAGTGCCGGCACCTCTTTGGCGCAGCGCTCGGTGGCATACGGGCAGCGCTTGTGGAAGGCACATCCATCCGGCGGATTCAGCGGGTTGGGCAATTCACCGGCAATGCGGATCTTCGGCTTCAGCGGGTCCGGGTGGATCGCCGGGGTGGCCGATAGCAGCGCCTGGGTATACGGGTGCAGCGGCTTGTCGTAGATGTCCTGCTTGGGCCCCATCTCCGCCGGCCGGCCGAGGTACATCACCAGCACCTGGTCCGCCACGTGGCGGACCACCGCCAGGTTGTGGGAGATGAACACGTAGGCGGTGTTGAATTCCTTCTGCAGGTCCATGAACAGGTTCAGCACCTGGGCCTGGATCGACACGTCCAGCGCCGAGGTGGGTTCGTCGGCCACCAGCACCTTGGGTTGCAGCATCATCGCCCGGGCCAGGGCGATGCGCTGGCGCTGGCCGCCGGAGAACATGTGCGGATAACGCTGGTAGTGCTCGGGGCGCAGGCCCACCTGCTCCATCATCTTCTGCACTTTCTCGCGGCGTTCGGCCTTGCTCAGCGAGGTGTTGATCAACAGCGGTTCGGCCAACTGGTCGCCGATCTTCTGCCGCGGGTTGAGCGAGGCGTAGGGGCTCTGGAACACCATCTGCACGTCGCGCCGCAGCTGTTTGCGCTGGTCCTTGCTGGCGCCCTTGACCTCGTGGCCGGCGATCTGCAGCGAACCGGAGGATGGCTCCTCGATCAGGGTCAGGGCACGCGCCAGGGTCGACTTGCCGCAGCCGGATTCACCGACCACGGCCAGGGTCTTGCCGGCCTCCAGTTCGAACGACACGCCGTTGAGCGCCCGCACCAGCGCATGACCCTTGAACAGGCCGCGGGAGACTTCGTAGTGGCGGGTCAGCTCACGAGCGGAAAGTACGACGGCCATCACGCCACCTCCTGGTTCAGCGGATAGAAGCAACGCACCAGGCTGTGGGCCTGGGGATCAAGGGCCGGGCGCTGCCGACGGCAGTTTTCCTGGACGTAGGGGCAGCGTGGCGACAGCAGGCAACCCTGCGGGCGGTCATAGCGCCCTGGGACGATGCCGGGCAGGGTGGCCAGGCGTTCGGCGCCGATGCTGTGCTCGGGAATGGCCGCCAGCAGCGCTTCGCTGTACGGGTGGGCGGGGATGTCGAACAGCTCCGGCACCTGGCCGACTTCGACCGCTTGCCCTGCGTACATCACGCACACGCGCTTGGCGGTTTCGGCGACCACGGCCAGGTCGTGGGTGATCAGGATGAGCGCCATGTTGCGCTCTTTCTGCAGGTTGACCAGCAGCTCCATGATCTGCGCCTGGATGGTCACGTCCAGCGCGGTGGTCGGTTCGTCGGCGATCAGCAGTTTTGGCTCGCCGGCGATGGCCATGGCGATGGCCACGCGCTGGCTCATGCCTCCGGACAGCTGGTGCGGGTAGGCGTCGAGGCGGCTTTCGGCGGCCGGGATCTCGACCTTCTTCAGCAGCTCCAGCGCGCGCTGACGCGCTGCCTTGCCCTTGAGGCCCAGGTGCTGGCGCAGCACTTCCTCGATCTGGTAGCCCACGGTATAGCTGGGGTTGAGCGCGGTCATCGGGTCCTGGAAGACCATGGCGATGTCCTTGCCCACCACCTTGCGGCGCTGGCGGCCGCTGAGCTTGAGCATGCTGGTGCCGGCGAAGTCGAGCACGTCCGCGGTGATGCGCCCGGGGGCTTCGATCAGCCCCATCAGGGCCATCATGGTCACCGACTTGCCCGAGCCCGACTCGCCGACGATGGCGAGGATCTCGCCGGCATCCACGCTCAGGTCGAGGCCGTCCACCACGGGCACGGCATTGGCGTCGCCGAAGCGCACGTTCAGGTTGTTGATCTGCAACAGTGACATGGCGATCTCCTCAGGCGGCGTTCTTGAGTTTCGGGTCCAGCGCGTCGCGCAGGCCGTCGCCCATCAGGTTGATTGCCAGCACACTGAGCAAAATGGTCAGGCCGGGCAGGCTCACCACCCACCAGGCGCGTTCGATGTAGTCGCGGGCCGAGGCCAGCATGGTGCCCCACTCGGGGGTTGGCGGCTGCACGCCGAGGCCGAGGAAGCCCAGGGCCGCAGCGTCGAGGATCGCCGAGGAGAAGCTCAGGGTGGCCTGCACGATCAGCGGCGCCATGCAGTTGGGCAGCACGGTGACGAACATCAGCCGCGGCAGCCCGGCACCGGCCAGGCGCGCGGCGGTGACGTAGTCACGGTTCAGTTCGCCCATCACCGCGGCGCGGGTCAGGCGCACGTAGGACGGCAGCGAGACGATGGCGATGGCGATCACCGTGTTGATCAGGCCTGGGCCGAGGATGGCGACGATGGCCACGGCCAGCAGCAGCGAGGGCAGCGCCAGCATCACGTCCATCAGGCGCATGATCGAGGGGCCGAGGATCTGCGGGAAGAAACCGGCCAGCAGGCCCAGCAGGATACCCGGGATCAGCGACATCACCACCGATGACAGGCCGATCAGCAGCGACAGCCGGGCGCCCTGGATCAGCCGCGAGAGCAGGTCGCGGCCCAGTTCGTCGGTACCGAGGATGAACTGCCAGGTACCGCCTTCGAGCCATACCGGCGGTGTGAGCAGGAAGTCGCGGTATTGCTCGCTGGGGTTGTGCGGCGCCACCCAGGGGGCGAACAGGGCGCAGAACACCACCAGGCACATGAACGCCAGGCCGGCCACCGCGCCCTTGTTGCGCGAGAAGGCCTGCCAGAATTCTTTGTACGGCGAGGGGTAGAGCAAGCTTTGGTCGACCACGCTGGGCGGGGTGACGGATTTTGGAATCGGGCTGGTCATGGCGTAGTCCTCAGCGCTGATGACGGATGCGTGGGTTGGCCAGGCCGTAGAGGATATCCACGACGAAGTTGACCAGGATCACCAGGCAGGCGATCAACAGGATGCCGTTCTGGACCACGGGGTAGTCACGGGCACCGATGGCCTCGATCAGCCATTTGCCGATGCCCGGCCAGGAAAAGATGGTTTCGGTGAGCACGGCGCCGGCCAGCAGTGTGCCGACCTGCAGGCCGAACACGGTCAGCACCGGAATCAGCGCGTTGCGCAGGCCGTGGATGAACACCACCCGTGACGGCGACAGGCCCTTGGCGCGGGCGGTACGGATGTAGTCCTCGCGCAGCACTTCGAGCATCGACGAGCGGGTCATGCGGGCGATCACCGCCAGCGGGATGGTGCCCAGCACGATGGCCGGCAGGATCAGGTGCATAACCGCATCCTTGAACGCGCCTTCCTCGTCGCTGAGCAGGGTGTCGATGAGCATGAAGCCGGTTTTCGGTTCGATGTCATAGAGCAGGTCGATGCGCCCGGAGACCGGCGTCCAGCCCAGGCTCACCGAGAAGAACATGATCAGGATCAGGCCCCACCAGAAGATCGGCATCGAGTAGCCGGCCAGGGAGATGCCCATCACCCCGTGGTCGAACAGCGAGCCGCGCTTGAGCGCGGCGATCACCCCGGCCAGCAGGCCGATGACTCCGGCGAACAGCAGGGCGGCCATGGCCAGCTCCAGGGTGGCCGGGAACAGGGTGAGGAATTCGTTCCATACGCTTTCACGGGTGCGCAGGGATTCGCCCAGATCGCCCTGGGCGAGCTTGCCGACATAGTCCAGGTACTGGGCCGGCAGCGGCTTGTTCAGACCCAGGCGCTCCATGGCCTGGGCATGCATTTCGGGGTCGACCCGGCGTTCGCCCATCATCACTTCGACGGGGTCGCCGGGGATCAGGCGTATGAGCGCGAAGGTCAGCAGGGTGATACCGAAGAAGGTCGGAATCAGCAGACCCAGGCGTCGGGCAATAAAACTCAACATTGTCAGGGGTACCTCATCAGCCGGAAACGGCGCGCCGCCGGGGCCTCTTGCACAAGGTCCGGCGGCTGTTGTTGTTCTACTTCACCTTGGTGGTGGCGAAGTTGTTGTTGGTCAGTGGGTTGATCACATAGCCTTCGACGTTCTCGCGCATGGCGGTGAACATTTTCGGGTGGGCCATGCTGATCCACGGCTGGTCTTCATCGTACACCGCCAAGGCCTCGTTATAGAGCCTGGCGCGTTCGTCGTTGTCGATCACTTCGCGGGCGCGGGTGATCAGGTCCTGGAATTTCTGGTTGCACCAGCGCGCATAGTTCTCGCCGCTTTTCACCGCGTCACAGCTGAGCATCGGCGTGAGGAAGTTGTCCGGGTCGCCGTTGTCGCCGGCCCAGCCCGCCGACACCAGGTCGGCCTCGCCCTTCTTGGCGCGACGCAGCATCTCGGCCCATTCCATCACGCGGATGTCGAGCTTGATGCCGATCTTGGCCAGGTCCGACTGCAGCATTTCGGCGGACAGGCGCGGGTTGGGGTTGGTCGGGCCACCGCCGTTGCGGGTGAACAGGGTGATCACCGTGCCCTCCGGCACGCCGGCTTCCTTGAGTAGGGCGCGGGCCTTGTTCAGGTCGTGGGGTGGGTTCTTGTTGTCGGTGTTGTAGCCGATCATGGTCGGTGGATACGGGTTGACCCCAACCAGGGCGTTGCCCTTGCCGAACAACTGGTCAACGTGGGTCTGGCGGTCGAAGGCCATGTCGATCGCCTTGCGCACGCGCACATCGCTCAGGTATTTGTGCTGGGTGTTCATCGAGATGTAGCCGGTGACCAGCGCCTCGATCTCGGCGACCTTGAGTTTCGGGTCGGTCTTGATCCCCGGCACGTCGTCAGGCTTGGGATACAAGGCGATCTGGCATTCGTTGGCGCGCAGTTTCTGCAGGCGCACGTTACTGTCGGTGGCGATGGCGAAGATCAGCGCGTCGGCGGGCGGCTTGCCACGGAAGTAGTCCGGGTTGGCCTTGTAGCGAACGTTGGCGTCCTTGTTGTAGCGCTGGAACACGAACGGGCCGGTGCCGACCGGCTTGCTGTTGAGGTCGCCGGTCTTGCCGGCCTTGAGCAGCTGGTCGCCGTACTCGGCGGAGTAGATCGAGGTGAAGGCCATGGCCAGGTCGCGCAGGAAAGGCGCTTCCGGGCGGGTCAGGGTGATCACCACGGTGTGATCGTCGGTCTTCTCGACCGACTTGAGCAGGTCCTTGAAGGCCATGCTCTCGAAGTAGGGGTAGCCGACGCTGGTCTTGTCGTGCCACGGATGGTCTTTCTTCAGCTGGCGGTTCAGGCTCCACAGCACGTCATCGGCATTGAAGTCGCGGGTGGGCTTGAAGTAGTCGGTGGTGTGGAACTTGACGCCTTCGCGCAGGTGGAAGGTGTAGACCAGGCCGTCGGGGCTGACGTCCCAACTGGTGGCCAGGGCCGGCTGGATCTCGGTGGTGCCGGGCTTGAAGTCGACCAGGCGGTTGAAGATGGCCTCGGCCGTGGCGTCGGCGGTGACGGCGGTGGTGTACTGGACGATGTCGAAGCCTTCCGGGCTGGCTTCGGTGCACACCACCAGCGGCTTGGCCGCCAGATTCGATGCGGCGCCCAGGATGACGGCTGCCAGGGCAGCGCGTAGCGGTAGCGATTTCATGGAACCTCCCTGCAGTGCTAGTTCCAGCGTAGCCGCCACGGCCCGTGGGGAGGCGGGCCGTGGCGCCAACGGTCAGAGGATGTTGAACGGAATGGTGGTGACGACACGGAACTCGTCGAGACTGCCGTCGCTCTGCGCCTTGCTGGCACGGTGGGCGGTATAGGTGGCGCGGATGGTGGTGTCCTTCAGCATGCCGCTCTGCACCGCGTAGCTGGTGCCGATGCCCCACTCGTAGTGGTTCTCGCCGTCCTGGCCCCGGACGTCATAGGCGGTGCCCTTGTAGTGGGTACCGTCGATATCCCAGCCGCGGGCGTTGTAGACGTTGAACTTCAGGCCTGGCACGCCATAGGGCGCCATGTTCAGCACATAGCTGATCTGCAGCGATTTCTCGTTCGGGCCGTTGAAGTCCGACAGCAGGGAGTTGGCCAGGTAGATGCCGTTGGTCTCATGCAGGTAGTCGAAGTACTCGTTGCCGTTGACCTGCTGCCAGGAGGCGGTGAGGGTGTGGGCCTGGTGGGTCAGTCCGAACGACAGGCTGTAGGTGTCGTTGTCGATCTCGCCCATCTTCTTGCTGCCTTCGTCCACGGTCTTGTAGTAGTTCAGACCGGTGGTCAGGCTCAGCACCGCGCTGTCGCCCAGCACGTGGTTGGCGCCGAAGTAGTACTGGTTCCAGAAGTCGTCGACCTTGGTCGCGTAGAGGCTGGTGGTCAGGCTCTTGAGCGGCTGGTAGTTGATGCCGACGGTGCTGGCTCGGTCGGTCTCGACCCCGGCGGCGCCGTATTCGCTGCGGAACTTGCTCAGGCTCTGCTCGGTACGTGGCGAGACGCGGTCGAAGGTACCCACGTCGAACGACAGGTTCTCGAACTCGGCGCTGTGCAGGAACGCGCCCTGGAAGCTCGATGGCAAGGCCCGGTTACCGATGTAGGCGATCATCGGCGTGTCGACCGACTGGCGACCGACGGTCAGCGTGGTGTTGGAGATGCGCGCCTTGACGTTGCCCAGGCCCATCTTGCTCCACTGGCCGATCGGGTCGCCGTCGCTGTGGGTCAGGGTACGGTTGTTCGGGCCGGCCACGGCGGCGCGGCCCTGCTCGAGGGCGATGGCATTGTAGGCGGCGGCCTCCACCGCAAAGCCGACGGTGCCTTCGGTGAAGCCCGAGCTGTAGTTGAGGATGGTGCCCTGCACCCAGTTGTCACGGCTGTGGGTGTCGTGGCGGGTGCCGTCGCCCTTGGTGTATTTCCACAGCGGCGCGCGGGTGGCGCGTTCGCGGGCATACCAGTTGCGGGTGCTGCCGGACAGGCTCTGGCCATCGATGAAGCCTTTGGCTTCGGCCTGTTCGCTGCTGGACTTGAGCGCGAACGGCACGAAGTCCTGGCTTGCGGGTTCGGCCTGGGCGAGGGCGCAGAAGGCGCCGACGGACAAGGCCAGTGCGGTGGTTGTGGTACGAATCAACATGAAAGCTCCCTGATATTTTTCTAGTTATCACCCGGCCTTGTGAGCCGGGCTTGTCACGGTGACGCGGTACTGCAGTGTCTGCCTGGGGGTTGCCAGGCAAATCCGGGCTGCACGCTGGCGCGGGAGTGGGTCGCACTCCCGTCCGGGCGTTGCAGGGTCAATCGATGCTGACGCCGGAGAAAACGTTGCGTCCGAAGGGGCTGACCTTGAAGTCTTTCACGCTGATGCTCAGCGGCTGGTTGACCGTGGAGTGCGCGACCGGGGTGATCGGCACCTGTTGCTTGAGACGTTGCTGGGCTTGTTCGTAGAGGCTGGTGCGCTGGTCGCGGTCGGTGACCTGCTTGGCTTTTTTCACCAGCGCGTCGTATTGCGAATCGCACCACAAGGAGTAGTTGTTGCTGCCGATGGCGTCGCAGCTGAACAGGGTGCCGAGCCAGTTGTCCGGGTCACCGTTGTCGCCGGTCCAGCCGATCAGGGCGATGTCATGCTCGCCGTTCTTCATGCGCTTGAGGTATTCACCCCATTCGTAGCTGACGATGCGCACCTTGAAACCGAGCTTGCTCCAGTCGGACTGGAGCATTTCGGCCATCAACTTGGCGTTGGGGTTGTAGGGGCGCTGTACCGGCATGGCCCACAGGGTGATCTCGGTGCCATCCTTGACCCCGGCCTGCTTGAGCAGCTGCTTGGCTTTTTCCGGGTCGAAGGGGGCGTCCTTGATCGATTTGTCGTAGGACCACTGGGTTGGCGGCATGGCGTTGACGGCGGTCTGACCGGCATCCTGGTAGACCGCCTGGATGATCGCCTGCTTGTTCACCGCCATGTCCATGGCCTGGCGCACTTCCAGTCGGTCGAAGGGTGGGTGCTGGGTGTTGTAGGCGATGTAGCCAAGGTTGAAACCGGGTTGCGTCATTACCTGCAGCTTGCCGTCTTCCTTGAGCGCGGGCAGGTCGGCCGGGCGTGGATGCAGGGTGATCTGGCATTCGTTGCGGCGCAGCTTCTGGATGCGCACCGACGGGTCGACGTTGATCGAGAACACCAGGTTGTCGATCTTCACCCGGTCAGGTGCCCAGTAGTCCTTGTTGCCCTTGAAGCGGATCTGCGAATCCTTCTGGTAGCGCTGGAACACGAACGGGCCGGTGCCGATCGGCTTCTGGTTGATATCGCTGGCCTTGCCGCTGGCCAGCAGGTGGTCGGCGTACTCGGCGGAGAGAATCGAGGCGAAGGCCATGGCGATGTTTTGCAGGAACGCGGCGTCGACCTTGTTGAGGGTGAAGGCCACGGTCAGCGGGTCGGTCTTCTCGACCTTGGCGATGTTCTTGTCCAGCCCCATGCTGATGAAGTACGGGAATTCGGTGGGGTAGGCCTTGCGGAAGGGGTGGTCCTTGTCGAGCATGCGGTTGAAGGTGAACAGCACGTCGTCGGCGTTGAAGTCGCGGCTGGGCTTGAAGTCCTTGTTGCCATGGAACTTCACCCCGGGGCGCAGGTGGAAGGTGTACTTCAGGCCGTCCTCGGACACCTGCCAGTCGGTGGCCAGGCCCGGCTGCACGGCGGTGCCGCCACGCTCGAACTCGACCAGGCGGTTGTAGATCGGTTCGGCGGCGTCGTTGTCGGTGGCCGCGGTGTACTGGGCGGTGTCGAAGCCCGCCGGGCTGCCCTCGGAGCAGAACACCAGGTTGTTGGCGAGGCTCGCGGGAGCCTGGCTCAACAGGCCGAGGGCAAGCAGGGTGGAGCTCAGTGTGGTCAGGCGCATGGCAGATCCTTTGTCCGTCTTTTCAGGCCGCGACAGGCAAAACGCGGCTGCTGCATCCCGGTCCTGACGATAGGCGCGCCAGAATGCGGGAACCAGGGTTCGCTACTGATTTGGGTGCGGGAGCGTTCCGGCGAGCGCTAGGGAATTGCCCTACGTATCGCCCGATCATGTCACCGCCCCGCCGGCAAATGCCGGCGGGGCGGTCACGACCGTTACTTGTCCACGCTGACCCCGTAGAAGGAGTTCAGGCCGAACGGGCTGATCTTGAAGTCCTTCACTTTCGCGCTCATGGGCTGATACACGGTGGAGTGGGCGATGGGGGTGATCGGCACCTGCTCCTTGAGGATATGTTGCGCCTGCTTGTACAGCTCGGTGCGCTTGGCCTGGTCCGAGGTCGCCTTGGCTTGCTTGATCAGGTCGTCGTAGGGCTTGTAGCACCACTTGGAGAAGTTGTTGCCATCCATGGCATCACAGCCATAGAGCGTGCCCAGCCAGTTGTCCGGGTCACCATTGTCGCCGCTCCAGCCGATCAGCATGGCGCCCTGCTCGCCGCCCTTGGAACGCTTGATGTACTCGCCCCATTCGTAGCTGACGATCTTGGCCTTGATGCCGATCTTGGCCCAGTCGGACTGGAGCATCTCGGCCATCAGCTTGGCGTTGGGGTTGTAGGGGCGCTGCACCGGCATGGCCCACAGGGTGATCTCGGTACCCTCCTTGATGCCGGCTTCCTTGAGCAGTTGCTTGGCCTTCTCTGGGTCGTACGCGGCGTCCTTGATGGTGTCGTCATAGGACCATTGGGTCGGCGGCATGGCGTTGACCGCTAGCTGGCCGGCACCCTGATACACCGATTCGATGATCTGCTGCTTGTTGACCGCCATGTCCAGGGCTTGGCGGACCTTGAGTTGGGACAGGGGGTTCGCTTCGTTGCTGCCCTTGACCTTGTCCATCACGTTGTAGGCGATGTAGCCGAGGTTGAAGCCGGCCTGGTCGGGCATCTGCAGCTTCTTGTCTTCCTGCAGCGGCTTGATATCGGCCGGCCGCGGGAACAGCGTCACCTGGCACTCGTTCTTCTTGAGTTTCTGCATGCGCACCGAGGCGTCGGTGCTGATGGCGAAGATCAGGTTGTCGATCTTCACTTCTTCAGGATTCCAGTAGCTCTTGTTGCCAGTGAAGCGAATGTTCGAGTCTTTCTGGTAGCTCTTGAACACGAACGGCCCGGTGCCGATCGGCTTCTGGTTGATGTCGGCGGGCTTGCCCTGCTTGAGCAACTGGTCGGCGTATTCGGCTGACTGGATCGAGGCGAAGTGCATGGCCATGTTCTGGATGAACGCGGCGTCGACCTGGGCGAGGGTGAACTTCACCGTGTGGTCGTCGAGTTTTTCCACCTTGGCGATGTTCTTGTCCATGCCCATGTCGGTGAAGTACGGGAACTCGGTGGGGTAGGCCTTGCGGAAGGGCTGGTCCTTGTCGAGCATGCGGTTGAAGGTGAACAGCACGTCGTCGGCGTTGAAGTCGCGGGTCGGCTTGAAGTAATCGGTGGTATGGAACTTGACGCCTTCACGCAGGTGGAAGGTGTAGGTCTTGCCGTCATCGGAGACGTCCCAGCTGGTGGCCAGGCCCGGAATGACCTTGGTGCCGCCGCGTTCGAATTGCGTCAGGCGGTTGAAGATGGTCTCGGCGGAGGCGTCAAAGTCGGTTCCGGTAGTGTATTGCCCCGGGTCGAACCCGGCCGGGCTGCCTTCGGAGCAGAACACCAGGTTGGATGCGGCGAGGGCGGAGGGAGCGCCGGCTAGCAAGCCTGCACCTACCAGGAACGGAATGACTGCGTGTTTGAGCATGGTGGCCTCATTGTTGTCATTTTTCGAATTGAGGCGGCCTCGTGAGCCGACCTGCGGATACTTATGCAGGGGGTATTCCCAATGCAACACTCAGCAGGATGGTTGACGGCAAAAACGTGGTACGGACGTACATGGATGTCGCATCCATATAACTTTGGCGAATGTTGATCGTTTGCGAGGGGGAAAAGGGCGAAAATTTCAGGATATTTCGCACTTTATGTGACAAGCAGACGCACCCGTTTGGTGCGTAGGAAAGGTCTGAAACTGCTGTCAGAGACGGTTTTGGCCGCCTCTGACATCCGGTTGAGTGAGTCAGGGCACCAGGACTTCGATCAGGCCATCGGCACTCATGCTCACTTCGCTGGTTCCGGCTTCGATATCCGGCGCCGGCGCGGATTCATCGGCGGCGCCCTTGGCCATCATCGCCATTGGCGCGTTACGCAGGTAAGGGCGTGGGTAACCGCTGCTGTTGAGGTTCAGGCTGACCACCTTGTAGCCTTTGCCGCCCAGGGCATCGGTGGCCAGTTGGGCACGCGCCTTGAAGGCGGCGACGGCATCCTTGAGCAACTCGTCTTCATTGGACTTGCGTGTGGCCGGGGCAATGGAGAAGTCCATGCCGCCCATCTTCAGGTCTTGCAGCAGGTCACCGGTGAGCTTGGACAGGGCCGGGAAGTCGGCGCTTTCCAGGCGCAGTTCGGCGCGCTCGCGCCAGCCGGTGATCTTCTGGCCCTTGGTGTCGTAGATCGGGTAGCTGTTGCGGCTGCCCTGGCTGATCTTCACGTCCTTGACCTGGCGGGCCTGCTGCACGGCCTTGTTCATGGTTTCGGTGATCTCCTTGGCCAGCTTGCCCGGGTCGGTGTTCTGCGCTTCGCTGTACAGCGTCACGACCATCAGGTCACGCGCCACTTCCTTGCTGACTTCGGCACGCAGCGACACCTGGTTGTAGCGTGGCTCGTCGGCCGCCAGGGCCGGCAGGCTGGCGAGCATGCCGCAGGACAGGGCAACGGCGGCGGCGCCGCGACGGGTAATGTGCATGTGGAACTCCTTGGCAGGGTAAGGCGTGGGTGAGCAGATCCGTTCCACGCATGGCCGATCAGACCGGTGACAGCGTAGAGGGTTCAAAAGTGCCATCATGAATCTATGACAAAGTGTGGCGCTTTGCCGCATCGCTGCAGTGGAGCGCCCGGCTTCGGTATACTCCAGTCGATTTTCCTGGAGCACTCAATTGGGAGAGCTCATGCTCGCCGTCGCACATCCGTTGTCCGCCACACGCCAGAACCTCTGGCGCCTGACCTTCATCCGCATCCTCGTCCTGGCGGCCCAGGCCGGCTCGGTAGGCGTGGCCTACTGGACCGAGCTGCTGCCGCTGCCGTGGTTCTCGCTGGCAGTCACGCTGGCCCTGTCGTCGCTCCTGTGCGCGTTCACCGCACTGCGCCTGCGCCTGTCGCTGCCGGTGACCGAACTCGAGTACGCCCTGCAGCTGGCCTGCGACCTGCTGATCCACAGTGCCCTGCTTTATTACTCGGGCGGTTCGACCAACCCCTTCGTCTCCTATTACCTGGTGCCGTTGGCCATCGCTGCGGTCACCCTGCCGTGGATCTACTCGTTGGTGCTCTCGGGCATCGCCCTGGTCGCCTACAGCCTGTTGCTGGTGCAGTACTACCCGCTGGAAACGCTGCCGCTGGCGCGCGACACCATGCAGGTCTACGGCATGTGGCTGAGCATCGCCCTGGCCGCCGGGGTGATCACCTTCTTCGCCGCGCGCATGGCCGAGGAGTTGCGCCGTCAGGAGAACCTGCGTGCCGAGCGCCGGGAAGAAAGCCTGCGCGACGAGCAGTTGCTGGCCGTGGCCACCCAGGCCGCCGGTGCTGCCCACGAACTGGGCACACCGCTGGCGACCATGAGCGTGCTGCTCAACGAAATGCGCCAGGACCACGCCGACCCGCTGTTGCAGGAAGACCTGCAGATCCTTCAGGACCAGGTCAAGCTGTGCAAGGAAACCTTGCAGCAACTGGTGCGCGCTGCCGAGGCCAACCGGCGCCTGGCGATCGTCGAGCAGGATGTCACCGCCTGGCTCGACGAGGCGCTCAACCGCTGGCACCTGATGCGCCCGGAAGCCAGCTACCGCTTCCAGCGCCTGCGCGACGGCGTGGTGCCGCGGCTGACGCCGCCGCCGGACCTGACCCAGGCCCTGCTGAACCTGTTGAACAATGCCGCCGATGCCTGCCCGGACGACCTGGAGGTGCGCCTGGATTGGGACGCCCAGGACATCGTCATCAGCATCCGCGACCATGGCCCCGGCGTGCCGCCGGCCATCGCCGAAGCGATCGGCAAACCTTTCATTACCACCAAGGGCAAAGGCTTCGGCCTGGGCCTGTTCTTGAGCAAGGCCAGCGTGACGCGTGCGGGCGGTTCGGTGAAACTCTATAGTCATGAGCAGGGTGGCACCCTGACCGAATTGCGCCTGCCCCATGGCAAGCGAGGAGATGCATGATGAGCGAAGAAAACCAGGTCGAAGGCGAAGAGCTGCCGCACCTGCTGCTGGTGGATGACGACGCCACCTTCACCCGGGTGATGGCCCGGGCGATGTCGCGTCGTGGGTTCCGTGTGAGCACCGCGGGTTCCGCCGAGGAAGGCTTGAAACTGGCCGAGCAGGACCTGCCCGACTACGCCACGCTGGACCTGAAGATGGAGGGCGACTCGGGCCTGGTGCTGTTGCCCAAGCTGCTGGAGCTGGACCCGGAGATGCGCGTGGTGATCCTGACCGGTTACTCGAGCATCGCCACGGCGGTCGAGGCAGTCAAGCGCGGGGCCTGCAACTACCTGTGCAAACCGGCCGACGCCGACGATGTGCTGGCGGCGCTGCTCTCGGAGCATACCGACCTGGACACGCTGGTGCCGGAAAACCCGATGTCGGTGGACCGCCTGCAGTGGGAGCACATCCAGCGCGTGCTGGGCGAGCACGAGGGTAATATCTCCGCCACGGCGCGGGCGCTGGGCATGCACCGGCGCACCTTGCAGCGCAAGTTGCAGAAGCGTCCGGTCCGACGCTGAAAAATCGCGGGGCAAGTCGGGTCGCCGCATCGCCGCTCCCACGCAGGTCATGCCCAGGGCTTTCAAGCTCTGGATGACCTTGTGGGAACGGCGATGCGGCGACCCGACTTGCCCCGCGATGGCGTACCACAGCGTTAAGCGGCTTTCCCTCCCGAGCGGTCAACCCGTACCGCCAGCTGTCCTGCCCCCGATGGCGCCTCGAACGCCACCTGGCCCCCTGCCGGCACTTTCGTTCGGCCAATCACCTTGCCATCACGCAGCAACTCCAGCGGCATGCCTTCCATCGACTGGCCCGAAGCCAGCTCCAGCTTGATACTGATTGTCATGGGTGACCTCCTTGTCACGCGTTGCGATCGATATAGAGAGTGGTCTTGCCGTCCAGGCTGGCAATCAGCTCCGGTGAACCTCCGCGGAACTGGCGGAACAGGTTGCGCCCGCGTTGCTTGCCGTCCGCCGGCACCTGCACGCTCGGGTGGAACTGGTCGGTGAGCTCCGCATAGCCGCTCCAAGGGCCAATGTACGACTCGTTGAGCTGGTCGGTGATGCTGAAGGCATAGCGCACCGCGTTGCCCCGTTGCCAGTTCAGGCCATCGGGCTCACGGCGCTCCCAGCCGGTGATCACCGGCGAGGTGGCAGGGGCATCGATGAAACCGGTGGGCTTGTTCGGCTTGTAGTCCTTGAGCAGCAGGTAGGTACTCCAGCCCCACCAGTCGCCGATGCGGTTGCGGTCGTTGAGGTCGTTGACGTCCTTGCGCCGCAGCACGGCCTTGCCGTCCTGGAAGTACAGCGGGGCGAAGTTGCCGGGCACCAGGTCCTGTTCGGCGGCGTGCAGGTCGGGCGCCAGGCGCAGGGCCGAAAAGTCCTTGGCCTGGGGCACGCGGCCCTCGGCGAAAGCCTGGAACACTTCATCGGCCGAGCGCTGCACGGCGCGCGCCACTTGACGACGGTTGGCCACATCGACGCTGTCGAAATAGCGCTTGTCGCCGTAGGCGCGCCATTGCTCGCCCTCGGCATTGCGCACGGCCAGGCCGTACTTGCTGTCCTCGTCGTGCATGAAGCGCGAGATCAGCGAGCCGACGTCGCTCGGCGTGACGGTATCGGCCAAGGCCTTGCGCGGTACCCGCAGGTGGCCGGCGGAGAACAGGTCGGTGAGGAAGTGGTCGGCGAAGGCGTTCATCGCATAGGCCAGTTGCAGGTCGCGTTCGGCGCCGCTGGCGCGGGCTTTCAGCGCCTGTTGCAAGGCCGCGGCGTGGCCGGCCTGGTAGGCCAGCAGCGCCCAGGGGCCGAAGTGGTCCCAGTTGCTGGCGGCCAGCTTCAGGTAGCGGCCCAAGGGGAACAGGTCGGAGGCGAAGCTGCCGCCGCCGGTGATGCGGTTCCAGCGTGCCGACAGGCTGTCGCCCAGTGCGTCATAGGCTTCATGGGGCTGACGGCCGTCCTTGATGGCCTGGTTGGCTGCGCGGATTTCTTCCTGCATGACCGCGAGGATCTGTTCGGCTTCCGCCTTGGCCGCCGGCAGGCGCGCCAGGGAGTCGAACGCCTGGATGAAGCGCTCGACTCGTTCGGCGTCGGTGCCGCCATCGGCAATCGGGCGCTCGGGCACCCCATAGAAGTCGCCGCCCAGGGCGATCACCTGGCCATAGGTCAGGTTCAGGCCGTTGGGCAGCGGCAATGGCGACTGATGGGCGGGGGTGCCGGGTTGGCCTGTCTCGTAACGCAACAGGGTGTTGTCGCCGATAGCGGTGTGTTCTGCGCCTTCGAAGAACAGCTCCGGGCCGCGCTGCGCAGCATTGCCGCCAGCCGACGGTGGCGCAGGGCGGTGATACTTGAGGGTGTGGTGGCCGTGCATGACCAGCACCAGATGGCTGTCGGGGCCGGGTAGGGCGATGCCGTGCTCATCGAACAACTGGTCGAGGTCAGCGACCACCAGCGTGGCCTGGGCTTTGATGGCCGCAGGCGCTGTTTGCATTCCTGACATGATCTGCTCCTTGCAATGTCTGGATAATCCATTTTTATACTGTATGCATATACAGTAATATGCATCATATGCAGGAAATTTCCTACGTCAAGCCCCCTTTGTGCTGGCATCTGGCAGCTGTGGCGGGCGCAAGCCCCCGGCTCTCACGTATGATTGCCCTCCTAACCGCATTTCCCGGGACCACGTTGCATGCTCGCCCTTCTCATCCAGACACTGAACATCACGGCACCTGTATTCGCCATGCTGTTCATGGGCGTGCTGCTCAAGCGCATCCGCTTGATCGACGACAACTTCAACCGGGTCGCCTCCAAGCTGGTGTTCAACGTGTGCATGCCGGCGCTGCTGTTCCTCGGCATCTACCACGCCGACCTGGCGTCGGCGGTAAAACCAGGGGTGATGCTCTACTTCGTCGGCGTGACGCTGGCATGCTTCGGCCTGGCCTGGGGCCTGGCGATCTGGCGCTGCCCGCGGGCCGACCGCGGCGTCTACACGCAAGGCGCGTTTCGCGGCAACAACGGCGTGATCGGCCTGGCACTGGCGGCCAGCCTGTATGGCGACTACGGTATATCCCTCGGCGCGGTGCTGGCCGGGCTGGTGATCCTCATGTACAACTCGCTGTCGGCGGTGGTACTGGCGGTGTACAGCCCGGATCTGAAGTCCGACCCGTGGAGCATCTGCAAGAGCATCTTCAGCAACCCGTTGATCCTCAGCGTGCTGGTGGCAACACCCATGGCCTACGGCCAGGTGCCGCTGCCCAACTGGCTGCTGACCTCCGGCGACTACCTGGCCCAGATGACCCTGCCGCTGGCGCTGATCTGCATCGGCGGCACCCTGTCGCTGGCGGCCCTGCGCGACAGTGGCAGGCTGGCCGTCGATGTCAGCCTGGCGAAGATGGTCTGGCTGCCGCTGCTGGGCACCCTGGGTGCCTGGCTGTGCGGGTTCCGTGGCGCCGAGCTGGGCATCCTGTTCCTCTACATCGCCAGCCCCACTGCGGCGGCCAGCTATGTGATGGCGCGGGAGGCCAACGGCAACCATGAACTGGCGGCGTCGATCATCGTGATCACTACACTGATGGCCGCCGTCACCACGAACATCGGGATTTTCTTCTTGCAATGGGGTGGATGGATCTAGTGTGGTGTTTCACAAATAACGACCATAACTCGAGGCTTTTTATTGGTCGTATTTGCAAAACACCACACCAGCTCAGTTGCAAGCAAAACCAATAACACTGCCTCACCTAAAGGACACTTCATGCAAGACCAGAGCACGCCCGAGCGCTTGCAGCGCGGGCTGAAGAATCGTCATATCCAGCTGATCGCGCTGGGCGGGGCCATCGGCACCGGGCTGTTCCTGGGCATCGCCCAGACCATCCAGCTGGCCGGCCCGTCGGTGCTGCTGGGCTACGCCATCGCCGGCCTGATGGCCTTCCTGATCATGCGCCAGCTGGGCGAGATGGTGGTCGAGGAGCCGGTTGCCGGCAGCTTCAGCCACTTCGCGCACCAGTACTGGAGCGAGTTCGCCGGTTTCGTCTCGGGCTGGAACTACTGGGTGGTGTATGTGCTGGTCGGCATGGCCGAACTCACGGCCGTGGGGATCTATGTGCAGTACTGGTGGCCGGACTTCCCCACCTGGGCTACTGCGGCGATCTTCTTCGTGGTGATCAACGCCATCAACCTGACCCAGGTGAAGGTATATGGCGAAATGGAGTTCTGGTTCGCCCTGGTCAAGGTGGTGGCCATCGTCAGCATGATCGGTTTCGGCGCCTGGCTGCTGAGCAGCGGCCACGGCGGGCCGGATGCCAGCGTCGCCAACCTGTGGCAGTACGGCGGCTTCTTCCCCAATGGCGTCACCGGGCTGATCATGGCCCTGGCGGTGATCATGTTCTCCTTCGGTGGGCTGGAGCTGGTGGGCATCACCGCCGCCGAGGCGGCCAACCCGCGTGAGAGCATCCCGAAGGCGACCAACCAGGTGGTCTATCGCATCCTGATCTTCTACATCGGCGCGCTGGCCGTGCTGTTGTCGCTGTACCCCTGGCAGAAGGTGGTGCAAGGCGGCAGCCCGTTCGTGATGATCTTCCACGAACTGGACAGCGACCTGGTGGCGACCATCCTCAACATCGTGGTGCTGACTGCCGCGCTGTCGGTCTATAACAGCTGCGTGTACGCCAACAGCCGCATGCTGTTCGGCCTGGCCACGCAGGGCGACGCGCCGCGCCAGCTGCTCAAGGTCAGCCGCCGTGGCGTGCCGCTCACCGCGCTGGGTGTATCGGCGTTCGCCACCGGCCTGTGCGTGCTGATCAACTACCTGATGCCGGGCGAGGCCTTTGGCCTGCTGATGGCCCTGGCGGTGTCGGCGCTGGTGATCAACTGGGCGAGCATCAGCATCACCCACCTGAAGTTCCGCAAGGCCAAGCTGGCGGCCGGCATCACGCCGTTCTACAAGAGCCTGTGGCACCCGCTGAGCAACTACCTGTGCCTGGCGTTCATCGTGCTGATCCTGGTGGTGATGTACCTCACCCCGCCAATCCGTATCTCGGTGATGCTGATCCCGGCCTGGATCGCCGTGCTGTGGGTGGCGTTCCGGATGAAGAAGGCACGTCAGGCCTGATCTGCTCCATGTCGGTTTCAGGATCGCAGTGGCGATAACATCGCCACTGCGAACCACGAAACTCGCATTTCTTGCTCTTGCTCTTGCTCTTGCTCTTGCTCTTGCTCTTGCTCTTGCTCTTGCTCTTGCTCTTGCCCTTGCCCTTGCTTCTAAGCGCACGGTAGCCCAGGCGCTGCAAATTGCGACTTCAGGAGGCCGAGTGCAGGGCTTGCGTAGGGAGGCGACGGGCATGGATGCCCGTCGAGCGCCGATCAGGCCATGGATGGCCCGTCGGCGCGTACTCCCGGAGCAAGCCCGGAGCGAGGGAACCCCGGAGCGCAGCGCAGGGGCCGTATGAACGGAGCCGAACGGTTTTGCCTCCTTTTCCCAAGAGAACAGGAGGTCGCCGTAAAGGCGAAAAGGTGACTAAAAGTCGACATCTTCAAAGAATGTTGATGTAAAACTCAAAACAACCACTTAAACATCCCCACACGAGACCTTGCCCCACCCCCACCAACCCGCTATCGTCAAGCAATTCATCCGATGACTGGACGTAAGCCCCCCGTGACCCCGCTCATCAAACGCAGCCTGGTAGAACAAGCCGTAGACCAGCTCCGCGCGCGCATCGCTCAGGGCACCTGGTCAGTAGGCCAGCGCCTGCCCACCGAACCAGAGCTGGCCAGCGACCTGGGCATAAGCCGCAACACCGTGCGTGAGGCCATGCGCGTCCTGGCTTTCAGCGGCCTGGTGGAAATCCGCCAGGGCGACGGCAGCTACCTGCGCACCGCCGTGGACCCGCTGCAGGCCGTGCAGGTGATGTCGCGCTGCGCCGTCGAACACGCCCGCGAAACCCGCCATATTCTTGAAACACAAGCCATCGGCCTGGCCGCGTTGCGCCGCACCGACGCCGACCTGCAGGCGCTGCGCGAAGCCCTGCAACACAGCGCGCAGCACTACCACGGCGATGTGGATGCCTATGTCGAATGCGACCTGGTCTTCCACCAGCGCCTGGTGGATGCCGCCCACAACCCCGCCTTGAGCGAGCTGTACCGCTACTTTTCCGGCGTGGTCGGCGCGGCCCTGCAGCACAACATGACGACCGTCCCCCGTTGCCAGGCCGTGTTCGACCTGCACGGGCAGATCCTCGACGCCCTCGAACAACGCGATCCGGAGCGGGCCAAGCACCTGAGCCGGACCCTTATCGAATCCTGACCACGAGAAGGCCATGGCCGAACAACTGACCCGCAACACCGCGCCCCGCGAGGCGGACCTCGAAGAACTGCTGATCGACGCCGAGGTCGACGATGAGCAAGTCCAGCAACAGCCTGTGGTGCTGCGCCGGCCCTGGCTGTTGTTGCTGGGCCTGGTGCTGGTGGCGCTGAACCTGCGCCCGGCGCTGTCGAGCATGTCGCCCGTACTTGGGCAGGTGTCCGAAGGGCTGGGGCTCAGCGCATCGCAGGCGGGGCTGCTGACCACCTTGCCGGTGCTGTGCCTGGGGCTTTTCGCGCCGCTGGCACCGGTCCTGGCACGACGTTTCGGTAGCGAACGGGTCATCCTCGGTATCTTGCTGACCCTGGCGCTGGGCATCCTGGTGCGCAGTACCCTGGGCGCCACCGGCGTGTTCCTCGGCAGCCTGATGGCGGGTGCGAGCATCGGCATCATCGGCGTGCTGTTGCCCGGCATCGTCAAACGCGATTTCCCACAACATGCAGGCACCCTGACCGGCGTCTACACCATGGCGCTGTGCCTGGGCGCGGCAATGGCCGCGGGTGCCACGGTGCCCTTGACCCGCCACTTCGATGACAGCTGGGCGCTGGGGCTGGGCTTCTGGGTGCTGCCGGCGTTGCTGGCGATGCTGGTGTGGCTACCCCAATCCCACCAGGGGCATGGCGTGCACAAGGTGGCTTACCGGGTGCAAGGCCTGTGGCGTGATCCGCTGGCATGGCAGGTGACCCTGTACATGGGCCTGCAGTCGTCGCTGGCCTACATCGTGTTCGGCTGGTTGCCGTCGATCCTGATCGGCCGTGGGCTGAGCCCGACCGAGGCGGGGCTGGTGCTGTCCGGCTCGGTGATCGTGCAACTGGTCAGTTCGCTGAGCGCGCCATGGCTGGCGACGCGCGGCAAGGATCAGCGCCTGGCCATCGTGGTGGTGATGCTGGTGACCCTGGGCGGGCTGTTCGGCTGCCTGTACGCGCCGCTGGAAGGGCTGTGGGGCTGGGCGATCCTGTTGGGGCTGGGCCAGGGCGGCACCTTTGCCCTGGCGTTGACCTTGATCGTGCTGCGCTCCAAGGACGCCCATGTGGCGGCCAACCTGTCGAGCATGGCCCAGGGCGTGGGCTACACCCTGGCCTCGATGGGGCCGTTCGCGGTGGGGCTGGTGCATGACCTGACCGGGGGCTGGGGCGCGGTGGGCTGGATCTTCGCGGTACTGGGGATCGGTGCCATTGTGTTCGGCTTGGGTGCCGGGCGTGCGTTGCATGTGGGGGTGGTCAGCGAGCGGGTCTGAGGTCTGCTGGCATCTGGTTCGGGCTCCAGCACCATTCATGGCGCAAATGGCTGTGGCGCCAAAGCCGGGCCCGGACTATCTTGCGCTTCTCGAGCCCAAGCACGGATAACCGCCAATGAGCGATGCCAACAGCGCCCTGATCACCCGTTTCTACCAGGCCTTCCAGCGCCTGGACGCCGAGGCCATGGTGGCCTGCTACAGCGACGACATCGTTTTCAGCGATCCGGTCTTCGGCACCTTGCGCGGGCAGGATGCCGGGGACATGTGGCGCATGCTCACCCGCCGCGCCAAGGATTTCACCCTGACCTTCGACAACGTGCGCAGTGACGAACGCGGCGGCGGCGCGCATTGGGTGGCGACCTATCTGTTCAGCCAGACCGGGCGGGTGGTGGTCAACGATATCCAGGCGCGCTTCGTGATTCGTGACGGGCTGATCTGCCAGCACGACGATACCTTCGACCTGTGGCGCTGGTCGCGGCAGGCCCTGGGCGTGCCGGGCGTGCTGCTGGGCTGGTCGCCGATGTTGCAGAACAAGGTGCGCCAGCAGGCGTTCAAAGGCTTGCGCGCATTCCAGCAGGCGCGCTGAGGCGTTAAGCTGGCGGCCTTCTTCCGTTGCACCGAACCGAGCCGTGAGCGAAACAGCGCCTTCCCCCGACTGCAAACCCTGGTACGTCTATCTGGTGCGTGCCGCCAATGGCTCGCTGTACTGCGGTATCAGCGACGATCCGCAGCGGCGCTTCATCAAGCACCAGAAAGGGCAGGGCGCGCGGTATTTCAAGACCAGCCCGGCGCAGGCGCTGGTGTACGTGGAGCAGTGGCCGGACAAAGGCGAGGCGCTGCGCCAGGAGCGGTTGGTGAAGAAGCTGCGCAAGGCGGCGAAGGAGGCGTTGGTGGCCTCCTATATTGGTGTCGCCACGGCCCCATGACACGTTGCGGCGCCTTGGCCATGCATACCCTTGGCGCCGCATAGCCTCGCGATATTTCTAGTGCTTCATGCCGAGTTCGGCATCATCCATCAGCGCCTTGGCCAGGGCGCTCAGGTAATACGACGCCCAGAGCAGCTGGGGCTTTTCTTCCATGATCCCGGTGATGGTCAGGTCGCGTACGCAGCCCATCAGTTCCGAGGCCTGGTCGCGGGCGTGCTGGCAGGGGATGCCGGGCTCGATGCAGAACAGCGGGTCGGTCATGCCTTCGCCCTGGTAGAACTTGGTCTTGCCGGCGGTGGTGGGGGTGTTGTCTGTGGTCATGGTTGTTCTCCCTGAAATGGTCGGTGCCTGTGCGGGCGCCATCGCGGGGCAAGCCCGCTCCCACGCCAGGACTTCGCAGTACTTCGCTACGTGGGAGCGGGCTTGCCCCGCGATCTGGCTTAATGCAACGTCGGTGCCTGTGCCGGCATCTGTACCTGGATCAACGCCGCTTCGAGCAACACACGCAGCGACTCCATCTCATGCATCGACGCCATCATCAGCACGGCGGCCGGCGACCTGGGTTTGAGCTGCACGGCATGATGGGCCACGGTCAAGGCGCACAGGGCGTACTCGGTGGCCTGGATGAGGGTGTCTTCGAGGGAATGAGGGTTGTGGGGTGGATCGGGGACAATCTTAAGCATTGGCTTGGCTCTCTCAGAAGGGCCACCACCAACTGCTGTCAAACAAGTGGGTGGCAGCTATGCGTGGGTTGACAGACCGGTGAGAGAACCTGACCCGGCGCACACGAGGTGCCCCACGCACAACCGCCATAGAGCGAGCCATGCGGAAGGTTCTCAGCGGCCTGTCAAAGCCGGTCGCTGAATGTGCAGCGACCGTCCGAGACTAGAGGCCAACCCGGAGCACCGCAATGGCTTGAAAGGGGTTGGAAGTATGTTTGGGAAATGGACTACAGGGAATGGGGAAAGTCTTATAAACAGGCGATCTGTTCCAGGTCGCCGGAGGGCGCAATGCGCCCCCGACCTTCTCAGTCCTTGCGCCGTTTCAGCTGATCGATCAGCTGGGTCGGCAGGCCTTTGATGACCAGCGTCCCGGCTTCTTCGTCATACTCGACCTTCGAGCCGAGCAGGTGCGCCTCGAAGCTGATCGACAACCCCTCGGCACGCCCGGTGAAGCGGCGGAACTGGTTGAGGGTGCGCTTGTCGGCCGGGATCTCTGGCGACAACCCATAGTCGCTGTTGCGGATATGGTCGAAGAACGCCTCGGGGCGGTCTTCGTCGATCAGGCTGGAGAGCTCTTCCAGCGTTACCGGCTCGCCCAGCTTGGTCTGGGTGGTGGCGTAGTCGACCAGGGTCTGGGTCTTCTCGCGGGCGGATTCTTCCGGCAGGTCCTCTTTCTCGACAAAGTCGCTGAAGGCCTTGAGCAGGGTGCGGGTCTCACCCGGGCCATCCACGCCTTCCTGGCAACCGATGAAATCGCGGAAGTAATCCGAGACTTTCTTGCCGTTCTTGCCCTTGATGAACGAGATGTACTGCTTGGAGTTCTGGTTGTTCTTCCACTCGGACAGGTTGACCCGCGCCGCCAGGTGCAACTGCCCCAGGTCCAGGTGGCGCGAGGGGGTCACGTCGAGCTCGGCGTTGACCGCCACGCCTTCACTGTGGTGCAGCAGGGCGATGGCCAGGTATTCGGTCATGCCTTGCTGGTAGTGGGCGAACAGCACGTGGCCACCGGTGGACAGGTTGGACTCTTCCATCAGCTTCTGCAGGTGCTCGACGGCCACGCGGCTGAAGGTGGCGAAGTCTTTCTCCCCGTCCTGGTATTGCTTGAGCCAGCCGCTGAACGGATAGGCCCCGGACTCGCCGTGGAAGAAGCCCCAGGCTTTGCCTTGCTTGGCGTTGTAGCTGTCGTTGAGGTCGGCCAGCAGGTTCTCGATGGCGTCGGAGGCCGCCAGTTCGCTGTCGCGAGCATGGAGCACGGCGGGGCTGCCATCGGGCTTCTTGTCGATCAGGTGAACGATGCAATGACGGATTGGCATGGAATTCTCGGTGATAGGAGCGGTGAAAAGCCGCGCTGCAAAAGGCGTTCAGTTTAACCCAGGGCGAGGGTGGTGCAGTGGCCAGATGTTGGCGTATATGTCGGTTGTTCGTTTTTTGTTCAAATATTTGCGATTTTTCTGAAAACCCCCGAAAAACCTGAACAAAAACGCGGTCGGCAGCGGATATTTATCGATTCCTGTGGTAGCTTTGCGCGGTCTTGCGCCCCTTGGGTGGCGCATTGCTGGCAGATCGCTTGCGCGGTGTCGAACCAAACGCCGATTTGCGTATCTACATACGCGATCGACGCGGCCTCTGGATTGTCCCGGGCTGGCCCGACCACCGACCAAGCACGCTGCACAACCACTGAATTTGATAGGGAAGGAACACCACCATGGCACTGACCAAAGACCAACTGATTGCCGATATCGCTGAAGCCATCGACGCGCCGAAAACCACCGCGCGTAACGCCCTGGAGCAACTGGGCCAGATCGTCGCCGACCAACTGGAAAACGGCGCCGAAATCACCCTGCCAGGCATCGGCAAACTGAAAGTCACCGAGCGTCCTGCCCGTACCGGCCGCAACCCTTCGACTGGCGCTGCCATCGAAATCGCTGCCAAGAAAGTCGTCAAGTTCGTTCCAGCCAAAGTGCTGACCGACTCGATCAACAAGTAATTGTTGATTTGACGAAACCGCGCCCGGCGTGCCCGGGCGCGGTTTTTTCATGCCCGTGATTTACGCAGGGCGTGCCATTGCTGGCGTGTGCCATCGTCCTGGAAGCTCCAGGCGACCATGCGGCTCTGCTTCTGCCCCTGGCCCATCTCGATGATGCGCAGGGCCTTCACCCCGGCCTTTTTCAAGGCTGCCTCGATACCCGGCAGGTTGCTGGCCTTGGACACCAGGCTGGTGAACCACAGCACCTGGGCCGCGTACTGCGCGCTTTCGGCGACCAACTGGGAGACGAAGCGGATCTCGCCACCTTCGCACCACAGCTCATTGTTCTGCCCGCCGAAATTCAGCACCGGCAGCTTGCGCTTGGGGTCCTGCTTGCCGAGGTTCTTCCATTTGCGCTGGCTGCCGCGCGTGGCTTCCTCGCGCGAGGCGTGGAAGGGCGGGTTGCACAGGGTCAGGTCGAAGCGCTCGTCGGCCTGCAGCAGGCCGCTGAGGATGTGCTTGCGATCCGCTTGCAGGCGCAGGCCGATGGCCTTGTCGAGCTTGTTGGCCTGGACGATGGCCTTGGCCGAGGCCAGTGCCACGCTGTCGATGTCGGAGCCGGTGAAGCGCCAGCGGTAGTCGCTGTGCCCGAGCAGGGGGTAGATGCAGTTGGCGCCGACGCCGATATCCAGGGCGTGCACCTGGGCGCCGCGGGGGATTTCGCCGCCGTTGTCTTCGCCCAGCAGGTCGGCCAGCACATGGATGTAGTCGGCGCGGCCGGGAATCGGCGGGCACAGGTAGTCGGCGGGGATGTCCCAGTGCTGGATGCCGTACTGGGCCTTGAGCAGGGCGCGGTTGAATACCCGCACTGCTTCAGGGTTGGCGAAGTCGATGCTGGGTTTGCCGTAGGGGTTGGTGATGGTGAAGCGGGCCAGGTCCGGATGCGCCTTGATCAGGGCGGGGAAGTCGTAGCGGCCCTGGTGGCGGTTGCGCGGGTGCAGGGTGGGTTTCTGGGTCATGGTGGGGTCCTGAAAAAGCATCGCCGGCAAGCCGGCTCCCACAGGATAGTGCAGTACCTGTGGGAGCCGGCTTGCCGGCGATGGGCTGCGAAGCAGCCCCCTATGGCTTCACGTTTGAATTACAGCGCAGCAATCCGCGCATGCTGTTCGGTGAAGTTGGCCAGGGCCTGCTCCGATTCGGCCAGCTTGGCGCGTTCCTTCTCGATCACCGCAGGCGGGGCCTTGTCGACGAAGGCGGCGTTGGACAGCTTGCCGCCGACGCGCTGGACTTCACCCTGCAGGCGCTGGATCTCCTTGCTCAGGCGCGCAAGCTCGGCGTCCTTGTCGATCAGGCCGGCCATCGGCACCAGCACTTGCAGGTCACCCACCAGGGCGGTGGCCGACAGCGGTGCTTCGTCCTGCTCGCCGAGCACGGTGAACGACTCGACCTTGGCCAGCTTCTTCAGCAGCGCTTCGTTTTCCTGCAGACGACGCTGGTCGTCGGCGTTGGCGTTTTTCAGGAACAGCGGCAGCGGCTTGCCCGGGCCGATGTTCATCTCGGCGCGGATGTTGCGCAGGCCGACCATCAGCTCCTTGAGCCACTCGATGTCGCCTTCGGCGGCGGCGTCGATGCGGCTCTCGTTCGCTTCAGGCCATGGCTGCAGCATGATGGTCTTGCCGTGGATGCCGGCCAGCGGCGCGATGCGCTGCCAGATCTCTTCGGTGATGAAGGGCATGAACGGGTGGGCCAGGCGCAGCGCCACTTCCAGCACGCGCACCAGGGTGCGGCGGGTGCCACGGGCGCGCTCGACCGGGGCGTTCTCGTCCCACAATACCGGCTTGGACAGCTCCAGGTACCAGTCGCAGTACTGGTTCCAGATGAACTCGTACAGCGCCTGGCTGGCCAGGTCGAAGCGGAACTGCTCGAGCTGGCGGGTCACCTCGGCTTCGGTACGCTGCAGCTGCGAGATGATCCAGCGGTCAGCCAGCGACAGCTCGTAGGCCTCGCCGTTCTGGCCGCAGTCCTCGCCCTTGTCCAGCACGTAGCGGGCGGCGTTCCAGATCTTGTTGCAGAAGTTGCGGTAGCCTTCGACGCGGCCCATGTCGAACTTGATGTCACGGCCGGTGGAGGCCAGCGAGCAGAAGGTGAAGCGCAGGGCGTCGGTGCCGTAGCTGGCGATGCCTTCGGGGAACTCGGCCTTGGTCTGCTTGGCGATCTTCTCGGCGAGCTTGGGCTGCATCATGCCGCTGGTGCGTTTTTCCAGCAGGGCGTCGAGGGTGATGCCGTCGACGATGTCCAGCGGGTCGAGGACGTTGCCCTTGGACTTGGACATCTTCTGCCCCTGGCCATCACGCACCAGGCCGTGCACGTAGACGGTCTTGAACGGTACCTGCGGGGTGCCGTCCTCGTTCTTGATCAGGTGCATGGTCAGCATGATCATCCGGGCGACCCAGAAGAAGATGATGTCAAAGCCTGTGACCAGCACGTCGGTGGAGTGGAACTTCTTCAGGAACTCGGTCTGTTCCGGCCAGCCCAGGGTGGAGAAGGTCCACAGGCCCGAGCTGAACCAGGTGTCGAGCACGTCGTCGTCCTGGCGCAGCTTCACATCGCTGCCCAGGTTGTGCTTGGCGCGCACTTCGGCCTCGTCGCGGCCAACATAGACCTGGCCGGCCTCGTCGTACCAGGCCGGGATGCGGTGGCCCCACCACAGCTGGCGGCTGATGCACCAGTCCTGGATGTCGCGCATCCAGGAGAAGTACATGTTCTCGTACTGCTTGGGCACGAACTGGATGCGGCCGTCTTCGACGGCGGCGATGGCAGGCTCGGCCAGCGGCTTGGTGGAGACGTACCACTGGTCGGTCAGCCATGGCTCGATGACGGTGCCGGAGCGGTCGCCTTTCGGCACCTTCAGGGCGTGGTCGTCGATGCTGACCAGCAGGCCTTGGGCGTCCAGGTCGGCAACCATCTGCTTGCGCGCGACGAAGCGGTCGAGGCCGGCGTACTGGGCTGGCAGCGAGGTGTCGAGCTGCTCGTTGACGCTGCCGTCGAGGTTGAACGCCTGCACCGCGGCCAGCACGGTGGCGTTCTTGTCGAAGATGTTCAGCAGCGGCAGGTTGTGGCGCTTGCCGACTTCGTAGTCGTTGAAGTCGTGGGCCGGGGTGATCTTCACGCAGCCGGTGCCGAATTCGGGGTCGCAGTAGTCATCGGCGACGATCGGGATCAGGCGGCCGACCAGCGGCAGTTTGACGAACTTGCCGATCAGGGCCTGGTAGCGCTCGTCGGTCGGATTGACGGCAACGGCGACGTCGCCGAGCAGGGTTTCCGGACGGGTGGTGGCAACCACCAGGTGGTCCTTGCCGTCGGCGGTCTTGGCGCCGTCGGCCAGCGGATAGCGCAGGTTCCACAGGTGGCCCTTCTCGTCGTGGTTTTCCACTTCGAGGTCGGAGATCGCCGTGTGCAGCTTGGTGTCCCAGTTGACCAGGCGCTTGCCGCGGTAGATCAGGCCGTCTTCGTGCAGGCGCACGAAGGCTTCCTTGACCGCTTCGGACAGGCCGTCGTCCATGGTGAAGCGCTCGCGGCTCCAGTCCACCGACGAGCCCAGGCGGCGGATCTGGCGGCTGATGTTGCCGCCCGACTGGTCCTTCCACTCCCAGACTTTCTCCAGGAATTGCTCACGACCCAGGTCATGGCGGTTCTGGCCCTTGGCCTCGAGCTGGCGCTCGACCAGCATCTGGGTGGCGATACCGGCGTGGTCGGTGCCCGGCTGCCACAGGGTGTCGCGCCCTTGCATGCGGCGGAAACGGATCAGGGCGTCCATGATCGCGTTGTTGAAACCGTGGCCCATGTGCAGGCTGCCGGTCACGTTCGGCGGCGGGATCATGATGGTGTAGGACTCGCCTGCACCTTGTGGGGCGAAATAGTTCTCGGACTCCCAGGTGTTGTACCAGGAAGTTTCGATGGCGTGCGGCTGGTAGGTCTTATCCATGCGCGGCGGGACCCTTAGGCATTAATTCGGGAAAGCCGGGAAGTATAACCAAGCTGCGCGTTTCAAGACAGGTGTAGCGGGCAAGCCCGCTGGTGGGAGCGGGCTTGCCCCGCGATGCGGACGAAGGGTTACTCGGAACGCTTGAGCAACCGCTCCAGCCGCGCGTCGAGGCGGCGCTTGATCTCGGTCTCGATGTGCGGGGTGAAGTCGTTGATCACGTCTTGCATGATCGACTGCGCCGCGGCGCGCAGTTCGGCGTCCAGGTGCAGCAAGGTGTCCTGGCGGCGGGTCTGGGCATCCTCTTCAGGTGCCGGAGTCGGTGCCGGCGCTGCGGCGGCGACGGGCGCTGTGGCGCTCGGCTCGTCGAGCAGCAGGGGGATCTGCTCCACGGTTTCGGTCAGCAGGGGCGGTTGCAGGTCGGCGTCGCCCAGCAGCTCGCGGATCGACTCCAGGTCGTCGAGCAGGTGGGCGGAATGGGTGAGGGAGTTCAGCTGCTTGTCCATCGTCGTCAGAGTCGCTGTAAGCGGTGGTCTTGCAGAGCATAGCCCTGTTCGCGGTAGAAACGGAACCGTTCACGAGCGGCCAGGCGGATGGCCGGCTCCTCGACGACGATTTCGGCAACCCGTTCGAACTGGCCGACGAAGGCCGGGACGTCGCCGCCCAGGTTGATCAGCAGGTCACGGTGTTGGCCAGCATCGGCGCCGACACCCAGCGCGACAACGGCGTCAGGGTGCTGTTCGGCATGGTCGTGGGGCAAGAAGGCCTCGCCCTTGAACTGCCACAGGCGCAGGTCGAGTTCGCTGCGCTGCGCCTCGTCCTGGCAGTGCAGATAGACCCGGTGGCCGAGGCGCCAGGCCTTTTCGCACAGCTTGCAGGCGAAATCCAGGCGCACCGACAGCGAGTCGCTGGGCAGGATGTAGAAATCGACTTTGCTCATGGTTTCAGTGCCGGCCGGTGGCGCGGGGGCGCCACCGGCCATGCGCCATCAGGCGCCGGCGCGGTCCAGCAGGTACTGGGTGAGCAGCGGTACCGGGCGGCCCGAGGCGCCCTTGTCCTTGCCGCCGCTGATCCAGGCGGTGCCGGCGATGTCCAGGTGCGCCCAGTGGTAGGCCTTGGCGAAGCGCGACAGGAAGCAGCCGGCGGTGATGGTGCCGGCCTTCGGGCCACCGATGTTGGCGATGTCGGCGAACGGGCTGTCCAGCTGCTCCTGGTACTCATCGAACAGCGGCAGTTGCCAGGCGCGATCGTCGGCGCGCTTGCCGGCGTCGAGCAGTTGGCCGACCAGCGCGTCGTCATTGCCCATCAGGCCGGAGGTGTGGCTGCCCAGGGCGACGATGCAGGCGCCGGTCAGGGTGGCGATGTCGATCACCGCCTGCGGCTTGAAGCGTTCGGCGTAGGTGAGGGTGTCGCACAGCACCAGGCGGCCTTCGGCGTCGGTATTGAGGATCTCGACGGTCTGCCCGCTCATGGTGGTGACGATGTCGCCCGGGCGGGTGGCGCCGCCGCTCGGCATGTTCTCGGCGCAGGCCAGCAGGCACACCAGGTTGATCGGCAACTGCAGCTCGAGTACGGCGCGCAGGGTGCCGAACACGCTGGCGGCGCCGCACATGTCGTACTTCATCTCGTCCATGCCGGCACCGGGCTTGAGGCTGATGCCGCCGGTGTCGAAGGTGATGCCCTTGCCGACCAGCACGAACGGTTTTTCGCTCTTCTTGCCGCCCTGGTAGTTGAGCACGATCAGCCGCGGTGGCTGGTCGCTGCCCTGGCCCACGGCGTAGAACGCGCCCATGCCCAGGTCCTTGATCTTCTTCTCGTCCAGCACCTCGACCTTGAGGCCCTTGTGCGCCTTGCCCAGGTCCTTGGCCTGTTCGGCGAGGAAGCTCGGGTGGCAGACATTCGGCGGCAGGTTGCCCAGGTCGCGGGTGAAGGCCATGCCGGTGGCGATGGCGCTGGCATGCTTGACGGCGCGCTCGGCCTCGGGCTGGCCGGCCTTGGCGGTGAGCAGGGTGACTTTCTTCAGGGCGCGCGGTTCGGCCTTTTGGCTCTTGTAACGGTCGAACACGTAGTTGCCGTCGAGCAGGGTCTCGGCCAGCAGGCGGTATTTGCCGTAGTGGCCATCGCGGCCGGTAACGGCGATGTCGTCCAGGGCCAGCACGGCGTCGCCGCCACCCAGGCCTTTGAGCACGCCGGCGACGCTGGCCACCAGCTTGCGCCAGGCGCGGTCGCCGAGGGCTTCGTCCTTGCCGCTGCCGACCAGCAGCACGCGCTCGGCCTTCAGGCCCGGCAGGCTGTGCAGGAGCAGGGTCTGGCCCGGCTTGCCGGCCAGGTCGCCGCGCTTGAGCAGCGCGCTGATGGCGCCTTCGGTGGCCTGGTCGACGGCCTTGGCGGTGGCGCCGAGCTTGCGGCCTTCACCGACGGGTACGACCAACGTCGCGGTCTTGACGGATACAGCGGCTACGCTTTTTACAACCAATTCCATGTCTGGGGTCCCCGAATGATCTGTCTGTCAGTGGGCGCTGTCTTTCGCAGGCGCTCGGAATTCGCGGCTGACGGGCGCTGCCTGCCAGCGGAAAAGCTGCCAGTTTGAGCCCGCCGCGACCACGATGACAACCCCGATATGCGCCATGCTGCGCGGCCAAGTGACAGGCGCCGTCAATCACAGGATAATGCGCGCACTTTTACATGGAGGTTCGCCTTGGCGAACCGGCATTGGTCTTGGCTGTCCGAATCGTTCGTCTGGCTTTGAGCCCCTGACAACCCAGGAGTGTCTGGTTTGATCGTCTTTCGTTATCTGTCCCGCGAGGTCCTTGTGACCTTGAGCGCCGTCAGCGCTGTGCTGCTGGTGATCATCATGAGCGGGCGCTTCATCAAGTACCTGGCCCAGGCGGCCCAAGGCATGCTCGACCCGGGCGTGCTGTTCATGATCATGGGGTTCCGCCTGCCGGGCTTCCTGCAACTGATCCTGCCGCTGGGGCTGTTCCTCGGTATTCTGCTTGCCTATGGCCGGTTGTATCTCGAAAGCGAGATGACCGTGCTCTCGGCCACTGGCATGAGCCAGCAGCGCCTGCTGGCCGTGACCATGGTGCCGGCGGCACTGGTCGCCTTGCTGGTGGCCTGGCTGAGCTTGAGCCTGGCCCCCCTGGGGGTTGCCCAGGTGCAGAAGATCATCGCCCAGCAAGACACCCTGACCGAGTTCGACACCCTGGTGCCGGGCCGTTTCCAGACCCTGCGCGATGGCTCCCGGGTGACCTACACCGAGCAGCTGTCCGATGACCGTATCAACCTGGCGGGCGTGTTCATCTCCGAGAAGCGCTTCAACCAGGACAAGACCAAGGACCGCGCGCCTTCGGTCCTGGTCGCCGAGAAGGGCCACCAGGAAGTGCAGGCCGACGGCAACCGCTACCTGGTGCTGCAGAACGGTTACCGCTACGACGGCAATCCCGGCCAGGCCGACTACCGTGCGATCAAGTACGACACCTATGGCGTGCTGCTGCCAAAGCCGGAGGTCGCCGAGGAGGTGACCGAGCGCGAGGCCATCCCGACCTCCGACCTGTTCGGGCATCAGGGGCTGCGTGAGCGTGCCGAGCTGCAATGGCGCCTGTCGTTGCCGCTGCTGGTGTTCGTGGTCACCTTGCTGGCGGTGCCGCTGTCCCGCGTCAACCCGCGCCAGGGCCGCTTCCTCAAGCTGCTGCCGGCGATTCTCCTGTACATGGCCTATCTGACAATGCTGATTTCCGTGCGTGGCGCCCTGGAGAAGGGCAAGTTGCCTCTCTCGCTGGGTATCTGGTGGGTCCATGGCCTGTTCCTGCTCATCGGCCTGGCGCTGATGTACTGGGAGCCGCTGCGTCTCAAGCGCGCCGCTCGCCGTGCGGAGGTGGCCCGTGGTTAAACTGGATCGCTACATCGGCCAGAGCGTGCTGCTGGCCATTCTCGCCGTGCTGGGCATCATCCTCGGCCTGGCCTCGTTGTTCGCCTTCATCGATGAGATGGGCGACCTGAGCGACACCTACACGGTCATGGACGCCAGCAGCTTCGTGCTGCTCACCGCGCCGCGCCGGCTCTACGACATGCTGCCGATGGCGGCGCTGATCGGCTGCCTGATCGGCCTGGGCAGCCTGGCCAGCAGCAGCGAGCTGACCATCATGCGCGCCGCCGGCGTGTCCATCGGTCGCATCGTCTGGGCGGTGATGAAGCCGATGCTGGTGCTGATGCTGGTCGGCTTGCTGATCGGCGAATACGTGGCCCCGGTGACCGAGAACAAGGCCCAGGCTGACCGTTCGCTGGCCCAGGGCGGAGGCGAGGCGCAAAGCTCCAAGCGCGGCATGTGGCACCGCCAGGGCGAGGAATTCGTGCACATCAACTCGGTGCAGCCCAATGGCCTGCTGCTGGGTGTGACCCGCTACCGGTTCGACAGCGAGCGCAAGATCCAGACCTCCAGCTTCGCCCGCCGGGCGCAGTACGTCGATGGCAAATGGATGCTCAACGACGTGGCCACCACCTACTTCCGCGGTGACCATACCGAAGTGGTCAAGAGCCCCGAAGAGGTGTGGGACGTGTCGGTGACCCCTGAGCTGCTCAACACCGTGGTGCTGGCACCGGAGTCGCTGTCGATCACCGGGCTGTGGGACTACATCCACTACCTGTCCGATCAGGGGCTGAACAACGCGCGCTACTGGCTGGCGTTCTGGACCAAGGTCCTGCAGCCGGTGGTCACTGCGGCACTGGTACTGATGGCGATTTCGTTCATCTTCGGTCCGCTGCGTTCGGTCACCCTGGGCCAGCGCGTGTTCACCGGTGTGCTGGTGGGCTTCGTGTTCCGCATTGCCGGGGAGCTGTTGGGCCCATCGAGCCAGGTGTTTGGCTTCCCGCCGTTGCTGGCGGTGGTGATCCCGGCCGGCATCTGTGCGCTGGCGGGCTTGTGGTTGATGCGCCGGGCGGGTTGATGGCCTGAGCTGCACAAAGAAGCCGACCCTTGGGTCGGCTTTTTTGCGGGAGCTTTTCGCAAGCCTGATGCCCGCGCAGCTCACTTCTTGCGCTTGGGCAGGCGTACCAGCTGGGTCTCGGAATAGATGTCGTGCCAGCTGCGTTTACGTTTGTCGAACAACGACCAGATGAAACCCAGCCCCAGGCACAGCCACGACGCGATCGACACCACGAAGCGCAACAACGCCTGCCAGAGGCTGATGGCGCTGCCATCGGCGTTCTGCACGCGCATGCCCCACACCTGCATGCCGAGGGTCTGGCCGCCGTGGGTCCAGAACTTGGCGAAGAAGCCGAACAGGGCGAACAGCAGGATCGTCGACAGCAGCGGGTCGCCGTCCAGGGCACCGGCCTCGGTCAGCTCGCGCATGCGCGCCTCGCCGATGATCGCCATCTGGATCATCTTGTAGGCGCCGGCAGTCACGATCAGCAGGGCGGTGCACAGCAGGAAGTCGTAGAACATCGCGGCCAGGCGACGGCCCAGGCCGACCGGCGGGAAATCACCCTGGGGGGCGAGCAGAGGCTTGGACATGAAGAATGGCTCCAGAAAGCGAAGCCACTATTCTACGAGCAAAAAAAAACCCCTGCACAGAGCAGGGGCTTTTATTCGAAATCGAGACGACTTATTCGGTGACCTGAACCTTGTCAGCCTGCATGCCTTTTTGGCCCTGAACTGCTTCGAAGGTGACCTTCTGGCCTTCTTTCAGGCTCTTGAAGCCATTACCTTCGATAGCGCGGAAGTGCACGAACAGATCAGCACCGCTTTCTGGGGTGATGAAGCCGTAACCTTTTTCGTCATTGAACCACTTGACGGTACCGTTCTGACGCTCAGCCATTGTCTTATTTCCTATGAAGCTTAGATATTGATGACAGTTTCTTTCACACTTTTTGTAAGTGAAAGACTACTGGGCTGGGTTGCAGGAAAGTAAGAGACGTCGAACGGGTTGTAGCAGATTGCGGCTACTGGCCCAGGTCACGAACTGTTGCGACCCATGCAAACACAGTGAAGTGACTCTACGCCAACTGCCGAGCGAAAAACAAGCCCTCGCGACGAGCGAAAATCAGGCTTTTCCCGATCACCGAACGATTTGTCGGAAACGCCGTGGCGCCTGGCCTGGCGCAATGTTCAGAAGTTATTGGGCAGGTTCGAAAACGAATATGTCGAGCCTGCCCAAACCACTCATTCAGCCACGGTAGTAACGTTGTGTCACGAAAGGCATTTTGCTGACTTTCATGGCAACTTGCTTGCCGCGCACCATTGCAAACAGCGCGGTGTCCAGCGTGGCGTGTTCGTTATCGACATAACCCATTGTGACCGGCGCGCCGAGCGTCGGGCCGAAGCCGCCGCTGCACACCTCACCGACCACTTTGCCTGCCGCGTCGACGATCTGCGCGCCTTCACGCACCGGGGTGCGCTCCTGGGGCAGCAGGCCGACACGCTTGCGTGCCACGCCTGCCTGTTGCTGGGCAAACACGGTCTCGGCGCCCGGGAAACCACCGGCACGCACGCCGTCGGCCCGACGCACCTTGGAAATGGCCCACAGCAGGCTGGCCTCGATCGGCGTGGTGGTGGTGTCCATGTCGTGACCGTACAGGCACAGGCCGGCTTCCAGGCGCAGTGAGTCGCGTGCGCCAAGGCCGATTGGCTGTACCTCTGGCTCGGCCAGCAGACTGCGCGCCAGCGCTTCGGCCTTGTCGGCCGGCACAGAGATCTCGAATCCGTCCTCACCGGTGTAGCCCGAGCGGCTGATATAGCAGTCGGCGCCGAGCAGTTGAACAGGTTGGAACTGCATGAACGTCATCTTCGCCACCTCAGGTGCCAGGCGCTCCAGCACCTTGACCGCCGCCGGGCCTTGCAGGGCGAGCAGGGCGCGCTCCTCGAACAGCGGTTGAATCTCGCAACGGCCAGCGATGTGCTGGCGCAGGTGGGCCAGGTCTTGGTCCTTGCAGGCGGCGTTCACCACCAGGAACAGGGTGTCGTTGCCGAGGTTGGCGACCATCAGGTCGTCAAGGATGCCGCCCTCGGTATTGGTGAACATGGCATAGCGCTGCATGCCTACCGGCAGGTCGATGATGTCCACCGGCACCAGGGTTTCCAGGGCCTTGGCGGCGTCGTTGCCGCGCAGGATGATCTGGCCCATGTGCGAAACGTCGAACAGGCCGGCCTGCTCGCGGGTGTGCAGGTGCTCCTTGAGCACGCCCAAGGGGTATTGCACGGGCATGTCGTAGCCGGCGAACGGCACCATGCGCGCGCCCAGTTCCAGGTGCAGGGCGTGCAGCGGGGTCTTGTGCAGTGTTTCGGACATCGGTGACTCCTTGGTTTTTATTCGGGTCAACATTCGATGATGTTGACGGCCAGACCGCCGCGGGCGGTCTCTTTGTATTTGCTTTTCATGTCGGCGCCGGTCTGGCGCATGGTGCGGATGACCTTGTCGAGGGAAACGTAGTGCTGCCCGTCGCCGCGCAGGGCCATGCGCACCGCGTTGATCGCCTTCACCGAGCCCATGGCGTTGCGCTCGATGCAGGGCACCTGGACCAGCCCGCCAATGGGGTCGCAGGTCAGGCCCAGGTTGTGTTCCATGCCGATCTCGGCGGCGTTCTCCACTTGCTGCGGGGTACCGCCCATCACTTCGCACAAGGCGCCTGCGGCCATGGAGCAGGCCACGCCGACCTCGCCCTGGCAGCCCACCTCGGCCCCGGAGATCGACGCGTTTTCTTTGTAGAGAATGCCGATCGCCGCGGCAGTGAGCAGGAAGCGCACCACCCCGTCTTCGCTGGCGCCGGGCACGAAGCGCATGTAGTAGTGCAGCACCGCCGGCACGATGCCGGCCGCGCCATTGGTCGGCGCCGTGACCACACGTCCGCCATAGGCGTTTTCCTCATTCACCGCCAGGGCATAGAGGTTGACCCAGTCGAGCACCGACAGCGCATCACGCAGGCTGGCTTCCGGATGCCGGCTGAGCTGGCGGTACAGCGCCGGAGCCCGGCGCTTGACCTTCAGCCCGCCAGGCAGGATGCCTTCGTGCCGACAACCCGCCTCGACGCAGTCCTGCATCACCTGCCAGATGCGCAGCAGGCCGGCACGGGTCTCGGCTTCCGGACGCCAGGCGGCCTCGTTGGCCAGCATCACCTGGCTGAACGGCAGGTGCTGCGCGGTGCAGTGGCCGAGCAATTCCTTGCCGGTCTTGAAAGGGTAGGGCAGTACGGTGCTGTCCTCGACGATGCGGTCATGGCCCGCCGCATCCTCGTCGACCACGAAGCCACCGCCCACCGAGTAGTACTCGCGGCTGCGGATCTGCAGGCCGGCGGCATCGAAGGCGCGGAAGATCATGCCGTTGGGGTGGTAGGCCAGCGGTTTGCGGATCATCGCCAGGTGCTGCTTTTCGACGAAGGCGATGTCGTGTTCACCGAGCAGGCTGAGCCGACCGCTTTCACGAATGGCTTGCAGGCGTGCGGGGATGGCTTCGGTATCGACGGTGTCCGGATGCTCGCCTTCCAGGCCAAGCAGCACGGCCTTGTCGCTGCCGTGGCCCTTGCCGGTGGCACCGAGCGAGCCATACAGCTCGGCCTTGACCGTGGCCGTGCTGGCCAGCAGGCCATCACGGCGCAAGCCTTCGGCGAAGCGCGCGGCGGCACGCATCGGGCCGACCGTGTGCGAGCTGGAGGGGCCGATGCCGATCTTGAACAGGTCGAAGACGCTCAAAGACATGCTGCTTCCTCCTGATGATGGCCAGTAAGCCCATTGGGGCTGCTACGCAGCCCATCGCCGGCAAGCCGGCTCCCACAGATTAGCGCTGAACCTGTGGGAGCCGGCTTGCCGGCGATGGGGCGCGCAGCGGCCCCACCCGATCAGACGTCCTGATAGCTCTCGATCGACGGGCAGGCGCAGACCAGGTTGCGGTCGCCGAACACGTTGTCGACCCGGCCAACCGGCGGCCAGTACTTGCCTTCCACCAGGCTCGGCAGTGGGTACACCGCCTGCTCGCGGCTGTAGCCGTGGGCCCATTCGCCGGCCAGTTCCGCCGCGGTGTGCGGGGCGTTCTTCAGCGGGTTGTCGTCCTTGTCCAGGCTGCCGTTCTCGACCGCGCGAATCTCTTCGCGGATCTGGATCATGGCGTTGCAGAAGCGATCCAGTTCCTCTTTCGACTCGCTTTCGGTCGGTTCGATCATCAGCGTGCCGGCCACCGGGAAGGACATGGTCGGGGCGTGGAAGCCGAAGTCGATCAGGCGCTTGGCGACGTCGTCGACACTGATGCCGCTGGTGTCCTTGAGCGGACGCAGGTCGAGGATGCACTCGTGCGCCACCAGGCCGTTGCCGCCGGTGTACAGCACAGGATAGTGCTCTTCCAGGCGACGGGCGATGTAGTTGGCGTTGAGAATCGCCATCTGCGAGGCGCGCTTGAGGCCCGCGCCACCCATCATGCGAATGTACATCCAGGTGATCGGCAGGATGCTGGCGCTGCCGAACGGTGCGGCGCATACCGCGCCCTGGGTGTTTTCCAGCTGGGCATGGCCCGGCAGGAACGGCGCCAGGTGCGCCTTGACGCCGATCGGGCCGACGCCTGGGCCGCCACCGCCGTGGGGGATGCAGAAGGTCTTGTGCAGGTTCAGGTGCGAGACGTCGCCGCCGAACTTGCCTGGGGCGCACAGGCCGACCATGGCGTTCATGTTGGCGCCGTCGATGTACACCTGGCCGCCGTTGTCGTGGATGATCGCGCAGATCTCGCCGATGGCTTCCTCGAACACGCCGTGGGTCGACGGGTAGGTGATCATGATCGCTGCCAGGCGTTCGCGGTGTTCGATGGCCTTGGCGCGCAGGTCGTCGATATCGACGTTGCCGCGCGCGTCGCAGGCGGTCACCACCACGCGCATGCCGGCCATGTGCGCGGTGGCCGGGTTGGTGCCGTGGGCCGAGGACGGGATCAGGCAGATGTCGCGGTGGCTGTCGCCACGGCTGCGGTGGTAGGCGCGGATCGCCAGGAGGCCTGCGTACTCGCCTTGGGAACCGGCGTTGGGCTGCAGCGACACGGCGTCATAGCCGGTGGCGGCGCAGAGCATGGCTTCCAGCTCGCTGGTCATCTGCAGGTAGCCCTGGCTTTGCGCGGCCGGGGCGAACGGGTGCAGGTTGCCGAACTCGGCCCAGGTCACCGGGATCATCTCGCTGGCGGCGTTGAGCTTCATGGTGCACGAGCCCAGCGGGATCATGCTGCGATCCAGGGCCAGGTCCTTGTCGGCCAGGCGGCGCAGGTAGCGCATCAGCTCGGTTTCGCTGTGGTAGCGGTTGAACACCGGGTGCTCGAGGATCGCCGACTGGCGCAGCAGGCCGGCCGGCAGGCGCACGGCGACCGTGTTGGCCAGGGCGGTGAAGTCAGGGCTGGCCTGGCCGTTGGCAAACAGCTGCCACAGGGCCTCGACATCGGCCTGGGTGCTGGTTTCGTCCAGCGACAGGCCCAGCTGGGCGGCGTCGACCTGGCGCAGGTTGATGCCCTGGGCGCGGGCCTTGTCGTGCAGCGCGCCGGTGCTGTCACCGGTAGCCAGGGTGAGGGTGTCGAAGAAATCACCGGTGACGACCTTGATGCCCAGCTTGGTCAGGCCGGTAGCGAGGATCGCGGTCAGCGCATGGGTGCGCTCGGCAATGCGCTTGAGGCCGGCAGGGCCGTGGTACACGGCGTACATGCTGGCGATGTTGGCCAGCAGCACCTGGGCGGTGCAGATGTTGCTGGTGGCCTTCTCGCGGCGGATGTGCTGCTCGCGGGTCTGCATGGCCAGGCGTAGGGCCGGCTTGCCGAAGCGGTCGATCGATACCCCGACCAGACGGCCCGGCATGTCGCGCTTGAAGGCGTCGCGGGTGGCGAAGTAGGCCGCGTGCGGGCCACCGAAGCCCAGCGGCACGCCGAAGCGCTGGGCGCTGCCGATGGCCACGTCGGCGTCGAACTCGCCCGGCGGGGTGAGCAGGGTCAGGGCCAGCAGGTCGGCGGCCACGGCCACCAGGGCGCCTGCGCCGTGCAAGCGCTGCACCACCTCGCGATAGTCGAACACGTCACCGTTGCTGGCCGGGTACTGCAGCAGGGCGCCAAAGAAGGCGCTGACATCGCCCAGTTCGCGCTCGTCGCCCACCACCACCTCGATGCCCAGGGGTTCTGCGCGGGTGCGCAGCACGTCGAGGGTCTGCGGGTGGCAGTGCACGGAGGCGAAGAAGGCATGGCTGGCCTTGTTCTTCGACAGGCGCTTGCAGAAGGTCATGGCTTCTGCGGCGGCGGTGGCTTCGTCGAGCAGGGAGGCGTTGGCGATCGGCAGGCCGGTGAGGTCGCTGATCAGGGTCTGGAAGTTCAGCAGCGCTTCCAGGCGGCCTTGGGAAATCTCCGGCTGGTACGGGGTGTAGGCGGTGTACCAGGCCGGGTTCTCCAGCAGGTTGCGCAGGATCGGTGCCGGGGTGTGGGTGTTGTAGTATCCCTGGCCGATGTAGCTCTTGAACAGCTGGTTCTTGCCGGCGATGGCTTTCAATGCGGCGAGGGCATCGGCCTCGCTCTGCCCGTCGTGGCTGCCGAGCACGCTGGTGCCCTTGATGCTGTCGGGGATGACCGCGGCGGTCATGGCTTCCAGCGAGTCGAAGCCCAGGGTCGTGAGCATGGCCTGCTCGTCAGCGGCGCGTGGGCCGATGTGGCGGGCGATGAATTCGTTGGCGGTGCCGAGGTTGATGGTCATGGTGATTCCTCAGGCGTCGTCGTTGGCTTTGAGCAGGCGGTCGTAGGCGTCCTGGTCGAGCAGGGCGTGCACTTTGCTCATGTCGGCAGGCACAAAGCGGAAGAACCAGCCTTCGCCCAGCGGGTCTTCGTTGACCAGTTCGGGGCTGTCGTTGAGATCTTCGTTGACCGCGACCACTTCACCGGTCAGTGGCATGTACACGCCGCTGGCGGCCTTTACCGACTCCACGGTGGAGGCTTCGGCGCCCTTGTCGTACTGCTGCAGCTCCGGCAGTTGCACATAGACCACATCACCCAAGGCGTTCTGGGCATAGGCGGTGATGCCCACGGTGACGCTGCCATCGGCTTCGACGCGCAGCCATTCGTGATCTTCGGTGAAACGCAACTCGCTCATGGGAATTCCTCGGGAAGCAGGGGCGTTGGGCGCGGTAGGCTCCGCGCTCTTAAGGTTGGAATTCCCTTAGCAATAATGCGGCCAGTCTTAAAAAGACTTATAAATCAAATAGTTAGTTTATGAATGCAATCGATTTGTCATTTTTGTGGAATGAAATCGATACAGGAGGCGGGTGATTCAAAAGCATTGTGGGATCAAACCCTTGTGCACAGGCACCCAGATGGATGTGTAGCGAATTCGGTACGATGTAATGATTTCAATACGGCCTGCTTCCGGGGCAAGACTGGTCCGGCGAAGCGGCATCAGGCCTTGTTTGGAATACCGTACTTGCGCAAGCGCTGGGCTATCGCGGTATGCGAGGTTTGCAAGCGCCCCGCCAACTGCCGCGTCGAGGGATAGCTGGCATACAGGCGTTGCAGCAACTCCCGCTCGAAATCCCCCACTGCCTGTTCCAGGCTCGCTACCTCGCCATCCTGCCCCCGCGCGACCGAGGTGCCGGCGATGTCCAGATCGCCGATATCCACCACATTGCTTTCACAGATGGCCGCGGCGCGGAAGATCACGTTCTGCAACTGGCGCACGTTGCCCGGCCAGGGGTTGCCCAGCAGCGCCGGATGGGTGGCGGGCGCCAGGCGGCAGGGCGGGCGCTGGATCTGGGTGCAGGCCTGCTGCATGAAGTATTGCGCCAGGGACAGGATGTCCTGGCCGCGATCACGCAGTGGCGGCACCTGCAGGTTGAGCACGTTGAGGCGGTAGAACAGGTCTTCACGGAAGGTGCCCTCGGCGACCATGCGCTCGAGGTCGCGGTGGGTGGCGCTGATGATGCGCACATCCACCTTCACCTCGCGGTCGCCGCCGACGCGGCGGAAGCTGCCGTCGCTGAGGAAGCGCAGCAGTTTGGCCTGCAGGTACGGCGACATCTCGCCGATCTCGTCGAGGAACACCGTGCCCTGGTTGGCCAGCTCCATCAGCCCGGGCTTGCCGCCGCGCTGCGCGCCGGTGAAGGCGCCCGGGGCGTAGCCGAACAGCTCGCTCTCGGCCAGGCTCTCGGGCAGTGCCGCGCAGTTGAGGGCGAGGAACGGCGCGGCATGGCGGCTGCTGATGGCGTGGCAGGCGCGGGCCACCAGCTCTTTGCCGGTGCCGGTTTCGCCATGCACCAGCAGCGGCGCGTCGAGGGCCGCCACACGCAGGGCGCGGGCCTTGAGGGTGCGAATCGCCGGGGAATCGCCGAGCATGGCGTCGAAGCCTTCGGCGTGGTCGTGGTGCAGGGCCGACAGGCGCTCGCCCATGCGGTTCGGTGGGTACAGCGTCAGCAGGCCGCCGGCATGGGTGATCGGCGTGGCGTCGAGCAGCAGGCTCTGGCCGTTCAACTGCATTTCGCGCATGGGCAGGTGGAAATTGTTGTCCAGCAGGGCCTGCAGCAGGTCGGGGTCGCCGAACAGCTCGCCCACCGAACGCCCGGCGGACTCACGCCCGCACAGGGCGATCAGCGCCGGGTTGGCCAGCAGCACCTTGCCCGCGCTGTCCACCGCCAGCACCGGGTCGCTCATGGCGGCGAGCAGGGCGTCGAGCTGCAGGTGCCGGCGTTGGCCGGGGAGGATGTCGACCACTTCCACCGATTGCACGCCGCGTACCTCGAACAGCGCGTCGTGCAGCTCTTCGAGCACGGCGGGGCTCAGGGTCGGGGCGTCGATGTAGACGTTCGGCGGGACCATCTCCACGGCATCGAGGTTGAGGTTGCGGGCGCCGAGCAGGGCCAGGACTTCCTGGGTGATGCCGACGCGGTCGATGAAGCTGACGTGGATGCGCATGGGGAGATCGGGGCAGTGGCCAAGCGAGTGCGCCAGTATGCCTTGGGAAGGGCGCTAAACCCAATCGCGGGGCAAGCCCGCTCCCACGCCTGATGAGATGTCGTGGGAGCGGCGATGCGGCGGCCCGACTTGCCCCGCGATGGATTCTACTCCAGGTGCTTAGGCTTGATCGGATCGCCCGATTTAACATCCAGCTTGGCGCGAATGTCCTCGAACATCGCGTCGTAAAGCTTGTGCGGGGAGCCAAGGGTCTCGAATTTCTTCGGTGGGGCCAGGTAAGCCTGGGCCTTGCGCGTGGTGACGCTGAGGAAGCTGGGCAGCACCTGGTCTTTGGCCAGGAAGAACTTCTCGTCGACAGTCTTGCCTTCGATGCTGCCATGCAGACGGAACTCGATACCTCTCCCTTCCTTGGGATCCTGGGCCACTTCGTAGTTGATGTTCAGGTCGTAGCTGTGGTCATTGGTGTTCAGCGCGGTGCGTTCGATATGCACGTGACCGGGTTGGAACTGGGCCATGGCGGAATCCTCCGGAAGGTTGAAAACGGCGGGCGCCAGGCACCCGCCAACTGCATTCAACGGTAGCTGATACCGGGCTTGGCGGTGGAAACCCGCGTGCCGGCGGTGCCCTTGACGATGTCCTCGATGTTCTCCAGCGAGCTGATCACCGCCACCTTGCCGGTGTGGCGGGCGAAATCGCAGGCGGCCTGGACTTTCGGCCCCATGGAGCCTGCGGCGAAGCCCAGCCGTTCAAGCTCGTCGGGGTGCGCCTGGGCAATGGCTTTCTGCGTCGGCTTGCCCCAGTCGATGTACGCCGCATCGACGTCGGTGGCGATGATCAGCAGGTCGGCTTCCAGCTGTTCGGCCAGCAGCGCCGAGCACAGGTCCTTGTCTATCACCGCCTCGATGCCCTTGAGCTTGCGGTTTTCGTCGTACATGGTGGGAATGCCGCCGCCGCCGGCGCAGATCACGATGCTGCTTTTTTCCAGCAGCCACTTGATCGGGCGGATCTCGAAGATGCGCTTGGGTTTCGGACTGGCCACCACCCGGCGGTACTTGTCGCCGTCGGGCTTGACCACCCAGCCTTTGTCCTTGGCCAGGCGCTCGGCCTCGTCCTTGGCGTACACGGGGCCGATGAACTTGGTCGGGTCCTTGAACGCCGGGTCGTTGGCGTCCACTTCAACCTGGGTGAGCAGCGTGGCGAACGGCACCTCGAAGTCCAGCAGGTTGCCCAGTTCCTGTTCGATCATGTAGCCGATCATGCCTTCGGTCTCGGCACCGAGGACGTCCAGCGGGTAGGCTTCGTCTGGCTTGTACGACAGCCCCTGCAACGACAGCAGGCCGACCTGCGGCCCGTTGCCGTGGGCAATGACCAGTTCGTTGCCGGGATGGATCTTGGCGATCTGTTCGGTGGCGGTGCGGATATTGGCGCGCTGGTTGTCGGCGGTCATCGGTTCGCCGCGGCGCAGCAGGGCGTTGCCGCCCAATGCAACAACGATACGCATGGGGAATGTCCTTCAGAAAGACTATGGGGCGGACCCGTGGGAGCGGCGCACCGCCGCTCCCACAAAAGCCCTTGGTCGGGGGTTACAGATCAGCCAGGGTCGACACCAGGATCGCCTTGATCGTATGCATGCGGTTTTCCGCCTGCTCGAAGGCGATGCACGCCGGCGACTCGAACACGTCATCGGTCACTTCGATGCCGTTGGCCAGGTGCGGGTACTGTTCGGCGATCTGCTTGCCGACCTTGGTGTCGGAGTTGTGGAACGCCGGCAGGCAGTGCATGAACTTGGTGCGCGGGTTGCCGGTGGACTTCATCAGCTCCTTGTTCACCTGGTAGGGCAGCAGTTGCTGGATACGCTCGCCCCAGGCCTCGACCGGCTCACCCATCGATACCCAGACGTCGGTGTGGACAAAGTCGACGCCCTTGACCGCGGCTTTCGGGTCTTCAGTCAGGGTGATGCGCGCGCCGCTTTCTTCTGCGTACTTTTTGCAACGCTCGACCAGGTCGTCATGCGGCCACAGCGCCTTGGGCGCGGCGATGCGCACGTCCATGCCGAGCTTGGCGCCGATCAGCAGCAGCGAGTTGCCCATGTTGTTGCGGGCATCGCCCAGGTAGGCGTAGCTGATGTCGTGCAGCGGCTTGTCGCTGTTTTCGCGCATGGTCAGCACGTCGGCGATCATCTGGGTCGGGTGATACTCGTCGGTCAGGCCGTTGAATACCGGCACGCCGGCGAACTTGGCCAGTTCCTCGACGATCTCCTGCTTGAAGCCGCGATACTCGATGGCGTCGTACATGCGCCCGAGCACGCGGGCGGTGTCCTTCATGCTCTCCTTGTGGCCGATCTGCGAGGAGTTGGGGTCGATGTAGGTGACGTTGGCGCCCTGGTCGTAGGCGGCGACTTCGAAGGCGCAACGGGTGCGGGTCGAGGTCTTCTCGAAGATCAGGGCGATGTTGTTGCCCTTCAGGTGCTGCTGCTCGGTGCCGGTGTACTTGGCGCGCTTGAGGTCGCGGGACAGGTCCAGCAGGTAACGCAGCTCGCGGGTGGTGTGGTGTTCGAGGCTGAGCAGGTTACGGTTGTGGATGTTGAACGCCATGATGATTCTCCTTGAGTTCGGTAATCCCCCGGCCGCTGCTGGGTGAGCACGGCCGGGGTGATGGACGTTTAGTAGTCGATAGGGTCGCGCACGATCGGGCAGGTCATGCAGTGACCGCCGCCGCGCCCCCGGCCCAGCTCGCCGGCACTGATGGTGATGACTTCGACCCCGGCCTTGCGCAGCAGGGTGTTGGTGTAGGTGTTGCGGTCGTAGCCGATGACCACGCCAGGCTCCACGGCCACCACGTTGTTGCCGTCATCCCACTGTTCGCGCTCGGCGGCGAAGCTGTTGCCGCCGGTCTCGACCACGCGCAGCTTCTTGAGGTTGAGCGATTCGGCCACTACCTCGATGAACGATTTGTTCTCGCGACGCACGTCCATGCCGTAAGGCTTGCTGCTATCCGGACGGATCACGAATGGCACGATTTCCTTGACCACTTCGGGGAAGACGGTGACCAGGTCGCGGTCGCAGAAGCTGAACACGGTGTCCAGGTGCATGGCGGCGCGGGATTTCGGCAGCCCGGCGACCACCACCTTCTCTACCGCGCCCTTGGCGAACAGCGATTGCGCCAGTTGGCCGATCGCCTGGCGCGAGCTGCGCTCACCCATGCCGATCAGTACGACACCATTGCCGATCGGCATCACATCGCCACCTTCAAGGGTGGCCTTGCCATGGTCCTTGTCCGGGTCGCCGTACCAGACTTCGAAGTCGGCATTGGTGAACTCTGGGTGGAACTTGTAGATGGCGCTGGTCAGCAGCGTTTCCTGGCGTCGCGCCGGCCAGTACATCGGGTTGAGGGTGACGCCACCATAGATCCAGCAAGTGGTGTCACGCGTGAACTGGGTATTGGGCAGCGGATCGAGCAGGAAACTGGAGTGGCCGAGGTAGTCGCGGTACATCTTGATCACGCTCGCGCCTTCGCTGTCGGGCAGGTCTTCGCCTGCCACGCCGCCGATCAGATACTCGGCCAGCTTGCGTGGCTCAAGCCCTTCGAGCCAGCTGCGCACTTCGTTCTTCAGGCCGATGCCAACCGTGTCGTCGGTGATCTTGCGGTCGAGGATCCATTTCAGCGCTTCGGGGTTCTGCACGGTCTCGGTCAGCAGGTTGTGCATTTCCAGCACTTCGATGCCGCGTTCGCGCATCTTGGTGACGAAGTCGAAATGGTCACGCTTGGCCTGGTTGACCCAGATGACGTCGTCGAACAGCAGCTCGTCGCAGTTGCTCGGGGTCAGCCGTTGGTGCGCCAGGCCCGGGCTGCAGACCATCACTTTGCGCAGCTTGCCGGCTTCGGAATGTACGCCGTATTTCTGTTTCTCAGTGGACATGGTGAATCCTCCTGTAATGCGAAGACATGGGTTCAGAGCGTCAGGAAGCCGTCATACAAGCCGTAGGCAGCCACCAGGGCGCCCGCGACCACGGCGGCGAAGATCAGTTTTTCCACGCTGGTGAAGATTGGCTGGCCGACCTCGCGCTTGGCCTTGGCGAACAGGATCGCGCCAGGGGCATAGAGCAGCGCCGAGAGCAGCAGGTACTTGACGCCACCGGCGTACAGCAGCCAGATCGCGTAGAGCAGGGCGATGCCGCCGATGATCAGGTCTTTCTTGCGTTCGGCCAGGGCCTGTTCGTAGGTTTCGTTGCGCCAGGCGAGCAGGAAGGCATAGGCCGCCGACCACAGGTAAGGCACCAGGATCATCGAGGTGGCGAGGTAGATCAGCGACAGGTAGGTGCTGTTGGAGAACAGGGTGATGACCAGGAAGATCTGCACCATGGCGTTGGTCAGCCACAGGGCGTTGGCCGGTACATGGTTGGCGTTCTCGCGGCGCAGGAACTCCGGCATGGTGTGGTCCTTGGCGGCGGCGAACATGATCTCGGCGCACAGCAGCACCCACGACAGCAGGGCGCCGAGCAGCGAGATGATCAGGCCGACGCTGATCAGCACCGCGCCCCAGTGGCCCACCACATGTTCAAGCACGGCGGCCATCGACGGGTTCTGCAGCTTGGCCAGCTCGGGTTGGGTCATCACGCCCAGCGACAGCACGTTGACCAGCACCAGGAACAGCAGCACGGTGACGAAGCCGATGACCGTGGCCTTGCCGACGTCGGAGCGTTTTTCCGCACGGGACGAGAAGATGCTCGCGCCCTCGATGCCGATGAACACCCACACCGTGACCAGCATCATATTGCGCACCTGGTTCATCACGCTGCCCAGCTCCGGTGTGCCCACGGCCCAGATATCCGCGGTGAACACATCGAGCTTGAAGGCGAACAGGCAGATCAGGGCGAACAGGGCCAGCGGCACGACCTTGGCCACGGTGGTGACCAGGTTGATGAACGCGGCTTCCTTGATGCCGCGCAGCACCAGGAAGTGCACGGCCCACAGCAGGACCGAGGCGCCGATCACTGCCGCCGGGGTGTTGCCCTCGCCGAAGATTGGGAAGAAGTACCCCAGGGTGCTGAACAGCAGCACGAAGTAGCCGACGTTGCCCAGCCAGGCGCTGATCCAGTAGCCCCAGGCCGAGGAAAAGCCCATGTAGTCGCCGAAACCGGCCTTGGCGTAGGCGTACACACCGCCGTCGAGGTCGGGTTTGCGGTTGGCCAGGGTCTGGAACACGAAGGCGAGGGTGAGCATGCCCACTGCGGTGATGGCCCAGCCGATCAGCACGGCGCCGACACCGGCGCTGGCGGCCATGTTTTGCGGTAACGAGAAGATCCCGCCACCGATCATCGAGCCCACTACTAGTGCAACAAGCGCACCCAGTTTTAGTTTTCCGGGAGAATCAGACATTTATCGACTCCGTACCAGGAGAAAGTTGACCTCAGAATAAATCTGACGCCTGGATCATTCGCTGACTTAGATCAGTTCATGCCAGCATGAAGGTAAGAAAATTCCCTCATGCGCCTCCTGGAGGATGCCGACAGCTTCGTTGCAGGCCTTGTACGCTGGCACCTCCATGTCCTTCTGGAGCAAACGCCCCGTTCTGCCTGCGAACCATGAAGTTAGTCTCTTTTGGGGGTTTCGCAAATTTTTCACAGTAAATAGCGACGCATTTAGGTGAGGGTTGAGATAGTTCGCAACTGCCACTTTTTATCGGTCGCGGGCTATAGACAGTCCGGTTATGAGTGCTATAGCTTTAATGGCTCGATTCAATAAGAAACTTGTAACATTCATGTTGCCAAATACGTTTACGCGCACGCGCGCACGAGGAGCCCCATGAGCGAACCGGGACAGAAGCTGCGCCTTGGCGCCCTGATCGCACTGGTGGTCGGTTCGATGATCGGCGGGGGGATCTTTTCGTTGCCGCAGAACATGGCGGCGCGCGCCGATGTCGGGGCGGTGCTGATCGGCTGGGGCATCACCGCAGTGGGCATGCTGGCGCTGGCCTTCGTGTTCCAGACCCTGGCCAACCGCAAGCCGGAGCTGGACTCGGGGGTGTATGCCTACGCCAAGGCTGGTTTCGGCGACTACATGGGCTTTTCCTCGGCCTGGGGCTACTGGATCAGTGCCTGGCTGGGCAATGTCGGCTACTTCGTGCTGCTGTTCAGTACCCTTGGCTTCTACTTCCCGGTGTTCGGCCAGGGCAACACGCCTGTGGCCATCGGCTGCGCCTCGTTGCTGCTGTGGGCGGTGCACTTCCTGGTGCTGCGCGGCATCAAGGAGGCGGCGTTCATCAACCAGGTGACCACCGTGGCCAAGGTGGTGCCGTTGCTGATGTTCATCGTCATCGCCGCGTTCGCCTTTCGCGCCGATATCTTCACCCGCGACATCTGGGGGCTGAGCAATCCGCAGTTCGGCAGCGTGCTGGAGCAGGTACGCAACATGATGCTGGTCACAGTGTTCGTGTTCATCGGCATCGAGGGGGCGAGCGTCTATTCGGGGCGAGCGCTGCGCCGTTCGGACGTGGGCAAGGCCACGGTGATTGGCTTTCTCGGTGTGCTGGCGCTGCTGGTACTGGTCAACGTGTTGTCGTTGGGGGTGATGACCCAGCCGGAGCTGGCCGGCTTGCAGAACCCCTCTTTGGCCTCGGTGCTGGAGCATATCGTCGGGCCCTGGGGCGCCTTGCTGATCAGCATCGGCCTGGCGGTGTCGCTGATCGGGGCGTTGCTGTCGTGGGCGCTGCTGTGTGCCGAGATCCTCTTCGCCACCGCCCGCGACAAGACCATGCCGCGGTTCCTGGCGCGGGAAAACGCCAACCATGTGCCGGCCAACGCACTGTGGCTGACCAATGTGATGATCCAGGGCTTCCTGCTGATCACCCTGTTCTCGGCCGGGACCTACACCAGCCTGATCTACCTGGCGTCGTCGATGATCCTGGTGCCTTACTTCTGGTCGGCAGCCTATGCGGTGTTGCTGACCGTGCGTGGCGAGAGCTACCAGGGGCAGGCGGGGCTGCGGCGCAAGGACATGCTGGTCGCAGTGATCGCGCTGTTGTATGCGGTGTGGTTGCTGTATGCCGGTGGGCTCAAGTACATCCTGCTGTCGGCGTTGCTCTACGCGCCGGGGGTGGTCCTGTTCGCCCGGGCCAAGCGTGAGCAGGGGCAGGTGCTGTTCACCGCATGGGAGAAGCTGATCTTCGCGGCGGTGCTGGTGGGCGCCGGGTTGGCGGCGTATGCGCTGTATTCGGGGTTGCTTAGCCTCTGACGGCTCATGGCGGGCGCGAGTGAATCAATTTTGCAGTTCGACGCTGCCTTGAGGGATAGGCCGTTCCGGGCGCGACCAGATCCACAGGTTGCCCAGTGCCATGCCGCCGATGGCAAGGAACACGGGCCAGTGGTGCTCGAGGACGATCAGCATGAGGCTCGCGCACAGCAACATGCTGAGGGTGGCGCTGACCTTGGCGCGGCGCTGGATCACCTTGCCGTTGCGCCAGTTGAAAAGGATCGGGCCGAACAGCCGGTGGTTCTCCAGCCAGGCGGACAGGCGCGGCGAGCTGCGGGTGGCGGCCCAGGCGGCGAGGAGGACGAACTCGGTGGTGGGCAGCCCGGGAATGACGATGGCCACCAGGCCAATCCCCAGGCTGACGTAGGCCAGGATCGCGTAGAGCAGGCGGGATGCTTTGGAGCGGGCGATTCGGGTCATGGTCTCACTGCAACGGTGCGGCCGCCCGCAGGCGGCCGGGTAAAGCGTGTCAGGCCAGCGCCGCGTCGGCGGCATAGGCATGCTTGAGCAGCTCGGTGAAGCGTTCGAAGGCGGCGACCGCGCCACGTTCGGCGGCGGCGTCTTCCTCGGGCGACAGGTCCAGGCTGTCGAGAATGCGGGTGAACTGTTTCCAGCCTTCGGCGCGACCACCCGCCGGTTCGCCCAGGTGACGGGCGCCGAAGGTTTCGGACAGTTCCAGGGCCACGGCGCGCTTGATCAGGAACGCGGCGCCCAGTTTGGAGCCTTCGGAGACGAAGATCCAGCCCAGGGCTTCGCCCAGGCTTGGCTTGCCCAGGGCGCCGGCGAAGGGCGCGGGCACTTCGGTGTCGAGGTCGGCCAGGTCCAGGCGGGCCTGCTCGGCGCGGCAGCGCTCGGCCAGATCCGGCACGATGGCGATCAGTTGCGGGTCGGTGTACAGCGCCTGCAGCTCGGACTGGAACAGGTACTGGGCGACCACGAAGCGGGCGAAGCTCTCGCGGCTGTCGAACGGCTTGTGCGACTTGACCAGGGCGTCCAGCTCGGTGTGCGGGGCGTGGGTGACCTGGTTCAGGCGCTGGGAGCGCAGGTTGGCGCGTTCGGTGGAAGGGGCGGTCATGGGGGCATCCTTGGAAAATGGGGCGTCTAGTGACTAGACGAAACAGAAGACGCGGAACAGTAAAAAAACCTCACCTGCGAAGTGAAATCATTCGCACAGGGCTCGACACAGTGCCGGGCAAGCCCGTTCCCACAGACGACCTGGGGGAATGGGCTTGCCCGGCGATGGCGATCTCGCTCCGTCAGATGTCCCACACCAGGTTGATGGCGAAGTTGCGGCCCGGCATGGTCAGGCGGTCGAGATTGGCCGGCTGGGTCACTCCCGCTTCGCCAAGCGCGTCGTAGCCACGTACGTCATCCCACTGCCAGTACTTCTTGTCGGTCAGGTTGTAGAGGCCTGCGTTGACGGTGATGTCGTCCGTCACCTTGTAGTAGCCGGTCAGGTCCAGCACGCCGTAACCAGGGGTGCGGAACTGCTTGCTGGCGCCATCGGGGGCGAAGAAGGTGGAGTCGTCGACGCGGTCCTTGCGCTTGACCAGGGTCCAGCTCAGCAGGCCACCATAGTTCTGTTGCTCGTAGCCCAGGCCGAGGACTGCGGTCAGTGGGTTGACGCTGTTCAGTGGCTGACCGTTGTCGTCGTTGCGACCGCGGGCATAGGCCAGCGAGCCTTGGGTGTACAGGCCCTGGGCAGCGCCGAAATGGTCGAGGTTCAGGCGACCCTTGAACTCCGCGCCCTTGATGGTGGCGTGCTTGATGTTGTTGGCCTGAAAGGTCGAACCCAGATTGGCCGACTGCACGGCGTCTTCGTTGATGAAGTCGCGGTACTTGTTGTAGAACACGGCGACATCGAAGTCGCCGGCCTCGAAGTTGCCGCGCAGGCCGGTTTCGTAGCTCTTGCTCTTCTCTGGCTCGAGGTCCGGGTTGGGTTGGACGCTGTAGCCCAGGGTCGGGTTGTCGAAGCGGCCGAACATGGCCTTGGCGGTCGGGGTTCGGAAGCCCTCGGCGTACTGACCGTACCAGGTGTAGTGGTCGTTGAAGGCATAGGTCACGCCGAACTTCGGCGATACGCGGTGCCACTTCTTGTCAGCGTCGTCGATGGCCCCCGGCGCCGCACCGTTGCCCTGGACCCCGCGCAGGAACTCGCTGGTCATCTTCGGTTCCATGCGGGTGTAGTCGTACCGCGCGCCCGGCAGGAAGGTCCAGTTGTTCCAGCGGATTTCGTCCTGGGCGAACAGGCTGTAGGTGTTGACCGTCGGATCGGGGAAGTCGCTGACCCTTACCTGGCCGTCGCCGGGGCTGTTCTGGCCGATCGCCGTACAACTGCCGCCGACGTTGAGGCAGGTGCCGGTACCGCTGCGTGAACCGGTGATCTTTTCATGCTTGAGCGTCGTGCCGTAGGTCAGCAGGTGGTCGGTGGCACCGAGGCTGAAAGCCTTGTCCATCTGGGCGTCGAATACCCACTGGCGGTCCTTGTAGGTGGTCTGGCGATCACGGAACACCTGGCGACCACTGGCGAAATACAGCTCGTCGGTGCGTTGGTCGGTCTTGGCGATCTGGTAGTTCAGGCTCCATTTCACGTGGTCGGCGGCCAGGCTTTCGAGGCCGAACTCATGGTTGATGCCAAAGCGCTCGCGGGTAACGGTGTCGTCGCCCTGGCGCATCCGATACATGTTCGAGGCACCGCGGCCCGGAATGAAGGGGCCTCCGACGGCGCTGAGGATGTTCTGGTCGCGGTCGTCCTTGTAGTGCTCGTAGGTGAAGCCGAAGCGGGCATCGTCGGCGTAGTTCCAGCCAAGCTTGGCCAGGACGTTGGTGGTGCGCACGTCCTCCGGGTTGGCCTTGCTGCGGTTCAGGCCGGTGCCGCCGTGTTCGCCATACGATTCGGTTTCATGGCCGTTGCGTTGGCTCAGGTGCAGCAGGCCATCGAAGTCGCCCTGGCGACCGGCTACGGTGGCCGAGGTCAGCCAGCTTTCGTCAGCAGAGCTGTAGCCGGTCTTCAGACGCGCGCCGACATCCTTGCCCGGCTTGATGATGTCCTCGGGGTCGAGGGTGTAGTAACTCACCGCGCCGCCGATGGCGTTGCTGCCGTACAGCACCGAGGCCGGGCCGCGAAGGATCTCGACGCGCTTGACGATTTCCGGGTCGACATAGTTGCGTTGGGTCTGGGCGTAGGGGCCATAGAAGAAACTGTCGGGGATCGACACGCCGTCGACCTGAGTCAGGATACGTTCACCGTCGATGCCGCGGATGTTGTAGCCATTCAGGCCGCTGCGCTGGCCGACGCCACCAACGGAAACACCCGGCTCATAGCGCACAAGTTCCTTGATGTCGTTGACGTTCTGCCGGTCCAGTTGCTCGCGGGTCTGCACGCTGACGGTGCTCGGCACCTGGCTGACGTCCTGGGCGCTGCGGGTGGCGCTGACGGTCACCTGCTGCAGGGCTATGGCGTTGCCAGCGGCCTGGCGTTCGAGCACCACGTTGCCGTTGCCGATCTTGCGGTAGCCCAGGCCGGTGCCGCGCAGCAGGCGCTGCAGCGCTGCCTCCGGTGCCAGCGAGCCCTGTACGCCCGGCGAGGCCACGCCGTCGGCCAGCTCGGCGCTGAAGCCGACCTGCCAGCCGGTGACCTGGCTGAAGGCATTGATGGCCTCGACCAGCGGTTGCTGGGCGATGGCGAAGCGGTAGTCGCCCATGCGCGGGCTGCTCGCCTGGGCCGGCTCCACGGCCAGCGCAGGCAGGCTGCAGGCGCCGCTGGCGAGCAGGGCCAAGGTCAACAGGGACAATTGCCCGCGGCGGCGGGAAGAAGAGGACGGGCGGGTTTGACCTGTGGGCATCGAAAGCGCTCCCTGTCGCGCGTGAGTCATAGACAGTGTTTGTTCTCGTTTTCGAACGAGAATCAATCGTATTGGCTATAACGAGACGGGCGAGGCAGGGGGATCGCGTAAAAAAAATTACAAGGTCAGTTGAGGATTACCACGGCTGGGTATTCATGCAGTTGCGCCGAGGTGATGTGGGCCAGGGCGCGCAGCGTTTCCAGCGGCTGGTCGAGGCGGTAGTTGCCGGTGACCGCGACCTGCTCCAGGTGCGCGTTGCGGTTGATGATCCATCCCGGGTAGTAACGGCGGACCTCGGCGAGCACCTGGCTCAGCGGGCAGTTCTCGAACACCAGGCGGCCTTCGATCCAGGCCAGGTCCTTGCTCATGTCGGGGCGCTGGCGCTGACCGAAGCCCGTGGGGCCGACGCTGATGCTGTCACCGGCACTCAGGCGGATGCGCTGGTCGCTCGCGGCCTGCAGGTCGACGTCGCCGCGCTGCACCCGCACCTGGGCTTCGCCATCGAGGTAGCGCACGGCGAAATCGGTGTCGCGCACGCTGGCGCGCAGTGGGCCGGCCTGGACTTCAAGCGGCGGCTGGCTGGCGTTGGACACCTGGAAATACGCCTCGCCCTGCAACAGGCGGGCAACCTTGCGGCCATCGCGTTCGTCGCTGGCGAAGGCCGAATTGGTGTTGAGCAGCACCTTGGCGCCGTGGTCCAGCTCCAGGCGCTGGCGCTCGCCGACCACGGTCAGGTGGTCGGCCTGCAGGCGCACCGGCAGGTTGCCGAAAGTGAACAGCCCGACCAGCAGCACCGCGGCGGTAGCCAGCGGTTTCCAGTGGCTGCGCAGGCGCCCGGCAAGCGAGCGCTTGCGCCTGTGCTGCAACTGGCCGGCGGCCTGGCGCAGCGAGGCGCCGTTCCACAGCGCTTCGGCCTCGACATAGGCCTCGGCGTTTTCCGGCTCGGCGCCCAGCCAGTGCTCGAACGCGCGGGTGTCGTCTTCGCTGGCGCATTGCAGGCGGATCAACCAGTCCAGCGCCTCTTCGCGGGCACGGGCGCGGGCATCAGGCTCGGCGGGTGACGGGCGAGGGGTGGGGTGGTCGGTCACGGGGTATCCTTGCATCGGGCATTTTTTGCGCATGATCAGTGCAGACCTTGCCCATGGCAAGGGCTTTGCGCTGACCCGCGGCGAGCGGTCGCGTCACTGGTGACGATCGGCTACGCCCATGCAGATGGCCATGATCAGTTTCAGCTCCTTCTGCACGGTGCTGGCCGAGACGCTCAACTGCTCGGCGATTTCCAGGTAGCTGGCGCCGTGCAGGCGGCTGAGGATGAAGATGCGTTGCTGGCGTTCGCTCAACTGGCCGAGGCTGACGCTCAGGTGCTTGAGCAGTTGCTCGGCGTGGGCGGCGTCCTCGCTGCTCGCGGCAGGCGCCGCGACGTTATGCAGGACTTGCTCGGGCACGTCGTCCACCAGCGTGCGCGCCTGCACCCGGCGCGTGCGCAGGTGGTCCAGGGCAAGGTTGCGGGCGGTCTGGAACACGAAAGGTTCCAGGTGCTCGATCGGGCGCTCGCCCAGGGCGCGGGTGACCCGCAGGTAGGTTTCCTGCAGCAGGTCCTCGGCGGTGCTGGGGTTGCCCACCATGCGCTGCAGCGTGCGCAGCAGAGTGAGACGCTGAGTGAGGAACACTGAGTTGAACCGGGACTGACTCACGGGGGAACCTGGGCGCTTTGGGGTTAATGATAATGCGTATCATCACTAGCCAAGGTCAAGCATGGAAATGTCATGAAAGAGTAAAGCTTGTGGGAGCAGGGGGGCCGCTCCCACACAAGTCGAATGCCGCCTGGGCGTGTTCCCTGCCTCAGCGTGCGTTGAACAACGCCAGGCAGTTATCCAGCATGCGGTTGGAGAAACCCCACTCATTGTCGTACCAGGCCAGTACCTTGAGCATCCGCCCATTGGCACGGGTGTGGTTGGCGTCGAAGATCGACGACAGTGGGTTGTGGTTGAAGTCGCACGACACCAACGGCAGGGCGTTATAGCCCAGCACCCGGGAATGACGGCTGGCCTCGAGGAACAGCTGGTTGACTTCCTCGGCGCTGGTTTCGCGCTGCAGGTTGACGGTGAGGTCGACCAGCGACACGTTGATCACCGGCACTCGTACGGCCATGCCGGTGAGCTTGCCGGCCAGTTCCGGCAATACCAGGCCGACGGCCTCGGCGGCGCCTGTCTTGCTCGGGATCATCGACTGGGTGGCCGAGCGGGCGCGGTACGGGTCGCTATGGTAGACGTCGGTGAGCACCTGGTCGTTGGTGTAGGCGTGGATGGTGGTCATCAGGCCTTGCTCGATGCCGAACTCGCGGTGCAGCACCTGGGCGATCGGTGCCAGGCAGTTGGTGGTGCACGAGGCGTTGGAGATGATCTGGTGCGAGGCGCGCAGCACATCGTGGTTGACCCCGTAGACCACGGTGGCGTCGACACCCTTGGCCGGGGCGCTGACAATCACCTTGCCGGCCCCGGCGCTCAGGTGCGCGGCGGCCTTGGCACGTTCGGTGAACAGCCCGGTGCATTCGAACACCACATCGATGGCCAAGGTCTTCCAGGGCAGCTCGGCAGGGTTGCGGATGGCGCTGACGGCGATGCGGTCGCCATTGACGGTGAGGCTTTCGTGGTCGGCCTCGACAGTGGCGTCAAAGGTGCCGTGGACGCTGTCGTATTTGAGCAGGTGGGCATTCATCGCGCTGTCGCCCAGGTCGTTGATGGCGACGACCTGCAGGTCCTGGCGGTAGCCCTGCGTGTACAGTGCGCGCAGGACGTTGCGTCCGATGCGGCCGAATCCGTTGATGGCGATGCGTAGGGTCATGGTATTACCTCTGGCAGTCGGGTGAAGCCTGTGGCACAAAGGACAGCTTCACTGAAACGGTTTTGTTGTTGGAATTACAAGATTATTCACCGAGAGATAGAAAACAAGCCTTTTTGCTGGCAGTATTTTGTTTAAACATACAACGAGTGGTTGGGTTATCCCCCTGTCGAGCGGTCCATGCGCCTTTTCCTAGAGACTAGGTCGCAATCGTTTGGAGGGAAAATGCCCCAGTAAAGCCGCCCCACAGTTAGCCTGGAGTCCAGTACATGCATCCGCGCATCCTTGAGGTCACCGAACGGCTGATCGCCCGCAGCCGCCGTACCCGTGAACGCTACCTTGAGCTGATCCGTGGGGCGGCCAGTGACGAACCCATGCGCGCCCAGTTGCAGTGCGCCAACTTCGCCCATGGCGTGGCTGGCTGCGGTGGGGACGACAAGCAGACCCTGCGGCTGATGGACGCGGCCAACGTGGCCATTGTCTCGGCCTACAACGACATGCTCTCGGCGCACCAGCCGTACCAGCACTTCCCCGAACAGATCAAACAGGCGCTGCGCGAAGTCGGTTCGGTCGGCCAGTTCGCCGGCGGCGTGCCGGCCATGTGCGACGGCGTCACCCAGGGCGAGCCGGGCATGGAGCTGGCCATCGCCAGCCGTGAAGTGATCGCCATGTCCACCGCCATCGCCCTGTCGCACAACATGTTCGATGCCGCGCTGATGCTGGGCATCTGCGACAAGATCGTCCCCGGGCTGATGATGGGCGCCTTGCGTTTCGGCCACCTGCCGACGATCTTCGTGCCGGGCGGGCCGATGGTCTCGGGCATCTCCAACAAGGAAAAGGCCGATGTGCGCCAGCGCTACGCCGAGGGCAAGGCCACCCGCGAGCAACTGCTCGAATCGGAAATGAAGAGCTACCACGGCCCCGGCACCTGCACTTTCTACGGCACCGCCAACACCAACCAGCTGGTGATGGAGGTCATGGGCCTGCACCTGCCGGGCGCCTCGTTCGTCAACCCCTACACGCCGCTGCGCGATGCCCTCACCGCCGAGGCCGCGCGCCAGGTCACGCGCATGACCAAGGCCAGTGGCAGCTTCATGCCCATTGGCCAGATCGTCGACGAAAAGGCGCTGGTCAACTCGATTGTCGCCCTGCACGCCACCGGCGGCTCGACCAACCACACCCTGCATATCCCGGCCATCGCCCAGGCCGCCGGCATCCAGCTGACCTGGCAGGACATGGCCGATCTGTCCGAGGTGGTGCCGACGCTGTCCCACGTCTATCCCAACGGCAAGGCCGACATCAACCACTTCCAGGCCTCCGGTGGCATGGCCTTCCTCATTCGCGAGCTGCTCGACGCGGGCCTGCTGCACGAGGACGTCAATACCGTGGCCGGGCATGGCCTGCGCCGCTACACCCAGGAGCCGTTCCTGGAGGATGGCCGCCTGGTCTGGCGCGAGGGGCCGAAGGACAGTCTCGACGAAAGCATCCTGCGCCCGGTGGCGCGGCCGTTCTCCGCCGAGGGCGGTTTGCGGGTGATGGAAGGCAACCTTGGCCGTGGCGTGATGAAGGTTTCCGCCGTGGCGCCCGAGCACCGGGTGGTCGAGGCGCCTGCCCGGGTGTTCCACGACCAGCAGTCGCTGGCCGATGCATTCAAGGCCGGCGAGCTGGAGCGGGACTTCGTCGCCGTGGTGCGCTTCCAGGGGCCGCGCTGCAACGGCATGCCCGAGTTGCACAAGCTGACGCCGTTCCTCGGCGTGCTGCAGGATCGCGGCTTCAAGGTGGCGTTGGTCACCGACGGGCGTATGTCCGGCGCCTCGGGCAAGATCCCGGCGGCCATCCACGTCTGCCCGGAGGCTTTTGATGGTGGCCCGCTGGCGCGGGTGCGCGATGGTGATATCGTGCGCGTCGATGGTGCCGAAGGCACGCTGCGGATCATGGTCTCGGCCGAGGAACTGGCCGACCGTGAACTGCCTGCGCCACCCAAGGGCAACGACCTGGGGTGCGGGCGTGAGCTGTTCGGCTTCATGCGTGTGGCGTTCAGTTCCGCCGAGCAAGGCGCGAGCGCCTTCACCTCGGCCCTGGAGAACCTCGAATGAAGGCCTTGCTGGTCGGCGACATCGGTGGCACCAACGCGCGTTTTGCCGTGTGGCGCGACAATGAACTGCAGGCGGTGCAGGTGCTGGCCACCGCCGACTACACCAGCCCTGAACAGGCCATCGAGGCCTATCTGGCCGACCAGCGTATCGCCCGTGGCGGCCTGGCGGCGGTGTGCCTGGCGGTGGCAGGCCCCGTGGACGGCGACGAGTTTCGCTTTACCAACAACCACTGGCGCCTGAGCCGCAGCGCGTTCTGCCAGACGCTGCAGGTCGATCGCCTGCTGCTGATCAACGACTTTTCCGCGATGGCGCTGGGCATGACTCGCCTGCGCGCAGGCGAATTTCGTGAAGTCTGCGCAGGCCTCGCCGATCCATCGCGCCCGGCGCTGGTGATCGGCCCCGGCACAGGCCTGGGCGTGGGTAGCCTGCTGCGCCACGGTGAGCACTGGCTGGCACTGCCGGGGGAGGGCGGGCATGTCGACCTGCCGGTGGGCAATGCCCGCGAAGCGGCGATTCATCAGGAAATCCATCGGCAGATCGGCCATGTCAGTGCCGAGACCGTGCTCAGTGGTGGTGGGCTGGTGCGCTTGTACCAGGCCATCTGTGCGCTCGATGGTGCTGCGCCGACGCACAAGACCCCGGCGCAGATCACCGATGCGGCGCTGGCCAACGAGCCACGGGCGCTGGCGGTGGTCGAGCAGTTCTGCCGGTTCCTCGGCCGGGTGGCGGGCAACAATGTGCTCACCCTCGGGGCGCGGGGTGGCGTCTACATTGTCGGTGGCGTGATCCCACGTTTCGCTGAATTGTTCCTGCGCAGCGGCTTTGCCGCGAGCTTCGCCGACAAAGGCTGCATGAGCGGCTACTTCGCCGGGGTGCCGGTATGGCTGGTGACGGCGGAGTTTTCCGGGTTGCTGGGGGCTGGAGTGGCTTTGCAGCAGGCGCTGGACCTCTAACCGACGGGGCCGCAAAGCGACCCCCACAGCAGGCATCAAGATCTGCGTTTACAAAAGGACTGACCATTGTGACCACTGCCGGCAAATCGATCCTGATGGTCGACGACGACCAGGACATCCGCGAACTGCTGCAGACCTACCTCGCCCGCTGCGGCCTGCAGGTGCACGCCGAACCTGACGGCCAGGGCTTTCGCCGCGCCCTGGACGCCAACCCCTACGACCTGGTGATCCTCGACGTGATGCTGCCCGACGAAGACGGTTTCAGCCTGTGTCGCTGGGTTCGCCAGCACCCGCGCCAGGCGCGGGTGCCGATCATCATGCTCACCGCCAGTTCCGATGAAGCCGATCGGGTCATCGGCCTGGAGCTGGGCGCCGACGACTACCTCGGAAAACCCTTCAGCCCGCGAGAGCTGCAGGCACGGATCAAGGCCTTGTTGCGCCGTGCCGATTTCGGCCAGGCGACGCTGGCCAGTGCGGTGCTGGCCTTCGATGACTGGCGCCTGGACACGATCAGCCACCGTCTGTTCCACCGCGACGGCGAAGAAGTGATCCTCTCCGGCGCCGACTTCGCCCTGCTCAAACTGTTTCTCGATCACCCGCAGCAGATCCTCGACCGCGACACCATCGGCAACGCCACCCGTGGTCGCGAACCGATGCCGCTGGACCGTATCGTCGACATGGCGGTCAGTCGCCTGCGCCAGCGCCTGCGCGACACGGAAAAACCACCCCGGCTGATCCGCACCGTGCGTGGCAGCGGCTACCTGCTGGCGGCCAATGTCTGCCCGGCCTGACGAGCGTCGCTGGCGCCTGCTGCCGCGCTCGCTGTTGGGGCGCATGCTGCTGCTTACCTTGCTGGTGGTGTTGCTGGCTCAGGGCCTGTCCAGCGTGATCTGGGTCGCGCAGCTGCGCGCCAGCCAGCTGCAGGGCTTGCGCGCCAGCGCCAGCAGCCTCGCGCACTCGATGAGTGCCAGTGTCAGCTACTTCCGCTCGCTGCCGGTGGCCTACCGGCCCATGGTATTGGATCAGTTGCGCAGCATGGGCGGCACGCGCTTCTTCGTCTCGCTCAACGTCAAGCCTCTGGAAATGCCGGTGTTGCCGATCACCCCGCGCAAGCAGGCGGTGATCGACGTGTTCCAGGAGGTGCTGCACGAGCGTCTTGGCCAGCAGATGGAGATCTCCGTGGAGTTCGTCAGCCCCGACGATCTGCGCATTTTCAACAGCGGCCTGAAACTCGATGAGCTGCCCCGCTCGTGGGCGCACTATTCGTTGACCCTCGAGCCGCTCAATCCGCCGGTGCTGGTGACCCAGATCCGCCTCGGCGAAGGCGAATGGCTGTACATCGCCTCGCTGCTGCCCGAGCCCTACACCAGCCTTGAGGCCGAACGCTTGCCGCGTCAGCAGATCGGCTTCATTGCCCTGACCACCGTGCTGTTGCTGCTGTTCATCGGCCTGCTGGTGCACTGGCAGAGCCGGCCGCTCAAGCGCCTGGCACGGGCGGCGCGGGAAATGTCGCTTGGGGCGGACGTCGCCCCGGTTGCCGAAGGCGGAGGCAGCGAAGTGGTCGAGGTGGGGCGGGCGTTCAACAACATGCGTGATCGGATAAGCCGTTACCTGACCGAGCGTTCCCAGCTGTTCAGCGCCATTTCCCATGACCTGCGCACACCGATCACGCGCCTGCGACTGCGAGTGGAGCTGCTCGAGGACGAAAAGCTGCAGGCCAGGTTCAGCCGCGACCTCGATGAGCTGGAGCTGCTGGTCAAGGGCGCGCTGCAATGCGTGAAGGACACCGATATCCACGAGAACATCGAGCCGATCGATCTCAACCAGGTGCTGGAGCTGCTGGCCGAACCTTATCTCGGCGATGGGCGCATCACCGTGGAGGGGCAGGCGTTGGCACCGTACCCCGGCAAATCGCTGGCCTTGCGCCGCTGCATCGGCAATCTGATCGACAACGCCATCAAGTATGGCGAGCGGGCGCAGCTGCGCATCATCGATACCGCCGAGAGCTTCGTGCTGCAGGTGGACGACCAGGGGCCGGGGGTGCCGGAGCAACGCCTGGAGCAGGTGTTCGAGCCGCACTTCCGCCTGGCCGGGCAGCAGCAGGGGTATGGGCTGGGGCTGGGCATCGCGCGCAACATCGCCCATAGCCATGGCGGGGAGGTAAGCCTGTTGAACCTGCGCGAGGGTGGACTGCGGGTGACCTTGTACCTGCCGCGTACAGCCGAATGAGCCCTTGCCACGCGATAAGCGCTTGGATGTAACGATGCGGTGACAATCGAGCCGGGCTTCGTGACATGCCAGCCAGGATGGCTGACTAGAATCGGCTGACAACAACAAGGAAGGTGCACCCATGGCCATCAGCTGGCTCGACTCCCCGACACACCATGCCTGGCTCGACGCCGAGGCCCTGCGCCTGCTCTCCTTCGCCAGGGCTTCGCGCCTGCCTCAGGGGTTCGGCAACCTCGATGACGAAGGCCGCCTGCCCCGTTGCGCCCTGGCCGAGACCATGAACACCGCGCGCATGACCCACAGTTTTGCCTTGGCGCATATCCAGGGCGTTCCGGGTTGCCGCGAGCTGGTCGAGCATGGCGTCGATGCCCTGTGCGGCCCGCTGCGCGACCAGGAACATGACGGCTGGTACGCGCAGCCCGAAGGTCATGGCGACACCGGCAAGGCCGCCTACCTGCACGCCTTCGTCGCCCTCGCCGCCAGCTCGGCGGTGGTGGCGGGCATCAGCCAGGCGTCGGCGTTGCTGGAGGCGGTAACCCAGGTCATCGCGCAGCGCTTCTGGTGCGAAGAGGAGGGCGCCCTGCGCGAGTCGTTCTCCCGCGACTGGCGGCAGGCGGAGGCCTACCGGGGCGCCAACAGCAACATGCACGGCGTCGAAGCCTTCCTCGCCGTGGCTGATGTGACCGGCGACACACAGTGGTTGCTGCGCGCCCAACGGATCGTCGAGCGCTTGATCCTGACCCGCGCCGCTGCCGACGGTATGCGCGTCACGGAACATTTCGATGCGCAGTGGCAGGCGCTCCCCGACTACAACCGCGAAAACCCTGCCGATGGCTTCCGTCCTTACGGGACCACGCCCGGCCACGCCTTCGAATGGGCGCGCCTGGTACTGCACCTCGAGGCGGCCCTGCAAAGGGCGCAACTGCCTGCGCCCGAGTCATTGCTGCCCGCCGCCCAGGGCCTGTTCGACAGCGCCTGTCGCCACGCCTGGCAGGCAGACGGCGCGCCGGGGCTGGTCTACACCCTGGACTGGCACGACCGCCCGGTGGTGCGCGAGCGCCTGCACTGGGTGCATGCCGAGGCCTGTGCCACTGCCGCGGCGCTGTTGCGACGTACCGGTGAAGCCCAGTACGAACACTGGTACCGCTGCTTCTGGGACTTCATCGCCAGCCACTTCATCGACCGCGCCCATGGCAGCTGGCACCACGAGCTCGACCCGGCACTGCTGCCCAGTGCGCGCATCTGGGGTGGCAAGCCTGACCTCTACCACGCCTACCAGGCCCTGCTGCTGCCACGCCTGCCGCTGGCGCCGAGCCTGGCCACGGCCCTGGCTTTGTAACCAGACGATGACATTCGCGCATCCGTTCGTTACCTGGCGCCGGGCGCGACCTCCCTACACTCCATGCCATGCAAGCGACAGTCTTGCCTCGCATAACAACAAGAAAGGTAATCCCATGCATCCGACGCTTCGTCTCGCCGCCGCGATCTCCTTCGCCTCCCTGTTCTCCCTCAGTGCCCAGGCCGCCGACTCCAAAGGCAGCGTGGAAGTCGTCCATTGGTGGACCTCCGGCGGCGAGAAGGCCGCGGTCGACGTGCTCAAGGCGCAGGTCGAGAAGGACGGCTTCACCTGGAAGGACGGCGCCGTGGCCGGCGGCGGTGGCGCCACCGCCATGACCGTGCTCAAGAGCCGCGCCGTGGCTGGCAACCCGCCTGGGGTCGCGCAGATCAAGGGCCCGGATATCCAGGACTGGGCCGCCACCGGGTTGCTCGATCCCGACGTGCTCAAGGGCGTGGCCAAGGACGAGAAGTGGGACGGCCTGCTCGACAAGAAGGTCGCCGACACCGTGAAGTACGACGGCGACTACGTGGCCGTGCCAGTGAACATCCACCGTATCAACTGGCTGTGGATCAACCCGCAAGTGTTCAAGAAGGCTGGTATCGACAAGGCCCCGACTACCCTCGATGAATTCTACGCCGCTGCCGACAAGCTCAAGGCTGCTGGTTTCATCCCGCTGGCCCACGGTGGCCAGCCCTGGCAGGACAGCACTGTGTTCGAGAATATGGTGCTCTCGGTGATGGGCGTCGAGGGCTACAAGAAGGCCCTGGTCGAGCTGGACGAAAAGGCCCTGACCGGCCCCGAGATGGTCAAGGCGCTCACCGAGCTTAAGAAGGTCGCCACCTACATGGACCCGGACGGCAAGGGCCAGGACTGGAACCTTGAAGCGGCCAAGGTCATCAACGGCAAGGCCGGCATGCAGATCATGGGCGACTGGGCCAAGAGCGAATGGACCCTGGCGAAGAAGACCGCTGGCAAGGACTACCAGTGCGTGGCCTTCCCCGGCACCGACCAGGCCTTCCTCTACAACATCGACTCGCTGGTGGTGTTCAAGCAGAAGGACAAGGGTACCGCGGCAGGCCAGCAGGACATCGCCCGCAAGGTGCTGGGCGAGGACTTCCAGAAGGTCTTCAGCATCAACAAGGGCTCGATCCCGGTGCGTAACGACATGCTTGCCGACATGGGCAAGTACGGCTTCGACAGTTGCGCCCAGACGGCGGCCCAGGACTTCCTGGCCGATGCCAAAAACGGCGGCCTGCAACCGAGCATGGCGCACAACATGGCCACCACCCTGGCGGTACAGGGGGCGTTCTTCGATGTGGTGACCAACTACATCAACGATCCCAAGGCTGATCCGGCCGACGCGGCGAAGAAGCTAGCCGCAGCCGTCAACGCCGCCAAGTAACCCCGATCACGGGCCAAGCCCGCTCCCACGATGAATCCACTGTTGGCGTGGGAGCGGGCCTGGCCCGCGATTCGGTGCATCGGGAACCCAGATCATGACTACAGCAACCGCCCGCCTGCGGGCCTCACCCCTGGACGCGCTGCAGCGCTGGCTGCCGAAACTGGTGCTGGCGCCGAGCATGTTCATCGTCCTGGTGGGCTTCTACGGCTACATCCTGTGGACCTTCGTCCTCTCGTTCACCACCTCGACCTTCCTGCCCACCTACAAGTGGGCAGGCCTGGCGCAGTACGCCAGGCTGTTCGACAACGACCGCTGGTGGGTGGCGAGCAAGAACCTGCTGCTGTTCGGCGGGCTGTTCATCGGCATCACCCTGGCCATCGGCGTGTTCCTTGCGGTGCTGCTCGACCAGCGCATCCGCCGCGAAGGCTTCATCCGCACCATCTACCTGTACCCCATGGCGCTGTCGATGATCGTCACCGGTACCGCCTGGAAGTGGCTGCTCAACCCCGGCATGGGCCTGGACAAGCTGCTGCGCGACTGGGGCTGGGAAGGCTTTCGCCTGGACTGGCTGATCGACCCCGACCGGGTGGTCTACTGCCTGGTGATCGCTGCCGTGTGGCAGGCCTCGGGCTTCATCATGGCGATGTTCCTCGCCGGCCTGCGCGGCGTCGACCAGTCGATCATCCGCGCCGCACAGCTCGATGGCGCCAGCCTGCCGCGCATCTACTGGACCGTGGTGCTGCCCAGCCTGCGCCCGGTGTTCTTCAGCTCGCTGATGATCCTCGCGCACATCGCGATCAAGAGCTTCGACCTGGTGGCGGCGATGACCGCGGGCGGGCCGGGCTACTCCTCGGACCTGCCAGCGATGTTCATGTACTCGTTCACCTTCAGCCGTGGGCAGATGGGCATGGGCTCGGCCAGCGCGATCCTCATGCTGGGCGCGATCCTGGCGATCATCGTCCCTTACCTGTACTCCGAACTGCGGGGCAAACGCCATGACTAGTCCTGTCGACAAACCCGCGCTGAACCTCAGCCGCATCGCCATCCACGCGGTGCTGCTGCTGGCGGTGTTGCTGTACCTGGTGCCACTGGTGGTCATGCTGCTGACCAGCTTCAAGACCCCCGAGGACATCAGCACCGGCAACCTGCTGAGCTGGCCTGCGGTGTTCACCGGCATTGGCTGGGCCAAGGCCTGGGCCACGGTCAATGGCTATTTTCTCAACTCGATCCTGATCACCGTGCCGGCGGTGCTGATCTCCACGGCCGTTGGCGCGCTCAACGGCTACGTGCTGTCGATGTGGTGCTTCCGTGGCTCGCAGCTGTTCTTCGGCCTGCTGCTGTTCGGCTGCTTCCTGCCGTTCCAGACCGTGCTGCTGCCGGCCTCGTTCACCCTCGGCAAGCTGGGCCTGGCCAGCACCACCAGCGGCCTGGTGCTGGTGCATGTGGTGTACGGCCTGGCCTTCACCACATTGTTCTTCCGCAACTACTACGTGAGCATCCCCGAGGCGCTGGTCAAGGCCGCGCGTCTGGACGGCGCCGGGTTCTTCACCATCTTCGGGCGGATCATCCTGCCGATGTCGACGCCGATCATCATGGTCTGCCTGATCTGGCAGTTCACCCAGATCTGGAACGACTTCCTGTTCGGCGTGGTGTTCTCCAGCGGCGACTCGCAGCCGATCACCGTGGCCCTGAACAACCTGGTCAACACCAGCACCGGGGCCAAGGAATACAACGTCGACATGGCCGCGGCGATGATCGCCGGGCTGCCGACGCTGCTGGTCTACGTGATTGCGGGCAAGTATTTCGTGCGCGGGCTGACCGCCGGCGCGGTCAAGGGGTAAGTCATGGCAACACTCGAACTTCGCAATGTGCACAAGACCTATGGCGCGGGCCTGCCGGACACGCTCAAGGACATCCAGCTGGCGATCAAGGACGGCGAGTTCCTGATCCTGGTCGGGCCCTCGGGCTGCGGCAAGTCGACGCTGATGAACTGCATCGCCGGCCTGGAAAGCATCAGCGGCGGGGCGATCCTCATCGACGACGAGGATGTCAGCGGCATGAGCCCCAAGGATCGCGACATCGCCATGGTGTTCCAGTCCTACGCGCTGTACCCGACCATGAACGTGCGCGACAACATCGCCTTTGGCCTGAAGATCCGCAAGATGTCCCAGGCCGCCATCGACGAGGAGGTGGCGCGGGTGGCCAAGCTGCTGCAGATCGAGCACCTGCTGGGGCGCAAGCCCGGGCAGCTGTCCGGCGGCCAGCAGCAGCGCGTGGCCATGGGCCGGGCGCTGGCGCGGCGGCCGAAGATCTACCTGTTCGATGAACCGCTGTCGAACCTCGACGCCAAGCTGCGGGTGGAGATGCGCACCGAGATCAAGCTGATGCACCAGCGCCTGAAGACCACCACGGTGTATGTCACCCATGACCAGATCGAGGCCATGACCCTGGGCGACAAGGTGGCGGTGATGAAGGACGGCATCATTCAGCAGTTCGGCACCCCGCAACAGATCTACAACGACCCGGCCAATCTGTTCGTCGCCAGTTTCATCGGCTCGCCGCCGATGAATTTCATTCCCGTGCGCCTGATGAAGCAGGACGGGCGGGTGCTGGCGCTGCTCGACAGCGGCCAGGCGCGCTGCGAGCTGCCGTTGGGCGTGGCGGCGGACGAGCTGGAAGGGCGCGAGATCATCCTCGGCGTGCGCCCTGAACAAATCTCGCTGGGGGCCGCCGAGGGCAACGGCATGCCCGCCATCCGCACCGAAGTGCAGGTCACCGAACCCACCGGCCCGGACCTGCTGGTATTCGTCACCCTCAACCAGACCAAGGTCTGCTGCCGCCTGGCGCCGGATGTAGCGTGCCGGGTGGGCGACAGCCTCAACCTGCAGTTCGACCCGGCGCGGGTGCTGCTGTTCGACGCCGGCAGCGGCGAACGTCTCGACCTCACCGCCAGCGGCACTGCCATCAAGGACAACGTGACTCGCTTCAAAGGCCGTTGAATCGTCTAGAACAATGCATAACAAGAAAAGAGGACGCAAAGGGATGGAACATCGCAATCGCATCAAGACCCTGGGATCGCTCGCCTTGCTGGCGCTGGTCGGCAGCAGCGGGGCCCAGGCCGCCGAGGCTTTCTCGTCGGAATCGAAATGGATGACCGGCGACTGGGGCGGCACCCGTACCGAGCTGCTGGAGAAGGGCTACGACTTCACCCTCGACTACGTTGGCGAAGTGGCCGGCAACCTGCACGGTGGCTACAACGACGACAAGACCGCGCGCTACAGCGACCAGTTCGCCCTGGGCGCGCACCTGGACCTGGAGAAGATCTTCGGCTGGAAGGACACCGAGTTCAAGCTGGCGATCACCGAGCGTAGCGGCCGCAACCTGTCCAACGACCGCATCAGCGACCCGCGTGCCGGGCAGTTCAGCTCGGTTCAGGAAGTCTGGGGCCGTGGCCAGACCTGGCGCCTGACGCAGATGTGGGTCAAGCAGAAGTACTTCGACGGCGCGCTGGACGTGAAATTCGGCCGCTTCGGCGAGGGCGAGGACTTCAACAGCTTCCCCTGCGACTTCCAGAACCTGGCCTTCTGCGGCTCGCAAGTGGGCAACTGGGTCGGCGGCATCTGGTACAACTGGCCGGTCAGCCAGTGGGCACTGCGGGTCAAGTACAACATCACCCCGGAATTCTTCGTCCAGGTCGGCGCGTACGAGCAGAACCCGTCGAACCTGGAGACCGGCAACGGCTTCAAACTCAGCGGCAGCGGCACCAAGGGTGCGATCCTGCCGGTGGAGGCGGTCTGGTCGCCGAAGGTCAACGGCCTGCCGGGCGAGTACCGCCTGGGCTACTACTACAGCACCGCCAAGGCCGACGACGTGTACGACGACATCAACGGCAACCCGCAGGCGCTGACCGGCGCGGCGTTCAAGTCGCACTCCAGCAAGCACGGCTGGTGGGTCGTGGCCCAGCAGCAGGTCACCGCCCATGCCGGCGACGTCAACCGCGGCCTGAGCCTGTTCGCCAACTTCACCGTGCACGATAAGGCCACCAACGTGGTCGACAACTACCAGCAGGTCGGCCTGGTCTACAAGGGCGCCTTCGATGCCCGGCCCAAGGACGACATCGGCTTCGGCATCGCCCGCATCCACGTCAATGACGATGTGAAGAAGCGTGCCGAGCTGCTCAATGCCCAGTCCGGCATCAACGACTATGACAACCCAGGCTTCGCGCCGCTGCAGCGCACCGAGTACAACGCCGAGCTCTACTACGGCTTCCACGTCACCAACTGGCTGACCGTGCGCCCGAACCTGCAGTACATCAAGAGCCCGGGCGGTGTGGATGAAGTGGACAACGCGCTGGTCGCGGGGTTGAAGATTCAGTCGTCATTCTGAGAAAAATTGTTGTAAATTTACGCCATCCATTTCGGCCTTCCCGCTAACCACTGGTCTGCAGTGGTTAGCGGGCACGGGCTGAGACAGCGCTATCTCGAACAACAAAAGAGCTTGGAACCATGCCTGAACATCCGCTACATCGCTTCTTCACCTCGCAACGGCCCAGGCCGACCTTCGAGTGGGAGCGTTACCAGCAGCGCGATGTGCTGATCATCGACCACCCTCGCTGCCAGGCGGTGTTCAGCCGCCAGGGCGGTCAGCTCCTGCACTTTCAACCAGCCGGTGAAAAGCCCTGGTTGTGGTGCGCCGAGCAGTGGCCGCAGGTAGGGGCCATTCGTGGCGGCGTGCCGGTGTGCTGGCCCTGGTATGGCCGTCATCCCAGCGAAGACCTGTGGCCGGCCCATGGCTGGGCGCGCCTGCTGGACTGGAAGCTGGTGGACAGCCGCGAGGACGAGGAAGGGGTGACCCTGAAATGGCGCCTGGACCTGTGCGACTGGCAGGTCGACCTGCATGCCCGGCTCGGGGCGAGCATGGAGCTGAGCCTGAGCACCGAGCACCAGGACAGCGAACCGTGCCAGCTGAGCCATGCGCTGCTGGCCTACTGGCGGATCAGCGACGTGTCGAAGATAGCGCTGTCTGGGCTGGAGGACATCGACGGCTACGATCGCCTCAATCGCCAGGCCTGCCGCGAAGACGGCGCGCTGACCCTCAAGGGCGGTTGCCAGCGGGTCTATCCCGGCACTCCGCGGGTGCAGTTGCAGGACCCGGCATGGCAGCGCGAACTGTGCATCGACACCGGCGACAGTGACGACACCGTGGTCTGGCACCCTGGCAATCGGCCGTTGATGGGCGTGAGCGGGCGCGAGTGCCAAGGCTTTGTCTGCGTGGAAGCGGCCAGCGGCAGTGGCGAGGGCCTGAGCCTGGCGCCGGGCGAGCGGGCGCACCTGCGTTTGCAGGCGCACCGGCTCAGTTGAGGTCGTCGTCCTCGATCGGGTAGCGACTGGCGTTGAGGCTTTCCTTGATCTTGCGCAGGTGCGGCTGGAAGTCCACGCCACGGCGCAGGGTCATGCCGGTGGCGAGCACATCGAGCACGGTGAGCTGGATGATCCGCGAGGTCATCGGCATGTAGATGTCGGTGTCTTCCGGCAGCGGGATATGCAGGCTCAGGCTGCAGGCCTGGGCCAGGGGCGAGCCGGCGGCGGTCAGGCCGAGCACCGAGGCGCCGTTTTCCCGCGCCAGGCGCGCCACCTCGACCAGTTCGCGGGTGCGCCCGGTGTAGGAAATGATCACGAACAGGTCGCCGGTGTGGGCCACCGAAGCCAGCATGCGCTGCATCAGCACATCGGCGTGGGCCGACACGGCGAGATTGAAGCGGAAGAACTTGTGCTGCGCATCGAGGGCCACGGGGGCCGAGGCGCCGAGGCCGAAGAAGTGGATCTGTCGGGCTTGGATCATCATGTCCACGGCGCGGCTGACCTGCTGCGGGTCGAGCGCCTGGCAGGCGCTGTCGAGCGAGGCAATGGCGCTGCCGAAGATCTTCTGGGTGTAGGCGGCCGGATCGTCGTCGGCCTCCACCGCGCGGCTGACATAGGCGGCGCCGCTGGCCAGGCTCTGCGCCAGTTGCAGCTTGAGCTCGGGGTAGCCGCTGACGCCGAACGAGCGGCAGAAGCGGTTGACCGTCGGTTCGCTGACACTGGCCGCCTGGGCCAGGGCGGCAATGCTGAAGCGGGTGGCTTGCTGCGGGTTGAGCAGGATGACTTCGGCGACCTTGCGTTCGGCCTTGTTCAGCTCGTCGAGGCGGCCCTGGATCTGTTCCAGGAGGTTTCGCACGCGGTCCATGGTGTGTCCTTGGGTCGGGAAGCAGGCTTTTTGCGCTGGTGTGTATCCTACTGTCGGTAAGATTGTCACACCACTTGTCTGTAATAGCTGTATTGGATGTTGTGGTTTTTACTACATTACCCCTTGAAAAGCAGGGTTGAAACCGGTATTCCTAGTCCAACATTTATAAAAGAACCAACATCATGGCCGCGATCAGTGTCGAACCCTGCACCTTCGCCCTCTTTGGCGCCCTAGGCGACCTGGCATTGCGCAAGCTGTTCCCCGCGCTCTACCAGCTCGACCGCGCCGACCTCCTGCACCCCGACACCCGCCTGCTGGCCCTGGCCCGCGAGCCGGGCAGCGTGCAGGAACACCTGAACAACATCGAAGCCCATCTGCGCCGCCACGTGCCGGAGGCCGAGATCGATGCCGCCTCCCTGGGGCGCTTCCTGGCGCGCCTGAGCTACCTGCACCTGGACTTCGTCGAGCCCGAGGGCTACCAGGCCTTGGCTGAGCAGGCACCGAGCGGGCAGCCGCTGATCGCCTACTTCGCCACGGCGGCGGCGGTCTACGGCGCGATCTGCGAGAACCTCGACAAGGCCGACCTGGCGTCGCGCACCCGGGTGGTGTTGGAAAAGCCCATCGGCCACGACCTGGAGTCGTCGCGCCGGGTCAACGACGCCGTGGCGCGGTTCTTCCCCGAGAGCCGTGTCTACCGTATCGACCACTACCTGGGCAAGGAGACGGTGCAGAACCTGATCGCCCTGCGCTTCGCCAACAGCCTGTTCGAAACCCAGTGGAACCAGAATTCCATCTCCCACGTGGAGATCACCGTTGCCGAGAAGGTCGGCATCGAGGGCCGCTGGGGCTACTTCGACAAGGCCGGCCAGCTGCGCGACATGATCCAGAACCACCTGCTGCAGCTGCTCTGCCTGATCGCCATGGACCCGCCCAGCGACCTTTCGGCCGACAGCATCCGCGACGAGAAGGTCAAGGTGCTCAAGGCACTGGCGCCGATCACCGGCGAGGGCTTGAGCACCCATGTGGTGCGTGGCCAGTACATCGCTGGTTTCAGTGACGGCAAGCCGGTGCCGGGTTACCTCGAAGAGGACAACGCCAACGCCCAGAGCGACACCGAGACCTTCGTCGCCCTGCGTGCCGATATCCGCAACTGGCGCTGGTCGGGCGTGCCGTTCTACCTGCGCACCGGCAAGCGCATGCCGCAGAAGCTGTCGCAGATCGTCATCCATTTCAAGGAAACCCCGCACTACATCTTCGCCCCGGAACAGCGTTTGCAGATCGGCAACAAGCTGATCATTCGCCTGCAGCCGGACGAGGGCATTTCGCTGCGGGTGATGACCAAGGAGCAGGGCCTGGACAAGGGCATGCAACTGCGCAGCGGCCCGCTGCAGCTGAATTTCTCCGACACCTGGCGCAGCGCGCGGATCCCGGATGCCTATGAGCGGTTGTTGCTGGAAGTGATGCGCGGCAACCAGAACCTGTTCGTGCGCAAGGACGAGATCGAATACGCCTGGAAGTGGTGCGACCAGCTGATTGCAGGCTGGAAGACCAGCGGTGACGCGCCAAAGCCCTATGCGGCCGGATCCTGGGGGCCGATGAGCTCGATTGCATTGATTACACGTGATGGGAGGGCCTGGTATGGCGATATCTGAACTGCAACTGCCGGCGACCGTGAAGGTTCATCAGCTGGCCGACCCGAAAACCTTGGCGGCGACCCAGGCCCATGATGTGGCCGAGCGCCTGCGCCAGGCGATCGCCAGCAAGGGGCAGGCTTGCCTGGTGCTGTCTGGCGGGCGTAGCCCGGTGCCCTTCCTCGAGAAGCTGGCTGGCGAGGCGCTGGACTGGTCCCGGGTCACCGTGAGCCTGGCCGATGAGCGCTGGGTGCCGGTGGCGCACGACGACAGCAACGCCGGCCTGCTGGCTCGTCACCTATTCAAGGGGCCGGCGGCCAAGGCGCGCTTTATCGGGCTCTACCAACCCGCCGCCAGCCTCGAAGCCGCTGCCGAGCAGGCCGACCAGGTGCTGGCCGACCTGCCACTGATCGATGTGCTGGTGCTGGGCATGGGCGACGATGGCCATACAGCCTCGCTGTTCCCGGCCAGCCCCAACCTGCGCCAGGGCCTGGCCAAGGTCGGTGAGCGCCGCTGCCTGCCGATGTTGGCGCCCAGCGTGCCGCACCAGCGCCTGAGCATGACCCGCGCGCTGCTGGCCACTGCCGGCCTGACCCTGTTGTCGGTGCAGGGCGCGGGCAAGCTTGCCACCCTGCGCACCGCGCTGGCGGCCGAAGACCCAACCGAAATGCCGATTCGCGCCTTTCTTCACGACCCCCTGGACATCTACTGGTGCCCATGAGCCAAGGATCCATTGTCATGACCACCCTCGAACGCCCACAGCCTTTGCTCTCGATGGCCGACAAAGCCGCACGGATCGACGCGATCTGCAACAAGGCGCGCATCCTGCCGGTGATCACCATCGCCCGTGAGGAAGACATCCTGCCCCTGGCCGACGCCCTGGCTGCCGGCGGCATCCGTACCCTGGAAGTGACCCTGCGCTCGCAGCACGGCCTGAAGGCCATCCAGGTGCTGCGTGAGCAGCGCCCGGAGCTGTGCGTCGGCGCCGGTACCGTGCTCGACCGCGGCATGTTCGCCGCCGTCGAGGCGGCGGGCGCGCAGTTCGTGGTTACCCCGGGCATCACCCAGGACATTCTCGAAGCGGGCGTGGACAGCGATATTCCGCTGTTGCCGGGCATCAGCACGCCGTCGGAGATCATGATGGGCTACGCCCTGGGCTACCGCCGCTTCAAGCTGTTCCCCGCCGAGATCAGTGGCGGCGTGGCGGCGATCAAGGCATTCGGCGGCCCGTTCGGCGACATTCGCTTCTGCCCCACCGGCGGGGTCAACCCGGCCAACGTGCGCAACTACATGGCCCTGCCCAATGTGATGTGCGTGGGCGGCACCTGGATGCTCGACAGCAGCTGGATCAAGAACGGTGACTGGGCGCGGATCGAGGCGTGCAGCGCCGAGGCGATGGCGTTGCTGGACTGACAGATTTCGTTGTGTGCTACACGGCTTGTGGGGCGCTTGGTCGGCGCCCCTTTTTTTGCCTGTGATTTGGGTACAACCGGTTCTGGCCCTATCGCGGGGCAAGCCCGCTCCCACGAGCCCGCGATAGCGTCGGAAAACCAACAAAAAAGCCCGCATCGAGGATGCGGGCTCCGGTCATCAGCGATGGCTTACGCCGCCTTGGCCTGCTGCTGGCTCAGCGACCGGTTCAGTGCGCTGAACAGCGCCTTGAAGCTGGCGGTGGTGATGTTCTCGTCGATGCCCACGCCGTGCACCGGACGCCCGCCGGCTACGCGCAGCTCGATGTAGGCCGCGGCCTTGGCATTGGTGCCGGCGCCGATGGCGTGTTCGTTGTAATCCATGATCTCCACGGCGATCGGCAGGCCGGCCACCAGTGCCTCGAGGGCGCCGTTGCCCTTGCCGTGCCAGTGCAAGGTGGTTTCGCCTTCACCAGAGACTTCCACTTGCACGTGGCTGCTGCCGTTTTCTTCCTGCAGGCGGTGGCTGACCAGGGCATATGGCGCGTTGGCCTGGAGGTATTCCTTCTGCAGCAGCTTGTAGATTTGCTCGGCGGTCATTTCCAGGCCGAGACGGTCGGTCTCGCCCTGTACCACTTGGCTGAACTCGATCTGCATGCGGCGCGGCAGGCTGATGCCATATTCCTGCTCGAGCAGGTAGGTGATGCCGCCCTTGCCCGACTGGCTGTTGACACGGATCACCGCCTCGTAGCTGCGGCCGATGTCGGCCGGGTCGATCGGCAGGTACGGCACTTCCCAGAGCTCGCCGTCCTGCTGCTTGGCGAAGCCCTTGCGGATGGCGTCCTGGTGCGAGCCGGAGAAGGCGGTGTGGACCAGGTCGCCAACGTACGGGTGACGTGGGTGCACCGGCAACTGGTTGCACTCCTCGACGACCTTGCGCACGCCATCGATGTCGGAGAAGTCCAGCTGCGGGTCGATGCCCTGGGTGTAGAGGTTCAGTGCCAGGGTCACCAGGTCGACGTTGCCGGTGCGCTCGCCGTTGCCGAACAGGCAGCCTTCGGCACGGTCGGCGCCAGCCATCAGGCCCAGCTCGGTGGCGGCGATGCCGGTGCCACGGTCGTTGTGGGTGTGCAGGCTGATGATCACGCTGTCGCGGCGGTTGACGTTACGGCAGAACCACTCGATCTGGTCGGCGTAGACGTTCGGCGTGGCGACTTCGACGGTGGCCGGCAGGTTGAGGATGATCTTGTGCTCGGGGGTCGGGTTCCACACCTCGATTACCGCGTCGCACACTTCCTTGGCGAATTCCAGTTCGGTGGCGCTGAAGGTTTCGGGCGAGTACTGGAAGGTCCACTGGGTTTGCGGCTGCTGCGCCGCGTACTTGACGAACAGCTTGGCGGCGTTGACCGCGATGTCCTTGACGCCCTGCTTGTCCTGGTTGAAGACGATGCGGCGGAACGACGGGCAGGTGGCGTTGTACAGGTGAACGATGGCCTTCTTGGCGCCGCGCAGGGATTCGAAGGTACGGGCGATCAGGTCTTCACGGGCCTGGGTGAGCACCTGGATGGTGGTGTCGTCCGGGATATGGCCGTCTTCGATCAGGGTACGCACGAAGTCGAAGTCGGTCTGCGATGCGGACGGGAACGACGCCTCGATTTCCTTCACGCCTACTTGCACCAAGGTCTTCCAGAAACGCAGCTTCTTCTCGGCATCCATCGGCTCGATCAGCGACTGGTTGCCATCACGCAGGTCGGAACTGCACCAGATCGGCGCCTGGGTGATGGCCTTCGACGGCCAGGTACGGTCAGGCAGGTCGATGGTCGGGAAGGCGCGGTACTTCTTCGATGGGTCTTTGAGCATGGTCATGGAAGCAATCCTTTTATGTGCGGCCGTGATCGGGCCTGCCGAACGTGTACGAGATGAAAAGGCGAGGCGACGCGATTCACCCTGGTAGTCGGGCGCTGACCAGGCAGAGGCTGCGGTGTTGTTGGAGGAGGGTGCTGAAGATGTTCATAGGCTCAACCCTAACCAGTGGGTTGGGGGATGGCAAGTATTGCCGGAAAATTGAGATAAATGCTTAAAAAAACGATTTTACAGAGTTTTTATGGCCATTAATTTCGGTTTGTTGAGATTTTATTGCTTTAAGCTTTTTCATTGCGCAAATCGCGGGGCCAGCGTTGGCTGCGTGGGAGCGGGCTGGCCCCGCGATTGCGATTTCAGGGCTGGAACGCGCCGATGAAGATCGCCGGATCCACCCGCGCATCGTTCAGGCTGACGTTCCAGTGCATGTGCGGCCCGGTAGCCCGGCCGGTCGAACCTACGCGGCCCACCACCTCGCCACGGCGCAGCGCCTGGCCCGGCTTCACGTCGATCTTCGACATGTGGCAGAACATGCTGATGAACCCTTGCCCATGGTCGACGAACACCGTACGGCCATTGAAGAAGTAGTCGCCCACCAGGATCACCTTGCCATTGGCCGGGGTCTTGATCGGCGTGCCGGCGGGCACTGCGAAGTCCAGGCCGGCATGGGGGTTGCGCTCCTCGCCATTGAAGAAGCGGCGCACGCCGAACTTGCTCGACAGCGGGCCGTTGACCGGCTTGTCGAGGATCAGGTTGCTCGGAAGCACGGGGCTGAAACTGCGATAGGCCTTGATCTGCTCGGCCAGTTCGCGGTCGATGCGCTTGAGGTCTTGCGGTTCAGGGTTGACCTGGCGCTTGTTCTTCAAGGTGATGTGCTGCTCGGGGTACTTCTTGCTGCCGACACTGAAAGGAATGTTGCGCCCACCCTGGGTCAGCACGGCACTGCCAGGCTTTTGCGTAAGCGGAATGCCGACGATGGCCAGCCAGTTGTCCTGCTCCCTGACCACCAATACCGGTTTGCCATCGAAGCGCGCGGTCGGGGCGCTGGCGCCTGTGCCCAGGTCGATCACCGCCACGCCGCCGGGCACGGGCTTGTTGAGGGCGCGGGTAATGTAGCTGGCGTGGGCGGCCGTGACCGGCAGCAGCAGGGCGAGGGCAAGCAGGGGCGCGAACAGGCGTGGCATGTGTCAGTCCAGTAGCGAGAGGGTGACCGGGGTCTGGTGGTTGTCCTCGACCCGCACCTTGAGCTCGCCTTCGTTGAGGCGGGCGGTCAGGCGTTGGCCGTTGTGGGTTTGCGCGGCGCTGCGGATGGCCTGGCCGCGCTCATCCAGGAGGATGCTGTAGCCGCGGGCGAGGGTGGCCAGCGGGCTGACCACCTGCAGGGTCTGTAGTTGTGCCTGGAAGCGCTGGCGGCGGTCCTTGAGCACCTCGCGCATGGCACGCGGCAGGCGCTCGGCGAGGCTGTCCAGGCGCTGCTTGAGCAGTTTCAGGCTGCGTCCCGGATGTTGCGCGGCCAGGCGCGTGTCGAGGCGGCCGAGGCGTTGCTGGCGCTGGTTCATGTCGAGCATGAAGGCGCGACGCAGGCGCATGTCCAGATCGTCCAGGCGCTGGGCCTGCTGGCGCAGGCGTTCGCCGGGGTGGCGCAGGCGTCGGGCCAGCCCGTCGAGGCGCAGGCGGTCGTGGGCCAGGCGGTTCTGCATGCGCAGCAGCAGGCGCCGTTGCAGGCTGTCGAGGCGCTGCTGCAGGCCGCTGCTGTCGGGGGCGAGCAGCTCGGCGGCGGCGGATGGCGTGGGGGCGCGCACATCGGCGACGAAGTCGCTGATCGACACGTCGGTCTCATGGCCCACGGCGCTGACGATGGGCGTGACGCAGGCGGCCACGGCGCGGGCCACGGCCTCTTCGTTGAAGCACCAGAGGTCTTCCAGCGAGCCGCCGCCACGGGCCAGGATCAGCGCGTCGAAGCCTTGCCGATCGGCCATCTGCAGGGCGCGGACGATCTGGTTGATCGCCTCGCGGCCCTGCACCGCGGTGGGGATCAGGTTCAACTCGACCTGCGGCGCACGGCGGCCGAACACGCTGATGATGTCGCGGATCACCGCGCCGGTGGGCGAGGTGATGATGCCGATGCGTTGCGGGTGCGCCGGTAGCGGCTTCTTGCGTTCGGTGCTGAACAGCCCCTCGGCGCCGAGCTTTTCCTTCAGCGCCTCGAACGCCAGGCGCAGGGCACCGTCGCCGGCCGGCTCGACCGTATCGAGGATCAGCTGGTAGTCGCCACGCCCTTCGAACAGCGAGACCTTGCCGCGCACCCGTACCGCCAGGCCGTCGCGCAGGGCCTGGCGCACCCGGGCGGCGTTCTGCCGGAACAGCGCACAGCGGATCTGCGCGCCGCTGTCCTTGAGGGTGAAGTACATATGGCCGGAGGCCGGGCGGGCGAGGTTGGAAATCTCGCCTTCCACCCAGACGCTGCGGAACACGTCCTCAAGCAGCACGCGGGCGCGGCCGTTGAGCTGGCTGACGGTGAGGACCTCGCGGTCCAGGCCGAGTCGTTCGAAAGGGTCTCTGATCATGGCGGGCATCATAAATGAGCGAAGGCCCGGATGTCTGTGCCGGCCTCTATCGCGGGGCAAGCCCGCTCCCACGTTCTGGACTGTCCCCAAGAAGCGGGACACCAATCCAATGCTTGGAGGCAGTCCATTCTAAGTCGGTAGGTGCGTGGGAGCGGGCTTGCCCCGCGATGAGGCCTTCAGCCTTGCATGATCGCCACGAACTGGCGCACCAGTTCCCCGGCATCCCGCCGGCAAGCCAGCGCCACGGTACTTTGGCATGCCTGGTCCAGCGGCACGAAATGCACCGCCGACGGGGCAATCTCGCGCATGCTCGCCGGCAACAACGCCACGCCGAACCCGGCCTGGATCAGTTGCAGTTGTGTGGTCTTGCGCGATACCACCTGTGCTGCCCGGGGAAAGAACCCTTCGTTCATGCATAACGACGCCGACAGGTAGCTCAGCCCGCCACGCTGGCGGTGGGGTATGGAAATGAAGCGTTCCTCGCGCAGTTGCCCCAACCGAACACTGGCTGCCGCGGCCAGTGGGTGGTTCGCCGCCACAGCCAGCAGCAGGGGCTCATCGAACAACGCATGCAACTCAACGCCCTCATGCTGGCGCAGCACCGGCAGACGTAGCAGGCCGATTTCCAGGCGGCCTTCGGCGATGTCCTCCAGTTGTGCCTCCGACGATTGCTGGGCGATCTCCAGGGAAACGCCGGGGTTGTCCTCGAGGTAGCCGCCTAGGCGCTGCAGCAAATGGCCGGTCAGCGGCACGGTGCTGGAGTGGTTCAGCCGCAGGCTGCCGCGCAGGCCCTGGCCGATTTCCCGGGCCAGGCGCTCGGCCTTGTCCAGGTCGGCCAGCAGATAGCGGGCGCGCTCGAGAAAGGCCTGACCGGCCACGGTCAGGCGTGGCAGGCGCGCAGTACGTTCGAACAATACGGTACCCAGCTGAAGCTCAAGCTCCTTGATCTGCCGGCTGAGGGCCGACTGGGCAATGTACAGCCGCTCGGCGGCGGCGCTGAAACTGCCGGCCTCGGCGATTTCGACGAAGTAGCGCAGCTGGCGGATCGAAGTCATGTCATGCCTTTTCTAGATGGCTCATGGCGAAAAGGCATATTAGTCGGCATGGCTCGTCACTGGCTAACCTTCAGTTGTCTTCAAGGGAACTGCCGCGATGCTTGCTCAACTGTCGTTTTCCACGTTCGACTGGCTGCCCATCCTGCTGGGAGTGGGGGTGGCCTATATCGTCTTCGGTATTGCCGGTTTCGGCACCGCGCTGGTCGCCGGCCCCGTGCTGATCCATTTCATGCCGTTGTCACGGATCATTCCGCTGCTGGTGCTGCTGGATTTCGTCGCCGCCTTCGGCAACCTCCTGCCTTCGCGGCGCGATGTGGTGCGCGGCGAGTTGCTGCGCCTGCTGCCGTTCATGGCCGTGGGTTGCACCCTCGGCGTGGTGTTCCTGCTACGGCTCAAGTCCGATCTGCTGCTGTTGCTGATGGGCATCTTCGTGACCGCCTATGCGGTCTATGGCCTGGCGGTCAAGGTACGCCCGGCTAGCCTGTCGGGCGCCTGGGCGGTGCCCATGGGCACGGTGGGCGGATTGTTCGGCGCCTTGTTCGGCAGTGGTGGATTCCTCTACGCGATCTACCTCAGCGCCCGCCTGGAGGCCAAGGAACAGGTGCGTGCGACCCAGGTCGCCCTGATCAGTTGCAGCACGGTGGTGCGACTGTCGCTGTTCCTGATCGCCGGGGTGTATGCCGATAGCAGCTTGCTGCTGCTCGCCGCCTGCCTGCTGCCGGTGATGTTCGTCGGCACCTGGCTGGGGCGGCGACTGACCTTGAAACTGTCCCGCGAGGCCTTCATCCGCCTGGTCACCTGGTTGGTCCTGGCCAGCGGCCTGGCGTTGATCGGTCGCTACCTGAGCGCCTGAGCAGGCGCTAGAATTGCGCCATTACCGCAGTCCCCAGGCCCGCCTCACGCATGAATACGCAGAGCATCATCGTCCCCAAACTGTCCACCGTGCCCGTCCATGAGGCGCGCGCCCGCGCCATCCTGCGTTGGCTGGTGCGCGAAAAAATCGTCGAGGAACAGTTGAGCACCTGTGGGCGCACCGGCAACCGCATGGGCCATGCCCTGGCGGAGGGGGCGCGCAAGGTGGCCCTGCATCCCGAGAGGTTGCCGTTCGGCGAGCAGGTCAACGGCCTGGAAGTGATGCTCAAGCGCTGCATCTACACCCCCACCGACGGTTTTCTCGAAGAAGCCGGTTGCCCGGAGTGCCGGCGCGAGGTCGGCGAGCCGCTGTTCGAGAGCCTGGAGGAGTGGATGCCGGGGGTGAGCGATAACTTCACCTGCCCGTTGTGCGGCTTCGAAGACGACATCAATGGCTTTCTCTATTTGCAGCCGTGTGCCTTTTCCAACCTGGGGTTCATCTTCAATAACTGGGGCGAGGCCGGGTTTACCCAGGCCTTCCTCGACAGCTTCGCCGACTGGCTGGACCAGCCGGTGGCGGTGGTGCAGGTAAAACTGCCGCAAGGCTGACCGAAGGCCCTTATTTTGCATTGAGCGGCGCGCCATGGATGGGTATAATGGCGCGCTTCCATTTTTCCCTCCCGGGAGCCCCCGCGATGCTGCGTATCAGCCAAGAAGCCCTGACCTTCGACGATATCCTCCTTGTACCTGGCTACTCCGAGGTACTGCCCAATGAAGTCAGTCTCAAGACCCGTTTGACTCGTGGCATCGAGCTGAACATTCCCCTGGTCTCCGCCGCCATGGATACCGTGACCGAAGCGCGCCTGGCCATCGCCATGGCCCAGGAAGGCGGCATCGGCATCATCCACAAGAACATGACCATCGAGCAGCAGGCCGGCGAAGTACGCAAGGTCAAGAAGTTCGAGGCTGGCGTGGTCAAGGACCCGATCACCATCGACGCCGACGCCACCGTGCGCGACCTGTTCGACCTGACCCGCCTGAACAACATCTCCGGTGTTCCGGTGCTGGAAAACGGTGACCTGGTCGGCATCGTCACCTCCCGCGACGTGCGCTTCGAAACCCGCCTGGACGCCAAGGTCCGCGACGTGATGACCCCCAAAGAGCGTCTGGTCACCGTCCGCGAAGGCGCCGACAAGAACGAAGTCCGCGAGCTGCTGCACAAGCACCGCCTGGAAAAAGTCCTGATCGTCGACGACAAGTTCGCCCTCAAGGGCATGATGACCGTCAAGGACATCGAGAAGGCCAAGGCCTACCCGCTGGCCAGCAAGGACGACCAGGGTCGCCTGCGCGTCGGCGCCGCGGTCGGCACCGGCAAGGACACCGGCGAGCGCGTTGCCGCCCTGGTAGCCGCCGGCGTTGACGTGGTGGTCGTCGACACCGCCCACGGTCACTCCAAAGGCGTGATCGACCGCGTGCGTTGGGTGAAAGAAACCTACCCGCAAGTGCAGGTGATCGGCGGCAACATCGCCACCGGCGCCGCCGCCAAGGCCCTGGCAGAAGCCGGCGCCGACGCGGTCAAGGTCGGTATCGGCCCAGGCTCGATCTGCACCACCCGTATCGTCGCCGGTGTCGGCGTGCCGCAGATCAGCGCCATCGCCAACGTCGCCGCCGCACTGGAAGGCACTGGCGTGCCACTGATCGCCGACGGCGGCATCCGTTTCTCGGGTGACCTGTCCAAGGCCATCGTCGCCGGTGCGTCCTGCGTGATGATGGGCTCGATGTTCGCCGGTACCGAAGAAGCGCCGGGCGAAGTCGAACTGTTCCAGGGCCGTTCCTACAAGGCCTACCGTGGCATGGGCTCGCTGGGTGCCATGGCACAGGCGCAAGGCTCGTCCGACCGTTACTTCCAGGACTCCTCGGCCGGCGCCGAGAAGCTGGTGCCGGAAGGTATCGAAGGTCGCGTGCCGTACAAGGGCGCCCTGGCCGCGATCATCCACCAGCTGATGGGCGGACTGCGTTCGTCCATGGGCTACACCGGCAGCGCGACCATCGAAGAGATGCGTACCAAGCCGGAGTTTGTGCGCATCACCGGTGCCGGCATGGCCGAGTCCCACGTGCATGACGTGCAGATCACCAAGGAAGCCCCTAACTACCGCGTAGGCTGAGGCTTCCAGCAATTACCGAACGGGGCTGTCATACACAGCCCCGCGTCGTTTCCGATTTCCACTGACGAGATTGAGTCATGGCCCTCGACATTCACGCTCACCGTATCCTGATCCTCGATTTCGGTTCCCAGTACACCCAGCTGATCGCCCGCCGCGTGCGCGAGATCGGTGTGTATTGCGAGCTGCACCCGTTCGACATGGACGATGAGGCGATCCGCGAATTCAACCCGCGCGGCATCATCCTGGCCGGTGGCCCCGAGTCGGTCCACGAAGCCAACAGCCCGCGCGCGCCGCAGGCCGTGTTCGACCTGAAAGTCCCGGTGCTGGGCATCTGCTACGGCATGCAGACCATGGCCGAGCAGATGGGCGGCAAGGTCGAAGGCTCCGACCTGCGCGAGTTCGGCTACGCCCGCGTCGACGTGGTCGGCAAGAGCCGCCTGCTCGACGGCATCGAAGACCATGTCGACGATGACGGCGTGCTGGGCCTGGACGTGTGGATGAGCCACGGCGACAAGGTCACCCAGATGCCAGGCAACTTCAGCGTGCTGGCCAGCACCCCGAGCTGCCCGATCGCCGGCATGTACGACGATGCCCTGGGCTACTACGGCGTGCAGTTCCACCCGGAAGTGACCCATACCAAGCAAGGCGGTCGCATCCTCTCGCGCTTCGTCCAGGACATCTGCGGCTGTGAAGCCCTGTGGACTGCCTCGAACATCGTCGAGGACGCCATCGCCCAGGTACGTGCACAGGTTGGTTCGGCCAACGTCCTGCTGGGCCTGTCCGGCGGCGTCGACAGCTCGGTTGTTGCCGCGCTGCTGCACCGCGCCATCGGCGACCAGCTGACCTGCGTGTTCGTCGACAACGGCCTGCTGCGCCTGCACGAAGGCGACCAGGTGATGGCCATGTTCAAGGAGAACATGGGCGTCAAGGTGATCCGCGCCGATGCCGAGAAGCAGTTCCTCGACAATCTGGAAGGCGAAGCGGACCCTGAGAAGAAGCGCAAGATCATCGGCCGCACCTTCATCGACGTGTTCGATGCCGAGGCCAGCAAGCTGGAGAACATCCAGTTCCTCGCCCAGGGCACCATCTACCCCGACGTGATCGAGTCGGCCGGCGCCAAGAGCGGCAAGGCCCACGTGATCAAGTCGCACCACAACGTCGGCGGCCTGCCGGAGGAAATGAACCTCAAGCTGGTCGAGCCACTGCGTGAGCTGTTCAAGGACGAAGTGCGCAAGATCGGCCTGGAACTGGGCCTGCCGTACGACATGGTCTACCGCCACCCGTTCCCGGGCCCAGGCCTGGGCGTGCGCATCCTCGGTGAAGTGAAGAAGGAATACGCCGACATCCTGCGTCGCGCCGACCACATCTTCATCGAAGAGCTGCGCAAGGCCGACTGGTACCACAAGACCAGCCAGGCGTTCGTGGTGTTCCAGCCGGTCAAGTCGGTCGGCGTCGTCGGTGACGGCCGTCGCTACGCCTGGGTCGTGGCCCTGCGTGCCGTCGAGACCGTGGACTTCATGACCGCGCGCTGGGCGCACCTGCCGTACGAGCTGCTGGAAACCGTCAGCGGCCGTATCATCAACGAAATCGACGGCATCTCCCGCGTCACCTACGACGTGTCGAGCAAGCCGCCGGCCACTATCGAGTGGGAATGATCTCGCGCCCGGCGTAGACCGGAAGCGAGTGGCAGGAAACACCCCAAAAGCCCGCATAACTGCGGGCTTTTGGCATTCAGTCGGGCAGGTGAAATAGCCAGACGCTTATGGGCTTCACCCTCAGCCCCAAACAACAAAACCCGCCAATGCGGGTTTTGTTGTTTGACGCGCAGACGTTGGTCAGAAGTCGTAACGCACGTTGGCAGTGAAGGTGTCGGCGTTGAAACCACTGCTGGCCAGGTAGTTGTACATCCCTCCCACGCTCCAGGCGCCTACCCGGTAGTTGGCACCCAGTCCCAGCTCGTAGCTGTCGCGCGCGGGGGTGGCGCCTTGGGTGGTGAAGGGGGTACCGCCGAGCACGAAGGTCGAGGTGGTGCTGGCCTTGTCGCCGATGAAATCGTGCCAGGCCATCAGCTTGGCTTCCGGCTCCAGGCTGCCCACGCCGATGTCAAAAGCGGCCGCCAGACGGGCGCCCAGGCCCATTTCGCCAATTTCATAGCGCTGGCTGCCAACGTTGAGGGCGGCTGAGCTGCCTTTCTCATGGTACGAATCAATCGAAACCTTGGCATAACGCGCACCGACCTGTGGCTCCAGCAGCCAATGCTTGTCTAGCCGGAACGTGTAGCCTGCAAGTGCTTTGACGCCGAAGATTGCACTGTCGTAATCGGCCTTGGCGCGGGTACCGGCGATGTAGCGTCTGGACTCGTTGTCGTTCCAGCCATAGGTCAGCGAGGTGTCGACAAAGAAGTTGTCACGGGCCCAGTTGCCGTACAGCGTCAGTGCATGGCCGTTGACGTCGGTCTTGTTGCCAAGGTCCGACTTGACGTCGCTGGTCAGGTAGCTGTACGCCAGGCCCACGGTGGTATTGGGGTTGAGCTTGCCGTCGGCACCCAAGGCGATGCCTTGGGTGTTGGCGTCAAAGCCGCCGATACCGTGGCGGCTATCCTGATTGGCATCGCTGGACAGCGCTTGCAGCCATACCCCTTGTTCTGCCAGGACGTCGCCCGACGACAGGCCGCTGCGTACTTTGCTGGCGCGGTGCTCGATGGCACCTGCGACCAGGTTTTGACTGTTGGTGGCGGCGTTGATGACTCCACGGCTGACGTCCGGGGCCAAGGTTTCGGCAAGTTTCGCCAGATCTTCGGAGGTGGCGGCGTTGGCAAAATGCTGGAATACCGGGTCGCTTTCGTCCATCTGGCCCAGGACTGTGTTCTTGAGCGGCTGGATGGCGTTCACCGCATTGCGCGAACCATGGGCGCCCAGCAGGTCTTGAGTTACAGCCTCATCGCTGCGGGTCGCAACCGTTGCTTTTACATCCTGGCCTTCAATGCCAAAGCTTTTCACTTCAAGCAGCGCCGAGGATGAAACCACGGAAAGGTTCTGTGGATCTTCCCACGTGCCGGAATTGATGAGGGTGTAGCGGTTGCCCTGGGCCGAGGTGCGGAAATCGTCGGAGCGAGCCTGCAGTTCGACCTGGCTGCCGGGAGAGAAGTAGGTATCGCCGGTGACTGTCAGGATCGGCGTGTTGGGCAGTGTGTTGTTATCCAGCAGCAGGCGCAAGCGAGCAGTTTCGCTATCCAGGTCGAGGTTGCCGACAATCGTGGTCTGTGGGCGAAGCAGCGTCAGGCGGCCACCGTCGATATCGACGTAACCGGCACGGATGGTCGAGCCGTCGAATTGTGCATCCCCTTGCACCAGTACCCCACTCAGGCCCAGCAGGTCACCCTTGACCTGGCCACCCTCCCAGTAGAAATAAGAAGGGGAGGCGTGGTCATCCGCCAGAATTGCCGCGGTGCCGCCTTCGATCAGGCCACCGGTCTGCCTGATTGAGAAGATGCTGAAGCCGGCTGAGGGGTCGAGGTTGACCAAGTGGATACCGACGCCCTCGGCGGAGATAGTCCCGCTGTTGTTGATATCACTCTTGGAAGGGTCGCCTGTGTTTTTACCGGTGAAACTGGCGTTTTCTATCTCGATACCTGCCGAGCCGGCGCCGCTGGCAGTGATGGTGCCCGAGTTATTGATGCGAGCCTGGGCCGAGGTGATCATCATGCCATTGGCATCTTCGCCGGTTACCCTGATGTTGCCGTTGTTGTTGACTTCACCGGCGATTTTCGCCAGGTACAGGTCCAGTCCCATGGCAGTGGTGCCGCTCACCGTAATGTCGCCCTCGTTGACCAAATTGCCAGCGATGGTGGAGTTGAGGGTCATGGAGATGCCGGATGGGACGTCACTGGGGGTTGCGGCCGTTAGGTTGATCTTGCCCTGATTGATCAAGCTGCCCGCCAGCGTCACATTGGTCAGCGTCACACCTGCGTTTTGTGACGTTCCGGTAAAGGTGGCGTTATTGAAACCACCGCCGGAGCTGATGTATGCCTCTGTGCCCAGGTCGTGGTTGAGGTCGGGTGCGGCATGGACTGTGGCAGCCGTGACGGACAGCGCCAACAACGAGCGGCGCAGGTGGGAGATGTTCAAGACCGTATCCTTACAGGGTAGAAACTGACAGGGGGCAACGCGCGCGTCAGCGTCTGTTTTCGGCATCCCTGTCAGCTTGTCAGTGATGTGCTGATTCAAGCGCGCCGAATCTACACGATGCGGGTGAGGATATTCATCATGAAAACAACTAATGGCGAAAAAAACATAAATGCGCCGTTTCAGTTGTTTTCTGAAGCCGTGGCCGTCCTGGTTCAAGGATTTTCATGTGCCAATGGAGTCTTGGCCCATCGGCTCCATGCTGCTTCCCAGCCACTGTCGTGGCTCGCTTCAGGGACATGAATACACTGGGATAATGGAGAGCCAAGTGCCTGTTGATACCTGGCAGCCAAATCACCCGGAATGATCGAGTCAGCGTCTCCAATGAAATGACGCTGAGGTAACAAGGCGAGTCGATCTCGGTAGTCCAGCGGTTCCAAGGATCCGTGGAGTGGCGACAGTCCTTTCATCGTCGCCCACATACGCGGGCTAAGGTTGCCAGCCAGGGTTTGCACCTGGGTAATATCATTGCGCTGCGCCGCTAACAATAATGCCAGCGCGGCGCCACCCGAATATCCCACGAGTTCGAATTCACTGTTGCCATATCGTTGTTTCAGTTGGTCTAGCGCCTGGCTGAGGCGGTCGATCACTTCCTGGGCGTAGCGTCGATGGGTCCAGAGTGCGGTCTGACACGCTGCAGCCATGACGAACTGGCAGGGGCGTGCGAGATACGCGTTCGGCGTAGGATCGTTGACCACCAGCCGTGGCACCAGCAGATTGTGCGGGCTCGGATCCAGGCTGGGTTGAGTGGCCGTCGACCAGGAATGCCCATCGCCTTCCAGGTAGACACGCAGGCGAGTCATTTTTTCTGCGGTGCGCGGCACAAGGATGAAGAGAGGGAAGTCTTGTCCCGGCAGGACCTCCCATTGTCGGCCGTGTTCTTGAGCCAGTTGTTGCAGTGCCTCGCGCGGCGATTGGCAGGCGATGAGAAGTGCGCTGATTATCAACACACACGCCATAGGGAAGCCGGCCACTGTCCGACGACTGGGAAAATCTCTACTCATCATGTGTGCAGTGTACGATCACGTCGCTTCGGCAACCTACCGCCCTGCGACAAGACTTCACTTAATATTTCGCAAATGCAGGTGTATCGTATTCGCCCTTCATCGCCAGCCCTGCTGGCAGCTTGATCGCGCAGAAACGAGGTACCCGCACCGATGTCCTTTACCCGTCGACAAATGCTCAAGGGCCTGACCGGCCTTGTAGTGGTAGGCCTGGGCGCCGGTGGCGCGGCGCGTTACTGGCTGGGCAAGGTCGAGGACGACAACGACGGGCATGACTACGAGCTGATCGCCGCACCGTTGGACGTCGAGCTGGTGCCGGGCTTCAAGACCGAGGCCTGGGCCTTCGGCCCGTCGGCACCGGGGACCGAGCTGCGGGTGCGCCAGGGTACCTGGCTGCGGGTGCGCTTCATCAACCATCTACCCGTCGAGACCACCATCCATTGGCACGGTATCCGCCTACCGTTGGAGATGGACGGTGTTCCCTATGTCTCGCAGTTGCCGGTCAAGCCGGGCGAATACTTCGACTACAGGTTCAAGGTGCCGGATGCCGGCAGCTACTGGTACCACCCCCACGTGAGCAGCTCCGAGGAACTGGGGCGCGGGCTGGTTGGCCCGCTGATCGTCGAAGAGCGCGAACCGACCGGTTTCAAGCACGAACGTACCCTGAGCCTGAAGAACTGGCACGTGGACGAGCAGGGCGCCTGGCTGCCGTTCAGCATCCCCCGCGAGGCGGCGCGCAACGGCACGGCCGGGCGGCTGATCACCATCAATGGCCAGGCCGAGTCGGTCACCGAGCTGCCGGCGGGGCAGGTGGTGCGGGTGCGCTTGCTGAACCTGGACAACACCTGGACCTACCGCCTGAACCTCAAAGGCAACTGCGAGGCGATGATCTACGCCCTCGATGGCAATCCGATCACCCCGCGCCCGCTGGACGAGGAGTACTGGCTTGGCCCCGGCATGCGCATTTGCCTGGCGATCCGCATTCCCGAGGCGGGCGAGGAGGTATCGTTGCGTGACGGCTTCGTGCGCCTGGGCACCTTGCGCTCGGTGGCCAGCAGCGACGCTCCCGGCGACTGGCCCAAGGCGCTGCCGCCGAACCCGGTTGCCGAGCCGGACCTGGAGAACGCCGAGAAGCTCAACTTCAATTTCGAATGGGTCGGCAAGGTTTCGGTGAACACCGAGAACGGCAAGCCGCCGAGCCTGTGGCAGATCAACGGCCAAGCCTGGGACATCACCGACAAGACTTGCGCCGACCGGCCCATCGCTACGCTGCAGAAGGGCAAGAGCTATATCCTCGAGCTGAAGAACATGACCCAGTACCAGCACCCGATCCACCTGCACGGCATGAGTTTCAAGGTGATCGCCTCCAATCGGCGCAAGATCGTCGAGCCGTGGTTCACCGATACCTACCTGCTGGGCAAGAACGAGCGGGCGCAGGTGGCGCTGGTGGCGGATAACCCGGGCACCTGGATGTTCCACTGCCATGTCATCGACCACATGGAAACCGGCCTGATGGCCGCGATAGCGGTGGTCTGATGCGCCCGCAGATCATCGATCGCAGCCGCGATCAGGAATTCATGCGTCTGGCCCTGGAGCTGGCGGCCCAGGGCGCGGCCCTGGGCGAGGTGCCGGTGGGTGCGGTGCTGGTGCAGCACGGCCAGGTGCTCGGCCAGGGCTTCAACCGGCCGATCCTCGACAGCGACCCCAGCGCCCACGCCGAGATGGTGGCGATCCGCGCTGCGGCCAAGTCCGCCAGCAACTACCGCCTGCCGGGCAGCACCCTGTACGTGACGCTGGAGCCGTGCAGCATGTGCGCGGGGCTGATCGTCCATTCACGAGTGGCGCGAGTGGTGTATGGGGCGCTGGAGCCCAAGGCGGGGATCGTGCAGAGCCAGGGGCAGTTCTTCACCCAGGGCTTTCTCAATCATCGGGTGATGTACGAGGGCGGGGTGTTGGCCGAGGAATGTGGCGCGATACTCAGCGAGTTTTTCAAGGCTCGGCGGGCCAAAGGTTAACCTGCAGCCACGTTATCGCGGGGCAAGCCCGCTCCCACGCTTTGGCTGCGGACACCATCACATCGGCGCTGCTTGCTCCGCTGGCTTGTCCTTGTTCACCGCAGGCACATGCAGGTTGCCCTCGGCCACTTGGCCTTCGAGCTGCGGCTGCGTGACCCAAGTGAGGATGTCGTAGTAGCGGCGGATGTTGGCGACGAAATGCACCGGCTCGCCGCCCCGGGCATAACCGTACTTGGTCTTGCTGTACCACTGCTTCTGCGACAGGCGCGGCAGCATCTTCTTCACGTCCAGCCACTTGTTCGGGTTCAGGCCTTCGCGCCTGGCCAGAGTGCGGGCGTCTTCGAGGTGGCCGCTGCCAACGTTGTAGGCCGCCAGGGCGAACCAGGTGCGGTCCGGCTCCTTGATGCTGTCGTCGAGCTGGTCCTTGACCAGCATGAAGTACTTGGCGCCGCCCTGGATGCTCTGCCGGGGGTCCAGGCGGTTGGACACGCCCATGGCCTGGGCGGTGCGCTGGGTCAGCATCATCAGGCCGCGCACACCGGTCTTGGAGGTGACTTCCGGCTGCCACATCGATTCCTGGTAGCCGATCGCGGCCAGCAGCCGCCAGTCCACCTGTTCGACCTTGGAGCTGGTCTTGAAGTGTTTCTCGTACTTGGGCAGGCGTTGCTGCAGGTGCTGGGCGAAGGTGTAGGCACCGACGTAGCCCAGCACATCGACATGGCCGTAGTAGCGGTCCTTCAGGCGTTGAAGCGTGCCGTTCTTCTGCGACTTGTCGAGAAACTCGTTGATCTCGTTGAGCAGGCTGTTGTCTTCGCCGGCGGCCACCGCCCAGCGCTGGTCACGGGTGTCGCCCAGGTCGAAGGCCACGCGCACGTTGGGGAAGTAGACCTGGTTCATGGCCAGCTCGTTGGAGTCGACCAGGGTCAGGTCGATCTGGCCCTCGTCGACCATGCGCAGCAGGTCGACCACTTCGACGGCGTCGGATTCTTCGTATTCCAGCCCCTGATTCTGCTTTTTCAGCTCGGCCAGCTGGTCGGCGTGGCTGCTGCCCTTGAGCACCATGATCTTCTTGCCCACCAAGCCCTTGGCATTGGTCGGGCGCGAGCGGCCGTTGCGGTAGATGACCTGCGGGGTCACCTCGAGATACGGGTGGGAGAACTTCGCCTGGCTGGCGCGGCGTTCGCTGCTGACCAGGCCGGCGGCGGCCAGTACCGGGCCGGAGGGCTTGCCCAGTTGGTCGAACAATTGGTCGAGATTGTCGGCGGTCTCGATCTCGAGCTTCACCCCCAGGTCATCGGCGAAGCGCTTGACCAGTTCGTACTCGAAACCGGTTTCGCCGTTGCGGTCCTGGAAGTAGGTGGCCGGGCTGTTGCGGGTAATCACGCGCAATACGCCATCCTCCTTGACGCGCTCGAGGGTGCTGGGTTTTTCAACGCAGGCACCGAGCATCAGGAAGAGTCCGGTTGCGAAGAGCCATTTGGCGCAACGCTGGCGCAAAGCAGTGTGGGCGAACATAGGGTGCAGTATACGCAAAGGACTGTCGGCGCCATATCTCGACAATGGTTGGCAGGTCTGCTAGCACGTCACTGTGCCTGCGACAGGGCGGAGCAGGTCGTGGGAGCGGGCTTGCCCCGCGATTCGCCCGCTCAGGCAGTCTCTTTGCCGGTAGGTGTCATCGCGGGGCAAGCCCGCTCCCACGATGAAATACCCGCGATTTTTTTGACCCGCAAGTCCGGTTCCACCGCCCGGCAGCATTGGCTTAGAGCGGGTGCCGAAAGCCTGCGAATTAGGCTAGAATGCACGGCCTCTAAGCACACCCCTTCCTGAGGCTGTCCCGACGATGTTGATCCTGCGCGGCGCTCCTGCCCTTTCTGCCTTTCGCCACGGTAAATTACTCGAGCAACTGAGCCAGAAAGTCCCCGCTGTTACTGGTTTGTATGCCGAATTCGCCCACTTCGCCGACGTCGACGGCGAGCTGACCGCCGACCAGCAGCAGGTGCTGGGCCGTCTGCTCAAGTACGGCCCGAGCGTGCCGGTACAGGAGCCGAGCGGCCGCCTGTTCCTGGTCGTGCCGCGCCTGGGCACCATCTCGCCCTGGGCATCCAAGGCCAGCGACATCGCCCACAACTGCGGCCTGCAGTCGATCCAGCGCCTGGAGCGCGGCATCGCCTACTACGTCGCCGGCAGCATCAATGACGCCGACGCCCAGGCCATCGCCGCCGAGCTGCACGACCGCATGACCCAGCGCGTGCTGGGCAAGCTGGAAGACGCCGCCGACCTGTTCAGCCACGCCCAGCCCAAGCCGATGACCTCGGTCGACATCCTGGCCGGTGGCCGCGCCGCCCTGGCCCAGGCCAACATCGACCTGGGCCTGGCCCTGGCCGAAGACGAGATTGACTACCTGGTCGCCGCCTTCCAGGGCCTTGCGCGCAACCCGAACGACATCGAACTGATGATGTTCGCCCAGGCCAACTCCGAGCACTGCCGCCACAAGATCTTCAACGCCAGCTGGGACATCGACGGCCAGGCGCAAGAGAAGAGCCTGTTCGGCATGATCAAGAACACCTACCAGATGCACAGCGAAGGCGTGCTGTCGGCCTACAAGGACAACGCCTCGGTGATCGTTGGTTCGGTGGCCGGGCGCTTCTTCCCGAACCCTGAGACCCGCCAGTACGGCGCGGTGCAGGAGCCGGTGCACATCCTGATGAAGGTCGAGACGCACAACCACCCGACCGCCATCGCCCCGTTCTCCGGCGCCTCCACCGGCTCCGGCGGCGAAATCCGCGACGAAGGTGCCACCGGCCGTGGTGCCAAGCCCAAGGCCGGCCTGACCGGTTTCACCGTTTCCAACCTGCGCATCCCCGGTTTCGAGCAGCCTTGGGAAAAGCCGTACGGCAAGCCCGAGCGCATCGTCGACGCCCTCGACATCATGATCGAAGGCCCGCTGGGCGGCGCCGCGTTCAACAACGAATTCGGTCGCCCGGCCCTGACCGGCTACTTCCGTACCTTCGAGCAGGGCATCAACACCCCGCACGGCGAGGAAGTCCGTGGCTACCACAAGCCGATCATGCTCGCCGGCGGCATGGGCAACATCCGTGAAGACCACGTGCAGAAGGGCGAGATCACCGTCGGCGCCAAGCTGATCGTGCTTGGCGGCCCGGCCATGCTGATCGGCCTGGGTGGCGGCGCCGCTTCGTCGGTTGCCACCGGCGCCAGCTCCGCCGACCTGGACTTCGCCTCGGTGCAGCGCGAGAACCCGGAAATGGAACGCCGTTGCCAGGAGGTCATCGACCGCTGCTGGCAGCTGGGTGACAAGAACCCCATCGCCTTTATCCACGACGTCGGCGCTGGCGGTATTTCCAACGCCTTCCCCGAGCTGGTCAACGACGGTGGCCGCGGTGGCCGCTTCGAACTGCGCAACGTGCCCAACGACGAGCCGGGCATGGCCCCGCACGAGATCTGGTCCAACGAATCGCAGGAGCGCTACGTGCTGGCGGTCAGCGCCGAGGACTTCGAGCGCTTCCAGGCCATCTGCGAGCGCGAGCGTTGCCCGTTCGCGGTGGTCGGCGAGGCCACCGAAGAGAAACACCTGACCGTTACCGACAGCCACTTCGACAACACCCCGGTGGACATGCCGCTGGACGTGCTGCTGGGCAAGCCGCCGCGCATGCACCGTTCGGTCGCTCGCGAAGCGGAGCTGGGCGATGAGTTCGACCCGAGCACGCTGGACCTGACCGACTCGGTCGAGCGCGTGCTGCGTCACCCGGCCGTGGCCAGCAAGAGCTTCCTGATCACCATCGGCGACCGCACCATCACCGGCCTCGTGGCCCGCGACCAGATGGTCGGCCCGTGGCAGGTTCCGGTGGCCGACTGCGCCGTCACCGCCACCAGCTTCGACGTCTACACCGGCGAAGCCATGGCCATGGGCGAGCGTACCCCGCTGGCCCTGCTCGACGCCCCGGCGTCCGGGCGCATGGCGATCGGCGAAACCTTGACCAACCTGGCCGCCTCGCGCATCGCGAAGCTGTCCGATATCAAACTGTCGGCCAACTGGATGTCCGCCGCCGGCCACCCGGGCGAAGACGCTCGCCTGTACGACACCGTCAAGGCCGTCGGCATGGAGCTGTGCCCGGAGCTGGGCATCACCATTCCGGTGGGTAAAGACTCGATGTCGATGAAGACCCAGTGGAGCGAAGCCGGCGAGCAGAAGAGCGTCACCTCGCCGATGTCGCTGATCATCACCGGCTTCGCCCCGGTCACCGACATCCGCAAGACCCTGACCCCGCAGCTGCGCATGGACAAGGGCGAGACCGACCTGATCCTGATCGACCTGGGCCGCGGCAAGAACCGCATGGGCGCCTCGATCCTGGCGCAGACCCACGGCAAGCTGGCTGCCCAGGCGCCGGACGTCGACGACGCCGAAGACCTCAAGGCGTTCTTCGCGGTGATCCAGGGCCTCAACGAAGACGGCCACCTGCTGGCCTACCACGACCGTTCCGACGGTGGCCTGCTGACCACCGTGCTGGAGATGGCCTTCGCCGGCCACTGTGGCCTGGAGCTGGAACTGGGCAACCTGACCAGCAAGCGCGAGAAAGTCGCGGCCATCCTCTTCAACGAAGAGCTGGGCGCGGTGATCCAGGTCCGTCAGGACGCCACGCCGGATGTGCTGGCGCAGTTCAGCGCCGCAGGCCTGGGCGAGGATTGCGTCGCGGTGATCGGCCAGCCGATCAACAACGGTGAAGTGCTGATCAAGTTCGAAGGCGAAGAGCTGTTCAAGGGCGACCGTCGCCTGCTGCAGCGCCAGTGGGCCGAGACCAGCTACCAGGTCCAGCGCCTGCGTGACAACGCCGACTGCGCCGACCAGGAGTTCGACGCGCTGCTCGAGGAGGACAACCCAGGCCTGTCGGTCAAGCTCGGCTACGACGTCAACGAAGACATCGCCGCGCCGTACATCAAGAAAGGCGTGCGCCCGCAAGTGGCGATCCTGCGCGAGCAGGGCGTCAACGGCCAGGTCGAGATGGCCGCGGCCTTCGACCGCGCCGGCTTCGCCGCCGTCGACGTGCACATGAGCGACATCCTGTCGGGTCGTGTCGATTTCGAAGCGTTCAAGGGCCTGGTGGCCTGCGGCGGCTTCTCCTACGGCGACGTGCTCGGTGCCGGTGAGGGCTGGGCCAAGTCGGCGCTGTTCAACGCCCGTGCCCGCGATGCCTTCCAGGCCTTCTTCGAGCGTACCGACAGCTTCGCCCTGGGCGTGTGCAACGGTTGCCAGATGATGTCCAACCTGCACGAGCTGATCCCGGGCACCGAGTACTGGCCGCACTTCGTGCGCAACCGCTCGGAGCAGTTCGAAGCCCGTGTGGCCATGGTCGAGGTGCAGAAGTCCAACTCGATCTTCCTGCAGGGCATGGCTGGTTCGCGCATGCCGATCGCCATCGCCCACGGTGAAGGCCATGCCGAATTCGCCAGCGAAGAGGCACTGCTGGAAGCCGACCTGTCCGGTTGCGTGGCCCTGCGCTACGTCGACAACCACGGCAAGGTCACCGAAGCCTACCCGGCCAACCCGAACGGCTCGCCGCGCGGGATCACCGGCCTGACCAGCCGCGACGGCCGCGTGACCATCATGATGCCGCACCCGGAGCGTATGTTCCGCGCCGTGCAGAACTCCTGGCGCCCGGATGAGTGGCAGGAAGACGCAGCCCTGATGCGCATGTTCCGCAATGCACGTGTGTGGGTGAACTAAGGCGTGTACAAGCTCGCCTTCTTCGTCCCCGACAGCCATGTCGAAGTGGTCAAGGCCGCCGTGTTCGCCGCTGGAGGCGGGCGCATTGGCGACTATGACCACTGCGCCTGGCAGACCCTCGGCCAGGGCCAGTTCCGCCCGTTGCACGGCAGCCAGCCGTACCTCGGGCAGACCGGTCAGGTCGAGGTGGTTGAGGAGTGGAAGGTGGAGCTGGTGGTGGCTGATGCGCTGATCGCCCAGGTGGTCGCTGCGCTTAAGCAGAGCCACCCGTATGAAACACCTGCCTATGAGGTCTGGCCGCTGGCCGATTTCTAGGAAAACGTTGAATGACATCGCGGGGAAAGTCGCATCGGCGCACCGCCGCTCTCACGAAGCAAATTCGTGGGAGCGGCGGTGCGCCGATGCGACTTGCCCCGCGATGCTTTTCAGCCTTGCAAGGCGGCGCCCAGCGCAGGCGCCTTGCCACCTACCAGCAGATGCCACACGCCGCCCGCCTGCGGACTCACTCCCAGGCATCCCAAGGCAGCCAGGTGATCCTGTGCCACCTTGCTCTCATCCCTGACTTGCACCCGCACCCGGCTCGAGGCCACGCACTGCGCTTCCAGCAGATTGTCGCGCCCGCCCAGGGCCTGCAGCCATTCATCCACGACGACCGCCTCGGTGACCACGGCGGTCTTCTCGGCCACCGGTGCCGTCACCCGCGCATGGGGTAGCTCACCACGGATCTCATCGGCCAGCGCATCGGCCATCGGCCCCACCACCACCTGCAGGCTACCGCCGCTGCCAGGCCGTACCACCGCCATGGCGCCGAGGGCTTTCAAGGCCTGGTCCTGGGCCAGGCCGCGATCGGCCAGTACCAGACGCAGGCGCGTGGTGCAGGCATCAACGCCTTGCAGGTTGGCGGCGCCGCCCAGTGCGTCGATAAAGCGCCGCGCCCTGGGCGCATCCGCGCTGGCGGCCGCTTCGTTGCCGGGTTGCTCCTCGCGCCCTGGCGTCTTGAGGTCGAAGCGGCGGATACAGAAGTCGAACACGAAGTAGTAGACCACGGCATACAGCAGGCCTACAGGGAACACCAGCCAGCCGTTGCTTGAGCGCCCCCAGCCCAGGGCCATGTCGATGGCGCCGCCGGAGAAGGTGAAGCCCAGGCGGATGCCCAGCAGGTCGCAGACCGCCATGGACACCCCGGTGAGCAGCGCGTGGATCAGGTACAGCAGCGGCGCGAGGAACATGAAGGCGAACTCGATCGGCTCGGTCACCCCGGTCAACGCCGAGGTCAGTGCCATCGACAACAGCACGCCACCGATCAGCTTGCGCCGTGCCGGCACGGCGTGGCGGTACATGGCCAGGCACGCGGCGGGCAGGCCGAAGATCATCACCGGGAACATGCCGGCCATGAACTGCCCGGCGTGCGGATCGCCAGCGAAGAAGCGCGCCAGGTCGCCGGTTACCACCTGGCCGCTGGCCGCCTGGAAACTGCCGAACACGAACCACACCAGGTTGTTGAGGATGTGGTGCAGGCCGGTGATGATCAGCAGCCGGTTGAGCACGCCGAAGAAGAATGCGCCGATGCTGCCGCTCTCCAGCATCAGTTGGCCGAGGTCGTTGATGCCATGCTGGATCGGTGGCCAGATAAGTCCGAACAGCAGCCCGAGGAACACCGCCGACACCCCGGTGGCAATCGGCACGAAGCGCCGGCCGCCGAAGAACGCCAGGTAGTCGGGCAACTGGATGTCCTTGAAGCGGTTGTACAGGCCGCCGCCGAGCAGACCGCAGATGATCCCGGCGAGCATGCCCATGTCGATCTTCGGGTCGATCACCTTCAGCGTCGCCACCAGCACCAGGTAGCCGATGGCCCCGGCCAGCCCGGCGGTGCCATTGTTGTCGCGGGCGAAGCCCACGGCGATGCCGACGGCGAAGATCAGCGCCAGGTTGGCGAAGATCGCTTGCCCTGCGTCATGCACCAGGGCGATGTCGAGCAGGTCAGTGTCGCCCAGGCGCAGCAGCAGGCCGGCGATGGGCAGGATGGCGATGGGCAGCATCAAGGCGCGGCCGAGCCGTTGCAGGCCCTGGATGAAGTGCTGGTACATGGTGCGCTCCGATTATTGTTGTAGGGCCGCGGCGGCGGTCGGTTGGGCGTGGGACTGGGCGGTGAAGTCGCGGCAGGCCTGGCGCACCGTGGCGGCGCTGGTCAAGCCCAGCAGGCCCTGGCTGAAGCGGCGGCAGGCGGCGGCGTCGAGTTGACGGACCTGCGCCTTGATCTCGCCGATCTGCGGCGCGCTGACCGACAGCTCGGCCACGCCCAGCCCGACCAGCACCGGCGTGGCCAGCGGGTCGGAGGCCAGCGCGCCGCACACGCCGACCCAGCGCCCGTGCTTCGCCGCGCCCTGGCAGGTCAGCTCGATCAGGCGCAGCAAGGCGGGGTGCAAGGCATCCACTCGCGCGGCCAGGCCGGCGTGATCGCGGTCCATGGCCAAGGTGTACTGGGACAGATCGTTGGTGCCGATGGAGAAGAAGTCCGCGTGTTCGGCGAGGCGCTCGGCGAGCAGCGCCGCGGCGGGGACTTCGATCATCACCCCCAGCTCGGCGCTTTGCGCGATGCCCAGCTCGCCGGCCAGCCGGTCCAGGCGCTGGCGGATGGCGATCAGCTCGTCGACTTCGGTCACCATCGGCAGCATGATCCGGCAACGCTGTTGCGGGCTGACTTGCAGCAGCGCGCGCAACTGCTGGTCAAGCAACTCCGGGCGCACCTGGCCCAGGCGGATGCCGCGCAGGCCCAGCACCGGGTTGGCCTCGGCCGGCAGGGGCAGGTAGTCGAGCTGCTTGTCGCCGCCTACATCAATGGTACGGATGATCACCGGACGCTCGCCCATGGCATCGAGCACGGCCTGGTAGGCGCTGCGCTGCTCCGTCTCGTCCGGCGCGGTGGGGCGGTCGATGAACAGGAACTCGCTGCGCAGCAGGCCGATGCCGTCGGCGCCTTGGGCCAAGGCCTCGGCGGCTTCCTCGGCACTGGCGACATTGGCAGCGACCTCGATCAGTTGGCCATCACGGGTGCGGGCGCTTTGCTGGGCGGCGGCCTGCTGGCGCTGGCGGGTTTCGCGGCGCTGTTGCACATGACGCTGCACCTCGGCCAGGCGCTGCGCATCAGCCTCGGTTTCCAGGCGGCCCAAGTCGGCGTCCAGCACCAGCGGCGTGCCGGTGGGCAGTTCCAGCAGCGCTTCGCCTACGGCCACCAGGCACGGCAGGCCGCGGGCGCGGGCAAGGATGGCGACGTGCGAGGTGGCGCCGCCGGCGGCCATGCACAGCCCGGCGACCTCATGGCGGGCCAGTAGCAGCAGGTCGGAGGGCGTCAGTTCATGGGCGACGACAATGGCCGAGGGCGGCAGGCGCAGTTGCCGGGTTTCACCAAGCAAGGCCCGCAGAACACGCTGCTGCAGGTCGTACAGGTCGTTGGCGCGCTCGGCCAGCAACGGGTTGCCCAGGCTACGCAGGATCTGGCATTGGGCATCGATGGCACGGCTCCAGGCATGGCTGGCGGCGACGCCGTCGGCGATATGCTGGCGGGCGTCGCCGAGCAGGGCCGGATCGTCGAGCAAGGCCAGGTGGGCCTCGAGGATCGCCGCCGCGTCCTCCTGGCCGCGCGGCAGGTGGCGCCAGTCGCGGTCGATGGCGTGGCGCACTTCGGCCAAGGCCGTGTTCAACGCCTGGTGCTGTGCGGCGGGGTCGTTGTCGCCGTTGTCGGGCGGCAGGCTGACCCCGTCCAGCCGGGCCAGCGGCCCTTGGGCCAGGCCGGGGGCGGCGCAGACACCGGTTAGCATGCCGGGCCCGGCAGCGGGCTTGGGCATGGCGGTGCTGGTTGGCGCATGCGCGGCATGGCGCTCACCGACCGAGGCCGTCTGTACGGCGGCGATCAACGCCTGCAGCGCGACCTGGCTGTCCGGCCCGGTGCAGATCAGTTCGACTTCGGCACCTTCGCCAACACCCAGGCCCATGACCGCCACCAGGCTGTCGAGGTCGGCCTCGCGCTCGGCTAAGCGCAGCATGGCTCGGCTCTGGAAGCCTTGCGCAGTCTGGCGCAGCAAGGCGGCGGGGCGGGCGTGCAGGCCGCCGTGATGAGCGACCCGGGCATGACCGCGCGCGCTTTCATGGCTGACCGGCCGGGCATTCGCTTCACGACCCGTGGCCTCGACCTCCAGCAGCGCCGCGCCAAGTTGCGCATTGCCTGCCTCCAGTCGCCTCAGGCCAAAGCCAGGGCCATTGCTGATCAGCATCACCGTAACCAGGCTGACACAGTGCTGCGCCACTTGGTCCATGTCGAAGCGCACCAGCGGCTGGCCTTGGCTGACCTGGTCGCCCAGCGCCACCAACGGCGAGAAACCACGGCCCTGCAGTTGCACGGTGTCGACACCGATATGCAGGAGGATTTCCGCGCCGTTGGTTGCGCGCAGGGTCAGCGCGTGGCCGGTGCGGGCCAGTTGCACCACCTCGCCGGCACACGGGGCGTGCAGCACGTCGTTGAGTGGGTCGATGGCGACGCCGTCACCGAGGGTGGCGCTGCTGAACACCGGGTCTGGCACTTGCTCCAGCGGCACCAGCGGCCCGGCGAGCGGGGCATGGAGGATGATCTTGTTATTGTCGGGCATGCGCGGTTCCTCGCGGCTTCACTGCGTGCAGGTCACTTTGCTCAGGTGGCGCGGCTGGTCGGGGTCGAGGCCACGGGCCTCGGCCAGGGCCGCGGCCATGACGTAGAAGCTCTGGATCGCCAGCAGCGGGTCCAGGGCCGGGTGTTCGGCGCAGCTCAGGGTGAGGTCGCGCCCGGCGATATCGGCCGGCGCCGCCAGCAGCACATGAGCGCCGCGCTGGCGCATGTCGGCGGCCAGTTGCAGCAGGCCGGCCTGCTCGACGCCGCGCGGGGCGAACACCAGCAGCGGGTACTGGGCGTCGATCAGCGCCATGGGGCCGTGGCGCACCTCGGCGCTGCTGAAGGCCTCGGCCTGGATCACCGAGGTTTCCTTGAGCTTGAGCGCCGCTTCCTGGGCGATGGCAAAGCCGGCGCCACGGCCGATCACCATAAGCCGTTCGGCATCGCGCAAGGTGGCGAGGGCCGGGCTCCAGTCCTGGGCGGCGGCTTCACGCAATTGCGCGGGCAGGGCAAGGCCGGCTGCCAGCAGGGCGCGGTCCTGGCCCCAATGGGCGACCAGGCGGGCGCTGGCGCTCAGGGTGGCGACGAAGCTCTTGGTCGCCGCCACCGACAGCTCGGGGCCGGCGCCCAGCGGCAGGTGGTGCTGGCAGGCCTGCTCCAGCGGCGAGCCCTCGGCATTGACCAGCGACACGGTGGTCGCGCCGCACTCGTTCAGGCGACGCAGGCTGTCGACCAGGTCCGGGCTCTGGCCCGACTGCGAGAAGCCCAGCGCCACCTGGCCGCGTACTCGTAGCGGCGCCTGTTGCAAGGTCACCACCGACATCGGCAGCGAGGCCACTGGCAGGCCGAGTTGCTGCATGGCGACATAGGCGAAGTAACTGGCGGCGTGATCCGAACTGCCGCGGGCCACGGTCAGCGCCACTTGCGGGTCGAGCCGGCGCAGCTGTTCGCTCAGGGTTTCCAGGCGCGGGTCCAGCGCCTGGTTCTGTCGTTCGACGACATTGGCGCAGCTGCGGGCTTCTTCGAGCATCCTTGAGCTCATGCGGTTTCTCCTTCGACCATCACGGCGGTCAGGTTCAGTTGGCGATCGAGCAGCACCGCGTCGGCCCAGGCGCCCGGTTGCAGGCGGCCACGGTCGGCGATGCCGAGGTAATCGGCGGGGTGGCGGGACAGGCGCGCGGAGGCCTCGGCCAGCGGCAGGCCGATCTTCACCAGGTTGCGCAGGGCCTGGTCCATGGTCAGGGTGCTGCCGGCCAGGGTGCCGTCGGGCAGGCGCACGCCACCCAGGCACTTGGTCACGGTGTGGCTGCCCAGGCGGTATTCGCCGTCGGGCATGCCGGCGGCGGCAGTGGAGTCGGTGACGCAGTACAGGCACGGGATCGCGCGCAGGGCCACCTTGATCGCCCCGGGGTGTACGTGCAGCAAGTCGGGAATCAGCTCGGCGTAGCGGGCGTGGGCCAGGGCCGCGCCGACGATGCCCGGCTCGCGGTGGTGCAGCGGGCTCATGGCGTTGTACAGGTGGGTGAAGCTGCTGGCGCCGGCTTCCAGCGCCGCCACGCCTTCCTCGTAGCTGCCCAGGGTGTGGCCGATCTGCAGGCGGATGCCGCGCTGGCTCAAGGCCTGGATCAGCAGCAGGTGCCCGGCGATTTCCGGGGCGATGGTGATGACCTTGATCGGTGCCAGGGCCAGGTACTCCTCGACCTCGTCGAGTAGCGCCTGGTGGGCGAAGTTCGGCTGTGCGCCGAGCTTGCCGGGATTGATATACGGGCCTTCCAGATGCACGCCGAGAATGCGCGCGCCCTGGCGTGGCTGCCTGAGGTACGTGCCCAGCTCGCCCAGCACGCGGGCCAGTTCCTCGCGTGGTGCGGTCATGGTAGTGGCCAGCAGCGAGGTGGTGCCGAAGCGCCGATGGGTGCGGGCGATGGTGGCGAAGGCCCCACCGCCTTGCATGATGTCGCTGCCACCGCCGCCGTGCACATGCAGGTCGATGAAACCGGGCAGCAGGTAGGGCAGGTCGTTGGTCAGCGGGTCGCACGGCGTGCCCTCGATGGCCTGTATGCGGCCGTTTTCGAGGTGCAGTTGTCCGCGCACCCAGCCGTCGGGGGTGAGGATGTTGGCGATGTCCATGGGGGCTCCGGTCAGCGTCGCAGTTCGGCGACGAAGTCGTAGTAGTCGTTGCGGCAGTAGGTGTCGGTCAGCTCGATGGCGGTGTTGTCGTCGAGGTAGCCGATGCGGGTCATCAGCAGCATGGCGGTGCCGGGGGCGATGCCCACCTGGGCGGCCAGTTCGTCGCTGGCGTTGATCGCGCGGATATGTTGCAGGGCGCGGACCACCGGGCGGCCGAGTTGGTCGAGGTGCTGGTACAGCGAATCGCCGATGGCCTGCGGGTCGCCGAGCAGGCGGGCGGGCAGGGTGCTGACCTCCACCGCCATGACGATGTCGTCGGCCTTGCGCAGGCGCTTGAGGTGGGCCACCTGGTCGGTAGGTGAAAGGCCGAGGCGGATCAGTTCGTCGCTGCTCGGCGTGCCGATGCTGCGCTCCAGCCACTGCGAGCTGGGCACGAAGCCTTTCATGCGCAGCATTTCGCTGAAGCTCGACAGGCGTGACAGGGGTTGTTCGAGGCGTGGCGTGATGAAGGTACCGGAGCCCTGGATGCGCTGGATCAGGCCTTGTTCGAGCAGGACTTCCAGGGCCTTGCGCGCGGTGACCCGGGAGATGTCCAGGGTTTCGCTGAGGGTGCGCTCCGAGGGCAGGGCCTGGTCGGCGGTCCACTGGCCGGCGTGGATGGCCTGCTCCAGGTTGCGTGCCAGCTGTAGGTAGAGCGGGGTGGCGCTGGTGTCGTCGGGACGCAGGGCGGTTAGAGGACGCATGGGCGGTGTCCGATATTGTTGTGGGATGAAAATTAATACCACTTTAATACCAGGTCAATACCACTGGTCTGGATTGGTGTGTCGATGGGGATGTATATCGATAGAGATTTGGCGCCTATCGATGAACGCCCCGTCCCCCAAATCTCCTGTCGGAAATTTCCGAACTTGAAACCAAATGCTTCAACCGGAAAAGCTTGGGAACTATCCTACGTGCTTGCCGGAAGCTGCTGCGTTGTCGGGGAAAGACCTCAGGGATAACTTCACCGGGTCGCCACATTGTGGTGACAGGGTGTGAGAACCCGCATCACGAAGAACGCCGCTCTGCTATGGCAGCCGTGCGCGGGCAGGCTCTGCCTGACCGGTTTTCTTCGTGACCGGGTTCTCACTCCGTGTACGGCTGCCACCCAATCATGTGAGAACGATCAAGTGGCGGTTCCTGTTAATCACGAAGGAACTTCCCAATGAAAAAACGCGTACCTGACCCACCCCGTCTCGCACCCTTCATCAGTATCCGTCCCACGCTCGCCCGCGAGGAGGCGATGGCCGCCGCCGTCGAGGTAGCCACTGCCATCTCCGATGTGCTCGATATCTACTTCCAGACCGAACCCGGTGAAGTTCAGGACCGTCTGTTCACCGCCAGCGACTACCTCGGCCAACTGGCTTGCGCCCTGCTCGAACACAAGCCGGAGCTGCGACCATGACTCGCGGACATACCGCAGGTCGCACGGTCTGCCTGGACCTGTTCAAGGTCGAGCCGGGTGTTTCCTTCGAGGACGCTTTCAGCGAGTTGTCGGTGCTGCTCGGCTGCATCCGCCACCTGACTTGCGAGGCGGAAATGGAGGGTGACCTGCTGGCCGGCAGCTCGGCGCGGATCCTCAGCGCCATGGCCAAGGCGCTGATCGATGACATGGAGGTGGGGTTGAACCGTTCTGGTTGAGCTGATGGCCCTATCGCGGGGCAAGCCCGCTCCCACGCAGAGAGTGCAAATGTGCGATTGGCGTGGGAGCGGGCTTGCCCCGCGATAAGGCCGGTACAGCTTTACTCCGCCCGGCGCACCAACCCACACGCCAGCAACCCCACCTCGAACAGCACCCACATCGGCACCGCCAGCATGGTCTGGGAAAACACATCCGGCGGCGTCAGGATCATCCCCACCACGAAGCAGCCGACGATCACATAAGGCCGGCTGCGCCGCAGCGTGGCCACGTCGGTCAGCCCCGCCCAGACCACGATGAAGGTCGCCACCGGGATCTCGAAGGCCAGGCCGAACGCCAAAAACAGCGCCAGGATGAAGTCCAGGTACAGGCCGATGTCGGTCATCATCGCCACCCCGTCCGGGGTCACGCTGGCGAAGAAACCGAACATCATCGGGAACACCAGGAAGAACGCGAACGCCATGCCGCCGTAGAACAGCACGATGCTCGACACCAGCAGGGGCAGGGCGATGCGCCGTTCGCGGCGGTACAGCCCCGGGGCGATGAAGCCCCAGGCCTGGTGCAGCAGCAGCGGCATGGCGACGAACAGCGCGCACATCGCCGTCAGCTTGAACGGCGCAAGAAACGGCGAGGTGACGCTGGTGGCGATCATGCTGGCGCCTTCGGGGAGGTAACGGCGCAGCGGTTCGGAAATGTGCGTGTACAGCGTCTGGGCAAAGGGGAACAGCCCGCAGAACACCAGCGCGATCACCAGCAGGCAGCGCACCAGGCGCTTGCGCAGGTCGCGCAGGTGATCGGTCAGTGGCATGCGCGTCGCCTGGTCGAGAGCGAGGGACATCAAGCGCTCTCCTTGGCATGGGCGACTGGTGTCGGGTCATTGGCCGGCGTCGCGTCGAGCTGGATGCCCTGGCGCAGCTCCTGCTCCAGGCGCTGCAACGGCGCGGCATCCAGGGCGGGCATGTCGATCTCCCGTTCCACCTGCGCCTTCAACGCATTCAGTGCCCGACGGGCCTGACCCAGCCCACGGCCCAGGGTCCGCGCCGCCACCGGCAGGCGCTCGGGGCCGAGCACCAGCAGCGCGACGATGCCCACCAATAGCAGTTCGGTGAAGCCGATCTCGAACATCAGGCCTGACGATCCGTTTGCGTCTGCTGCACCGGCTGATTGTTCAGCACCTGCGGCTGTTGCTCGACAGTGTTGTCGGCAGTGCCGCCCATGGACTTGCGAAAGCCCTGGATCGCCTCGCCGACATCACCGCCCAGCCCCTTGAGACGCTTGGTGCCGAACAGCAGGAAGACGATCAACAGCACGATCACCAATTGCCAGATTCCAATGCCACCCATGTAAGACCACTCCTGTCAGGTCAAAGAAAAAGAAAGGCCAATCCTGCCCTGTGCAGATGACGGGCACATGACTGCCATCTGCCTGCAACAACTGGCGTGTTGACTGGCGCTTTTCAGCGGCCACGGGAAGACAGGGATGGGGCGCAGGCGACAACAGGGCGCGGCACTGCTGATGGTGCTGGTGGTACTGGCGATGCTCGCAGCGGGGCTGGCCTGGCTGGTGGAGGATGGCCGGCGCCAGGTGGACGCGGTGCGGCTGCTGCACCAGCGGGTGCAGGTGCGGGCCATGGAGCAGGCGGGGCTGGCCTACGCCTCCCAGGCCCTGCGTGATCCGGCCTGGCGCGCCAGCCCGCTGTTCTGGCAGGCCCTGCGTGGGCAGCCGCTGGCCTATGATTTTGGTGCCGGCAAGGCACAGTTGCGGGTGATCGACCAGCACAGCTGCTTCAACGTCAACGCCCTGCTGGGGGAGGATGGCCCACGGGCCGAGCGCCAGTTGCGCCAGCTGTTGGGCGATGACATGGCTGCAGAACGGCTGGTCGATGCCCTGGCCGACTGGCTGGATGCCGACAGCGATGCCCGCCTGCAGGGCGCCGAGAGCGCCCAGTACCTGCGCCAGCAACCACCGCGACTGGCGGCCAACCAGCCGATGCTCGACACCAGTGAGCTCAACCTGCTGCTGGAGCCGGACAGTGGTCGGCAAGGCCGCTATCGAATGCTCTGCGCGCTGCCGTCGACCAGCGGCTGGCGGCTCAATGCCAATGCCCTGGGGTTGGAGCATCTGCCGTTGCTGGAGGCGATGTACGAAGGACGGTTTTCCCGTTCGATGCTCAGCCGTGTGATCAGTGGCCGCCCGGCGGCCGGGTATGTCGATGCCGCGGCCTTGCGCCAGGCGCTGGGGGCGGTGGATGACGAGACCTTCGCCCGGCTAAGCGAAGGGTTGCTGCTCAACAGCGGCCATTTCGTCCTGCAGCTGTCGTTCGAAGAAGAGGGGCGCACGCTGCGCAGCCAGTTCCAGATCGAGGCGCTGGGCGTGGTGCAATGGCATGCGCGGGTGCCGGCGCAGCAGGTGCGGGTCAGGGGCAGGGAGGCGGTGGCCTGGTAGAAAAAATCGCGGGACAAGTCGCATCGGCGTACCGATGCGACTTGTCCCGCGATTGAGGTGAAAGCTGATCGATCAGACGGTGCCGATCTCCCCGCCATCATTACGCTGGATCACCACCGTCGAAGCCCGTGGCCGCACCGAGGTGCCGGCCGGCGTGACGTCGGTGGCCTTGTCGGTGCTTGGCCAGTTGTCTGGGTGCTGGATGTTGACGAACATGGTCTTGTTGTCCGGGGTGAAGGCAATCCCCGTCACCTCGCAGCCATTCGGCCCGACGAAGAAGCGGCGCAGGTCCACCTGGTTGGTGGCGTTGACCGGGACCTGCTTGCCGTTGGCGTCCACCAGGTCGGTGGGGATCACTGCCAGCACCTGGTCGTTGGTGTAGCTGGTCAGGGTGGCCTCGCCGTTGTCGGTCTCGAACCACAGTACGCCGCGGCTATCGAAGCTCATGCCGTCGGGGCTGGCGAACTGGTTCAGTTCGGTCAGGCCCGAGCGGTTGATGTCTGGCGCACCGGCGGCGTTGGCGCCGAACACGAAGATGTCCCAGGTGAAGGTCTTGTGGTCGTCGCTGTCGTGCCAGCGGATGATGTGGCCGTGGCGGTTCGGCCCGCGCGGGTTGGCCGCGTCGACCTTGGCCGCGGTGCGCGCGCTGTTGTTGGTCAGGGTCAGGTAGACATCGCCGTTGAGTGGGTTGACGGCGGTCCACTCGGGGCGGTCCATGGGCGTGGCGCCCACGGCGTCGGCAGCGCCACGGGTGTTGAGGATGATGCCCGGCAGGTCGCCGAACTGCGCGCCCAGGGTGCTGCCGGCAGTGGTCGGGGTGGCCACGTCGAGCAGCAGCCAGGCGCCGGTGCCGTTGGCATCGAAGCGGGCGACATACAGCTTGCCCTTGTCCATGTACTTGGCGCCGGTGGCCAGGCGGTCGGCCGGATTGGCGTCGGCCGGGTCCCACAGCGCGTCGGAGACGAACTTGTACAGGTACTCGTTGTTGGAGTCGTCGCCGGTGTACCAGACCAGCGGCTTGCCGGCCACCGGCAGGCCCGGGCAGCAGCCTTCGTGGCGGAAGCGGCCCAGGGCGGTGCGCTTCACCGCCAGGGTGTTGTTAGTGTACGGGTCGATCTCGACGATGTAGCCGTAGGTGCTGGCTTCGTTGCGGAAGTCATCGGTGGCGCTGGCGCCGCTGGGGGTGATGTTGAAGCGGGCGAATTCGCCGGCCACTTCGCTGGCATCACCCGCCGCGGTTTCCCACTTGTACTGGCCGCTGCTCGAAGAGACGCCGATGCGCACCTGGTCGGCCGGGCGCACACCCTTGTTGACGAAGATGCCGGGCCAGTTCTCCTCGCAGGTCAGGTAGGTGCCCCACGGGGTGTAGCCGTTGCCGCAGTTGTTGTTGGTGCCGCGGCACTGGGTGCCGGTGGGCGAGAACTTGGTCTTGACGTGGTCGGTGCCGCGCATCGGGCCGGCGATATCCATCAGCGAGACGGTGGTGAAGCGGCGGTTGAGCGGGTCGTTGTCGACCACCTGCCAGCGCCCGGCGACCTTGCTGATGCGCACCACGCCGGCGCCGTGGGCGTTGATCTCCTTGCGCACCTCTTCGACCGGGCGTTTGCCGGCAACGGTGGTGGGGCCGGCCGGGTGCAGGGCGGCGGTGTCGATGTATTCAAAGTTGATCGCCAGCAGGCCATCGCTGGAGCTGCCGTTGATGGGGAAGAAGTGCATGCCGTCGTGGTGCATGCCCATGGCGTTGGCCTGGTCGGTGGAGGTGTTGCTGCCGTCGGCCTTCCATGGGTTGGCGGTGGCGTTCAGCGGCGTGCCCCAAGGGGCCAGCACGTAGGCGCTGTAGCCGGCGGCGACCACGCAGGCGTCGGTGCGCGAGCCGGCGATGGAGTTGAAGCCCAGCTTGAGTTTGGGTTTCTCCGGCTGCGGCGCTGGATCGTCGTGATCCGAGCCGCCGCCGCTGTCGAAGCAACCGGTCAGGCCGGCACCGGCGATCATGGCGATGGCCGCGCCGAGGCTGCCGCGCACCACGGAGCGACGGCTCAGGTAAGTGTCCATGACACTGGCCATCGGCAGGTTGCCGCTCTGGTTGCGGTCCAGGTTATCGCCGGTATCTCGACTCATCAGGGTGTCCTTTTTTTGGCTGAGTTGAAGGAAACCGCGACTGTAGAGGGCAAGTATGATGATTGATTGTCAGATTTGTTAAAGAGCCTTTAAAACTCACCGCTATTACTAAAGCGTTAACCTGCGCTGTTTTGGAATTAACGTCGGTTTTCTGCCATCAAACTGTCACGCAAGCGCCGCAATATCCGGAGCCCTACGTGAACAGGGATGGCGGAGTCGATGGCGAGCAGGCGCGAAGTGATCAGCTGGATGGGTGTCGGTGCCCTGGCACCGTTGCTCGGCGCCTGCTCGGCTTTGCCCCTGCCGCGTGGCGGGGCCGATCGGGCGCTGGACCTGTTGTATGTCGCCGACACCCTCGACGCCCGCCAACCGGGCCAGGCCGTTGTGCCGGCCACACGCCTGGGCCCGGTCAGCCACCTGGGCCGTGCACCCTGGATGAGCGGGCCGAATGCCAGCGCCGGGCAGCCGGCGCTGGCGCCGTTGCTCGATGCTGGCCTTGCCGGCCAGGCCCAGACTGGAGGCTATGCAGTATTGGCCGCGCTGCTCGAACAGCTGCGGCGCGAGGCCGGTAGCGAACAGTGCCTGACCCTGGAGAACGGCCAATGCTGGAACGGCAGCGGCCTGGCCTACCTCACCCAGGGCGAAAGCGGTGTGCAGGGCAGCCAACTGCTGGGCAGCGAAGCGCGGGTCAGCAGTGATGAGCGTGTGCTGTGGCCGCAGCGCAGTGCCGGGCTCTATCGGCAGTCCTCCTCGATTACCCTCGGCGCCGGGCTGGCCGATGCCCAGGGCAAGGCGCTGGGCGTCAAGGGGCTGCAGGTGTTCCAGCGTGGCGGTGTGCGCATCGCAGTGGTCGGCGTCACCGACCCCTACGCCCAGGACCAGAAAGCCTCCCTGAAACAGTGGTACCAATCCTTGCAACCGAGCTTCCAGCAAGCCCGGCGCGAGGCCGACCTGGTGGTGGCGCTGGCGGATGTCGGCACCGGCCCGGGCTTGTGGTTGGCCGAGCGCATACCCGAGGTGGATGTGCTGCTGTGTGCCCGTGGCCAGGACCTGTGGCCGGCGCCGGTGCTGGCCACCCAAGCCAGCGGCCGCCGGGTACCGGTGCTGTTCGCCGGTTGCCGGGCCAGTGGCGCGTTTCGCCTGCGCTGCCGCCAGGCAGGCGGCCAATGGCAGTTCGAGGCGCGGTTCTTCCCGGCCTTCGAGCACAGCCTCGCACCGCAGGCCCTGGCCCGTGCCAGCCAGTTGCGCAGCGAACTGCAACGCCAGCGCAGCGGTCATGCCGCCTGGCTTGACCAGCCGCTGGCGCGTGCCCCTGAAGCATTGTGGCGCCGCGATACCCGTGGCGGCAGCTGGGACCGCCTGCTGCACCAGGCCCTGGCCGACGACTCGAGCATGCCGGTGCTGCTGCCCGGCCTGCGTTACGACTACCCTCTGCAAGCCGGTGAAGCGATCACCCGCGAGCATCTGATCAGCCTGACTGGCGGCTATCCCGCCCCGGTTGTCGAGGCCCCGGCGCGCCAGGTCGAGCAGGTGCTGGAGAACGCCGCCGAGCAGCTGTTCGGCGACCCGTTGCTGCTGGACAACAGCCAGGACCTGCCGCGCTGGCAAAGCCAGGACTGGCAGGTGAGCTACAGCCCCAACGGCAAGCGCATCATCGGCCTGCAACCCGTCGAGGGCCTGTGCCGCACCTTTGGCCTGCACTTCGATGCCCAGGCCGGCGCGCCCTTGTGGCAGACCCTCGAAGCCTGGCTGACCCGCCAGGCGCCGGGCTGGGCCCTGGCTCCCTTGCAACTGCCGGCCGTGCGCTACGTGCAGGGCCACCCTGGCTGGCACCCGCGCCAGGTGGTCGCGTGATCTCGCGTCTTTTCAGCTTCGCGTTGCTGACCCTCGCCGGCTGGCTGGCGGCGCAGTGCGTGCTGCTGCTCAGCCGCCAGCCGCAACCGGCCAATGCGCCGGTGCCGGCGCCGGCACCGTTGCCAGGCTTGTTGGCCGAGCACTGGCAGACGCCTGTCGATGACGGGCGCATCCCGCTCACTCGCCTGCCCCTGGCCTACCTGGGCGGGCTCAAGGCCCAGCCGCTGTCGGCCAGCGTGGTGGTACTGCGCCATGGCCAACAGGTGCGCACCCTCGGCCGTGGCCAGCGCCTGGCGCCGGGCATCGTGCTGCAGGACATCGACGCCGATGGCCTGATCTTCGACAACAACGGGCGGCGCGAACGCCTGCCCTGGCCACCACGCCCCGCCGTGACCGGCTTCAAGCGCCAAGGATGAATGATGATCGCAAGGTACTGTCTGGCCGGGCTGCTGATGCTCGGCATGTCCCTGGCCTGGGCCGAAGAGCCGGAGGTCTTTGCCGACGACGGCACGCCGCTGTACGAGGTGAACTTCGTCGACACCGAGCTCGGTGAGTTCATCGACAGCGTGTCGCGCATCACCGGCACCACCTTCATCGTCGACCCCCGGGTGCAGGGCAAGGTCACCGTGCGCACGGTCGATCGCCACGACGCCGACGCCATCTACGACATCTTCCTTGCCCAGCTGCGCGCCCAGGGCTTCGCGGCCGTGGACCTGCCCAACGGCAGCGTGAAGATCGTGCCCGACCAGGCCGCGCGCCTGGAGCCGGTGCCGGTGGAAACCGCGGGCAAGAAGGCCGAAGGCAGCGACGGCGTGGCCACCCGCGTGTTCAATGTGCGCAACGCCGCCAGCGAGCAGATGCTCGGCATTCTCAAGCCGCTGATCGACCCACGGGTCGGGGTGATCACCCCGTATCCGGCGGCCAACCTGCTGGTGGTCACCGACTGGCGCAGTAACCTGGAGCGCATCGAAAGCCTGCTGCGCCAGCTCGACCAGGTCAGCGACGAGCCGTTGCAGGTGATGCCGCTCAAGCATGCCAGCGCTGCCGACACCGCTGGCCTGGTGACCCGCCTGCTGGCCCGCGAGCAGGGCGCCGACAGCGCCCAGGTGGTTGCCGACCCGCGCAGCAATGCGCTGCTGGTGCGCGGCAGCGCCGACAGCCGGGAGCGGGTGCGGGCGCTGCTGGTGCAGCTCGACCGGCCCAGCGACAGTCTGCGCAGCAGCAATACCCAGGTCATCTATCTGCGCCACGCCAATGCCGCCGAGGTGGTCAAGGTGCTGCGCGGCCTGAGCCAGACTGGCACGGTGCCGGCGGCGGAAGGCGAGGGCAAGGATACGCCGGTGCCGGCGGCCAGCGACTCGGGCATTCGCCTGGAGTACGAGGAGGGCACCAACGCCGTGGTGATGGTCGGCCCGGACAGCGAACTGGCCGCCTACCGCAGTATCGTCGAGAAGTTGGACATTCGCCGGGCGCAGGTGGTGGTCGAGGCGATCATCGCCGAGGTCTCCGACAGCAGCGCCCAGGAACTGGGCGTGCAGTGGCTGTTCGCCGACGAGAAGTTCGGCGCCGGCATCGTCAATTTCGGCGGCAACGGGGTGAACATCGCCAGCATCGCCGGGGCCGCCAGCAGCGGAGACAACGAGAAACTCGGCAAGCTGCTTTCGGCCACCACCGGCGCCACCGCCGGCATCGGCCATATCGGTGGTGGCTTCAACTTCGCCATGCTGGTCAACGCACTCAAGGGCAAGAGCGGTTTCAACCTGCTGTCCACGCCGACCCTGCTGACCCTGGACAATGCCGAGGCGTCGATCCTGGTGGGCCAGGAGGTGCCGTTCGTCACCGGCTCCGTCACCCAGAACAACGCCAACCCCTACCAGACCATCGAGCGCAAGGAAGTCGGGGTGAAGCTGCGCATCAAGCCGCAGATCAGCATCGACGACAGCGTGCGCCTGGACATCGTCCAGGAGGTGTCGTCGATCGCCGACTCCAGCGCCGCCAGTGACGTGATCACCAACAAGCGCGAGATCAAGACCAAGGTCATGGTCGAGGACAACGGCCTGGTGATCCTCGGCGGGCTGATCAGCGACGAAATGGCCACCCGCAATCAGCGCGTGCCGCTGCTCGGCGATATTCCCTACCTGGGCCGGTTGTTCCGCTCCGACGCCAGCAAGAACACCAAGCAGAACCTGATGGTGTTCATCCGCCCGCGCATCCTGCGTGACGGCGAGAGCCTGGCCGGACTGAGCCAGCAGAAGTACCAGAGCCTTCAGCAAAACACTCCGCTCAAGCTGCCGGCGCTGGCCGAGGGCCTGCCGTTGCTGCAAGTGTTCCCCGCCAGCCGGGCACGTCTGGAAGGCGGTGACTGGTGATGCTGCCCTATCGCCTGGCACGGCAGAGCGGGGTGGCCATGGCACCAGCTGAAAACGGCTGGCAGTTGTGGCTGCGCGGCGACGCCGACAGTGACCAATTGCAGGAACTGCTGCGCGTGCATGGCCAGCCGGTGGCCGTCGAGCAGCTCGACAGCGCGAGCTTCGACGAGCGTCTCGGCCAGCTTTACCAGGCTGGCGAGGCGGCGAACCAGGCCTTGATCGAAGGCATCGGCGAGCAGGTCGACCTGGACAGCCTGATGAGCGAGATGCCGCGCATCGAGGACCTGCTGGAAAGCGATGACGAGGCACCGGTGATCCGCCTGATCAACGGCCTGTTCGGCCAGGCCCTGCGCCTGCGCGCTTCGGATATCCATATCGAGACCTTCGAGCAGAGCCTGGTGGTGCGCCTGCGCATCGACGGCCACCTGCGCGAGGTGCTGCGCCCGCCACGGGCGTTGTCGGCGATGCTGGTGTCGCGGATCAAGGTCATGGCGCGGCTCGATATCGCCGAGAAGCGCCAGCCCCAGGATGGCCGCATCACTCTGCGCGCCGCCGGGCGCGAGGTGGATGTGCGGGTCTCGACCTTGCCCGGTATCCATGGCGAGCGGGTGGTGATGCGCGTGCTCGACAAGCAGGCCAGCCTGCTGGCGCTGGACAACCTGGGCATGCCTGCCACGGTGCTGCGTGGCTTGCGTGGTTGCCTGGCGCGGCCCAATGGCATCGTGCTGTCCACCGGCCCCACCGGTTCGGGCAAGACCACCACGCTGTACGCCAGCCTCAACAGCCTGAATGACGGCAGCCGCAATATCCTCACCGTCGAGGACCCGGTGGAATACGCCATCGCCGGCATCGGCCAGACCGCCATCAACCCGCGTGCCGGGCTGACCTTCGCCAGTGGCTTGCGCGCCATCCTGCGCCAGGACCCGGACGTGATCATGCTGGGCGAGATCCGCGACCAGGAGACTGCGCAGATCGCCGTGCAGGCCAGCCTCACCGGGCATCTGGTACTGTCGACCCTGCACACCAACAGTGCCGTCGGTGCGGTGACCCGCCTGCGTGACATGGGCATCGAGCCGTTCCTGATTGCCTCGTGCCTGCGTGGCGTGCTGGCCCAGCGCCTGGTGCGGCGCCTGTGCACCTGCGCGGTGGCGCAGCCGCTGCAAAGCGCCGAGCGTGAACTGTGGCCGGAGCTGGGCAGCCTGCGCGAAAGCTATCACCCGGTCGGCTGCGAGCACTGCCAGGGCAGCGGCTATGTCGGCCGGCTGGGGCTGTACGAATTCATCGAGCTGGACGCCGGGCTGGTTGCCTTGCTCTACGACGGCGAGAGCGAACTGGCCATGCAGGCCTACCTGGATGGCCGTCGGCAGAGCCTGGTGGCTGAGGCCCGCGACTGTCTGGCCCGTGGCGAGACCAGCCTGGCCGAAGTGCTGCGCGTGGTGCAGGGCTAGCCATGCCGACCTATCGCTACCAGGCCGTGGATCTTGCCGGCAAGGCGCACAAGGCCAGCGTGCAGGCCGACAGCGAGCGCCATGCGCGGCAATTGCTGCGCGAGCAGGGGCTGTTCACCCGGCACTTGCAACGCCACGACAGCCACCAGCCACGTCGTCAGCGCCTGACCCGTGGCCAACTGTGCGAGCTGACCCGCCAATTGGCGACCTTGGTTGGCGCTGGCATCCCCCTGGTCGATGCCCTTGCCACACTGGAGCGGCAACTACGCCAGCCGGCCTTGCACGCGGTGCTGGTGGCCTTGCGCGGCTCCCTCGCCGAGGGCCTGGGGCTGGCGCGTAGCCTGGCGCGACAGGGCGCGCCGTTCACCGGTTTGTATTGCGCGCTGGTCGAGGCCGGCGAGCGCTCCGGACGCCTTGGCCAGGTGCTGAGCCGTCTGGCCGACCACCTCGAACAAGTGCAGCGCCAGCGCCACAAGGCGCGCACCGCGCTGATCTACCCGGCGGTGCTGATGGGCGTGTCGCTGGCCGTGGTGGTCGGCCTGATGACCTTCGTGGTGCCCAAGCTCACCGAGCAGTTCGCCCACTCCGGGCAGAGCCTGCCGTTCATCACGTCGCTACTGATCGGCTTGAGCCAGGGGCTGGTGCAGGCCGGCCCCTATCTGCTGGCACTGGCGATCCTGGCCGCGCTGTTGGGCGGCTGGCTGCTGCGCAAGCCGCACTGGTGCCTGCGCCGCGACGACCTGCTGCTGCGCCTGCCGCGTATGGGTGTGCTGCTGCAAGTGCTGGAGAGCGCGCGCCTGGCACGCAGCCTGGCGATCCTCTGCGGCAGCGGCGTGGCCCTGCTCGAAGCCCTGCAGGTGGCCACCGAGACAGTCGGCAACCGGCGCATCCGCGCAGCCATGGAGCAGGTACGCCAGCAGGTGCAGGGCGGCACCAGCCTGCACCGGGCGCTGGACAACGCCGGGGAGTTTCCGCCGCTGCTGGTGAACATGGTCGGCAGCGGCGAGGCCAGCGGCACCCTGGCCGACATGCTCGAACGGGTGGCCGACGACCAGGAGCGCGGCTTCGCCCGCCAGGTGGACACTGCCATGGCGCTGTTCGAACCGCTGATGATCCTGGTGATGGGCGCCGTGGTGCTGTTCATCGTGCTGGCGGTGCTGCTGCCGATCATGCAGCTCAACCAGGGATTGCAACTGTGACAAGGAGAACTTCGATGCCGCAACGACGTAACCGCCAGCGGGGCTTCACGCTGATGGAAATCATGGTGGTGATCTTCATCATCGGCCTGCTGATCGCCGTGGTCGCGCCCAGCGTGCTGGGCAACCAGGACAAGGCCATGAAGCAGAAAGTCATGGCCGACCTCGCGACCCTGGAACAGGCGCTGGACATGTATCGCCTCGATAACCTGCGCTTTCCCAGCAACGAACAGGGCCTGGCGGCGCTGGCGAAGAAGCCGACCCAGGAACCGCTGCCGCGCAGCTGGCGCAGTGACGGTTATATCCGCCGCCTGCCGGAAGACCCGTGGGGTACCCCATACCAGTACCGCACGCCCGGCGAGCATGGTCGGGTCGATGTGTATTCGTTGGGGGCCGATGGCGTGCCGGGCGGCGAAGGGCTGGATGCCGACCTGGGCAACTGGGCGCTTTGAGGTGATGGGTCGAGGGGAGCGCAACTGCGTGGGAGCGGGCTTGCCCCGCGATGGCAATGTTGGCCACGCCACCGCCATCGCGGGGCAAGCCCGCTCCCACGCTGTCCCGATCCAACAGCGCGGTTTCAGCCTGCTCGAACTGCTGGTGGTGCTGGCCATCGCCGCCTTGATGACCAGCCTGGCCGTTGCCTGGCTCGACAGCGGCAGAAGCAGCATCGACCAGGCGCTCGATCGCCTGGCCGCCGCCACCGTGGCCCAGGCCGACCTGGCGCGCCATGCTGGGCAGTTGCGCGGGCTGCGCTGGAACGGTCAACGCCCCGAGTTCGTCCGTCGGCAAGGCGAGCACTGGCAGGTGGAAACCGTGGCGCTCGGCGATTGGCCCAAAGGCCTGCGCCCGGACTGGCCCGTCAGCCAGGCGCCAGCGCTGCTGTTTACCCCCGATGGCTGGTCACGTCCGGGCACTGTGCGCTGGCGCTGGGCCGAGGGCGGTCAGCGCTGGGACTGGGACCGCGGCGGGCAATTGCGCGTGAGCGCGATGCCATGAAGCGCCGGCAACGCGGCTTCACCCTGTTGGAGGTGAGCGTGGCCCTGGGCATCGCCGCCGTCCTGGCGGTGATCACCAGCCAGGTCCTGCGCCAGCGCCTGGCGGTGCAGGACACCGTGCAGCAGCATCGCCTGGGCCTGCTATGCGCCCGTGAGCTGCAGGCACGCTTCGTGGTCGAGCAGTATTGGCCGGTGACCAACCAGGACAACGGTGTGCTGGTGGAGGGCGGGCAGGCCTGTCATTGGCAGTTGCAACTGCGCCGCACCGGTGTGCGCGACCTGCGCCGTGGCGAACTGCTGTTGCATGCCGATCGTGACCAGCGCCTGCCGCTGGGGCAGTTCACTGTGTTCCTGGAGCGGCCATGAAACGGTGCCAGGCGGGCATGACCCTGATCGAACTGCTGGTGGCTCTGGCCCTCACGGCCTTGCTCGGGGTGATGCTGTCGGCGCTGGTCAACGGCTGGCTGAAGGTGCGCGAGCGGCTCGATGAACAGGTGAGCGAAACCGGCGTATTGGATTTTTGCCTGGCCCTGGAGCGGCGTTTCGACAGCCCGGTGCTGCGCCGCCTGTACGAGCAGCGTTTGCCGTTGGCGGCGCGCTGGCTCGACTGGCAGCCCGACCGTCAGCAACTGCTGTGGGTGGCCGCCGCCGCCTGGCCGCAGGCCGAAGGGGGATCGCGCCTGCAGCGCCAGCGCCTGCGCTTCGAGCCGCGTGAACAACGGCTGCTGCTGGAAACCTCGGCCGACCTGTACGCCGCCGCGGCCCCGGCTTGGGTGCTACGCGAACGGCTGGAGCGGGTCAGCGCGATGAATGTTCTCTACCACCAGGCCGGCCGTTGGCTGGCCTGGCCTTCCGATCAACCGGCGCACCCCGGTAGGGGCGTGCGCGTGGAGCTAGTGCGTGATGGAGCACCTTATACCTGTACCTTCGTTTTGCCCTGGGGGCGCGCATGAAGCTTGAATGGCGCCGGCGGGCGCCGGCACAACCCTGGTTGCTGCTGCGCCCCGGCGATGTCTGGGAGTGGCTGCTGGTCACCCAAGGCCGCCCGTTGCGCCAAGGCCGGGGCGAGCCCCCGACCGGGCTCGGTGCGCGGGTTGCCCTGATCGTTCCTGGTGAACATTGCAGTCATTTCTTGCTGCCCGCTCCGCCTGGGCTGAAACGCGAGGAATGGCCTTTGCTGCTCGAGGACCGCTTGCTGCAAGGCGACGATGACGTGCTGTGTGCCTGTATCGGGCGCCACGCAGGGCAGTTGCGCCTGCTGGTGGTGGCGCGGGACAGGTTGAGCGAGTGGCGTGGGCAGTGCGCCGCCTGGGGCTTGGCCGTGGAACGTTGCTGGGCTGAGTTCCAGCTTCTGCCCGATTGCGCGCCGGAAGCGGCTTGGCATTGGCGACGGGGCGCGATGAGCCTGTACAAGGGCCACGCGCACTGGTTGGCCTGGCCCCTGAGGCTCGGCGTGACACCTGCGCCTGCCTGGCTGCCCGCTGAGATCACATGCCTGGAAGGCGACTGGCCCGATGTGCTGGCCCCGCTCGATGGCTTGCCCGGCTTGTTCGAGGCCCGCCGGCCACGCCAAGTTCTGCGCCTGGCAAAGGGGCAGGCGCGCCTGGCACTTGCCTGCCTGGCGTTGACGTTGGCGTGGGGCGGGCTGTGGAGCGCGCAACAATGGCGCCAGGCCCAGCTCTATCGCGCCCAGGTGCAGGCCGTTACCGGCGTCCAGCCGACGCCTCGCCAGGCTGCGCGGGTGTTGGCGCATCTGCAAAAGGAGGCGCGTGAAAGCCAGGTGCGTCTGCGCCAGCTCGAGGCGTTGCAGGCGCAGGTCCATGGGTGGTTGAACGATCATCCCGGCTGGCACCTGCGGGTGGTGCGCTTTGATGGTCAGCGTTGGTACCTTGAGCTGTTCGGAGAGGGTGCAGTGGCACCTTGGCAGGAGATGGCCACGGCGGCCGGCGTGCAGGTCAAGGTGGAAGACGAAGCGCGCCGCGTGGTGTTCGACCTGGGGAGCGCCGCATGAGCCGTGAATGGGTGCGACAGCATCGGCTATCGCTGGCCTGGGCCGTCGTCGCGCTGTTGCTGGGGTTGCTGGCGCTGCGCGAGGGCGTGGCCTTCTGGCAGGAACAGCGGCAATGGCAGGCATTGGCCGAATCGCTGGCGGCACAGCCACGCCAGCCTGCGCTGACCCTTGAAGCGCTGCACCAATCGGCCCAGGCCCGGCATATCGAATTGGCCGAGGTGCAGTCCGAGGACGAGGGCTGGCTGTTGCGCGGCAAGGTAGTCGATGCGCAAACCCTGCAGGGCTGGTTGCAGACCCTGCGCGATGACGGCGCGCAGCCGTTGCAATGGGGGCTGGAGCGAGATACCGAGGGGCTGCGTTTCACTGTGCGGCTTCGACCATGAGGCGGCTGGCGTACCTTTGGCTGGGCCTGGTGTTCTGCCTGACCCTGATGGCCGAACTGCCGGCGCGTTGGTTGGTGGCGGGGTTCGGGTTACCGGCGGAGGGGGTGGACGGCAGCCTGTGGCAAGGGCAGTTTGCCCGGCTGGGACCGGTGGGGCCCGTGCAATGGACATGGCGTCCATGGCAGCGCGACCTGCAGGTGCGCCTGGGCTTCCAGGGGCAGGGCTGGCAAGGCCGCCTGAGCGGTTGGCCGTGGCGTTGGCAGGCCGACCTCCAGGCACTGGGCTCACAGCCAAGCGTCGGCGGCGACTATCGCCTGACCGGGCAATGGCAGGGCAGTATCAAGCTGCAAGGTTCGGGGCAGGGTTGCCGGGCGGCCGCAGGCAGCATCACCGTGGCCGACCTGGCTTTGAACACGCCCTGGTCGCTGGCGCTGGGACAGGGCTCGCTGGCGATGGACTGCCGTCAGGGCTGGCGGTTGAGCGCAGGCCTGGTTCGCCAGGGCCAGCACCAGATGAACCTGGAGGCCGACCTGGCGGCCCGGCAAGCGCAGGTCGATTTCGTGTTGCAGGCCGATGCCGGTTTGACGCCCGTGCTGCGCGGCGTGCAATGGCTGGGGCCCGAGGACACGGTCGGGCAGCGCCGGCTCAGGTGGTAGCCCACATGCCGGTCAGAGGGCGAGGGACCATTGCGCGACCCAGAAGCCTTGCTCCAGTGATTTGCGCGGGCGATCGCTGGCGTGCAGTGCGCGTTGGTAGTCCAGGCGCACCGTGCTGTGCGGCAGGTTCAGTTCGACCCCTGCCGAGGCACCGACCAGGCGCTGCGACGGGCTGGTGCGCGCATAGCGGGCCCAGCCCAGGTCCACGCCGAAGGACGGGCGTACCTGCACCGGCAGGGGTAGCGGCTGGCTGAAGGTGTTGCGCCATGCCCCGGCGCTGGCGCCCGCGACATTGTGCTTGCGGAATCCGCGCACGGCCGAGTGATCGCTCAATTGCAGTTGCTCGACGGCGGGCAGCACATGGGCGCTGTATTGCAGGGCCAGTTCGCTTTGCCAGCGCCAGGGCCATTGAGCTTGGCCCTGGCGCAGGTGCAGCAGGTTGGCGCGGTACTTGGTGAAGTCCGGACGTGGCGCCTGCTTGTGGGCGAACGGTCGGTCGGCGCCGAACCAGCGTGCCCCTTGGCTTACGCCCAGGTAAGCGTTCCACAGTCCACCTTCGAGCCACAGCAGGTTCAGGCCAGCTTCGAGGGTGGCCAGGGTCGGGCTCTGCAGCGCCAGTACGGCGGGGCCGAAGCGGTTGAGCAATTGCTTGCGGTCCAGCCGGGCGCTGGCGCTGAGCATGCCTTGCTGGTTGCGCCACAGCACGCGCTCGGCGCCGACGCCGTAGAACTCGCTGCGGCCACTGCTGGCGTAGCGGGTGTTTGGGATCGGCGCTCGGTAGCGCATCTGGCTGGCATTCAGGGTGAAGGTCCAGCGGCCATGGGGAATGCTGTAGTACAGGCTGACGCCTTCGCTTTGGCCAGACGCGTCGAACACCACCGAACTCAGCGAAAGGCGCAGGTCGTCGTTCAGGCCCAGCGGGCTGTCCAGGCCAAGCCCCAGGTTGAGGCGGTGGCGGCCGGTCAGTTCCCCGCCGCGGTTGTCGAGCAGGGCGTCCAGGTGGGCGCGTGAAGCGACGCGCCGGGGTTCGAGCACGACGCGGGTGCCGCCTTGCATCTCGCCCGGCAGCAAGGCCATTTGCAGGTCATAGGCACGCAGCCGGTTGAGTTGGTCCAGGCCTTGCTCGAGATCCGGCAGGTGCAGGGGAAGGCCGAGCATGCCCGGAAATGCGCCTTGCAGCGACAGGGGCAGGTCGGCGCCAGCCAGTTCGATCGATTCGATGAAGCCTTCGACGATGACGATGTCCAGCGGGGCGCCGTGCTCAGGGGCGCGGGCCACATAGGGGCGGCTGGTGGGATATCCGGCTTGCACGTAGTGCCGGGTCAGTTGTTTGAGTAGCTGGTCAATTTCGGCGACCCCCATGCAAGTGGACGACAGCGCACGCACGATCGGCTGCAGTTGCCGGGTATCGAGCATGCGGTTGCCGGCCAGGCGTACCCCGCTGATCGCCCAGCAGTGCTGGTCGGGGTCGAGCATTGCAGTACCGCTGTCTTCAGTGGAGTTGGCGGGTTGCCTGCGCTGCCAGCGTTCGAGCCGCTGCTGCTGCTCCAGTTGCCGCACGGCTTGTTGCTGATCCCGCAACTGCTGGCTGGCCGGGTCGACCGTGGCGATGGCGTTGGCCGATAGCGTCATGATGAGGCAAGCCAGCAGGACAGTGGCGATGTGGCGTATGCCTGCGCTTGATGGGCGGAAAGTATGGGAGGAAAAGATCGGTGCGTTCATGGGGTTCGGTCCGATGCCCCTGTGGGAACGGGTATGCCCGCTCCCGCAGAATCCGTGTGGGAGGCGCAGCGACCCACAGGCCGCTGCCTGGCAAGCGTCAGCGCTGGCGGCTCTCCTTTATCTGCGAGACATACTCCGTAGTGCGGTCGTGACCGGTGTTGCTGTATGCCTTGTGGTCGTCAGCCTTGTCGGTGCTGCCGGTGAACAGGTTCGAGAGGTACGAATAGGCGGTACTGGCAAGGCCAGTCGTGGACAAATCGACGTTGACCTTCACATCCTTGGCGTAGTCCCGACCGCTCAGGTTGTCGCGGGAGACCGCGCCGCCACCGAGTTCGACCTGGCCATCGGCCGCCTGCAGCGTGGCGCCGACCAGGCGGGTGTCGCCAGCTACCTGCAGATCGATGCCTTGCGTGCCGGACAGGAGCGTCTGCTGGCTGACGGTGTCGTTGTTGCGCTTGGCGTAGTCCATCTTGACCGACGGGGTAAATTTCGCGGTGACTTTGTTCCACAGCGCCCCGGCGATTTCCGTGATGTTGCCGCCCTCGAAAACGCTCGCCAGCGAGGCCGGGGTTTCAGTCTCGGATGCTGCCGCTTGCTTCTGGGCGAGACTGGCGTCGACCTCTAGCTTTACGCTGTCGACCTGGTCCTGACGGCTGGCCACCCGCAGGTTGCCGTCGATCTTGCCTTCGATTGCCTGCGCCTCAAGCTGTGCGCCTTCGATGCGGGTATCGCCCTGGCTGCGCAAGTCGATCAGGCCGGCGCGCAGCTTGCTGTCATGCCAGGTGGTGTTGTCGCGTTTATCCAGACCGACCTTGACCTGGGCGTTGATGCCCCCAATGTCCATGGCATCGACCTTCAGGCCGCCACCAATGGTAACGTCGAGGTTGTCGTGGCGCTCGGTGTTGCTGGCTGCCTCGACCAGCAGGCCACCATTGCGGGCGTCCAGTGCTATCCGTTTGGCGTTGGCTTGCAGCCCCTGTACCTGCAGCGCGGTATCGTCATGGGCGAAGCTGGTAATCTGCACCAAGCCCTTGCTGTCGAACTGCGCGCCAATGGCTGTGCTGGCCTGCTCATTGACCCAGCCGAAGGTGCCTTTGCCACCCAAGCCACCACCGGTAGTGCTGCCGTCGACATTCAGCTTGCCGCCCCAGGTCTTGCCCAGGCTCTGGCGGGTATCGCTGGCGGCTGTCACGCTCAGCCGGCCTTCGCTGTGCAGGGTAATGTCGCCGGTGCCCGCACGGCTGCCGATGCGCGTGCCTTCAAGGCGCATATCACCGCCACTGGTCAGTTCCACGGCACCTTTGCCATCGATTTGTGCGACCCGTGCCTGGCTGTGCTGCGTATCCAGGCTGTGGCGCTTGAGATTACCGTCCAGGCCGCCGTTGGGGCCGAGCAGGCCGGTGCCGGCCTTGACCGCCAATCCGGCGTCCAGCGTGGTGGTGTGTTCAGTGTTGTGATCATGGGCTGCTGCGAGTGTCAGGTCGCCGCCACTGCGCAGGCTGACCGCGCCGTTGCCGCCCTCGAAGCGGACACCCTCATAGTGACCACTACGTTCGAGTTCTACCTGGACCCCCTGGCTGCCCTGCAAACTGCCGACTCGAGCTGTGGTTGCCTGCTTTAGCTGGTTCAGCGTGTTGCCATGACCTTCAAGTCTTGCGTTGACATCCGTTCCTGTGACGGTGCTTACACGCAGGCTGCCGCCACCGGTGGTGTCGCGTATTTCGCTGCTGCTCTGATCCCGGGCGGCCAGCAGCTGGTGTTCTCCAGCCTCGATGTGCAAGCGCCCAGCCCCGGCATTGTAGGCGCTCCCTTCATCCTTGAGCTGATCGGCCCGAACGATGATGTCGCCGCCATCGAAGGCCGTGACCTGCGCGGTGCTGTCGGTGTCCTTGTGCAGGCGTGACGTGTGTTGGAGCGATAGTTCGGCGCCAGCGTTCGGTGAGGACGCTTTGTCTTCGGCTTGCTTGCCAGTGAACAGCTGCTTGACGCGATCGCTGAGGTACTTATAGTCGATGCCTACGCTCAGGCCGCCGTCCCAGTTAGTGAGTGTGGTTTCCCGGACCTTGGTGTCGGCTGCCGCACGGTTGTCGATGCGCTCGGCGTCCACTTTCAAGGTGCGTCCCGCATTCAGCTGAGCAGCGGTGGTGGTGAGTTGCGCGGTGTCGATGTGCAGATCGCCGCTTGCTGACAGATGGCTTCGTCGAGTCGTGGTTTCGCGTTCGAGCACGGCGGCCGGGCCATGATAGCCGTCGATGCCAAGGCCTACGCGGTCGGTGCCGCCGGTGACGCTCAGCGCGGCACCTGTACGGGTATCGAGGGTATGCCTGGCCTGGGTGTCGTAGGCTGCCGCCAGTTCGACTTCGCTGGCGGTCAGCATGAGGTCTTTCCTTGCCTGCACGTTCGAAGCACTGAGCGTCAGTTTACGATCACTGTGCAGCGAGACGGAATCCGCGCTGATGCTGCTGGCGATCTGGCGTGTCGCGGTGGTCTGCTCGTCGCTGTGAAGTTTTTCGTAGCCGATCTTGGCCGTGTACTGCTCCGAGTCAGGGGCGTTCTTGCCGGCGCTGGCCACGAGTTCACGCTTGCCTGTGGTGCGCTGGGCATGATCGTTTTCCACGGCGCTTTCGATCCGCAGATCGCCCTTGGCGTCGAGTTTGACCTGCTTGCGCGCCTCGAGGTGGGCGCCGGAGATCTGCATGTCGCCCTCGGCGCTGGCGACGAGGGTACCGCCCTTGAGGGTGCTGGCCTTGAGCTGCTGGCTGTGTGACTGGCTGTCGATGTCGGTGCGGTTCAGGTAGCGCTTGTGGGTGGACTGCTCGGCGATATCGAGGGTGTCCACGCCACCGTCGATCGTCATATTGCCATCGCTGCGCAGTTTCAGGCCGTTGTCCGCCTGCAAGTGCGCAGCGGTCAGGTGCAGGTCGCTGCCCGCTTGCAACGTCACGCTGTCCTCGGCCACGAGGCTGCTGCCCAGTTGCTGGCGGCTGGTTTGCGTGGTCTTGCCGTTGTGGCTTTCGGTGGGGATGAACAGCCATTGCTTCGACCAGTTGACAGGGTCGTCCGTCACCTTTTCGCGGGTGGCGGTATCGAGGGTCAGCTTGTTCCCTGCGCGGACCTCGATCTGCCTCGCCTTGCCATGAGCGTGGGTAAGTCGCAGGTCGCCGGCGGCGTTGAGGTCCAGCTTGCCAGTATGGCTGACGAGACTCGCCTGGCGCTTGTCACTGCCCTGCACCTGAAGGTTGCCTGCGGAGTGGATGATCAAGTCGCGATCCGCGCGCAGTTCCTTGTCGCCGACCTGCACGCCGGCGCCTTCGGCGGTGCTGACGATGCGGATGCGTCCGGCCTGCATGGCGCCAAGCAGGTTGGCATCGATGGCGGTGGCGGCGGGGAGCTGTTCGAGCACCTCGCGACTGCGGGCGTCGACAAGGTTGTGGCCGATGGTCATGTTCAGCTGCCCTTTGGCGAACAGGTGCCCAGTGGTGTCGATACGCGGCGCGATGAGGTCCAGGGCGCCTGCGGCATTGCTCAGGCCGCGGCCCAGCACATTCAGCGTGCCGCTGGCGTCACGGCTGTCGAGGTGTCTGATCTGCCCGTCGTGAACGTCCGCCCTGCCGACCAGGAAGCCGGCGCGGGTGGTATTGATGAAGCTGCCGCCATTGAGTGTGATGCCGTTGGGGTTGGCGAGCAGGTAATCGGCTTTCTGGCCGAAGATCTCCTGAGCCCCTTCGATCCGCGAGGCGTTCTGGCCGACCACCTCGTTGAGGATGGTCGAGGCGGCGTGGCCCTGGAATTGCGAGTTGGCGCCCAACTGGCCGGCCAACTGCGACTGCCCGGCTTGCAGTGCATTGTTCAGCACCAAGCCGGGCTTGCCGACGTTGTAGTCGAGGAACTGGTTGTGCGACAGGCCGCTAGTGTTAGGCGCGACGATGTCGATGACCGGTACGCCATGGCTGTTGTCGATGATCGGGGTGCCGCCAGGGCCCGGTGTCGGTGTCAGGGCGCCTTGCGCCTGAACCTGGGTGCTGCCCAGCAGGGCAAGGAAGACAGCCCAGCGCAGGGGGTCGGGTCTGGTCTTGGAGACAGGATTTTGCATGAAAACCTCGCAAGTGATGTACGAAATCGTGAAATCAGCTGCGGGAATTCTAAGAATGTCAGTGATGGCATTTATGTGGCTCAACGCCACTATTGTGCGGGGAATGAGGCGATTCTAACTGTAGGAAAAGTGAGCGGTGGTGTGGCGAAAGGGGGCGTGCACTAAAAAAGAAAGGCCTGTCACGCGTGAGCAGGACAGGCCTTTGGTGCCACCGGTGAGCGCTCAGGGGCGGATTTCGATCAGCGTGCCGTCCTTGACCATGCTCCATACTTCGCGCATGTCGTCATTGCGCATGGCGATGCAGCCCTCGGTCCAGTCGAGGGTATGGAAATACCACTCGGGGTACTCCTCGTTGATCGGCGTGCCGTGGATCATGATCATGCTGCCAGCGGCAACACCTTCGCTGCGCGCCTTGGCGGCATCGGTGATATTCGGGTAGGAGATGTGCATGGCCAGGTTGTAGCGGTCGCTGACCTTGCGCCAGTCGAGCCAGTACAGGCCTTCCGGGGTTTTCTTGTCGCCTTCGCGGGCCTTGGCCCCCTTGGGTTGCTTGCCCAGGGAGATGCGGTAGGTCTTGAGCGGCTCGCCACGGCTGATCAGTTGCAGGCGGCGCTCGGACTTGATCACCAGCACCTTGTCGATCAGCCGCTCTTGCTGGGTGCCAGTGGTGGCGGGTTGGACCGGCGACGGCGCGGCCGACGGCGTCTTGCGGATGATAGTCTCGGTGAAGGCGGCTTGCGACACCGAGGCGACACTGAGGCAGAAGAGGGCAAGCAGCCAGCGCATGAAACCGTATCCCTGAAAACTTAGGTGGTGGACGACGTGACGTTCATCGGCGGCAGGTATTCATGGCCAATCGGATAGTGCTGCCTGACGCGGTCGCGATAATAGCATTCTAGTGTGCGTGTGACGGTGCGGAAAGCCAGCTCGCGCCAGGGGATCTCGTGCTCTTCGAACAAGCGTACTTCAAGGCTCTCGATGCCCACTGCAAAGTCCAGGTCGGCCAGTTCGGCGCGGAAAAACACGTGCACCTGGTTGATGTGCGGCAGGTCGAACAACTGGTACAGGCAGGTTTCGCCGACCCGCGCGCACGCTTCCTCGACCGTTTCGCGACGCGCGGCGGCATCGAGGGTTTCGCCGTTTTCCATGAAGCCGGCGGGCAGCGTCCAGAACCCTCGGCGCGGTTCTATCGCCCGGCGGCACAGCAGTACCTGGGAGCCCCAGGTAGGCAAGACCCCTGCGACGATATTGGGGTTCTGGTAGTGGATCGTCTGGCAATGATCGCAGACATACCGCAGGCGGCTGTCGCCTTCGGGGATCCGCTGGGTGACCGGTTGGCCGCACGCGCTGCAGAATTTCATGCTTTCATTCATTCCAGTGGGGTCGGGCTATCTTGGCGCGCCCGGCCCGCTTATCGCAAGCGGCCTGCGGGCGGGGCTTGGGTGCCTCGCGGCTTTGGTGCATCATGCAGGGCAGGCCTTGGACACGAGAGTGCGTAATGCTGGACGAGCTTCTTCGCCGAATGAGCAACCATACCCCCGCATCACCGGAGACGGACCGCCGTTTCCCCGAAGCGGCGGTGTTGCTGCCCATTACCCGCAGCGAGGAGCCGGAGCTGGTGCTGACCCTGCGCGCCAAGGGCCTGTCCACCCACGGCGGTGAAGTCGCCTTCCCGGGCGGGCGGCGCGACCCTGAGGACCCAGACCTGGTGTTCACGGCCCTGCGCGAAGCCGAGGAGGAAATCGGCCTGCCGCCCGGGCTGGTCGAGGTCATCGGCCCGCTCAGCCCGCTGATCTCGCTGCATGGCCTGAAGGTGACGCCGTTCGTCGGTTTGATCCCGGACTATGTCGAGTACCGCGCCAACGACGCGGAAATCGCCGCCGTGTTCAGTGTGCCGCTGGCGTTTTTCCGCCAGGACCCCCGCGAGCACACCCACCGCATCGACTACCAGGGCCGCAGCTGGTATGTGCCCAGCTACCGCTACGGCGACTACAAGATCTGGGGGCTCTCGGCGATCATGATCGTCGAACTGGTCAACCTGCTGTTCGACGCTGGCATCAGCCTGCACCAGCCCCCCGAGCGTTTCATCGAGAACTGAGCGGGGCACACCCCGCCACTGGCGTTCAACCGTGAGGAGCGACACATGAAATACCGCCTGGGCGACCTGCGCGTCGAAGCCCATCCCGAAAGCTGGGCCGCGCCCACTGCCACGCTGATCGGCAAGGTGCGCCTGCAGGCCCGGGCCAGCGTGTGGTTCGGCGCGGTGCTGCGCGGCGACAACGAGTTGATCGACATCGGCGAGGACAGCAACGTCCAGGACGGCACGGTGATGCACACCGACATGGGCTCGCCGCTGACCCTCGGTCGCGGCGTGACTATCGGCCACAACGCCATGTTGCATGGCTGCTCGGTCGGCGACTACAGCCTGGTCGGCATCAATGCGGTGATCCTCAACGGGGCGCGTATCGGCAAGCACTGCATCATCGGCGCCAACGCCCTGATCCCCGAGGGCAAGGAGATTCCCGACGGCTCGCTGGTGATGGGGTCGCCGGGCAAGGTGGTGCGCGAGTTGACCGAGCAGCAGAAACGCATGCTCGAGGCCAGCGCCGCCCATTATGTGCACAATGCCCAGCGCTATGCCCGTGACCTGGTGAGCGACGATGAGTGACGAGCGGCCCGTGGCCTCGCCCTGTGTCAATGTCTGCGCGCTGGACGAGCAGGATATCTGCACCGGGTGCCAGCGTACGGTGAGCGAGATCACTCGTTGGGGGCGCATGGACAATGCCGAGCGGCGCGTGGTGTTGCAGCGCTGCCATGAGCGGGCGCTGGCGGCCGGGTTGATCATCGGTCTGTAGCACCTGTCGAACAGCCGTGGGAGCGGGCTTGCCCGGCGAAGGGGGCGACGCTAATCTGTCCGGCTTGCCCATTCCGAACACCCATCATGTTCTATCTCATCGCCTACATCAGCAGCGTGGTGCTGATCAACTTCGCCTTCTCCAGTGCGCCGCACCTGGACGTGATCTGGTCCGCCTGGGGCGGGTTGGTGTTCATCCTGCGCGACATGGTGCAGACCCGCTACGGCCATGGCGCGTTGCTGGCCATGCTGGTGGCGCTGGTGCTGTCCTATATCACCTCCGAGCCTGCCATCGCCCTGGCCAGCGCGACCGCGTTCTTCGTCTCCGAACTGATCGACTGGCTGGTGTTCAGCGTTACCCGGCGCCCCCTGCGCGACCGCCTGTGGCTGAGCTCGGCGCTGAGCATCCCGGTGGACACCTTCATCTTCTTCGGCATGATCGGTGCCTTGACGCCTGCAGTTATCGGCACGGCGATGGCCTCGAAGTTCGCCGGGGTCACCGCGGTGTGGTTGATCATGGCCTGGCGGGCACGGCGCGCGGTGGCCACATCCTGATGTAGAATACCGGTCCATTTTTCAGCGGGCGGCAGCCAGCGTGGCGCGGCCCCGGACGCCTTCGAGGACCTGAAATGACCCGTATCGGAACCCCACTGTCGCCCACCGCGACCCGTGTATTGCTGTGCGGCTGCGGCGAGCTGGGCAAGGAAGTGGTGATCGAGCTGCAGCGCCTGGGCGTCGAAGTGATCGCCGTGGACCGCTACGCCAATGCGCCGGCGATGCAGGTCGCGCACCGCAGCCATGTGATCAACATGCTCGATGGCGTGGCCCTGCGCGCAGTGATCGAGGCGGAAAAGCCGCATTACATCGTCCCCGAGATCGAAGCCATTGCCACCGCCACGCTGGTCGAGCTGGAAAACGAAGGTTTCAATGTCGTCCCCACCGCCCGCGCCACCCAGCTGACCATGAACCGCGAAGGCATTCGTCGCCTGGCTGCCGAAGAGCTGGACCTGCCGACCTCGCCGTACCATTTCGCCGACACCTTCGAGGATTACAGCAAGGCGGTGGCCGACCTGGGCTACCCGTGCGTGGTCAAGCCGGTGATGAGCTCGTCCGGCAAGGGCCAGAGCCTGCTGCGCGGCGCCGATGACCTGCAGAAAGCCTGGGACTATGCCCAGGAAGGCGGCCGTGCCGGCAAGGGGCGGGTGATCATCGAAGGCTTCATCGACTTCGAATACGAGATCACCCTACTCACTGTGCGCCATGTCGGTGGCACGACCTTCCTCGCGCCGGTCGGCCACCGACAGGAAAAGGGCGACTATCAGGAGTCCTGGCAGCCCCAGGCCATGAGCCCGAAGGCGTTGGCCGAGTCGCAGCGTGTAGCCCAGGCGGTCACCGACGCGTTGGGCGGCCGTGGCCTGTTCGGTGTGGAGCTGTTCGTCAAGGGCGACCAGGTGTGGTTCAGCGAAGTGTCGCCACGCCCGCACGACACGGGCCTTGTGACCCTGATTTCCCAGGACTTGTCGCAGTTCGCCCTGCACGCGCGGGCCATCCTCGGCCTGCCCATCCCGGTGGTGCGCCAGTTCGGCCCGTCGGCGTCGGCGGTGATCCTGCCTGAAGGCCAGTCGCAGCAGACCAGCTTCGCCAACCTGGGCGCGGCGCTGAGCGAGCCGGATACCGCCATCCGCCTGTTCGGCAAGCCGGAGATCAATGGTACTCGACGCATGGGCGTGTGCCTGGCGCGTGACGAATCGGTCGAGGCGGCGCGGGCCAAGGCGACCCGGGCTTCGCAGGCGGTCAAGGTCGAGTTCTGATCTGAAACGATCGCGGGGCGAGCGCGCTACCACGCCAGTATCAGTCTGGCGTGGTAGCGGGCTCGCCCCGCGATTGATTCAAAGCTCGGTATTGCGCGTCTCTTTCAGGCACAGCACGGCAATCAGACTGATCAGCGCCGCCGCCGACACATAGCCTCCCACCCAGCTCAATCCCCCCATGCTCACCAGCTTCTGGGCAAAGAACGGTGCCGCCGAGGCGCCGACGATGCCGCCCAGGTTGTAGGCCGCCGAAGCGCCGGTGTAGCGCACATGGGTCGGGAACAGCTCCGGCAGCAGCGCGCCCATCGGGGCAAAGGTCACACCCATCAGGAACAGTTCGATGGCCAGGAACAGCGCCACGCCTGCGGTCGAGCCCGAGGTCAGCAGCGGTTCCATGGCAAAGCCCGAGGCGATGGCCAGCAGCGCGCCGGCGATCAGCACCGGCTTGCGCCCATGACGGTCGCTCAACCAGGCCGACAGGGGCGTGGCCAGGGCCATGAACACCACGGCGAAGCACAGCAGGCCGAGGAAGGTTTCACGGCTGTAGCCCAGTGTGGACACGCCATAGCTCAACGAGAACACCGTGGAGATGTAGAACAGCGCGTAGCACACCACCATCGCCGCAGCCCCCAGCAGGGTCGGCAGCCAGTACTGGGAAAACAGCTCGAGCACAGGCATCTTGACCCGCTCCTGGCGGGCCACGGCCTTGGCGAACACCGGGCTTTCCTCGAGTTTCAGGCGCACGTAGAGACCGACCAGCACCAGTGCGGCGCTGAGCAGGAACGGAATGCGCCAGCCCCATTCGCGGAACTGCTCGTCGCTGAGCACCAGGGCCAGGGTGAGGAACAGGCCGTTGGCGGCGAGGAAGCCGATCGACGGGCCCAACTGCGGGAACATGCCGAACCACGCGCGTTTGCCCTCAGGGGCGTTTTCAGTGGCCAGCAATGCCGCGCCGCCCCATTCGCCGCCCAGCCCCAGGCCTTGGCCGAAGCGCAGCACACAGAGCATGATCGGTGCCCATACGCCGATGCTGTCATACCCGGGCAGCACGCCGATCAGGGTGGTCGAGACGCCCATCAGCAGCAGCGAGGCGACCAGCGTCGACTTGCGCCCGATGCGGTCGCCGAAGTGGCCGAACAGCGCCGATCCCAGTGGCCGGGCGAGGAAGGCGATACCGAAGGTAAGGAAGGCCGCCAGCATTTGCGCGGTACCGGAACCGGACGGGAAGAACACCGGCCCGATCACCAGCGCGGCGGCGGTGGCGTAGACGTAGAAATCGTAGAACTCGATGGCGGTGCCGATGAAGCTGGCGGTGGCCACCCGGGCAGGCGAGTTGACCGGGGCCGCCGAGGCAGGTTCGGCGTAGGTGGTGCTGGTAGTCATGCGAAGTTCCCTGACAGTCATGCTCCATGGGGCACGGCCCATGTGGCGGGCACACGGGAGCCGGAGCGTATTGTTGTTGGTCGCCGACTGACGATAGCCCAGGGGATAGGCGGTGAGCGGTGGCTGATCGGGGTGCTGAGCAGGACCGCGGGGCGTGTCAGTGGGGCGGACTGGCCGTCGGACGCCGGGTGCGGGTAGCGGGCGGGACGGCAGGGCTGGGTAAGCGTGACCCGAGTATAGCTATCGAGCCAGCGTCCAGACCAGTACCTTGCTCGCGCAATTGTCCTCGGTTTCGAGGATTTCCAGCCGATATCTGCCAATTTTCAGGCATACAGCGCTTTCTGGAATGCTTTCAAGTGCTTCGGTGACCAGGCCGTTCAGGGTTTTCGGCCCGCCGTCGCAGGGCAGGTGCCAGCCCAGGGTACGGTTGATCTCGCGCAGCGAAGCCGTCCCTTCGATGACGAAGCGGCCATCAGGCTGAGGGTGGACATGCGGGTTGTCCAGGTTCTGCTCGTCCTCGAACTCGCCAACGATCTCTTCGAGAATGTCTTCCAAAGTGACGATACCCAGTACTTCGCCATACTCGTCCACCACCACGCCCATGCGCCGCTGCTGCTTGTGGAAGTTCAGCAACTGCATCTGCAGCGGTGTGCTCTCGGGCACGAAGTAGGGCTCGTAGCAGGCGGCCTGGAGCTTCTCCTGGGTGAGCTCTGCCCGCGGCAGCAGGTGGCTGATCAGCTTGGTGTTGAGGACGGCTTCTACCTGGTTGATGTCGTTGTGATAGACCGGCAGGCGCGTGTGGCGGCTGATGATCAGTTGCTCGATGATCTGCTCGATGGGATCGTCGAGGTTGATGCCGTCTACTTCGTTGCGCGGTACCAGGATGTCGTTGACGGTGATCTTGTCCAGCGCCTGCAGGCCCTCCAGCAGGCCGTGCTGGCTGGTCTCGGCAGGTTCGTCTTCGTCGAATGCGTCGCCCTGCTGCGGGTGCAGTGCCACCGCAGTGGGTTGCACGCGGAACGGGCGCAGGATCACTTTGGCGCAGCCGTCGAGCAGGCAGCCCAGCGGCTGCAGCAACGTCAGCGGCAATTTCAGCAGGTTGCCGCCCAGGTCCAGGAAGGCTTGCGGGTTGCGGCGTGCCAGGCGGCGCGGCAGGTAGTCGGCGAGCACCAGGAGGGTGAAACTGGCGCCAAGGCCGGCCAGCCAGAAGCCGTGTTCACCGCTGTAGCGCTGGCCAATCAGGCAGGCCAGGCCCAGTACCAGCAACTTGCCGAGGCTGGCGCCGAGCACCAGGCCCTGGGCGGGCAGGGTGGGGGCGCCGTGGCCATTGAGCTGCTGGCGGGCGCAGTCTACCGCGGTGAACAGCGCCGACCACAGCAGGGCCAGTGCGATGATGCCGAGCAGCGGGGCGTACGGCAGAGTGTCCATGGGCGGCCGTCAGATGTGCAGGATGAATTCGCGGACCAGCTTGCTGCCGAAGTAGGCCAGCATCAGCAGGCAGAAACCGGCCAGGGTCCAGCGGATCGCCTTGTGACCGCGCCAGCCGAGGCGGGTGCGGCCCCACAGCAGCACGCTGAAGACGATCCAGGCGACACAGGCCAGCAGCGTCTTGTGCACCAGATGCTGGGCGAACAGGTTGTCGAGGAACAGCCAGCCGGATATCAGCGACAGTGACAGCAGCCCCCAGCCGGCCCAGAGGAAGCCGAACAGCAGGCTTTCCATGGTCTGCAGCGGCGGGAAGTTGCGGATCAGTCCGGACGGGTGCTTGTGCTTGAGCTGGTAGTCCTGCAGCAACAGCAGCAAGGCCTGGAACACGGCGATAGTGAACAGGCCGTAGGCCAGGATCGACAGCAGGATATGGGCGAGGATGCCTGGCTCTTCGTTGATCAGCGGCACCGTGCCGGGGGGCGCGAACTGGGCCAGCAGCGCGGTCACCGCACCGAGCGGGAACAGCAGCACCAGCAGGTTCTCCACGGGAATGCTCAGGCAGGCGAGCAGGGTCAAGCCGATCACCGCCACGGCGATCAGGCTGGCGGCGCTGAAGAAGTCGAGGCTCAGGCCCAGGGGCGTGATCAGCTGGAAGAACAGGGCGCCGCCCTGGGCGATGACCGCCAGGGTGCCGAGCAGGCCAAGCAGCCGTTTGTCGGCACGGGCGCCACGGGCCAGGCCGGTGGCCTGGTAGACGGTCGCGGCCAGATAAAGGAAGGCGGCGAGCAGGTTGGGGATGAGGCTGGGTGAAGAGAACATAAGTCCTGGCGTGCAAGCCCTAAAGGGACGGAGTTTGGCATAGAACGCGGTAGGCAAGGAAGACTGCGTATCAATCGCGGGGCAAGCCCGATACCACGGGGCCATGGCCAGGGATAGGCAGCGCATCTGGCCGGTGGTCCCGAGCAAGGTGTGCGCGCAAGGCAGTCTCCGCTATAATCGCCGCCTTGTTGTGCCCAGCGCGTGTGCATTTCCACCTGGGCGCCTGAAAAACCTCGGCTTCACTGGGCCTGAAAGGATCACCATGTTCGAAAACCTGACCGACCGCCTGTCACAGACGCTGCGCCATGTCACCGGCAAGGCCAAGCTGACCGAAGACAACATCAAGGACACGCTGCGCGAAGTGCGCATGGCCCTGCTCGAGGCCGACGTCGCCCTGCCGGTGGTCAAGGATTTCGTCAACAGCATCAAGGAGCGTGCGGTCGGCACCGAAGTGTCGCGCAGCCTGACCCCGGGCCAGGCGTTCGTGAAGATCGTCCAGGCCGAGCTGGAAAGCCTCATGGGGGCGGCCAACGAAGAGCTGACCCTCAACGCCGCCCCGCCGGCCGTGGTGCTGATGGCCGGCCTGCAGGGCGCGGGCAAGACCACCACCGCCGGCAAGCTGGCGCGTCACCTGAAAGAGCGCAAGAAGAAGAGCGTGATGGTGGTGTCGGCCGACGTCTACCGTCCGGCGGCAATCAAGCAGCTCGAGACGCTGGCCAATGATATCGGCGTGACCTTCTTCCCGTCCGACATCAGCCAGAAGCCGGTGGCCATCGCCGAAGCGGCGATCCGCGAAGCCAAGCTCAAGTTCATCGACGTGGTGATCGTCGACACCGCGGGTCGCCTGCACGTCGACGCCGACATGATGGACGAGATCAAGGCACTGCACGCCGCGGTCAAGCCGATCGAAACCCTGTTCGTGGTCGACGCCATGACCGGCCAGGATGCCGCCAACACGGCCAAGGCCTTTGGCGATGCGCTGCCGCTGACCGGCGTGGTGCTGACCAAGGTCGACGGCGATGCCCGTGGCGGTGCCGCCCTGTCGGTGCGCGCCATTACCGGCAAGCCGATCAAGTTCATCGGTATGGGCGAGAAGACCGAAGCCCTCGAGCCGTTCCACCCCGACCGGATCGCTTCGCGCATCCTCGGTATGGGTGACGTGCTCAGCCTGATCGAGCAGGCCGAGCAGAACATCGACAAGGAAAAGGCCGACAAACTGGCCAAGAAGTTGAAGAAGGGCAAGGGCTTCGACCTCGAAGACTTCCGCGATCAACTGCAACAGATGAAGAACATGGGCGGCCTTGGCGGCCTCATGGACAAACTGCCGAGCATCGGTGGCGTCAACCTGTCGCAGATGGGCAATGCCCAGGGCGCGGCCGAGAAACAGTTCAAGCAGATGGAAGCGATCATCAATTCCATGACCCCTGCCGAACGCCGCGACCCTGACCTGATCAGCGGTTCGCGCAAGCGCCGCATCGCCCTCGGTTCCGGCACCCAGGTGCAGGACATTGGCCGGCTGATCAAGCAGCACAAGCAGATGCAGAAGATGATGAAGAAATTCTCCGCCAAGGGCGGCATGGCCAAGATGATGCGTGGCCTTGGTGGGATGCTGCCGGGTGGCGGCATGCCCAAGATGTAAGCGAATCCGGGCGGCGGTCTTTAATATGAAGACCGCCGCCCAGCCCCCGCTTCGGCGGGTACAGTGCCGCCAAATGGCGGCTTAACCGGCAGATCTGAACGGTGGGTCAAGCGCTCGCCGAAAAAGGCATTTGCAAATGTCCGTGTATTCCCCGAGAATATGCGGCCTTTTGGGCACCCGTGTGCCCATTGGGCATTCAGTTTTGCAGCACCGACTATAGGAACGATGTTCACATGGTAACCATTCGTCTGGCCCGTGGCGGCTCGAAAAAGCGCCCATTCTACCACCTGACCGTGACCAACTCGCGTAACGCCCGTGACGGCCGTTTCGTTGAGCGCGTTGGCTTCTTCAACCCGATCGCATCGGGCGCCGAAGTCAAGCTGTCGGTCAACCAAGAGCGCGTCACCTACTGGCTGAGCCAGGGCGCACAGCCGTCTGAGCGTGTTGCTCAGCTGCTGAAGGAAGCTGCCAAGGCTGCAGCCTGAGCAGTATGAACGCGACGCCAGAAAAGGCTGATGACCTCATCGTCATTGGCAAGATTTTTTCGGTTCACGGCGTTCGCGGCGAGGTGAAGGTGTATTCCTTTACCGATCCGATTGAAAACCTGTTGGATTATCCGCGCTGGACGCTTAGGCACGAAGGCAAGGTAAAGCAGGTCGAGCTGGTCAGCGGTCGTGGCTCCCAAAAGGGCTTGGTCGTGAAATTGAAAGGCCTCGAGGATCGTGACGAAGCCCGTCTTCTGAGCGGTTACGAAATCTGCATTGCGCGGAGCCTTTTGCCCAACCTGGCAACCGACGAGTACTACTGGTACCAGTTGGAAGGCCTGAAGGTCATCAATCAGGACGAACAGCTGTTCGGCACGATCGATCACCTGTTGGAGACCGGTGCGAACGATGTAATGGTGGTCAAGCCTTGCACAGGCAGCCTGGATGATCGCGAGCGTCTGTTGCCCTATACGGAGCAATGCGTGCTGGCAATCGACCTGCAGGCCGGTGTGATGCGAGTCGAATGGGATGCGGATTTCTAAACGATGGGTAGCCTTCGCGTAGAAGTCATCACGTTGTTCCCCGAGATGTTCTCGGCCATCACGGAGTACGGCATTACCAGCCGTGCGGTGAAACAGGGGTTGCTGCAAGTGACCTGCTGGAACCCGCGGGACTACACCACAGATCGCCACCACACCGTGGATGATCGGCCGTTTGGCGGTGGTCCGGGCATGGTGATGAAGATCAAGCCTCTGGAAGACGCCCTGGTTAGCGCCAGGCAGGCGACCGGAGCTGCGGCAAAGGTGATCTACCTTTCGCCACAAGGCCGCAAGCTGACCCAGCAGGCGGTCAAAGGCTTGGCCGAACAGGAATCGTTGATCCTGATCGCCGGCCGTTATGAAGGCATCGACGAGCGCTTTATCGAGGCTCATGTCGATGAGGAGTGGTCGATTGGCGACTATGTGCTTTCCGGTGGCGAGCTGCCGGCCATGGTACTGATCGATGCGGTTACGCGGCTGCTGCCCGGAGCTTTAGGGCATGTGGACTCGGCGGAGGAAGACTCTTTCACCGACGGTCTGCTGGATTGCCCGCACTACACCCGACCCGAGGTGTATGCGGATCAGCGTGTACCCGACGTGTTGCTTAGTGGCAACCATGCACATATCCGGCGATGGCGGATGAAGCAGTCCCTTGGTAGGACCTTCGAACGACGCGCCGATCTTCTGGAAAGTCGCTCGCTTTCTGGAGAAGAGAAGAAGCTGCTCGAGGAATACCTCCGCGAGCGGGACGATAGTTAAACGTATCGATGGTGGATCGCGTTATCCATCTTAGGAGCACAGCATGACCAACAAGATCATCCAGCAGCTCGAAGCCGAGCAGATGAGCAAAGAGATCCCGACCTTCGCACCAGGCGACACCATTGTCGTCCAGGTCAAAGTGAAGGAAGGCGACCGCTCGCGTCTGCAGGCGTTCGAAGGCGTCGTTATCGCCAAGCGTAACCGCGGTCTGAACAGCGCCTTCACCGTGCGCAAGATCTCCAGCGGCGTTGGCGTAGAGCGTACCTTCCAGACCTACAGCCCGCAGATCGACAGCCTGGCCGTGAAACGTCGTGGTGACGTGCGTAAAGCCAAGCTGTACTACCTGCGTGACCTGTCCGGTAAAGCAGCTCGCATCAAGGAAAAACTGTCCTGAGTGCAGTTTGTCCGGTGGCCTAGGCCCCGTGCGAGAAAAAGCAGCCTTCGGGCTGCTTTTTTGCGTCTTGAATCTTGCCTTTGCGATGTGACTCCGAGATGACAACCCGAGACCAGGAAATCCAGCGCCGCACCGAACTGTCGGTGACCCGCGTGACCAAGGCGGTGTTCCCCAACACCACCAACCACCACAACACCCTGTTCGGTGGCACGGCGCTGGCGTGGATGGACGAAGTTTCGTTCATCGCCGCCACCCGTTTCTGCCGGCTGCCGCTGGTGACCGTGTCCACCGACCGCATCGACTTCAAGCACCCGATCCCGGCAGGTTCGATCGTCGAGCTGGTGGGGACGGTGATCAAGGTCGGCAACACCAGCCTGCAGGTGCAGGTGGATGTGTTCGTCGAGAACATGTACCTCGATGGCCGCGAACGGGCGATCCATGGCGTGTTCAGCTTCGTTGCCATCGACGAGGACAAGCGCCCGGTGCCGGTGCTGCCTTTGGCCTGATTGCCGATCCCGTATATTCAATGCGTCACAGGCTGTTCGGTCAGCTCCGGCTCCACCAGCGCCACCAGTGTCCACCCCGGCTGTGGCTTGAGCGGGTTGTCCGGGCTGGCCACATGTACCCAGCCTTGCCCGTCCCGGGCGAACAGCAGCGTCGCCCGTGGGCCATGCAACTGCTGGTAGTCGCCCCAGCTGAATGCCTCGGTCAACGTGGTGCTGTACAGCTCGGCACCCTGATGCAGCAGTTTGGCCAGCTGCCCATAGGTCATCGCGCTCGACCCGAGCAATTGCCCGCGATGCTCCTCGCTGGCCCGGTGTTTGTCGCTGCGCTGTTTCTCCAGGCCGCTGGCCAGCACGAAAAGCCGGGCGTGGCCGAAGTCATGACGAAAGCGCGCGCAGGCCAGGGCATTGAGTTCGCCCGCCGGTGACAGCCCCAGCAGATGGCCCAGCCCGACCAGATCGAGGTGAGCGTCGGCATGCTGCGACGCAGGGTTGCCGAAGTAGGTCGGCAGGTTGTCCATGCGAGCGGCGCGGATGTTCTCCCAGCTCGAGTCGGTCAGCAGCACCCGGCAGCCCAGTTGTTGCAGGGCCTTGGCGATGGCGCGCGCAGGTGGGTTGGCGCCGACCAGGAGAAACCCGCTCGGCGCTGGTTCCGCCACCTTTAGCAGGCGTGCCAAGGGCCTTGCGGTAGCGCTTTGCAGGACCACGGTGCCGATGATCACGGCAAAGGTCAGTGGCACCAGCAGCAGCGCGCCTTCGTGCCCGGCCTGGTCCAGGCGAATGGCGAAGATGGCCGAAACCGCCGCGGCGACGATGCCCCGCGGCGCGATCCAGGCCAGCAGCGCGCGTTCCCGCCAGTTCAGCGGCGATCCCAGGGTCGACAGCAACACGTTCAGCGGCCTGGCCAGCAACTGGATCACCAGCAACAGTGCCAGTACCGCTGGGCCCAAGGCGAGCAGGGCCTGCAGGTCGAGCCGCGCCGCCAGAAGGATGAACAGGCCGGAGATCAGCAGCACGCTGAGGTTCTCCTTGAAGTGCAGGATCTGCCGCACATCCACGCCGGGCATGTTGGCCAACCACATGCCCATGACCGTCACCGCCAGCAGGCCCGACTCGTGGACGATCTGGTTGGCGGCGATGAAGATGCCCAGCACCGCGGCCAGCGACGCCAGGTTGTGCAGATACTCCGGCAGCCATTGCTCACGCATGATCTGCCCGAGCAGCCAGCCTCCGGCGACGCCGAGCGCGCTGCCGCAGAAAATCACCCCGGCGAAGGTCGCCAGGCTGTGGCTCAGGCCTTCACCGGCGGCGCTGGCGATGATGAAGCTGTAGACCACCACCGCCAGCAGCGCGCCGATCGGGTCGATGACAATGCCTTCCCAGCGCAGGATATTGGCGATCGTCGCCTTCGGCCGCACCACCCGCAGCATGGGTACGATCACCGTGGGGCCGGTGACCAGGGTCAAGGTGCCGAACAGGATCGCCAGGGGCCAGTCGAAGCCCAGCAGCCAGTGGGTGGCCAGGGCGATCACCAGCCAGGTGCTCAGCGCCCCGACGGTGACCAGGCGATGCACCACGCTGCCGATCTCGCGCCATTGCGACAGGTGCAGGGTGAGGCTGCCTTCGAACAGGATCAGCGCCACCGCCAGCGATACCAGTGGCATCAGCAACGGGCCGAACAATGCCTGCGGTTGCAGCCAGCCCAGCACCGGCCCGGTGAGGATGCCGCACAGCAGCAGGAACAGGATCGCAGGCAGTTTCAGGCGCCAGGCCAGCCATTGGCAGAGCAGGGCCGCCGCGCCGACGCCGCCGACACTCAAAAGAATCTGCTGTTCGTTCATGCGGGCTCCCTCTGCATGCCATGTTGTGAAAGACTAAGCGTCATTTCGTCGTTTGCCACCGAGTTTTCATGCCTGCACTGGACCACCCGCTGATCGACCAGTTCCTCGATGCCTTGTGGCTGGAAAAGGGGCTTTCCGACAACACCCGCGCTTCCTACCGCAGTGACCTGGCCTTGTTCAACGGCTGGCTGCAGGAAAAGCACGTGCTGTTGCCCGATGCCGGCCGCGAACTGATCCTCGATCACCTGGCCTGGCGCTTCGACCAAGGCTACAAGCCTCGTTCCACCGCGCGCTTCCTGTCCGGGGTGCGCGGCTTTTTCCGTTACTTGCTGCGCGAGCGGTTGATCGTCGTCGATCCGACCTTGCAGGTGGACATGCCGCAGCTGGGCCGGCCACTGCCCAAGTCGCTGTCGGAGGCCGATGTCGAAGCCTTGCTGCAGGCGCCGGATCGCGGTGAGGCGATTGGCCAGCGCGACCGCGCCATGCTCGAAGTGCTCTATGCCTGCGGTTTGCGAGTGACCGAACTGGTCAGCCTGACCTTGGACCAGGTCAACCTGCGCCAGGGCGTGCTGCGGGTCATGGGCAAGGGCAGCAAGGAGCGCCTGGTGCCGATGGGCGAGGAAGCGGTGGTGTGGATCGAGCGCTACCTGCGCGATGGCCGCGCCGAGTTGCTGGGCGGCCGCCCCAGTGACGTGCTGTTCCCCAGCCAGCGCGGCGAGCAGATGACCCGCCAGACCTTCTGGCACCGCATCAAGCACCACGCGCGGGTGGCCGGCATCGACAAGCCGCTGTCCCCGCACACCCTGCGCCACGCCTTTGCCACGCACTTGCTCAACCATGGCGCCGACCTGCGTGTGGTGCAGATGCTGCTGGGCCACAGCGACCTGTCCACCACGCAGATCTACACCCATGTGGCCAAGGCCCGCCTGCAACAGCTGCATGCCGAACACCACCCCCGTGGATGAATGATGTTCATGTTCCGCCGACTGGTGCCTGAGTACCCCTACTGCGCCAGTCTGTTGTGGTAGGCTTGGACGGTTTGTTGCAAGGGCCGACCGTTCGCCGCCCGCCAGGGCTGGGCGACGTCCCCACGGCCCCGTCCGCCTTCAGGAGTACCCCATGCGCGTGACCCAGATTTTCGCCGCCGCCGCCTTGGCGCTGGCCAGTACCTTTGCCGTTGCCGCGGCTACCGATGGCAATGCCGGTGCCGAGCAGGCGATCCGCAAATCGTTGCAGAACCTCCAGTTGGAGGTGCCGATCGAAAGCGTTGCCAGCAGTCCGCTCAACGGCCTGTACGAGGTCAAGCTGCAAGGCGGCCGCGTGCTGTACGCCAGCGCCGACGGCCAGTTCGTCATGCAGGGCTACCTGTTCCAGATCCAGGACGGCAAGCCGGTCAACCTCACCGAGAAGACCGAGCGCCAGGGCATCGCCAAGTTGATCAACGGTATTCCGGCCGGCGAGATGGTGGTCTACCCGGCCAAGGGCGAGACCAAGTCGCACATCACCGTGTTCACCGACACCACCTGCCCGTACTGCCACAAGCTGCACGCCGAGGTGCCGGAGCTCAACCGCCGCGGTATCGAAGTGCGTTACGTCGCCTTCCCGCGCCAGGGCCTGGGTTCGCCGGGCGACGAGCAGTTGCAGGCCGTCTGGTGCTCCAGCGACCGTCGCGCGGCGCTGGACAAGATGGTCGATGGCAAGGAAATCAAGGCTGCCAAGTGCGCCAACCCGGTCAGCAAGCAGTTCCAGCTGGGCCAGTCGATTGGTGTAAATGGCACGCCGGCGATCGTTCTACAGAATGGCCAGGTGATTCCGGGCTATCAGCCGGCACCGCAAGTGGCCAAGCTGGCCCTGGCCGAGAGCAAGTAACCAATTCAATACGCCGTCGTCATGGGGTGACGGCATGTTTCACGGTCGGCGCAGGTGCCGGCCGTTCTATGGGGAGTTCACAGTGAAACCGGTCAAAGTAGGCATCTGTGGGTTGGGGACCGTCGGTGGCGGAACCTTCAATGTACTTCAGCGCAACGCCGAGGAGATCGCCCGCCGTGCCGGGCGCGGTATTGAAGTGGCACAGATTGCCATGCGCTCGCAGAACCCGAACTGCCAGATTACCGGTACCCCCATTACCGCTGATGTGTTCGAAGTCGCGAGCAACCCCGAGATCGATATCGTCATCGAGCTGATCGGCGGCTACACCATCGCCCGCGACCTGGTGCTCAAGGCCATTGAAAACGGCAAGCACGTGGTCACCGCCAACAAGGCGCTGATCGCCGTGCACGGCAACGAGATCTTCGCCAAGGCCCGCGAGAAGGGCGTCATCGTCGCCTTCGAAGCTGCCGTGGCCGGTGGCATCCCGGTGATCAAGGCGATCCGCGAGGGCCTGTCGGCCAACCGCATCAACTGGCTGGCCGGGATCATCAACGGTACCGGCAACTTCATCCTCACCGAAATGCGCGACAAGGGCCGTGCCTTCCCCGATGTGCTGGCCGAAGCCCAGGCGCTGGGCTACGCCGAGGCCGACCCGACCTTCGACGTCGAAGGCATCGATGCCGCGCACAAGCTGACCATCCTGGCGTCCATCGCCTTCGGTATCCCGCTGCAGTTCGACAAGGCCTACACCGAAGGCATCACCCAGCTGACCACCGCCGACGTGAACTATGCCGAGGCCCTGGGCTACCGCATCAAGCACCTGGGCGTGGCCCGTCGCACCGCTGACGGCATCGAGCTGCGCGTGCACCCGACGCTGATCCCGAACGATCGCCTGATCGCCAACGTCAATGGCGTGATGAACGCGGTGATGGTCAATGGCGACGCCGCCGGTTCCACCTTGTACTACGGCGCCGGCGCCGGCATGGAGCCGACTGCCTCGTCTGTGGTCGCCGACCTGGTCGACGTGGTTCGCGCCATGACTTCCGACCCGGAGAACCGTGTACCGCACCTGGCCTTCCAGCCGGATGCGCTGTCGGCCCATCCGATCCTGCCGATCGAAGCCTGCGAAAGCGCCTACTACCTGCGTATCCAGGCCAAGGACCACCCGGGCGTGCTGGCCCAGGTCGCAAGCATCCTTTCGGAGCGCGGCATCAACATCGAGTCGATCATGCAGAAGGAAGCCGAGGAACAGGATGGCCTGGTGCCGATGATCCTGCTGACCCACCGTGTGGTCGAGCAGCGCATCGACGACGCCATTGTCGCCCTGGAAGCGCTCCAGGACGTGGTCGGCAAGGTCGTGCGCATCCGCGTCGAACAGCTCAATTAATTCCGGTGGCGGGCCGTGACGGCGGCCCGCGCCCAGCATCGAAGGTTTGCATCCATGCGCTATATCAGTACCCGCGGCCAGGCTCCGGCCCTGAACTTCGAAGACGTCCTGCTGGCTGGCCTGGCCAGCGACGGCGGGCTGTACGTTCCCGAGAACCTGCCACGCTTCACCCAGGAAGAGATTGCCTCCTGGGCTGGCCTGCCGTATCACGAGCTGGCCTTCCGGGTGATGCGCCCGTTCGTCGAAGGCAGCATCGCCGACGCCGATTTCAAGAAGATTCTCGAAGAGACCTACGGCAACTTCGCCCATGCTGCGGTCGCCCCGCTGCGCCAGCTCAACGGCAACGAGTGGGTGATGGAGCTGTTCCACGGCCCGACCCTGGCCTTCAAGGACTTCGCCCTGCAACTGCTCGGCCGCCTGCTCGACCACGTGCTGGTCAAGCGCGGCGAGCGCGTGGTGATCGTCGGTGCCACCAGCGGTGACACCGGCTCGGCCGCCATCGAAGGCTGCCGCCGTTGCGACAACGTCGACATCTTCATCCTGCACCCGCACCAGCGCGTGTCGGAAGTGCAGCGCCGGCAGATGACCACCATCCTTGGCGACAACATCCACAACATTGCCATCGAAGGCAACTTCGACGACTGCCAGGAGATGGTCAAGGCCAGCTTCGCCGATCAGTCCTTCCTCAAGGGCACACGTCTGGTGGCGGTCAACTCGATCAACTGGGCACGGATCATGGCCCAGATCGTCTACTACTTCCACGCCGCGCTGCAGCTCGGCGGCCCGGCGCGTTCGGTGGCGTTCTCGGTGCCGACCGGCAACTTCGGCGACATCTTCGCCGGTTACCTGGCGCGCAACATGGGCCTGCCAATCAGCCAGCTGGTGGTGGCGACCAACCGCAACGACATCCTGCACCGTTTCATGAGCGGCAACCAGTACGTCAAGGACGCCCTGCACCCGACCCTGTCGCCGTCGATGGACATCATGGTCTCGTCCAACTTCGAGCGTCTGCTGTTCGACCTGCACGGTCGCAATGGTGCCGCGGTTGCCCAGCTGATGGACACCTTCAAGCAAGGCGGCGGCTTCAGCGTCGAGCAGGATCGCTGGACCGAAGCGCGCAAGCTGTTCGATTCGCTGGCCGTCACCGATGAACAGACCTGCGAGACCATCGCCGAGGTGTTCAAGGCCACCGGTGAAGTCCTCGACCCGCACACCGCGATCGGCGTCAAGGCCGCCCGCGAGTGCCGCCGCAGCCTGGATACGCCGATGGTGGTGCTGGGGACCGCGCACCCGGTCAAGTTCCCCGAGGCGGTGGAGAAGGCCGGTGTCGCCAAGGCCCTGGAGCTGCCGGCGCACCTGAGCGATCTGTTCAGCCGCGAGGAACGCTGCACGGTGCTGGCCAACGACCTGAAGGCCGTACAGGCCTTCGTCAGCCAGCATGGCAACCGCGGCAAGCCGCTGTAAGCGGCACCACTCACAAAAAAGCCCGTCTTGCACGGGCTTTTTTGTGGGCGCAAGACGCACGGCAGCGGATTTCAGATTTTTCCCATGTAGTTCGATGGATACCCTTACTAAAGTGGCGTTCTGACCAACAGAACACACGACTCCAGTGGGAGGCTCATGCATCAGCTCAATGTCCTTATCCACCAGGCTCGGCCCTACTATCAGATGCTCTTGCATCAGGCCTTCAATGCCCAGGGTGTGTACAACGTACGGCTCACCGATGACGTGCCGGCAGCCACGGCCAACATCACACAAGGGCAGCGACCCGTTGATGTGCTGGTGCTCGACCAGGGGATGCCAAGCCGTCATGCCCGGCGCCTGTTCAAGTACCTGGTGCAGGCTTCCTGCGCGGGTGGGTTGCTGTTTGTCGGCTATGGCGACGCGGGGGGCATCGACCTGGCGCTCGAGGCCCGCAAGCAGGGCTTGAATGTCCTGGCTGAGCTGCCCTGGCCGATGTCAATGGTGGGCCTGGAGCAGGCGCTCGGGCGCCTGTAGCCTGACCTTCGGCAAGCAAGGGGGGCGGAGCATCGAAACTGTCATGTTGATCGCGGATGCTCGTGATGACGGGCCTGGCGAACTTTCCACCGGCCCCGATGGTCAGTTTTCTTACCTTAGCCAGCGAGTGATCCGGATGGAAAGAATCTGCAGACTGCTCAACGATGCCCTGACCCCTTACCACGCCGAGCTTGGACCGACCGATAACCGTGGCCGCCGTCACCTGAGTGTTCACGATGAGCACGGTTTGCCGATTTTGCGGCGTACCGTTTGTGAGCGAGAGCTGATAGAACAGCAATTGCTGGTCGATCTGGTCGATGGCCTGCACCGTGACCTGCAGATTGCCGAAGGCCGTCTGCAACCCTGTGTGATCGCCGCCTTGCAGCATCAGAGGCAAATGCAGGGAACCTTTGCCTGACCGGCCCGTCAGACTCAGCAAGGGCAACCTGACGGTGCTTTGCTCCGGTGCCATCCAGGCTGTCACTGGAAGTCCCAGGGACTTTCGCTTGACCCCGGTCGTCTTCCCCAGCGGCCGGGGTTTCTTTTGCCTTGAATTCACCTGCACCCTGTTAGGTGCCACTGCTGATCTGCACGGGTCAGTTCAGCGCACCGGCGCTTCGCCCTGCTCGAAAAAATGCCGGGCCTGGCCCAGATAATCTTCCTGCAGCTCCGGATCCAGCCAGCGGGCATACAGGCCTGGCAACGTATCGCGGCGCAGCATCGGCAGCAGCTGGTCGATATTGGCGATCGCCTCGCGTCCCAAGGCGGTGTCCGAGCAGCCTACATGGAGGAACTGGTAGCGGTTGACGCCACGGATGGGATAGAAGCGGTAATCGTCCAGCGAGCCATTCTGTTGCTGGATCAGGTAGCGAACCTCTGGCCAGTAGCCGAGCACCAGTTGCAGGCGCCCCAATTGTTGCATCTCCAGCAGGCTGGCGGTGGCATCGTTGCCGTAGTGGCGGCTGAAGGCGCTGTCAGGCAACTGCTTCAGGACATCATCGACCTGCATGCTGTAGCTGCGCTCTGCGACGATGCCGAGCTTGAGCCGGGTCTGGGTCAGCAGCCGCTGAAGATCCACCTGTTGTCCGTCCAGATAAGGCTCCAGCAGCGCCTGGTCGTGCTTGCGCACCACCAGGCCACTGCTCAGTACGCCCAGCGATGGCTGGGAGAAATGCACGTACCTGGCACGTTCGGGCGTCCACAGCAGGGTCGGGTCGCAAGTGAAACTGTGCTCCTGGAGCATCTGGATGCCGCGGGCGCGATTGACTCGGACGATCTGGTGGTCGTACTTGGGCATCTGCGCGATCAGCTTGGGCAACAATTGGTCGATCACGCCCTGGCCTTTGGCCGGCCCTTCGAAAATGGTGAACGGCGGCAGGTCACGGACCAGCCACAGCAGGCGCTCCCTGGCCTCGGCCGATTGTGCCGCGAGCGCGCTGAATACCAGGCAGAGCAGCAGGGGCAGGTGGCGGATGCGCATGGGCCGTGGATCAGACCGTACCGGCCGCGCGCAGGCGGGCAATGGCGGCTGCGTCGTAGCCCAGGCTGGCCAGTAGCGGCGTCGTATGTTCACCCAGGGCCGGTCCGACCCATTCGGCGCTGCCGGGGGTGTCGGACAGCTTGGGCACGATACCCGGCATCTTGAACGGCTTGCCGTCCGGCAGTCGGGCCTGGAGGAACATCTCGCGGGCGAGGAATTGCGGGTCGCCCAGCATGTCCTCGGCGGAGTAGATCCGGCTGGCCGGTACCTCGGCGTCGTTGAGCACCTGCATCACTTTGTCCAGCGGCAGGCCGTTGGCCCAGCGGTCGATGACGCCGTACAGCTCGTCGCGGCGGGCATCGCGGCCATCGTTGGTGGCCAGGGCGGCATCGTTGGCCAGGTCGTCGCGGCCGATGGCCTGCATGAAGCGCTTGAAGATCGCATCGCCATTGGCGCCGATCTGTACGTGCCGGCCATCGGCGGTGGTATGGATGCAGGAAGGGGTGATACCCGGCATGATGTTGCCGGTGCGCTCGCGGATAAAGCCGAACACATCGAATTCCGGCACCATGCTTTCCATCATGGCGAAGATGGCTTCGTACAGCGCCACATCCACGACTTGGCCGTCGCCACCGTTGACTTCGCGATGACGCAAGGCCATCAGCGCGCCGATTACGCCCCACAGGGCGGCAATGGAGTCGCCGATGGAAATCCCCGTGCGCACCGGTGGGCGATCCTCGAAGCCGGTGATGTAGCGCAACCCGCCCATGGATTCGCCAACCGCGCCGAAGCCCGGTTGGTCCTTCATCGGGCCGGTCTGGCCGAAGCCCGACAGGCGCACCATGACCAGGCGCGGGTTGAGGGCGTGCAGCACATCCCAGCCCAAGCCGAGTTTCTCCAGCACGCCGGGGCGGAAGTTCTCGATCAGGATGTCGGCCTCGGCCAGCAGGCGCTTGAGCACTTCGCGGCCTTCAGGATGCTTGAGGTTGAGGGTCAGTGATTGCTTGTTGCGCGCCTGGACGAACCACCACAGTGACGTGCCCTCGTACAGCTTGCGCCATTTGCGCAGCGGGTCGCCGCCATCGGGTGACTCGACCTTGATTACCTCTGCACCGAATTCGGCGCAGATCCGCGAGGCGAACGGGCCGGCGATCAAGGTGCCGAGCTCGATGACTTTCAGGCCGGCGAGAGGTTTGCTGGGCATTGTCATGGGGCATCCGTGGCGGCTGGGCGTGAGCGCAGGTTGTATCACAGCTCGGCGGCGGCAGGTATATCGGCGTTGTCTGATCCGGCGCTGGCGCCCGGGATCAGTTAGACTGTGCGACTTTCCCCCGCAAGAAGCCTATCGCCCATGGCCCAGCCGTCCACCACCTACAAGTTCGAACTGAATCTGACCGACCTCGACCGCGGCGTGTACGAGAATGTTCGCCAGACCATCGCCCGCCACCCTTCGGAAACCGAAGAGCGCATGGCCGTGCGCCTGCTGGGCTATGCCCTTTGGTACAACGAGCAGCTGTCCTTCGGGCGCGGCCTGTCGGACGTCGATGAGGCGGCACTGTGGGAAAAGAGCCTGGACGATCGCATCCTGCATTGGATTGAAGTCGGCCAGCCCGACGCCGACCGCCTGACCTGGTGCTCGCGGCGTACCGAGCGCACCAGCCTGCTGGCCTACGGCAGCTTGCGGGTGTGGGAGACCAAGGTGCTTGGCGCGGTCAAGGGCCTGAAGAACCTGAGCATTGCCGCCGTGCCGCAGGAGGTGCTGGAAGTCCTCGCCACCGATATGCCGCGTACCATCAAGTGGGATGTGATGATCAGCGAAGGCACGGTGTTCGTCACCGATGACCGCGGCCAGCACGAAGTGCAGTTGCAGTGGCTGCTCGGCGAGCGCGGCTGACCTGACTCTCACCGGATTATCGAAGACCCCATGCGTATCGAACCCCGTTCTCTGCCGTCGCCCCTGCCATTGTTGGGCAACCTGCCACCCCTGCTGACCCGTCTCTATGCCGCCCGTGGTGTGCAGTCCGAGGTTGAGCTGGACAAGAGCCTGGCGCGCCTGCTGCCTTTCCAGCAGCTCAAGGGTATCGAGGCGGCGGTGGACCTGCTGGTCGAGGCGCTTGACCAGCGCCAGCGCATTCTCATCGTTGGTGATTTCGACGCCGACGGCGCCACCGCCAGCACGGTGGGGGTGCTGGGTTTGCGTCTGCTGGGCGCTGCCCATGTCGACTACCTGGTGCCCAACCGCTTCGAATATGGCTATGGCCTGACCCCGGAGATCGTCGCGGTCGCGCTCGAGCGCCAGCCGCAATTGCTGATCACTGTGGACAACGGTATTTCCAGCGTCGATGGCGTGGCCGCAGCCAAGGCCGCCGGGCTCAAGGTGCTGGTCACCGACCACCACCTGCCGGGTGAGCAGTTGCCGGCCGCCGATGCCATCGTCAATCCCAACCAGCCGGGTTGTGCGTTCCCCAGCAAGTCACTGGCCGGTGTCGGCGTGATCTTCTACGTGCTGATGGCCCTGCGTGCGCGGTTGCGCAGCCTGGGGCGCTACGAAACGCAGCCGCAGCCGAACATCGGCGAGTTGCTTGACCTGGTGGCGCTGGGCAGCGTCGCCGACGTGGTGCCGCTGGATGCCAACAACCGCATCCTGGTGCATCAGGGGCTGGAGCGAATTCGCGCCGGTCGCGCCCGCCCGGGGCTCAAGGCCATCCTCGAAGTGGCGCGGCGTGACCACAAGCGCATCACTTCCACCGACCTTGGCTTCATCCTTGGCCCTCGGCTCAATGCGGCGGGGCGCCTGGACGACATGAGCCTGGGCATCGAATGCCTGTTGTGCGAAGACGCGGCCCTGGCGCTGGACATGGCCCAGCAACTGGATGGCCTGAACCAGGATCGCAAGTCCATCGAGCAGGGCATGCAGCGCGAGGCCCTGGCCCAGCTCAAGGACCTGCCGGTCGAGTCCATGCCTTATGGCTTGTGCCTGTTCGACGCCGACTGGCACCAGGGGGTGATCGGCATCCTCGCCTCGCGCCTGAAAGAGCGTTATCACCGCCCGACCATCGCCTTTGCCGATGCGGGGGAAGGGGTGTTGAAGGGCTCGGCGCGTTCGGTGCCGGGGTTCCATATCCGTGATGCGCTGGACGCCGTGGCGGCGCGGCATCCGAGCTTGATCAGCAAGTTTGGCGGGCATGCCATGGCGGCGGGGCTGTCCTTGCCGGCCGAGAACTTCCCCGCGTTTGCCGAGGCGTTCGACGACGAGGTACGGCGGCAGTTGCGTGAGGAAGACCTGACTGGGCGGTTGTTGTCGGATGGCACGTTGGCGGTCGAGGAGTTTCACCTGGATTTGGCGCGGGCATTGCGCAATGCCGGGCCCTGGGGGCAGCACTTTCCCGAGCCGTTGTTCCACGGGGTGTTCCAGTTGGTCGAGCAGCGGGTCGTTGGGGAGCGGCATCTGAAGGTGGTGCTCAAGAGCGAGTGTGGGGCGGTGCGGTTGGATGGGATTGCCTTTGGGATTGACCGGGAGGTCTGGCCGAATCCTACAGTGCGGTGGGTGGAGTTGGCTTACAAGTTGGATGTGAATGAGTTTCGGGGGAATGAGAGTGTGCAGTTGATGATTGCGCATATGGAAGCGCGGTGATCTTTTTTTGAATTGCTGGGGTTTTGGGGTTTTGGTTTTTTGGCTGTATTGAAGTTGTATGCGCATTCATTTGCGATGGCGACGCATAGTCACCTTTCCGCCCTTACGGCGGCTTACTTTGGTCTTGGCCAAAGTAAGCAAAGCCGTTGCGCTCCATTCATCCGGCCCTCCGCTTCGCTCCGGGTTCCCTCACTCCGGCCTTGCTCCCGGGAGGACCGCGCTGAACGCCCCATCCTGGGGCGCAGCGCTTGACGGGCATCCATGCCCGTCACCTCCCTCCGCAAGACCTCCGTTCGGCCTCCTGAAGTCGCGAAGTTACGGGCGGCGCCTGCACTAACGCAGCTAGTCGCTAGTTGCCGTCATGGGAACTCTAGATCAACATCGCGGGGCAAGCCCGCTCCCACCATAGTTTGACTACGTGATTCAACGTGGGGGCGGGCTTGCCCCGCGATAGCGTAATGAAGAACAACATAACAGCCACTAACAAAACCAACATATCTGCTCTTGATCTGCTCTTGATCTGCTCTTGATCTGCTCTTGATCTTGCTTCTAAGTGCGCGATAGTTCAGGCGACACAAATTGCGACTTCAGGAGGCCGAGTGGAGTTCTTGCGTAGTGGGGCGACGGCCATGGATGGCCGTCGAGCGCTGCGCCCCAGGATGGGGCGTACAGCGCGGTACCCACGGGAGCAAGAACGGAGCGAGGGAACCCCGTAGCGAAGCGTAGGGGCCGTATGAACGGAGCCGAACGGTTTTGCCGACTTTTGCCACGACAAAAGTCGGCCGCCGTAAGGGCGGAAAGGTGACTAAATGTCGACATCTTCTACGAATGCGCTCACAAAAAACAAAACAATCGCCCAGAACCCGAACCCGAACCCTTACCCCCGAAACGCCCGAATAAAAACCCCCACCGCCTCCCGCACATGCGCCTCAGCCTCATCCCCCTCCAGCGCCGGCGAGCACCCCAGCAGCAACCGATAATCCGGCGCCCCCTTCACCAGGCAGAAGAAATGCTCCGCCGCCTGCCACGGGTTATCGATCCGCAACAGCCCGCGCTGGTCGACACAACGCAGCAACGCCTCCATCCCGCTCATCACCCGCTTGGGCCCCGCCGCATAGAAATACTGGCCAAACCCCGGATCCTGGCTACCCAGGGCAAAGATCAGGCGACTCAGCTTGACGGCCTCGTCACTGCTGATCAAAGCCTGGAAACCACGGGCAATGTTCAGCAGCACATCTTCCACCGCCGCGCCTTCGGGATACTCGAACATCAGGTCGGGCAACTGGTTCTGGCAGGTGGCCATGACCGCCGCGCCGAACAGGGTCTGCTTGTCGGTGAAATGGCTGTACACGGTGAGTTTTGAAACACCTGCCGCCGCAGCGACCGCATCCATGCTGGTGTTGGCATAGCCAAGGCTGAGAAACAGGCGCTTGGCGGCTTCGAGGATGGCCTCGCGCTTGGCCAGGTCCTTGGGCCGGCCGGGGCCGATGGGTGCGTCGTTGGACATGAGGGACCGCATTCTCTGTGAAAGGGGCACATCTTACCGGGTCCGGGGGCGGTCGGCTGCAGCGTACGTCGCACCACTAAATATCGATTTTCTCTGAAGCGCCTGCTTCCCCGACCCGATTCGCTGACTTAATATACTCGCCAGTATAAATATTCGATGCGCCCTCTGCCAAAGGTCATTCATCATGTTGCGTCGTGCGTTGTCCCTCGCCCTGCCGGCCGTTGCCGTGCTGCTGCTCACCGCCTGCGGCCAGGAGGCCGCGCCACCTGCCGCACCGCGCCCGGCGCTGGTGGTCCAACCCCAGCCGGCCGGCGCATCCGCCGACAGTTACCCGGGCGAGGTGCGGGCGCGCTTCGAGCCTGAACTGGCGTTCCGCATCGGAGGCAAGGTCAGCAAACGCCTGGTGGAGGAGGGGCAGCGGGTCAAGGCCGAGCAGCCGCTGGCCGAACTCGACCCGCAGGACGTGCGTCTGCAACTGGAGGCTAACCGCGCCCAGCTGGCCGCGGCCGAAGCCAACCTGGCGCTGGTGCGCGCCGAGCGCGACCGCTACCAGAAACTGCTGGATCGGCAGATGGTCAGCCATTCCCAGTTCGACAATGCCGAGAACCTTTACCGCGCCGGCATGGCCCGCCTGAAGCAGGCCAAGGCCGAGTACGAAGTGGCGGGCAACCAGGCCGAGTACGCCGTGTTGCGCGCGCCCCAGGCCGGCGTGATCGCCAAGCGTCAGGTCGAGGTGGGCCAGGTGGTGGCGGCGGGGCAGACTGTGTTCACGCTGGCTGCCGATGGTGAGCGCGAAGTGGTCATAGGCCTGCCGGAGCAACAGTTCGCCCGCTTTGCTGTCGGGCAGACAGTCAGCGTGGAACTGTGGTCGCACCCGAACCGGCGTTTCGAAGGCCGGATCCGCGAGCTTTCCCCGGCGGCGGACCCGCGTTCGCGCACCTTCGCCGCGCGCATCGCCTTTATCTCCAACGCCACCCCTGCCGAGCTGGGCCAGAGCGCGCGAGTGTTCATCGATCATGCCGAACGTTCGCCGCTGGCAGTCCCGCTGTCGGCAGTGACCGCCGAGGCGGGGCAGGCCTATGTCTGGCGGGTTGGCAAGGACAACCGCCTGCAGCGCGCCGCCGTGCGTCTGGGTGCCTATGGCGCGGACAGCGTGCCGGTGCTCGAAGGCCTGGACGCTGGCGACTGGGTGGTTGCCGCCGGTGGCCATGTGCTGCGCGAGGGGCAACAGGTGCGGCCTGTTGACCGCAGCAACCGTGAAGTGAACCTGGCGGCCAAGGAGTAAGTCCCGATGGGTTTCAACCTTTCCGCCTGGGCGCTGCGCAATCGCCAGATCGTGTTGTTCCTGATGATCCTGTTGGCGGCCGTAGGCGCCATGTCCTACACCAAGCTGGGGCAGAGCGAGGATCCACCCTTCACCTTCAAGGCCATGGTCATCCGTACCCTGTGGCCTGGCGCGACCGCCGAGGAGGTGTCGCGCCAGGTCACCGAGCGTATCGAGAAGAAACTGATGGAGACCGGCGAGTACGAGAAGATCGTCTCGTTCTCCCGACCCGGTGAGTCCCAGGTCACGTTCATGGCCCGTGACGCGATGCATTCCAAGGATATCCCCGAGCTGTGGTACCAGATCCGCAAGAAGGTCGCGGACATCAAGCACACCCTGCCCCCCGAGGCGCAGGGGCCATTCTTCAACGACGAGTTCGGCACCACCTTCGGCAATATCTACGCCCTGACCGGCGCCGGCTTCGACTATGCGGTGCTCAAGGACTACGCCGACCGTATCCAGATCCAGCTGCAGCGCGTCAAGGACGTGGGCAAGGTGGAGCTCATCGGCCTGCAGGACGAGAAGATCTGGATCGAACTGTCCAACGTCAAGCTGGCTACCCTAGGGGTGCCGCTCGCCGCCGTGCAGCAGGCGCTGCGCGAACAGAACGCGGTGAGTACCGCGGGCTTCTTCGAAACCCCCAGCGAGCGCCTGCAACTGCGAGTCAGCGGGCGCTTCGACAGCGTCGAGCAGATTCGCCAGTTCCCTATCCGCATTGGTGATCGCACCTTCCGCATCGGTGACGTCGCCGAGGTGCAGCGCGGTTTCAACGATCCACCCGCGCCGCGCATGCGCTTCATGGGCGAGGACGCCATCGGGCTGGCGGTGTCGATGAAGGACGGCGGCGACATCCTGGTGCTTGGCAAGGCCCTGGAAGGCGAGTTCGCCCGCCTGGCGCAGAGCCTGCCGGCGGGCATGGAGCTGCGCAAGGTGTCCGACCAGCCGGCGGCGGTGAAGGCCGGGGTCGGTGAGTTCGTGCAGGTGCTGGTCGAGGCCCTGGCCATCGTCCTGCTGGTGAGTTTTTTCTCGCTGGGCCTGCGCACCGGCCTGGTGGTGGCGCTGGCGATCCCGCTGGTGCTGGCCATGACCTTCGCCGCTATGCACTACTTCGGCATCGGCCTGCACAAGATCTCGCTGGGGGCGCTGGTGCTGGCCCTGGGCCTGCTGGTCGACGACGCGATCATCGCGGTGGAGATGATGGCGATCAAGATGGAACAGGGCTACGACCGGCTCAAGGCCGCGAGCTACGCCTGGACCAGTACGGCGTTCCCGATGCTCACCGGCACCCTGATCACTGCGGCGGGTTTCCTGCCGATCGCCACGGCGGCGTCGAGCACAGGGGAATACACCCGTTCGATCTTCCAGGTGGTGACCATTGCCTTGCTCACCTCCTGGGTGGCGGCGGTGGTGTTCGTGCCTTACCTGGGCGAGCGCCTGCTGCCGGACCTGGCCAAGCTCCACGCTGCTCGCCACGGCGCCGACGGGCATGCCCCCGACCCCTATGCGACGCCGTTCTACCAGCGTGTCCGGCGCGTGGTGGAGTGGTGCGTGCGGCGGCGCAAGACCGTGATCGTGCTGACCATCGCCGCGTTCGTCGGCAGCATCCTGTTGTTCCGCTTCGTGCCGCAGCAGTTCTTCCCGGCTTCCGGGCGGCCGGAGCTGATGGTCGATCTGAAGCTGACCGAAGGCGCTTCGCTGAACAACACCGCCGAGCGGGTCAAGCAACTGGAGGCGCTGCTCAAGCAGCAGGACGGTATCGCCAACTACGTCGCCTATGTCGGCACCGGTTCCCCGCGTTTCTACCTGCCGCTGGACCAGCAACTGCCTGCGGCGAGCTTTGCCCAGTTCGTGGTGCTGGCCAAGTCGCTGGAGGACCGTGAACGCCTGCGCAGCTGGCTGATCGGCACCCTGGACCAGCAGTTCCCCGACCTGCGTTCGCGGGTCACGCGCCTGGAAAACGGCCCGCCCGTAGGCTATCCGGTGCAGTTCCGGGTCACCGGCGAACACATCGAGAAGGTTCGCGCCCTGGCCCGCGAGGTGGCGGCCAAGGTGCGTGAGAACCCGCACGTGGTCAACGTGCACCTGGACTGGGAAGAACCGAGCAAGGCGGTGTACCTGGATATCGACCAGGACCGTGCCCGGGCGCTGGGCGTGAGCACCGCGCACCTGTCGAGCTTCCTGCAGAGTTCGCTGACCGGCAGCAACGTCAGCCAGTACCGCGAAGACAACGAGCTGATCGAGATTCTCCTGCGCGGTACGCCAGAGGAGCGCCGTGAGCTGGGCAACCTGGGCAGCCTGGCGGTGCCCACCGACAACGGCCAGAGCGTGGCCCTGTCGCAGGTGGCGACCCTTGAGTACGGCTTCGAGGAAGGCATCATCTGGCACCGCAACCGCCTGCCCACGGTCACCGTGCGCGCCGATATCTACGACAAGGAACAGCCGGCGACCTTGATCAAGCAGATCCAGCCGACGTTGGCGCAGATCAAGGACGAGCTGCCTGATGGCTACTTGCTCGAAGTGGGCGGCACGGTGGAAGACTCCGAGCGTGGCCAGCGTTCGGTGAACGCCGGCATGCCGCTGTTCATCGTGGTGGTGCTGAGCCTGCTGATGATCCAGCTGCGCAGTTTCTCGCGGATGTTCATGGTGTTCCTCACCGCGCCCCTCGGGCTGATCGGCGTGACCCTGTTCCTGCTGGTGTTCCGCCAGCCGTTCGGGTTCGTCGCCATGCTCGGGACCATCGCCCTGGCCGGCATGATCATGCGCAACTCGGTGATCCTGGTGGACCAGATCGAACAGGACATCGCTGCGGGGATGGAGCGTTGGCAGGCGATCATCGAGGCCACGGTGCGGCGCTTCCGGCCGATCGTGCTGACTGCGCTGGCGGCGGTGCTGGCGATGATTCCGTTGTCGAGGAGTGTGTTCTACGGGCCGATGGCGGTGGCGATCATGGGTGGGTTGATCGTCGCCACGGTGCTGACCCTGCTGTTCCTGCCGGCGCTGTATGCGGCGTGGTTCAGGGTCAAGAAAAACTGAGGAACGAGCGGGAGGGCTTTGCCCTCCTATCGCCGGCAAGCCGGCTCCCACACGCGTTGCGCAGTACTTGTGGGAGCTGGCTTGCCAGCGATAGGGCTGCACAGCAGCCCCACTGGTTTTCAGCTCGACATCACAGCGCGCCGAACACCTTCTTGGCCAGGCTGGTGGCCGCACCGGCCGGGTTCTGGCGAATGCTTTCTTCCTGCTTGCCGATCATCTCGAACAAGCCGTCCAGCGCCTTCTCGGTCACATAGTTCTCGATATTGGCGTCATCCTTGATCAGGCCAAGGCCCTTGGCCTGCCCGGCAAAGCTGTTGTACTGCTGGGCCAGGCCGACCTTGTCGGTGGCCTGCTTGACGATCGGCAGGAACTTGGCGCGGATCTGCTCGCGGCTACTCTTGTTCAGGTACTGGGTGGCCGAATCCTGGCCGCCGCTGAGGATGCCCTTGGCATCGGTCACGGTCATCTTCTTCACCGCGTCCACCAGGATCGCCTGGGCTTGCGGCACGGCAGCCTCGGCGGCCTTGTTCATGCTGGTTTCCAGGGCATCGACCTGGTCGCCCTTACCGAACATCTTCATGGCCTTGGCCGCTTTGCCGAGGTTGCCCGGCAGCTCGATGCGCACATCCGGGTTGTTGCTGAAGCCGCCGGGGGTGCTCAGCTGCTTGACGGCGATCTGCGCGCCTTGGGTAAGGGCGTCCTTCAGGCCGCCGGAGGCGTCGCTCTGGGACAGGTCGCCGAGCGACAGGGCCAGGGCGCTGGCCGACAACAGCAGGCCGGCGCACAGAGTGGTGAAGCGCAGGGAGGAGCGGATCATGGGGCTTTCCTTATGGGCAGAATGGAGCAGGTTCAGCGTATCGTTTAGTCCGGGACCGGGCCAGTCAGGCAGTCGCCGCAGGGTCCGGTGTTTCATCGCGGTGCAAGGCCACCTGGCGGATCGACAGGCGCAGCTCCGCCGATAGCACGCGCTTGGCCACGCCTTCGGCCAGTTCGGCGAGCTTGTCGTGGTAGCCCAGCTTACCGGTGCTGTCGGGTCGCAAGACCCCTTCGCGTACCAGCGTCTGGATGAAGTGGCGGAACAGGGTCTTGTCGAAGAACTCGGGCGCATTCAAGCCATGCAGGATCGACAGGCGCTGGGCCATCATCACGCACAGCTCCTCCAGTTCCTCGGCGCTCAGCGTGTGCTGGCCGCTGTTGAGCAGCAGCGAAGTGGCCATGTAGAAGCGCTGCAGGGTCTGGGTGATGGTGCGTGCCAGCAGCGTCAGCAGCACGAACTGCCGCGAGCTGGGCGCGGGGCGCATGTAGATGTCGTGCTCCTTGCGCAGCAGCCCCTGTTCGACCAGCGCCGCCAGCCACTGGTCGATCACCTCGTCCAGTTGCTCGGGCGTCCAGCGCAGGAACAGTTCGGCCTGCAGGTACGGATACAGCGCTCGCACGTACTGGCCCAGCAGTTCGCGGCTCATGCGCGAGCTGCTGAGGAAGAAGCTCGCCAGCAGCCCCGGCAGGGCGAAGATGTGCAGTACGTTGTTGCGGTAGTAGGTCATCAGTACCGCGTTGGCTTCGTCCAGGTAGAGGATGCGACCCAGCGCATCCTTCTGCTCGGCCAGCAGGTCCATGCCCAGTACGTGCTCGATAAGTGCCTTGCCGTCACCCTCGGGCAGGGTGGTGTGCGGCGAGTAGGGCACCTGACGCAGCAGGGCCAGGTACAGGTCGAGCACGCGGGTCAGGGCTCGTTCGTCCAGGGCCAGGCGGCTGGTCGACAACAGGGCCAGCGCCACCAGGTTGACCGGGTTGATTGCCGCAGCCTCGTTGAGGTGGCGGGCAACCGTTTCGCCCAGGCGGGTGGTGGTTTCGTTGAGCCAGTCCGGGCGGAACTGCGGGCCCAGCGCCTGTTCGCGCCAGCCGGGTTGCTGCTGGTCGAGGAAGCTGTTCAGGCGGATCGGCTCGCCGAAGTTGACGTACACCTGGCCGAAGCGCTGCTTGAGCGCGCCGATGACCTTGAAGATGTCGAAGATCGATTCCTTCTTCTTGCTGGCGCCGCGCAGCTCGCCCAGGTAGGTGCGGCCTTCGAGCACCCGCTCGTAGCCGATGTACACCGGCACGAAGACGATCGGCGTGCGCGAGGAGCGCAGGAAGCTGCGCAGGGTGATCGCCAGCATGCCGGTGCGCGGCTGCAGCATGCGCCCGGTGCGCGAGCGCCCGCCTTCGACGAAGTACTCCACCGGGAAGCCCTTGGTGAACAGGGTGTGCAGGTACTCGTTGAACACGGCGGTGTACAGCGGGTTGCCCTTGAACGTGCGGCGCATGAAGAACGCCCCGCCGCGGCGCAGCAGGCCGCCGATCACCGGCATGTTGAGGTTGATGCCGGCAGCGATGTGCGGCGGCGTCAGGCCGTTGCGGAACAGCAGGTAGGACAGCAGCAGGTAGTCGATGTGGCTGCGGTGGCAGGGCACGTAGATCACTTCGTGGCCGGGGGCGATGCCCTGCACCTGCTCGATGTGGTTTACCTTGATGCCGTCGTAGATCTTGTTCCAGAACCAGCTCAGCACCACTTCAAGGAAGCGGATCGCGGTGTAGGTATAGTCCGAGGCGATCTCATTGCCATAGTGCAGCGCCTTGGCCTCGGCCTTGGCGTAGGGGATTTTCTCGCGGTCGGCCTCGTCGCTGATCGCCTGGCGCACCAACGGGTCGTGCACCAGCCCTTTGACCAGGTTGCGACGGTGCGAGATGTCTGGCCCGATGACCGCGGTCTTCAGGTTGCGAAAATGCACGCGCATCATGCGTTGGGCCATGCGCACGGTGCGCTCGTGGCCCTTGTTGTGCTGCACCAGCTCGCGCAGGTGGATTGGCGCGGAGAACTGCACCCGGGTCTTGCGCCCGAGGATCAGCACGCTGAGCAGCCGGCGCAGGCGGCCGGTGACCGCCCAGCTGTCGGCGAACAGCAGTTTCCACGGGCTCGACTCGCTGGCCGGGGTCTGGCCCCAGAACACGCTGACCGGAATGATCTGCGCGTCTTCCTCGGCGTGCTGGCTGATCGCCGCGACCAGGCGTTCGAGGGTGGGCGGCGCGCCACGCTTGTCCTGGCGGCCGAGCCAGTCGGGGTCGGGGGTCAGGTAGAAGAACGCCGCGGGCTCCTGCAAGGGGCCGACGGCCACCGGCAGCACCGGGCGTGGCAGCCCTGCCTTGGTGCATTCGTGGTCAACCACGGCCAGGTCGGTCAGCGAAGGCGAGGAGAGGGCGTAGAACACCGGTCGGCTGCGGTCGAGCTTGAGTGTCAGCGAGGACTGGTTGATGGTTTCGGAGCGCACCCACAGGTAGAGAACGCGACGCAGGGCGCCGAAGATGAGGCGGCGCAGGGGAGAACGGGTCATGGGGTGGGCCCTGGGTGGAAGTTGCAGTGTCTTTTCAGCACGTTAGTCTGCCGTATCTGCGTAAGTTCAGCAAAATTCCGCCAAAAATGACCCTGTCATGAATTTTTTTTGTTCCCTGTCATATACTCGGCCTGCCGCTTGCAGGATATTCGCGCAAGCTGCGTCGGCACGGGCGGTGAGCCCATGCCAGCAAGGCGATCTTCAAAATAAAAATCCGGAGTAGTTCAGATGTCGTCTCGTGAGACTGGGAATGTGAAGTGGTTCAACGATGCCAAGGGTTATGGCTTCATTCAGCGCGAAGGTGGTGCGGACGTGTTCGTCCACTATCGGGCTATCCGCGGTGAGGGGCATCGCACCCTGGTCGAGGGACAGCAGGTGGAGTACGCACTCGTGCAGGGCCAGAAAGGCCTGCAGGCAGAGGATGTAGTCGGGCTCTGAGTCTTCCGGCTGCACGCTCAAGCTGCAAGTTGTCCGTGGAACTTGCAGCCTGATGCGAACGGCCTCAGCTGGTACGCCAGGTGATTTCCTCTTCACCGTCGGCGCTGATGCGGATCCAGCGATCGGCATCTTCTTCCCCGTCTTCTTCCGCCCAGCTACCTGGCGCGCAACGCACTTCGACGTTCAGCGCGGCGAATGCCGCACGCGCGCAGGCGATGTCGTCGACCCAGGGGGTCTGGTCACTTTCCAGGTACAGGCTGTTCCATTTCCCCACAGCCTTTGGCAACCAGGTAACCGGGATGTTACCGGCTGTGCACTTGAAGGTCTGGCCTTTCTGCTTCCATTCGCTGCACGGGCCCAGGGCTTGGGTAAGCCAGTCGGCGATCTGCTTATGATCGACCTCGGCGTCCTTGAGGTAGATCTCGATATCGGGTTGACGCATGGGAGGCTCCAGTGTGCTCAGTCTTGGCGCACGAAATAGTCATAACGCATGGAAACGGTGACCACGAAAGGTTCGGGTTGGTCGATCACTTGTGCGCGCTTCTCGGCGCTGGCCCGCCAGCCGTGCGGGGTCATCGCCAGCAGATCGGCGCGGGCCTTGGCCTCGACCAGGCTCAGGCGGAACTCGAGGACCTCGCTGTGGGCGTGGGTCATGCCTTCAGGGACCAGGGCAAGGTGCTTGTCGTCGGCGTAGGGACGCACTTCATCGTAGAGCACCTCGCGCAGCTCCATCAGGTGACCGCTGGTCGGGCCGACCCGCATCAGCCCGCCGCCCGGGGCGAGCAGGCGCCTGGCCTCCTGCCAGTCGAGCGGGCTGAACACGCTGGCGATGAAGCCACAGCTGGCATCGGCCATGGGGACGCGGGCCATGCTGGCCACCATCCAGGTCATTTCAGGGGCTCGGCGGCAGGCGCGCTTCACCGCTTCGCGGGAGATGTCCAGGGCGTAGCCGTCGGCCGCAGGCAGCGCCTGGGCAATCTGCGCGGTGTAGTAGCCTTCGCCGCAGCCGATGTCCAGCCAGGCCTGCGGCTGGCGCTCGGCAGCCAGTTGCGCCAGGCGACTCGCCACCGGGGCGTAGTGCCCGGCGTCGAGGAAGTCACGACGGGCTTCGACCATGGCTTGGTTGTCACCCGGGTCGCGGCTGTTCTTGTGTTGCACCGGCAGCAGGTTCAGGTAGCCCTGGCGGGCGCGGTCGAAGCGGTGGCCGGCGGGGCAGGCCACGCCGTTGTCGAGCTGCGCCAGGGGCGCCTGGCAGAGAGGGCAGGCGAGCATCAGGCGAGCAACCGTACCAGGGTCTGATAGTAGATCTCGGTCAGCAGGTCGAGGTCGCTGGCCAGGATACGCTCGTCCACCTGGTGGATGGTGGCGTTGACCGGGCCGAGCTCGACCACCTGGGTACCCATGGTGGCGATGAAACGGCCATCGGAGGTACCGCCACTGGTCGATGGTCGGGTCTCGCGGCCAGTGACGGCCTTGATGCTCGACGACACCGCATCGAGCAGTTCGCCCGGCTCGGTGAGGAACGGCAGGCCCGAGAGCGCCCAATCGATGCTCCATTCCAGCTGGTGCTTGTCGAGGATCGTCGCGACGCGTTGCTGCAGGCCCTCGACCGTCGATTCGGTGGAGAAACGGAAGTTGAACAGCGCGGTCAGCTCGCCCGGTACCACGTTGGTGGCACCAGTGCCGGAGTTGAGGTTGGAAATCTGGAAGCTGGTCGGCGGGAAGAACGCATTGCCTTCGTCCCAGTGCTCGGCCGCAAGTTCCGCCAGGGCCGGCGCGGCCAGGTGGATAGGGTTGCGCGCCAAGTGCGGGTAGGCCACGTGGCCCTGCTTGCCGCGCACGGTCAGCTTGGCGCCGAGCGAGCCGCGACGGCCATTCTTGACCACGTCACCGAGCAGGGTGGTGCTGGACGGCTCGCCGACGATGCACCAGTCCAGGCGCTCGTTGCGCGCCTTCAGGCGCTCGACTACAGCCTTGGTGCCGTGGTGGGCCGGGCCTTCCTCATCGCTGGTGATCAGGAAGGCGACTTTGCCGCGGTGGTTCGGGTAGTCCTGCACGAAGCGCTCGCTGGCCACCACCATCGACGCCAGGCTGCCCTTCATGTCGGCGGCGCCGCGGCCGCAGAGCATGCCGTCGGCATCGATCAGCGCCTCGAATGGTTCATGCTGCCACTGCTGCACCGGGCCGGTGGGCACCACGTCGGTGTGGCCGGCGAAGCACAGCACCGGGCCTTCCTGGGTGCCATGGCTGGCCCAGAAGTTGTCTACGTCTTCGATGCGCATCGGCTCGAGCTGGAAGCCGACGGCGCCCAGGCGGTTCATCATCTGGGTCTGGCAGTCGGCATCGACCGGGGTGACCGACGGGCGGCGGATCAGGTCACAGGCCAGTTGCAGGGTAGGCGAAAGCTCGGCTGGGGCCGTCATTGCAAGACTCCGGGGGCAAGGCAGGGCGGGAAACTGGGGCGTTATCTTATATCAAATGATGTCTGCGGACACGATGTGCTTGGCGGGAGCGGCGTACCGCCGCTCCCACGCCGCATCAAACGACTTGTGCTTCGCTGACCTTGTCCGCCGGCTTGGGCAGCGACGACAGCAGCGCCATCACCAACGCCGCCAGGTATGGCAACGACTGCACCAGCAGCATCGCCACCCAGAAGCGCATGTCCGAACTCGGCAGCCCCTGAACCAGATAGATCCCTAGCGCCGCGCCCCACAGCATCAGCATGATGAACAGCTCTTCGCGGGCCTCGGCAATCGCCACCAGCAGCCCATGGCTATCAGCATTCTTTGGCGTGCGGAAGAACGGCATGCTGCTGGTGAAGAAACCGTACAGCACCGCCTTGGCGATGGTATGCGACAGCGCCAGCCCTGCCAGGGCGGCGGCGAAGGCGTCCTTCAGGTCGACACCCACCGCGCGGCGATAGAGGAACAGGATCTTGCCGACCTTGAAGAAGAACAGCGCCAGCGGCGGGATGGCGAACATCATCAGCGGCGGATCGACCCGATGCGGCACGATGATCATCGCCGCCGACCACAGCAGCGCGCCGACGGTGAAGAAGATGTTCATGCCATCGGCGATCCATGGCAGCCAGCCGGCCAGGAAGTGGTAGCGCTGGCCGCGGGTCAGCTCGCTGCCCTTGCCGCGCAGCAGGGCGCCGGCATGGTGCTTGATGATCTGGATGGCGCCGTAGGCCCAGCGGAAGCGCTGCTTCTTGAAGTCGATGAAGGTGTCGGGCATCAGGCCTTTGCCGTAGCTGTTGTGGGCGTAGGCCGCCGACAGGCCTTTCTCGAATACCCGCAGGCCCAGTTCGGCATCTTCGCAGATGCACCACTCGGCCCAGCCGAGCTCCTCGAGCACGCTGCGCCTGGTCATGGTCATGGTGCCGTGCTGGATGATCGCGTCACGGTCGTTGCGGGTGACCATGCCGATATGGAAGAAGCCCTTGTACTCGCTGTAGCACAGCTTCTTGAACGCGCTCTCGTGCTGGTCGCGGTAGTCCTGCGGCGACTGCACCACGGCGATCTTCGGGTCGGCGAAGTGCGGCACCATGTGTTTTAGCCAATTACGGTCGACGCAGTAGTCCGAGTCGATCACCGCGATCACCTCGGCGTCCTTGGCGGTGTGCGGGATCAGGTAGTTCAGGGCGCCGCCCTTGAAGCCGGCCAGGGGCGCGACGTGGAAGAACTTGAAGCGCTCGCCGAGTTTCTCGCAGTGGGCCTTGAGCGGCTCCCAAACGGCCGGATCCTTGGTGTTGTTGTCGATCACCAGCACTTCGTAATCCGGGTAGTCCAGCGCGGCGAGGGCGTCTAGGGTCTGCTTGACCATCTCCGGCGGCTCGTTGTAGCACGGCACATGCACCGAGACTTTGGGCCGATAGGCGCTGTCGCCCTGCACGGGCAGGAATTCGCGTCGGCGTTTGTGGATCCACACCGCCTCGGCCAGTTCGTGGGCCTCGGTCAGCAGCACGATGAAAACGCCGAGGGCACCGAGCGCCAGCAGCACACCCACGGTGAGGCTGAACCAGGTGCTGTACTGCTGGCTGTAGTCGTAGGCGATCCATACCAGCACCGACCCGCACAGGAAGGTGATGAAGGTGAGGAAGGTACGCCCACGCTGGCGCAGGGCCGAGCCGTCGATCAGCAGGACGGCCAGGGCGATCATCGCCAGCACCACCGAGGCCACGGCCAAGGCGCGCCATTGCGGGATCGCCACGATCGGCCCCTCGAAGTTGAACTTCTGCTGGCGCTCGGCGTTGTACACGCCCCAGTAGGCGCCCACCGAGCCTTCGTCGCTGGCCTTCCATGGCTGGTCATAGGCTTCGATGACGAAGTAGTTGTAGCCACGGCGGTTGAGGGTGTTGACCAGGGTACGCAGGTAGATGGCCTGGTCGGCCTGGGTGGCGTCGGCGCCGCCGCGCATGCGGCCATTGCTTGGCCAGCCGACCTCCGAGAGCAGCAGAGGCTTGCGTGGGAACTGCTTGCGCAGCTCGCGGGCACGGTCGAGGACGAACTGCACCGAGTCCTTCATGGGCACGAATTCCCAATAGGGCAGGATGTGCGCGGCGATCAGGTCGACGTGTTTCGCCAGCTCCGGGTGTTCCTTCCAGATGTGCCACTGCTCGCTGGTGGTCACCGGCACCTTCACCGCGGCGCGCACCCGGTCGAGGTAACCGATCAACTGTTCGGCGGTGACTTCCTCGCGAAACAACGCTTCGTTGCCGACCACCACCCGCACCACGCTGCGCGAGGTATTGGCCAGGCCGATGGCCTTTTCGATCTCGCGCTCGTTGCGCTCCTGGTCGTTGCTGATCCAGATGCCCAAGGTCACGCGCAGGCCGAGCTCTTCGGCCAGGCGCGGTACCTCGGCCTGGGTGCCTTCAACGGTGTAGATGCGCACGTTGTCGGTCAGCTTGTTCAGTTGCTCGAGGTCCTGGCGGATCTCGTCCTCACTGGGGTACTGGCCTTTCTGCGGGCTTTGCCCCAGGCGGAAGGGCGAATAGGAAAACCCAGAGATCTGTTCCGGCCAGGCGGGGGCGGAAACCGGGCGGTTGATCAAGGCCCAGAACCCGGTGAACAGCGCGGCGATCGCCAGGACCACCACCAGGTTGAGACCGAATTTACGTGATGACATAGGTGTTCGAGGTTCCGAAGAGGGGAGCGAGGGTCGCTGTCGCAGGCCGTGGGTCCTACAAGTGCCGGAGAAGGTAATCTGTTGGATTATCGACAAGGAATGTAGTTCTGAGGCCGTTCGCTTGTCGTCCAGATATATTTGCTTGATAGGACATTAAAGCAGGCTCGGTAGGTTTTGTTCCAACCCCGGGCCGCTCTGCCACGCCCTTGCGGCGTGTTCACGCGCTGTGCTCCCCCTGGAGCGCATGCCTTGGCATATAATGCGCGCCGGTTTTTTCGAGGTCCCCACATGAGCACAGAAGATCCACGCTTCGCCGGCGTCGCCCGGCTCTATGGCGACGACGGCCTGCAGCGCCTGCGCCAGGCCCATGTGGCCATCGTCGGTATCGGCGGGGTCGGCTCGTGGGCAGCCGAGGCCCTGGCGCGCAGTGGCGTGGGCGAGATCAGTCTGTTCGACCTCGACGATGTCTGCGTGAGCAACACCAACCGTCAGGCCCACGCCCTCGAAGGGCAGGTGGGCCGCCTCAAGGTCGAGGTGATGGCCGAGCGTCTGCGGGCGATCAACCCGGCCTGCACGGTGCACGCGGTGGCCGATTTCGTCACTCGCGAGACCATGGCCGAGTACATCACCGAGCAGATGGACTGCGTGATCGACTGCATCGACAGCGTGATGGCCAAGGCCGCGCTGATCGCCTGGTGCCGCCGGCGCAAGATCGCCATCGTCACCACCGGTGGCGCCGGTGGGCAGATCGACCCGACCCAGATCCAGGTCGGCGATCTCAACAAGACCTTCAACGACCCGCTGGCTTCACGGGTGCGCTCGACCTTGCGCCGCGACTACAACTTCTCGCGCAACACCAGCCGCAACTATGGCGTGCCATGCGTGTTCTCCAGCGAACAGCTGCGCTACCCCAAGGGCGACGGCAGTGTGTGCCTGCAGAAGAGCTTTGTCGGTGAAGGCGTACGCCTGGACTGCGCCGGTGGTTTCGGCGCGGTGATGATGGTGACCGCGACCTTCGGCATGGTGGCGGCGAGCAAGGCCGTTGAAAAGCTTGTGACCGGGGCGCGGCGCCCTTCGGAGCGGGTCAAGGCTGATTAGGCTATCGCGGGGTAGTGATTCAGGCCTGGGTGGCGAGTTCGGCCATCCTGAGTAGCACCGCATGCAGCCCATTGCTGCGCGACGGTGACAACTGCCGCTCCAGCCCCAATTGGGTAAACCAGGCGCTCAGGTCGACCGCTTCCAGCTGATCGCTGGCCAAGCCTTGTACCCGCACAAGAAGAAGTGCCAGCAACCCCCGCAGCATCCGCGCATCGCTGCCTGCCTTGAACCGCCACTGGCCGTCGTCCTGCACAGCCACCAGCCATACCAGGCTCTCGCAGCCATGCACCCGATTGGCTTCGGTCTTGTCGTTGTCACCCAGCGGTTCCAGGCGGTCGCCCCACTGCATCAGCAACCGCGCCCGCTGCTCCCAGCCACGCGCCTGTTCGAACGCTTCCAGCGCTTGGCTGGCCTCTGGCGAAAGGTTCATCGCAACAGCTCCAGGCCTTTGTCGAGCGCCGCGAAGAAGCGCTGCAGGTCGTCACTGTCGGAGTACAGCCCCAGCGATACGCGAATCGCGCCATCGAGCCCCAGGTGCCTGAGCAGTGGCATGGCGCAATGGTGCCCGGCGCGCACGGCGATGCCCTGTTCGGTCAGCAGGTGGGCGATATCGGCGTTGTGCACGCCATCGATGACGAAACTGGCCAGTGCCGCCTCGGGCGAGCCGAGCAGGCGAACTCCCTCGCGATCAGTCAGGCCCCGTACCAGGTACTGGTGCAGGCTGGTTTCATGGGCGGCCACGGCATGTATGTCGAGGCTGGCCAGGTAGTCCAGGGTGGCGCCCAGGCCGATCACCCCGGCAATCGGCGGGGTGCCGGCTTCGAAACCCAGTGGCGCGGGGCGGAAACTGGCGCTCTGGTAGTCCGCCATCTGCACCATTTCTCCGCCGTACTGCCAGTGACGCAGCAACGCCAGCGCATCCTGGCGGCCGTAAAGTACGCCCACCCCGTCGGGACCATAGAGTTTGTGGCTGGAGAACACATAGAAGTCGCACGCCAGTTGCTGCACGTCATGCCGGCCATGAACCACGCCTTGGGCGCCATCGACAACGCTCAGCGCGCCCTGGGCGCGGGCATGTGCCAGCAAAGGCGCCAGCGGTTGCCAGGTACCCAGCACGTTGGACAGTTGGCTGATCGCCAGCAGGCGAGTGCGCGGACCGATCAGTTGCAGGGCCTGCTCCAGGTCGACATGCCCCTGGTCAGTGACCGGCAGGACCACCAGTCGCAGGTTGTGGCGGTGCGCCAGTTGTTGCCAGGGCAGCAGGTTGGCGTGGTGCTCCAGGCCGCTGACGGCGATTTCGTCGCCTGCCTCGAAGCGATGTTCCAGGCCATAGGCCAGCAGGTTCAAAGCCGAGGTAGCGCCGTGGGTGAATACGATCTGGCGCGCATCGGCTGCATTGAGCCAGGCGGCGACCTTGTCCCGTGTGCCCTCGAAGGCCTGTGTCGCCAAGGCGCCCGGCAGATGCTGGGCGCGGTGCACGTTGGCTGCGCCATGGCCGTAGTAATGGCTCAGGGCATCGAGCAGGGCCTGGGGTTTCTGCGTGGTGGCGGCGCTGTCCAGGTAGGTCTGGTGCTGCCGTTGCAGGGCGGCGATGGCCGGGAAATCGGTACGCCAGGGGGAGGGCTGGAACATGTTCGCGGGGCCTGGAATGAAAAATCGGGTCTGCCCGTAGGAGCAGACCCGATCTTATCACCTCAAACCCAGGCAGAGCCTCAGTTGTGAGCGTGCAATGCCTCGTTCAGCTCGATGGCCGACTTGTGGGTCTTGCACTCCACGGCGCCATTGAGCGAGTTGCGGCGGAACAGCAAGTCGGTCTGGCCGGCCAGATCGCGTGCCTTGACCACCTTGACCAGCTGGTTGTTCTCGTCCAGCAGGTTCACCTTGGTACCGGCGGTGATGTACAAGCCGGCTTCGACGGTGTTGCGGTCGCCCAGCGGGATGCCGATACCGGCGTTGGCGCCGATCAGGCAGCCTTCGCCGACCTTGATGACGATGTTGCCACCGCCGGACAGGGTGCCCATGGTCGAGCAGCCGCCGCCCAGGTCCGAGCCCTTGCCGACGAACACGCCGGCGGAGACGCGGCCTTCGATCATGCCCGGGCCTTCGGTGCCGGCGTTAAAGTTGACGAAGCCTTCGTGCATGATGGTGGTGCCTTCGCCGATGTAGGCGCCCAGGCGCACACGGGCGGTGTCGGCGATGCGCACGCCGGCGGGCACCACGTAGTCGGTCATCTTCGGGAACTTGTCCACCGAGAATACTTCCAGCAGTTCGCCTTTCAGGCGCGCTTCCAGTTGCCGCTCGGCAAGCTCCGCCAGGTCGACCGCGCCCTGGTTGGTCCATGCGACGTTGGGCAGCAGCGGGAAGATGCCGGCCAGCGACACACCGTGCGGCTTGACCAGGCGGTGCGATAGCAGGTGCAGCTTGAGGTAGGCCTCGGGGGTGGAGGCCAGGGCGCCGTCTTCGGCCAGCAGGGTGGCGACCAGCGGCTTGTGGCTTTCGGCCAGGCGGGTCAGCAGGGCGGCCTGGGCGGCGTCGACGCCCTTGAGCGCGTCGGCCAGCTGGGCGGCCTGGGCAGTGCTGAAGGCGATGGCCTGGTTGCCCCCTTCATAACCGAGGACCGGTGCGATGGCCGCGACCAGTTCGGCGGACGGCTTGAGCACAGGCTGTGCGTAGAAGACTTCCAGCCAGGCGCCCTGGCGGTTCTGGGTGCCGACGCCGAAGGCCAGGCTGAACAGCGATTGAGACATGCGATTACCTCATGCGAAAAGGGGATGGAGCGTAATGCGTGATCAGGCCAGCGCCGCCGCGTACAGGTCGGGCTTGAAGCCGACCAGCGTGCGCTCGCCGAGGTCGAGCACCGGGCGCTTGATCATCGACGGTTGGGCGACCATCAGTTCGACGGCCTTGGCCTGGTCGAGGTCGGCCTTGCTGGCGTCGTCGAGCTTGCGGAAGGTGGTCCCGGCGCGGTTCAGCACGACTTCCCAGCCATGCTCGTCGCACCAGCGGTTCAGGCTGTCGCGGTCGATGCCCTGGGTCTTGTAGTCGTGGAAGTCGTAGCCAATGGCCTTTTCTTCAAGCCAGGTACGGGCCTTTTTCATGGTGTCGCAGGCTTTGATGCCGTAGAGAGTGTAAGCCATTGAAATGCCTGGGGCTGCCGGCCGTGGCCTGGCGTCCCCGATACTCCTTGAAGATTGGGTGGCAGCGATTATGCGGTATCAATGGGGTTGGCGCCACGGCTGCGGGCCCGAAGGAATGGGGGGATGTATGTCACATCGTCTCAAGTAGCATTGTGTTACATATTCGCCGGTGGGTTGCGACTAACGTGCAGCGGTCCACAATAGAAGGTCCTCGCTAACATATTGTTTCAATGGCGATGTTTCGCTGTCGTTTCTCCGATCACACAGGAAGCTTGCCGATGCAGTCAGCCTATACCGTTCTTATCCTGCTGATGCTGGTGAGCGTGTCGAAACTGGTAGGGCGCGTGTTGCCGCTGCCGCTGCCGCTGGTACAGATTGGCGCGGGTGCCTTGCTGGCCTGGCCAACCCTGGGCCTGCACGTGGCGCTGGACCCGGAGTTGTTCCTGTTCCTGTTCCTGCCGCCGTTGCTGTTCGCCGATGGTTGGCGCATGCCCAAGCGCGAGCTGTGGCGTATCCGCGGGCCGGTGGTGGCTCTGGCCGTGGGGCTGGTGCTGTTCACCGTGGTCGGCGCCGGGTACTTCATCCACTGGCTGCTGCCGAGCATTCCCCTGCCGGTGGCCTTTGCCCTGGCGGCGGTGCTGTCGCCCACCGATGCGGTGGCGGTCTCGGCCATCACCCAGGACCGCCTGCCCACGCCCCTGATGCACATGCTCCAAGGCGAGGCATTGATGAACGACGCCTCGGGCCTGGTAACCTTCAAGTTCGCCCTGGCCGCCGCCATCACCGGCGTGTTCTCGCTGACCGAGGCCAGCCTGACCTTCGTGCTCGTCGCCCTTGGCGGCCTGGCGGTGGGCGTGGCGCTGAGCTGGCTGGTGGGGCGCCTGCGCATGTGGATGATCACCCACGGCTGGGACGATCCGGCCACGCACGTGGTGTTCATGCTGCTGCTGCCGTTCGCCGCCTACGTGCTGGCCGAGCGCCTGGGCGTGTCGGGCATCCTCTCGGCGGTGGCCGCGGGCATGATGCAGAGCTGGCTCGACCTGCTGCCGCGCCAGACCAGCACCCGCCTGCTCAATCGCAGTGTCTGGTCGTTGCTGGAGTTCGCCTTCAATGGCCTGATCTTCCTGCTGCTCGGCCTGCAGTTGCCGGACATCATCAAGGCGGTGGTCACCGACGAGGCGACGGTGTGGCCGACCCTGGCCTGGCGCTGCCTGGACGTGGTGGCGATCTTCGCCGCGCTGGTGCTGCTGCGTTTTGTCTGGGTGCAGAGCATCTGGCGGGCGATCGGCGTGGTGCGGCGCTGGCGCGGCAAGCCGGCGCTGGTGCTGATGCCGACCGCGCGCTCCTGCTGGCTGCTGACCTTTGGCGGCGTGCGCGGGGCGGTGACCCTGGCGGGCGTGATGTCGGTGCCGTTGCTGATGGGGGCGGGCAAAGCCTTCCCCGAGCGCGACCTGCTGATCTTCATTGCCGCCGGGGTGATCCTGCTGTCGCTGGTCAGCGCGGTGATTGCCCTGCCGATCCTGCTGCGTGGCGTGACCAAGAGCCCTGACGAACGCTTGCACCAGGAGGTGCAGGAGGCCTGGCGGCGCACCGCCGAAGCGGCTATCCATGCCCTGGAAGCCGAGGAAGTGATCGATGCCAATGCGCCCCAGGACGCCGCCCAGGCCACCCTGGCCACCGAGCTGAAAGCGCGGCTGATGGCCGAATACCGGGATGAACTGGACAGCTACAACGACACCGCCGAGGCCCGTGCGCTGGCGGAGCAGATGGATCTGCTGGAGCGTCGCCTGCGTCTGCGGGCATTACGTGCTCAGCGCCTGGAACTGTACGAGCTGCATCGCCAGCATCTAGTGGGTGATGAGGTGGTGCGACAGGTGCTGGGGGAATTGGACATGAGCGAGGCGAACCTGGGGCAGGTTCGCTAGTGAAGCAGGGGGCGCAGGGCGCCCCCTTGCAACTCAACGGTTGTGCAGGAAGTCGCGAATCCTCTCGGCCGCCTCGATGCACTCGGCCAGCGGAGCAACCAGCGCCATGCGCACGCGGCCGGCGCCTGGGTTTACGCCGTTCACCTCGCGGGACAGGTATGACCCGGGCACCACAGTGACGTGCTCTGCCTCGAACAAGTCGCGGGTGAATTCTGCGTCGCTGCCCGGTACCTTGGCCCACAGGTAGAAGCTGCCATCCGGGCGCTGTACATCCATTACCGGCTGCAGGATGTCGAGCACCGCGTCGTACTTGGCGCGGTATTGGTCGCGGTTCTCGCGCACGTGGGCCTCGTCTTGCCAGGCGGCGATGCTGGCCAGCTGGGTTTGCACCGGCATTGCGCAACCGTGATAGGTACGGTACAGCAGGAATGGTTTGATGATCTCGGCGTCGCCAGCCACGAAGCCCGAACGCAGGCCGGGCAGGTTGGAGCGCTTGGACAGGCTATGGAACACCACGCAGCGCTTGAAGTCACTGCGACCAAGTGCAGCGCATGCGCTCAGCAGGCCCGGTGGCGGCGCGTCCTCGTCGAAGTACAGCTCGCTGTAGCACTCGTCGGCGGCGATCACGAAGTCGTGCTTGTCTGCGAGGGCGATCAGCTTCTTCAGGGTGTCCATCGGCACCAGGGCGCCGGTGGGGTTGCCCGGGGAACACAGGAACAGGATCTGGCAGCGTTCCCAGATCTCGGCCGGCACGGCGTCGAAGTCGGGGTTGAAACCGTTGTCTTCCAGGCACGGCAGGTAATGTGGGGTGGCGCCGGCCAGCAGGGCTGCACCTTCGTAGATTTGGTAGAACGGGTTGGGGCTGACCACCAGACCGTTATCGGCGCGGTTGACCACGGCCTGGGTGAAGGCGAACAGCGCTTCGCGGGTGCCATTGACCGGCAGGATATGACGGTCGGCGTCAAGCCAGCCCGTCGGTACGCCGAAGCGCCGTTCGCACCACTGGCCGATGGCCTGGCGCAGGGCCGGGAGGCCGATGGTGCTGGGGTAAACCGCCAGCTTGTCGAGGTTGTCGGCCATGGCCCTGGCGACGAACGCCGGCGATTCATGTTTCGGCTCACCGATCGACAAGGCGATGGCGCGCTTGTCGGCTGCCGGTTTCACGGTGCCCAGCAGGGCGCGCAGTTTCTCGAACGGGTAGGGCTGGAGCTGGGTCAGGGCGTGGTTCATCGGCGCAAGGTCTCGTTAGCGTCAAAAGGTCATGCGGGTAGGGCTGGCGTCGCTGGCCTGGCCGGCCTGCAACTGCTGGACGATGGCTTCCTGCAGGCGGCTGCACAGCTGCGGGTCGGACAGCGGCTGGTTGTCGGCGTCGGTGATGAAGAACACGTCTTCCACGCGCTCGCCGAGAGTGGCGATCTTGGCGTTTTGCAGTGAGATGTCGAACTCGAGGAAGATCCGCCCGATCCTGGCCAGCAGGCCGGGGCGGTCGGGCGCGGTGATCTCGAGGATGGTCACCGGGCGCTGGGCGTCGTTGAGGATGGTCACCTGCGGCGGGAAATCGAAGTGCTTGAGCTGGCGTGGCACCCGGCGCTGGATGATCGCCGGGTAGTCCTCGGGATTGCGCAGCGCCTCGGTCAGGCCGTCGCGGATCTGCCTGACCCGCTGTGGATTGTCACCGATCGAGCCGCCGTCGTTGTCGAGCACGATATAGGTGTCGAGGGTGAACTGGCTGCTCGAGGTGATGATCCGGGCATCGTGGATGTTCAGGTTGAGCTGGGCCATGGCGGCCACGGTCACGGCGAAGAAATCGTGCTGGTCGGGGGCGTAGATGAAGATCTGCGTGCCGCCCTCGAATTCGCGCTGGGTGGTCTCCTTGATCAGCACCAGCGGGCCGCCATCGGCCGGTTGCTGGAGGATCGCATCGCTGTGCCAGGCCACATCGGCGGCAGTGTGCTTGAGAAAGTAGTCGTCGCCCAGTTGCGACCAGAGCTGCTCGACGTCATCCGGGTCGGTGCCCTCGCGCACCAGGATGTCCAGCGCCGCGCTTTGCGTCTGGCGGATCTGCTCTTCGCGGTCCAGCGGGTTTTCCAGGCCGCGGCGCAGGGCGCGCTTGGTTTCGGTATAGAGCTGGCGCAGCAGGCTCGCCCGCCAGGAGTTCCACAGGCTGGGGTTGGTGGCATTGATGTCGGCCACGGTCAGCACGTAGAGGTAATCCAGGCGTGTCTCGTCACCGACATGCAGCGCGAAATCGTTGATCACCTGTGGGTCGGAGAGGTCCTTGCGCTGGGCGGTGGTGGACATTACCAGGTGGTTCAGCACCAGCCAGACGATCAGGCGGCTGTCCCAGGCCGGCAACTGGTGGCGCTGGCAGAACGCTTGCGCGTCGACGGCGCCCAGTTCGGAGTGGTCACCCTGGCGACCCTTGCCGATGTCATGGTAAAGCCCTGCCAGGTAAATCAGCTCGGGCTTTGGCAGGCGGCCCATGAGCTTGCTGGCCAGCGGGAATTTCTCCGAGACGGGCGTGTATTGCAGTTTGCGCAGGTGCTTGATCAGGTTGAGGGTGTGGGCGTCGACCGTGTAGATGTGGAACAGGTCGTGCTGCATCTGCCCGACGATCAGGCCGAACTCTGGCAGGTAGCGGCCGAGGATGCCGTAGCGGTTCATTCGCCGCAGGTTGCGGTGGATGCCGATCTCGCACTTGAACAGCTCGATGAACAGGCTGGTGTTGCGGATATCGTGGCGGAACTTGTCGTCGATCAGGTGGCGATGTTCGCGCAGCAAGCGCACGGTGTCGGCGCGCACGCCCTTGATTTCGGGGTGCTGGGCCATCAGTACGAAGATTTCCAGCATGGCGAACGGGGTGCGCCTGAAGACGTTCGGGTTGACCGCTTCTATATAGCCATCGTGCAGGCGGAACCGGGCATTGACCGGCTGCGTGGCGCCGCTGTCGTCATCGGCCAGGATCACCTCTTCAAAATGCTGGATGATCAGGTCGCACAGCTGGCTGATGCTCATCACCACCCGGTAGTACTGCTGCATGAACTGTTCGATGGCGCGCTTTGGGTTTTCGTCGGTGTAGCCCAGCAGCGCGGCGATGCTGCGCTGGTGGTCGAACAGCAGGCGGTCTTCGGCGCGCCCGGCCAGCATGTGCAGGGCGTAACGCACACGCCAGAGGAAGGCCTGGGACGAGGCCAGCAGTTCGTTTTCGCTCTCCAGCAGGAAGTCTTCACCCGCCAGTGCGTGCAGGTTCAGCGTGCCGTACTGGCGCCTGGCTACCCAGAGCACGGTCTGGATGTCGCGCAGGCCGCCCGGGCCGCCCTTGACGTTGGGCTCAAGGTTGTACTCGGTGTCGTTGTACTTGTGATGGCGAGCCTTGAGTTCGGCACGTTTGGCCAGGAAGAACTCTTTGCTGGGCCACATGTGCGCGGTGCTGGTGGCGTCGAGCATGCGCTGGCGCAGCGCCTCGGGGCCAGCGATGGTACGGCTTTCCATCAGGTTGGTGATGACCGTGAGGTCGGCCCGGGCCTGCTCGGCGCACTCGTCGACGGTACGCACGCTCTGGCCGACCTCCAGGCCGATGTCCCAGAGCAGGGTGAGGAAGCGCTCGATGGCATCGCGGTACTGCTCGTGCTCGGCGGCGTCGAGCAGGATCAGCAGGTCGATGTCCGAATACGGATGCAGCTCGCCACGGCCGTAGCCGCCAACCGCCACCAGGGCGATGCCGTCTGGCGTGCCCCAGCTGAACTGGTGCCAGGCTTGTTGCAGGATGTTGTCGACGAACCAGGCGCGGTCCTCGATCAGCCGACGGATCTCGCGGCCTTCGCGAAAACGCTTGTCGAGCACCTCGCTGGCCATGCGGATGGCCTTCTTGAAAGCGGCGATGGGGCTTGCCTTGAGGGCCAGTTCCGCCTGGAACTGGCCGCGGTCGAACAGTTCGGGATCCACCTGGGGCATCGAGTCGCGTTCCTGTCGTTCAGTATCAGGCCGAGGTGCGCGGGATGGTGTCGTCCTTGCGCAGGGTGAAGATTTCGTAGCCGGTGGCGGTCACCACAAGGGTGTGTTCCCACTGGGCCGAGAGCTTGCGGTCCTTGGTGATGGCGGTCCAGCCGTCGCCCAGCACCTTGGTGTCGGCCTTGCCCTGGTTGATCATCGGCTCGATGGTGAAGGTCATGCCTTCCTTGAGCTCCATGCCGGTGCCGGCGCGGCCGTAGTGGACGATCTGCGGCTCTTCGTGGAACACCTTGCCGATACCGTGGCCGCAGAACTCGCGTACCACCGAGAAGCCGTTCTTTTCGGCGTGCTTCTGGATCACCTCGCCGATGTCGCCCAGGCGGCAGCCGGGCTTGACCAGTTCGATGGCCTTGTACAGGCACTCCTGGGTGACCTTGGACAGGCGTTCGGCCCACGGCGCGACGGTGCCGACATGGAACATCCGGCTGGTGTCGCCGTGGTAGCCGTCCTTGATCACGGTCACATCGATGTTGATAGTGTCGCCATCCTTGAGTGCCTTGTCATTGGGGATGCCATGGCAGACCACGTGGTTGATCGAGGTGCAGATCGACTTGGGGAAGCCTTTGTAGTTCAGTGGCGCCGGGATGGCCTTCTGTTCGTTGACGATGTAGTCGTGGCAGAGGCGGTCGAGCTCCTCGGTGGTGATACCGGGCTTGACGTGTGGCTCGATCATTTCCAGCACTTCGGCGGCCAGGCGGCCGGCGATGCGCATCTTCTCGATGTCTTCTGCGGTCTTGATGGTGACGGTCATTACAGGCTCTCTACGGCGCCGCGGGCGGCGCGAACAAACGGGAAAGGCCGGATTCTACCAGAGCGCGGCGTCGATCTGTCGGGATAGTCCAGCAGATCCGGTGGTCTATTGACGGCATTCTGGCCCCAAAAGGCGGGGGCTGCAAAAGCCGCTGACGGACGAAGCATCATCCGGGTTCCGTTCGCCCGCTGGCTGTGGTATAAAATGCGCCGCTTTCGGGGGGATGTCCTCCGTCAGCTCAAACCCACACACGTGTCGACACGATGGCCTGGGTGCCCGGTTTCCCTGGAAACACGGGTTGGTCATTGGGATACGTGGAGGCCCAACCCGACTTATCAAGGAACTATCATGTCCCAAGTCAACATGCGCGATATGCTGAAGGCCGGTGTGCACTTCGGCCACCAGACCCGTTACTGGAACCCGAAAATGGGCAAGTACATTTTCGGCGCGCGCAACAAGATCCACATTATCAACCTGGAAAAAACCCTGCCGATGTTCAACGAGGCTCTGTCCTTCGTAGAGCGCCTGGCCCAGGGCAAGAACAAGATCATGTTCGTCGGCACCAAGCGTTCCGCCGGCAAGATCGTCGCCGAGCAAGCTGCTCGTTGCGGTTCGCCATACGTTGATCACCGTTGGTTGGGCGGCATGCTGACCAACTACAAGACCATCCGCGCTTCGATCAAGCGTCTGCGTGACCTGGAAACCCAGGCCGAAGATGGTACTTTCACCAAGCTGACCAAGAAAGAAGCTCTGATGCGTTCGCGCGATCTGGAGAAGCTGGACCGCAGCCTGGGTGGTATCAAGGACATGGGCGGCCTGCCTGATGCCCTGTTCGTGATCGACGTCGACCACGAGCGCATTGCCATCACCGAAGCCAACAAGCTGGGCATCCCGGTTATCGGCGTTGTCGATACCAACAGCAGCCCTGAAGGTGTTGACTACATCATCCCAGGTAACGATGACGCCATCCGCGCTATCGAGCTGTACATGACTTCGATGGCCGACGCCGTCATCCGCGGCCGCAACAACGTTGCCGGCGGCACTGAAGTCTATGTTGAAGAAGCGGCTGCACCTGCTGCTGAGTAATTGACGCTTAGCGTCTACTTGGCACGCGAAAAGGGGGCTTTGCCCCCTTTTTGCCACCTTGAAATCCTGCTGTCAGCGAAGGCCCCGCATCATGGGCAGGCTGAGGTATAAAACAGCGGATTTGCAGAATTTAACGCCCGTGACGAACGGGTGGAATGGTTGAAAAACTTTCCAAGAGGATTTTGAAATGGCAGCAATTACTGCAGCGCTGGTCAAAGAACTGCGCGAGCGTACCGGCGAAGGCATGATGGATTGCAAGAAGGCCCTGGAAAAGGCCGGCGGCGACATCGAGAAGGCCATTGACGACATGCGTGCCTCGGGCGCCATCAAGGCCGCCAAGAAGGCTGGCAACGTGGCCGCCGAAGGCGCCATCGCCGTCAAGACCGACGGTAAATCCGCCGTCCTGCTGGAAGTGAACTCGCAGACCGACTTCCTGGCCCTGCAAGACGACTTCAAGAACTTCGTTGCCGAAAGCATCGAGCAGGCCTTCGCCGAGAAGCTGACCGACGCCGCTCCGCTGATCGCTTCGCGTGAAGCTGCTCGTGAAGCCCTGGTCGCCAAGTGCGGCGAGAACGTCAACATCCGTCGCCTGGTGCGCGTTGAGGGTGACGTTGTCGGTGCTTACCTGCACGGTAACAAGATCGGTGCAGTTGTTGTCCTGAAAGGCGGTGACGTCGATCTGGCCAAGAACATTGCCATGCACGTTGCTGCTTCTAACCCAGAGTTCCTGGACGCGTCGGAAATCTCCGCCGAGGCTATCGAGCGCGAGAAGAACGTCTTCCTGCAGTTGAACGCCGACAAGATCGCCGGCAAGCCGGAAAACATCGTTGAAAACATGATCAACGGTCGTATTTCCAAGTTTAAAGCCGAAGCTTCGCTGAAAGAGCAAGCCTTCGTGATGGATCCGGAAGTCAAAGTTGGCGCGCTGGCCAAGAAAGCCGGTGCCGAAATCGTTTCCTTCACCTACTTCAAGGTTGGCGAAGGCATCGAGAAGCCGGTTGACGACTTCGCTGCCGAAGTTGCCGCCCAGGTAGCTGCCGCCAAGCAGTAAGACGGACTCGTCTGTCGCCCCAAAGAGGCTGCCCGCTCACGCGCGCAGCCTCTTTGTCAAAGCGGGAGTGGTTTACCAGATCGCTGCTCGCTGACGCAGTAGCTGCGTCACGCTAGAGTTACGCGCAGGCTGAAAACAGCCCGCCAGATTTTTACAAACGCCGCAGGAGAGATTCGCAATGGCTCAGCAGGGCAGTGGTCATCAGGCTCGCTATAAACGCATTCTACTCAAACTTAGCGGCGAGGCCCTGATGGGCTCGGAAGAGTTCGGGATCGATCCCAAGGTCCTGGATCGCATGGCGCTGGAAGTCGGCCAACTGGTCGGCATCGGCGTTCAGGTCGGCCTGGTGATCGGTGGTGGCAACCTGTTCCGTGGTGCGGCGCTCAGCGCAGCCGGCATGGATCGGGTCACTGGCGACCACATGGGCATGCTGGCCACCGTGATGAACGCACTGGCCATGCGCGACGCGCTGGAGCGTGCGAACATCACCGCGATCGTCATGTCGGCCATCTCCATGGTCGGCGTCACCGATCACTATGATCGCCGCAAGGCCATGCGCCACCTGAACTCGAAAGAAGTCGTGATCTTCGCTGCCGGTACCGGCAACCCGTTCTTCACCACCGACTCCGCCGCTTGCCTGCGCGCCATCGAAATCGATGCCGACGTGGTATTGAAGGCAACCAAGGTCGATGGTGTATACACTGCAGATCCATTCAAGGACCCGCATGCCGAGAAGTTCGATCATCTGTCCTACGATGAAGTGCTGGATCGCAAGCTGGGTGTAATGGACCTGACGGCAATCTGCCTGTGCCGCGATCACAAGATGCCGTTGCGCGTCTTCAACATGAACAAACCCGGCGCCCTGCTGAACATCGTGCATGGCGGCGCGGAAGGAACTCTGATCGAGGAAGTTCAAAAATGATCAACGAAATCAAGAAAGACGCCCAGGCGCGCATGCAAAAGTCGCTGGAGTCGCTGATCCACGCATTTGGCCAGATCCGCACTGGCAAGGCGCACCCGAGCGTCCTGGGTAGCGTGATGGTGCCTTACTATGGCACCGACACCCCGCTGACCAGCGTGGCCAACGTGACCGTGAAAGACAACCAGACCCTGCAAGTGGTGCCTTTCGAGCGCAACATGCTGGGCGCCATCGACAAGGCCATCGGCAGTGCCGGCTTGAACCTCAACCCGACCAACCTGGGCGAGTTGCTGCTGGTCAACATGCCCCCGCTGACCGAAGAAACCCGCAAGGGCTTCACCAAGCAGGCACGTGCCGCAGCCGAAGATGCCCGCGTTGCCGTGCGCAACATTCGTCGTGACGCCATGGGTGACCTGAAGAAGCTGTCCAAGGACAAGGAAATCAGTGAAGACGAAGAGCGTCGTGCCAGTGCCGACATCGACAAGCTGATCAAGGATTTCGAGGCGCAGATCGCCAAGGCCACCGAAGCAAAAGAAAAGGACCTGATGGCCATCTAAGGGTCAGGACGCCTTCATGGAAAAGACCAAGCAGACTGTGCCCTCCGTGGTGCCGCGTCACGTGGCGATCATCATGGATGGGAATAATCGCTGGGCGAAGAAGCGCTTCATGCCCGGCGTTGCCGGGCATAAAGCGGGTGTCGATGCGGTGCGCGCCGTGATCGAAGTGTGCGCCGAGGCCAAGGTCGAGGTGCTCACGCTTTTTGCGTTCTCCAGTGAGAACTGGCAGCGACCGGCGGACGAAGTCAGTGCCCTCATGGACCTGTTCTTCAAGGCGCTGCGCCGCGAGGCCAAGCGCCTGAACGACAATAACATCAGCCTGCGCATCATCGGCGACCGCTCACGCTTCCACCCTGAACTCCAGGCTGCGATGCGCGAGGCCGAGGCCGCGACTGCCGGCAGCAACCGCTTCATCCTGCAGATCGCCGCCAACTACGGTGGCCAGTGGGATATCGCCCAGGCTGCCCAGCGCCTGGCGCGTGAAGTGCAGGCCGGCCATCTGCGGCCGGAGGACATCACCCCGGATTTGCTGCAGACCTGCCTGGTGACGGGCGACCTGCCATTGCCTGACCTGTGCATCCGCACCGGTGGCGAGCACCGCATCAGCAATTTCCTCTTGTGGCAGCTGGCCTACGCCGAGCTGTACTTCTCCGACCTCTATTGGCCGGACTTCAAACACGAGGCCATGCGCAATGCGCTGGCCGATTTCGCTTCGCGCCAGCGCCGCTTCGGTAAGACCAGCGAGCAGGTCGAAGCCGGAGCCCGTGCTTAATGCTTAAACAACGCATCATTACCGCGCTGATCCTGCTGCCGATCGCGGTGGGAGGTTTCTTCCTGCTCAATGGTGGGGATTTCGCCCTCTTCATCGGTTTCGTGGTGACGCTCGGTGCCTGGGAGTGGGCGCGTCTGGCCGGCCTGGTGGCGCAACCGTTGCGCATCGCCTATGCCGCCGTGGTGGCGGGCGGGCTGATGCTGCTCTACCTGATGCCGGATCTCGCGCCCTGGGTGCTGGGCGCTTCGGTGATCTGGTGGGCGCTGGCCACGTGGCTGGTGCTGACCTATCCGCGCAGCGGCGAGCTGTGGAGCAGTGCCGCCTGCCGCCTGCTGATCGGCCTGCTGGTGTTGCTGCCCGCCTGGCAGGGGCTGGTGCTGCTCAAGCACTGGCCGCTGGGCAACTGGCTGATCCTGGCGGTCATGGTGCTGGTCTGGGCGGCCGACATCGGTGCCTATTTCTCCGGCCGTGCCTTCGGCAAGCGCAAGCTGGCGCCACAGGTCAGCCCGGGCAAGAGCTGGGAGGGCGTGTATGGCGGCCTCGCGGTCAGCCTGCTGATCACTCTGGGCGTGGGCATTGCCCGTGACTGGAGTGTCGGCCAGGTGCTGCTGGGCTTGCTGGGCGCCGTGGTGGTGGTGATGTCTTCGGTGGTCGGCGACCTGACCGAAAGCATGTTCAAGCGCCGTGAAGGTATCAAGGACAGCAGCAACCTGCTGCCGGGCCATGGCGGCGTGCTTGATCGCATCGACAGCCTGACCGCGGCGATTCCGATGTTTGCCGTATTGTTGTGGGCGGCTGAGTGGGGTGTGATGTGAGTCGCGTGCAACGCATTACCGTGCTGGGGGCCACCGGCTCCATTGGCTTGAGCACGTTGGACGTCATCGCTCGCCATCCTGACCGTTACCAGGTGTTCGCCTTGAGCGGCTATTCGCGCATCGACGAACTGCTGGCCCTGTGCGAGCGCCATCGCCCGGCGTACGCCGTGGTGCCGAGCGCCGAGGCGGCCGGGCGGCTGCGCGCGGGGCTGGCCAGGAGCGGATGTGCCACCGAGGTGCTGGAAGGTGAGGCCGGGCTGTGCCAGGTCGCCTCCGCATCGGAGGTCGATACCGTGATGGCCGCCATCGTCGGTGCTGCCGGTCTGCGTCCAACCCTGGCCGCGGTCGAGGCGGGCAAGAAGGTACTGTTGGCCAACAAGGAAGCCCTGGTGATGTCCGGGGCCCTGTTCATGCAGGCGGTGCAGCGTAGCGGCGCGGTGCTGCTGCCGATCGACAGCGAGCACAACGCGATATTCCAGTGCATGCCCGGCGACTATGCCCGCGGCCTTGGCGCTGTCGGTGTGCGCCGCATCCTGCTGACCGCCTCCGGCGGCCCGTTCCGCGAAACCCCGGCCGAAGCCTTGCTGGATGTCACGCCGGAACAGGCCTGCGCCCACCCGAACTGGTCCATGGGGCGCAAGATCTCGGTCGACTCGGCGAGCATGCTGAACAAAGGCCTGGAGCTGATCGAGGCCTGCTGGCTGTTCGATGCCAAGCCTTCGCAGGTCGAAGTGGTCGTGCACCCGCAGAGTGTCATCCACTCGTTGGTGGACTATGTCGATGGCTCGGTGCTCGCCCAGTTGGGCAACCCGGACATGCGCACGCCGATCTCCAATGCCCTGGCCTGGCCGGAGCGCATCGATTCAGGCGTGGCGCCGCTGGACCTGTTCGCCATCGCCCGTCTGGATTTCCAGGCCCCCGACGAACAGCGCTTCCCATGCCTGCGCCTGGCGCGTCAGGCTGCCGAGGCGGGCAACAGTGCGCCGGCGGTGCTCAATGCCGCCAACGAAGTGGCTGTCGAAGCGTTTCTCCAGCGGCGTATCCGCTTCCCGGAGATCGCGGGTATGATCGAACAGGTGCTCGACCAGGAGCCTGTGGTGGCATTGCCCACGCTTGACGCGGTATTCGCCGCCGACCAGCGTGCCCGGGAGCTGTCCCGGGAATGGTTGCGACGCCACGGCCGCTGAAGCCTGCGGCCGGCTCCGCCGAATGTCATCCGGAGATAGGACATGACTGCGCTCTACATGATTGTCGGCACGCTGATTGCGCTCGGCGTGCTGGTCACCTTCCACGAGTTCGGCCACTTCTGGGTGGCGCGGCGCTGCGGGGTCAAGGTCCTGCGCTTCTCGGTGGGCTTCGGCACGCCGTTGCTGCGCTGGCACGATCGCCAGGGCACCGAGTTCGTCGTCGCCGCGATTCCCCTGGGCGGCTACGTCAAGATGCTCGACGAGCGCGAGGGCGAGGTGCCGCCAGCGCTGGTCGAGCAATCGTTCAACCGTAAATCGGTACGCCAGCGCATCGCTATCGTGGCGGCCGGTCCGGTCGCCAACTTCCTCCTCGCCATCCTGTTTTTCTGGGTGCTCGCCATGCTGGGCTCGCAGCAGGTGCGCCCGGTCATCGGCGCAGTCGAGGCCGGCAGCCTGGCGGCCAGCGCCGGCCTCGGCGTCGGTCAGGAAATTGTTTCCATTGATGGCAAGCCGACCAACGGCTGGTCGGCGGTCAATCTGCAACTGGTGCGTCGCCTCGGGGAGAGCGGCACGCTGCGAGTAGGTGTGCTCGATGAAGGGGCAACGGCCGAGCGCCAGCTCGACATTACCCTGAACAATTGGCTCAAGGGCGCCGATGAGCCTGATCCGATCCAGTCCCTGGGTCTGCGTCCGTGGCGACCTGCGATGGTTCCGGTGCTGGCGGAGATCGATCCGAAAGGGCCGGCCGCCGCCGCCGGGCTCAAGACCGGTGACAAGCTGCTGGCGATCGACGGTATGGCGCTGGGCGACTGGCAGCAGGTGGTCGACGCGGTCCGCGCCCGCCCCGAGCGCACTGTGAACCTGCGCATCGAGCGCGACGGCGCAGCCCTTGAGGTGCCGGTCACCCTGGCACGCAAGGGCGAAGGCCAGGCGTCTGGTGGATATCTGGGCGCCGGGGTCAAGGCGAGCGAATGGCCGGCGAAGATGCTTCGCGAGGTCAGTTACGGGCCGCTGGAGGCGGTGGGCGAGGGCTTGTCCCGCACTTGGAACATGAGTGTCCTGACCCTCGAATCGCTGAAGAAAATGCTGTTCGGAGAGCTCTCGGTAAAAAACTTGAGCGGACCGATAACCATTGCTAAAGTGGCGGGCGCTTCAGCCCAGTCGGGCGTTGGGGATTTCCTGAATTTCCTGGCCTACCTGAGCATAAGCCTGGGGGTTCTGAACCTGCTGCCCATCCCGGTACTGGATGGGGGGCATTTGCTGTTCTACCTGATCGAGTGGGCGCGCGGTCGTCCGCTCTCGGATCGGGTGCAAGGTTGGGGGGTCCAGATCGGTATCAGTTTGGTCGTCGGGGTGATGTTGCTCGCCCTGATCAACGATCTGGGTCGACTATAAAAGCTTCGCTCAATCGCGAAACCTGCCGCTTTCTCGCGGCGGGTTGTTTATTGCCAGTTGGAATAAAAGGACTTCATGAAACGTCTGCTGCTAACTGCGGTGCTCTCCGCACTGATGATCGCTGAAGTTCACGCCGAGTCCTTCACCATCTCCGATATTCGTGTCAACGGCCTGCAGCGGGTTTCCGCCGGCAGCGTGTTCGGCGCGTTGCCGCTGAACGTCGGTGACCAGGTCGACGACCGCCGCCTGGTCGAGTCCACCCGCTCGCTGTTCAAGACCGGCTTCTTCCAGGACATCCAGCTGAACCGCGACGGCAATGTCCTGATCATCAACGTGGTCGAGCGCCCTTCGGTGTCGAGCATCGAGATCGAAGGCAACAAGGCGATCAGCACCGAAGACCTGATGAAGGGCCTGAAGCAGTCGGGCCTGGCCGAAGGCGAGATCTTCCAGCGCGCGACGCTCGAAGGCGTGCGTAACGAGCTGCAGCGCCAGTACGTGGCCCAGGGCCGCTATTCGGCCGAAGTCGACGCCGAAGTCGTGCCGCAGCCGCGCAACCGCGTGGGCCTGAAGATCAAGATCAACGAAGGCACCGTGGCCGCGATCCAGCACATCAACGTGGTGGGCAACACGGTCTTCGACGACGAGACCCTAGGCCAGCTGTTCGAGCTCAAGACCACCAACTGGCTGTCGTTCTTCAAGAACGACGACAAGTACGCCCGCGAAAAACTGTCCGGTGACCTGGAGCGCCTGCGTTCCTACTACCTGGACCGCGGCTACATCAACATGGACATTGCCTCCACCCAGGTGTCGATCACCCCGGACAAGAAGCACGTCTACATCACCGTCAACATCAACGAGGGCGAGAAGTACACCGTCCGCGACGTGAAGTTGTCCGGTGACCTGAAAGTACCGGAAGACCAGGTCAAGTCGCTGCTGCTGGTGCAGCCGGGCCAGGTGTTCTCGCGCAAGGTGATGACTACCACCTCCGACCTGATCACCCGTCGCCTGGGTAACGAAGGCTATACCTTCGCCAACGTCAACGGCGTGCCGCAACCGAACGACCAGGATCACACCGTCGACATCATGTTTGTCGTCGATCCGGGCAAGCGTGCCTACGTCAACCGCATCAACTACCGCGGCAACACCAAGACCGAAGACGAAGTGCTTCGCCGCGAAATGCGCCAGATGGAAGGTGGCTGGGCTTCGACCTACCTCATCGACCAATCCAAGACCCGCCTCGAGCGCCTGGGCTTCTTCAAGGAAGTCAACGTCGAGACGCCGCCGGTGCCGGGCACCGACGACCAGGTCGACGTCAACTACAGCGTCGAAGAGCAAGCCTCCGGCTCGATCACCGCCAGCGTCGGTTTCGCCCAGAGCGCGGGCCTGATCCTGGGTGGCTCGATCAGCCAGAACAACTTCCTGGGTACCGGTAACAAGGTCTCCATCGGCCTGACCCGTTCCGAATACCAGACCCGCTACAACTTCGGCTACGTTGATCCCTACTTCACCCCCGACGGTGTGAGCCTGGGTTACAACGCCTTCTACCGCAGCACCGACTACGACGACCTCGACGTCGACGTGGCCAGCTATGCGGTGGACAGCCTGGGTGCGGGCGTCAGCCTCGGCTACCCGATCAGCGAGACCTCGCGCCTGACCTACGGCCTGACCGTGCAGCAGGACAAGCTGAAGACCGGCCGCTACACCGTCGATGAGATCTTCAAGTTCATCCAGGATGAAGGCGACAACTTCCTCAACTTCAAGGCGTCGATCGGCTGGTCCGAGTCGACCTTGAACAAGGGCGTGCTGGCCACCCGGGGTCACTCCCAGAGCCTGACCCTCGAGACCACCGTGCCGGGCAGCGACCTGTCGTTCTACAAGCTCGACTACCGTGGCCAGCTGTTCAAGCCGATCAACAACGACTACACCCTGCGCCTGCACACCGAGCTGGGCTATGGTGATGGCTATGGCTCGACCAACGGTCTGCCGTTCTACGAGAACTACTACGCGGGCGGTTTCAACTCCGTGCGCGGCTTCAAGGACAGTACCCTGGGCCCACGCAGCACACCGAGCCGTGGCGCCGCCGTGACCGGCAACCAGGGCACCATCGCCGACCCGGACCAGGATCCGCTGCCGTTCGGTGGCAACGTCCTCGTCCAGGGTGGTGTGGAGCTGCTGTTCCCGCTGCCGTTCGTCAAGGACCAGCGTTCGCTGCGCACCTCCGTGTTCTGGGACGTGGGTAACGTGTTCGACACCAACTGCGGTTCCAAGCCGGACTGCACCAAGGTCGGTTTCTCGGACATGGCCAGCTCCGTCGGTCTGGGCGTAACCTGGATCACCGCGCTGGGCCCGCTGAGCTTCAGCCTGGCGATGCCGATCAAGAAGCCGGACGACGCCGACACGCAAGTGTTCCAATTCTCTCTGGGCCAGACCTTCTGAGGTCGGCCCTTGCATAACGACAACGGATTATCCAGGAGTGCATCGTGCGTAAGTTGACTCAACTGGCCCTTGTGGCCGCGGCGCTGGTCGCCACCCCGGCTTTCGCCGAAATGAAGGTTGCCGTGCTGAACTATCAGATGGCCCTGCTGGAATCCGACGCGGCCAAGAAATACGCCGTTGACGCCGAGAAGAAGTTCGGCCCGCAACTGACCAAGCTCAAGGGCCTGGAAAGCAGCGCCAAGGGCATCCAGGATCGCCTGATCAAGGGCGGCGACAAGATGCCTCAGCCAGAGCGCGAGCGCCTCGAGCTCGAGTTCAAGCAAAAGGCCCGCGACTTCCAGTTCCAGTCCAAGGAGCTCAACGAAGCCAAGGCCGTGGCGGATCGCGACATGCTCAAGCAGCTCAAGCCCAAGCTTGATGGCGCCGTCGAGGAAGTGATCAAGAAGGGCGGCTTCGACCTGGTGCTCGAGCGTGGCGCGGTCATCGATGTCAAGCCGCAGTACGACATCACTCGCCAGGTCATCGAGCGCATGAACCAAGCCCGTTGATATGACCGTAACCATGACACTCGGCCAGCTGGCCGAAGCCCTCGGGGCCGAGCTCAAAGGTCCCGAAGCGCTGGAAATCACCGGGTTGGCCACCTTGCAGGAGGCCGTTTCCGGGCAGCTGAGTTTCCTGGCCAACAAGCAGTACCGCAAGTTTCTGGAGGATTCCACAGCCAGCGCGGTATTGCTCAAGGCCGAGGACGCCGAAGGTTTCGCCGGCAATGCCTTGATCGTGGCCGACCCGTATTTGGCGTACGCGCGCATCTCGCACCTGTTCGATCCGAAGCCCAAGGCTGTGGCGGGAATCCATCCCAGCGCCGTGGTTGCCGAGGATGCCCAGGTGGATGCCAGCGCCAGCATCGGTCCGTTCGCGGTGGTCGAAAGCGGCGCGCGAATCGACGCCAACGTGACGGTCGGCGCGCACTGTTTCATCGGTGCCCGTTGCATCATCGGCGAGGGTGGCTGGTTGGCACCCCGTGTCACGCTGTATCACGACGTGACCATCGGCAAGCGCGTGGTCATCCAGTCCGGCGCGGTGATCGGTGGCGAGGGCTTCGGCTTTGCCAACGAGAAAGGCATCTGGCGCAAGATTGCGCAGATCGGCGGCGTCACCCTGGGCGACGATGTCGAGATCGGCGTGAACACTGCGGTGGACCGCGGCGCCCTGTCGGATACGCGCATCGGTGATGGCGTCAAGCTCGACAACCAGATCCAGATCGCCCATAACGTGCAGGTCGGTGACCACACGGCGATGGCGGCCTGCGTCGGCATCTCGGGCAGTACCCGTATCGGCAAGCACTGCATGATTGCCGGTGGGGTCGGGATGGTCGGTCACATCGACGTCTGCGACAATGTTTTCGTCTCCGGCATGACCATGGTGACCCGTTCGATTACCGAACCGGGTGGCTACTCTTCCGGTACGGCCATGCAACCTTTGGCCGAATGGCGCAAGAGCGCCGCTCGCATTCGCCAGCTGGACGAGATGTCCAAGCGTCTCCAGCAGCTGGAAAAGCGTGTCGACACCGTGACCTCAGGTGGCCAGCCGACATCAGAAGGCTGATACCATTTACTGAGCGAGCGTTACAGTCGCTAGCTGGCTCCTCTTTGGATCTGCAAAAGGAGCGTGTGGTCAGCACCTGCGCTCCCTATTCTTATACAGGCTTCCCCCCGAAATGATGGACATCAACGAGATTCGCGAATACCTGCCTCACCGTTACCCGTTCCTGCTGGTGGACCGGGTGACGGACCTGGACTTCGAGGCCCAAAGCATTCGTGCCTACAAGAATGTCAGCATCAACGAGCCGTTCTTCAATGGCCACTTCCCGGCGCATCCGATCATGCCGGGCGTGCTGATCATCGAGGCGATGGCCCAGGCGGCCGGAATTCTCGGATTCAAGATGCTCGACGCCAAACCGGCTGACGGCACGCTTTACTACTTTGTCGGCTCCGACAAGCTGCGTTTCCGCCAACCGGTACTGCCGGGTGACCAGCTGGTCCTGGAAGCCAAGTTCCTCAGCCGCAAGAGCATGATCTGGAAGTTCGAATGCCGTGCCTTGGTGGACGGCAAGCCGGTCTGCTCGGCCGAGATTACCTGCGCGGAACGCTCCCTATGAGTTCGATTGATCCACGGGCGATCATCGACCCCTCGGCCAGGCTGGCCGAGGGCGTCGAGGTTGGCCCCTGGTCGATCGTAGGCCCCGATGTCGAAATCGGGGAGGGCACCGTCATTGGCCCGCACGTCGTGCTTAAAGGGCCGACCCGTATCGGCAAGCACAATCGCATCTACCAGTTCTCCTCGATCGGTGAAGACACCCCAGACTTGAAGTACAAGGGTGAGCCGACGCGCCTGGTGATCGGTGACCACAACGTGATCCGCGAGGGTGTCACCATCCATCGCGGCACCGTGCAGGACCGTTCGGAAACGACGCTGGGCGATCACAACCTGATCATGGCCTATGCCCACATCGGCCATGACAGCGTCATCGGCAACCACTGCATCCTGGTCAACAACACCGCGTTGGCCGGGCACGTGCACGTGGGCGACTGGGCGATCCTGTCGGGCTACACATTGGTGCACCAGTACTGCCATATCGGCGCGCATGCCTTTTCCGGCATGGGTACCGCGATCGGCAAGGACGTGCCGGCCTACGTGACGGTGTTCGGCAGCCCGGCCGAGGCGCGCAGCATGAACTTCGAAGGCCTGCGCCGTCGTGGTTTCAGCGACGAGGTGCTGCATGCACTGCGCCGCGCCTACAAGGTTGTCTATCGCCAGGGCCTGACCGTCGAAGAGGCGCTCAAGGAGCTGGACGAGCTGGTGAGCCAGTTCCCGGAAGTCGACCTGTTCCGTCAATCGATCGCCAACTCCGCCCGCGGCATCACGCGCTGACATGGCCCAACTTTGCGTGGCGCTGGTCGCGGGCGAGGCCAGCGGCGACATCCTCGGTTCCGGCTTGATGCGTGCCATCAAGGCGCGCCATCCCGATGTGCGGTTCATCGGCGTCGGCGGTCCCTTGATGGAAGCCGAAGGCATGACCTCCTACTTCCCGATGGAGCGCCTGGCCGTCATGGGCCTGGTCGAGGTGCTCGGGCGTCTGCGCGAGCTGCTCAAGCGGCGCAAGCTGCTGATCGAGACACTGATCGGTGAAAAGCCCGACGTGTTCATCGGTATCGACGCACCTGACTTCACCCTGAATATTGAGCTCAAGCTGCGCCAGGCCGGGATCAAGACGGTGCACTACGTCAGCCCGTCGGTCTGGGCCTGGCGACAGAAGCGCGTACTGAAGATCCGCGAGGGGTGCGACCTGATGCTCACCCTGCTGCCGTTCGAGGCGCGCTTCTATGAAGAGCAGGGTGTGCCGGTGCGTTTCGTCGGCCACCCGTTGGCGGATACCATTCCCCTCGAGGCTGACCGTGGCGCTGCGCGTGCCGAGCTGGGCCTGGGCGATGGCCCGGTGATCGCCCTGATGCCTGGCAGCCGCGGCGGCGAAGTGGGGCGCCTGGGCGCCTTGTTCCTTGACGCAGCCCAGCGCTTGCGCGAGCTGGTGCCTGGCGCACGTTTCGTGCTGCCGTGCGCCAATGCCGCGCGCCGCGCCCAGGTCGAGCAGATGCTCGAAGGGCGCGAGCTGCCGCTGACCTTGCTCGACGGCCAGTCGCACAAGGCCCTGGCGGCGTGCGACGCGGTGCTGATCGCCTCGGGTACCGCCACCCTGGAAGCGATGCTGTACAAGCGGCCGATGGTGGTGGCCTATCGCCTGGCACCGCTGACGCACTGGATCCTCAAACGCATGGTCAAGAGCCCGTACGTGTCGCTGCCCAACCTGCTCGCCCAGCGCCTGCTGGTGCCCGAGTTGCTGCAGCACGCCGCCACCAGCGAGGCCTTGGCGCAAACCCTGGCGCCGCTGGTCAAGGACGGCACGCAGCAGACCGACAGCTTCGACCAGATCCACCGCACCCTGCGCCGCGATGCCTCCAACCAGGCGGCCGACGCGGTGCTTGCCCTGTTGAAGGACCGCTGACATGCAGATGGGACTGGATTTCAACCTGGTCGAGGAACTGGTGGCCGGCGTCGACGAAGTGGGCCGTGGTCCGCTGTGCGGCGCAGTGGTCACCGCAGCGGTAATTCTCGACCCGCGCCGGCCTATCCTCGGCCTGAACGACTCGAAAAAACTCACCGAAGCCAAGCGCGATGCGCTGTTCGACGAGATCTGCGAAAAGGCGCTGAGTTTCTGCATCGCTCGCGCCGAGGTCGAGGAAATCGACCGACTGAACATCCTCCATGCGACCATGCTGGCCATGCAGCGTGCGGTCGAAGGGCTGCACGTCACGCCGAAACTGGCGCTGATCGATGGCAACCGCTGTCCGAAGCTTTCGGTACCGGCGGCTCCGGTGGTCAAGGGTGATTCGCAGGTGCCGGCCATCGCCGCCGCCTCGATTCTGGCCAAGGTCACCCGTGACCGCGAGATGAGCGCGTTCGAGCTGATCTACCCGGGTTATGGGATCGGCGGGCACAAGGGGTATCCGACTCCAGTGCACCTTGAGGCCCTGGCCCGTCTAGGGCCGACGCCCATTCATCGGCGTTCGTTCGCACCTGTTCGAGCTGCCTGGGAAGCTCGTGAGGGCGTTTCCACCTTTCTGATCTGATTATCGCCATGCATCGCGGGGCAAGCCCGCTCCCACGCAGCCGATTCCATTGCAGGCTTGGCGTGGGAGCGGGCTTGCCCCGTGATGCATTCTGCAATCAACCGCTGACCTGCAGGCGAGGCAAGCGCAGAGCAATACGCTACAATCCCGCCCTTGTCGTTCAGCACTGCTACAGGATCCTCCATGTCGGTCTCCTTCGTTCACCTTCGCGTGCACTCCGAATTCTCCCTGGTCGACGGCCTGGTGCGGATCAAGCCGCTGGCCAAGGCCCTGGCCGGGATGAACATGCCGGCGGTGGCGATCACCGACCAGAGCAACATGTGCTCGCTGGTGAAGTTCTACAAGACCGCCATGGGCGCCGGCATCAAGCCGATCTGCGGCGCCGACCTGTGGCTGGCTGGCGTTGACCCGGAGGCGCCACTGTCGCGCATCTGTTTCCTGGCCATGAACCCCAAGGGTTACCGCAATCTCACCGAGCTGATCTCGCGTGGTTGGACCGATGGCCAGCGCAATGGGCTGGTGATCATCCAGCGCGACTGGATCGCCCCGGCCAGCGAGGGGCTGATTGCCCTGTCCGCGGGCAAGGAAGGCGACATCGGCATGGCGCTGATGGCCAATCGTCAGGACGAAGCCCAGGTACTGCTCGCCGACTGGATGAGCATGTTCCCCGAGCGCTTCTACGTCGAGGTGCAGCGTACCAACCGCGCTGGTGACGAGGAATACGTGCACGCTGCCGTGGCCTTGGCCGACAAGCTCGGCGCGCCGCTGGTGGCGACCAACGACGTGCGCTTCGTCAAGCAGTCGGACTTCGACGCCCACGAGACCCGCGTGTGCATCGGCGAGGGTTGGACCCTGGACGACCCGCGCCGCCCGCGTGGCTACAGCGACCAGCAGTACCTAAAGTCCGCCGAAGAGATGACCGAGCTGTTCAGCGACTTGCCGGATGCCATTGCCAACACCGTGGAGATCGCCAAGCGCTGCAACATCACCGTGCAGCTGGGCAAGTACTTCCTCCCCGACTTCCCGACGCCCAACGGCATGGGTATCGACGACTACCTGCGGCATGTCTCCCACGAAGGCCTCGAAGAGCGCCTGGCGGTGCTTTGGCCGAAGGAGACCACGCCCAATTATGAAGAGAAGCGCCAGGTTTACCTGGACCGCCTTAAGTTCGAGCTGGACATCATCATCCAGATGGGCTTCCCCGGTTACTTCCTGATCGTTATGGACTTCATCAAGTGGGCGAAGAACAACGACGTGCCGGTCGGCCCGGGCCGGGGGTCGGGTGCCGGCTCGCTGGTGGCCTACGTGCTGAAGATCACCGACCTCGACCCGTTGGCCTACGACCTGCTGTTCGAGCGCTTCCTCAACCCTGAACGTATTTCCATGCCCGACTTCGACGTCGACTTCTGCATGGATGGCCGCGACCGGGTGATCGACTACGTGGCCGAGGCATACGGGCGCAACGCGGTGAGCCAGATCATCACCTTCGGCACCATGGCCGCCAAGGCGGTGGTGCGTGACGTGGCGCGGGTGCAGGGCAAGTCCTACGGCCTGGCCGACCGCCTGTCGAAGATGATCCCGTTCGAAGTGGGCATGACCCTGGAGAAGGCCTACGAGCAGGAAGAGATCCTGCGCGACTTCCTCAAGGGCGACGAGGATGCCCGCGAAATCTGGGACATGGCCCTCAAGCTCGAAGGTGTCACCCGCGGTACCGGCAAGCACGCCGGCGGCGTGGTGATCGCCCCGACCAAGCTTACCGACTTTTCGCCGATCGCCTGTGATGAAGAAGGCGGCGGCCTGGTGACCCAGTTCGACAAGGACGACGTCGAGGCCGCGGGCCTGGTGAAGTTCGACTTCCTCGGCCTGCGCACCCTGACGATCATCAAGTGGGCGATGGAGATCATCAACCGTGAGCAGGCCAAGAAGAACCTGCCCGACGTCAACATCGACTTCATCCCGCTGGACGACCGCAAGACCTACGAGCTGTTGCAGAAGGCTGAAACCACTGCAGTGTTCCAGCTCGAATCGCGCGGCATGAAAGAGCTGATCAAGAAGCTCAAACCCGACTGCCTGGAAGACCTGATCGCACTGGTGGCGCTGTTCCGTCCCGGCCCGCTGCAATCGGGCATGGTGGACGACTTCATCAACCGCAAGCACGGTCGCGCCGAGTTGGCCTACCCGCATGCGGACTACCAGTACGAAGGCCTCAAGCCCGTTCTTGCGCCGACCTACGGCATCATCCTGTACCAGGAACAGGTGATGCAGATCGCCCAGGTGATGGCGGGCTATACCCTGGGTGGCGCCGACATGCTGCGCCGGGCCATGGGTAAGAAAAAGCCCGAGGAAATGGCCAAGCAGCGTGGCGGTTTCATCGAAGGCTGCGTGGCCAACAACATTGATGCGGATCTGGCCGGTAACATCTTCGATCTGGTAGAGAAATTCGCCGGTTACGGGTTCAACAAATCTCACTCTGCGGCCTATGGCCTGGTCTCTTACCAGACAGCGTGGTTGAAGACCCACTACCCGGCGCCGTTCATGGCCGCGGTCCTGTCGGCGGATATGCACAACACCGACAAGGTCGTGGTGCTGGTCGAGGAAGTACGCAGCATGAAGCTGCGCCTCGACGCGCCGGACGTGAACTTCTCCGACTTCAAGTTCACCGTCAACAACGATGGCCGCATCGTCTATGGCCTGGGGGCGATCAAGGGGGTGGGCGAGGGGCCGGTGGAGGCGATCGTCGAGGCGCGCGCACAGGGTGGTCCGTTCAAGGACCTGTTCGACTTCTGTGAGCGCATCGACCTCAAGCGCGTCAACAAGCGTACCCTCGATGCGTTGATTCGCAGTGGCGCACTGGATCGTCTCGGCCCGCACTTCCATGACGAGATCAAGGCCTACCAGGCCAACATCGACATCAACCGCGCGACCCTGCTCTCGGCGCTGGGTGAGGCCGTCAAGGCTGCCGAACAGGCGGCCCATACCGCCGACAGTGGCCATGTCGACCTGTTCGGCGGCATGTTCGACGAGGCGGATGTCGACGTTTACGCCAACCACCGCAAGGTGCGGGAGTTGACGCTCAAAGAGCGCCTGAAGGGCGAAAAGGACACCCTCGGCCTGTACCTCACCGGGCATCCGATCGATGAGTACGAGACCGAGATCCGCCGTTTCGCCCGCCAGCGCATTGTCGACCTGAAGCCCGCGCGGGATACCCAGACCATCGCCGGGATGATCATTGCCCTGCGCGTGATGAAGAACAAGAAGGGCGACAAGATGGGCTTCGTCACCCTCGACGACCGTTCCGGGCGCATCGAGGCCTCGTTGTTCGCCGATGCCTTCATGGGCGCCCAGGCTCTTCTGCAGACCGACGCCATGGTGGTGGTGGAAGGGGAGGTCAGCAACGACGACTTCTCCGGTGGCCTGCGCCTGCGGGTCAAGACGGTGATGACCATGGAGGATGCCCGTACCAAGCTGGCCGAAAGCCTGCGCCTGAAGGTCGCCCACGACGCGCTCAAGGGGGACCGCCTGAACTGGCTGGGCGAGCTGATCACCCGCCACCGTGGTGGCTGCCCGATCACCCTGGAGTACACCGGCAGCGACGCCAAGGCCATGCTGCAATTCGGCGACCAGTGGTCCATCGACCCGGCCGACGGCCTGATTCAGGCACTGCGTGACCAGTTCGGACGTGAGAACGTCTTCCTGCAATACCGTTGAAACGACGAATTTTAATCTCGACCTATATGCGCCTGATCCCTTAAGGTAGGGCGCCAAACGGATCAACCGGCCGGCCGCCTGGCCGTAGACCCAAGACGGAAGCCTATGAACCCGAATTTCCTCGATTTCGAACAGCCGATTGCCGACCTGCAAGCCAAGATCGAAGAGCTGCGCCTGGTGGGTAACGACAACTCGCTGAACATCAGCGATGAAATTGCCCGTCTGCAGGACAAGAGCAGCACCCTGACCGAGAGCATCTTCGGCAACCTGACCAGCTGGCAGATCGCCCGTCTGGCCCGTCACCCGCGCCGCCCCTACACCCTCGACTACATCGACCACCTCTTCACCGAGTTCGAAGAGCTGCACGGCGACCGTCACTTCTCCGACGACGCCGCCATCGTCGGTGGCACCGCGCGCCTGGACGACAAGCCGGTCATGGTCATCGGCCACCAGAAGGGCCGTGAAGTGCGCGAGAAGGTGCGCCGCAACTTCGGCATGCCGCGTCCCGAAGGCTATCGCAAGGCCTGCCGCCTGATGGAAATGGCCGAGCGTTTCAAGATGCCGATCCTGACCTTCATCGACACCCCGGGTGCCTATCCGGGCATCGACGCCGAAGAGCGCAACCAGAGCGAGGCCATCGCCTGGAACCTGCGCGTGATGGCGCGCCTGAAGACGCCGATCATCGCCACCGTGATCGGTGAGGGTGGTTCCGGCGGCGCGTTGGCCATCGGTGTGTGCGACCAGCTGAACATGCTGCAGTATTCCACCTACTCGGTGATCTCGCCGGAAGGCTGCGCCTCGATCCTATGGAAGACCGCTGACAAGGCCGCCGACGCCGCCGAGGCCATGGGCATCACCGCCGAGCGCCTGAAGAGCCTGAACATCGTCGACAAGGTCATCCAGGAGCCGCTGGGCGGCGCCCACCGTGATCCGGCCAAGATGTCCGCGAGCATCCGCGCCGACCTGATCGAACAGCTGGACATGCTCGGCAAGCTCGACAACGACGCGCTGCTCAAGCGCCGTTACGATCGCCTGATGAGCTACGGTCTCTGATCGTAGTCTGACGCCCTCGATCGCGGGGCAAGCCCGCTCCCACGTTCTGTAGCGTGGGAGCGGGCTTGCCCCGCGATGCGATTTGAAGAGGGACTAGTATGCTCGACCTCACTGCGCAACTCTCTCCCTGGCTCAACGCCCCCGCCTGGTACGTCGCCTTCTCCGGCGGCCTGGACTCCACCGTCCTCCTGCACCAGCTCGCCGATTACACCCGCAACCATTCAACGCCGCCCCTGCGCGCCATCCATGTCCATCACGGCCTGCAAGCCGCCGCCGATGCCTGGCCCGATCACTGCCGAGCGGTGTGTGCCGCCCTGGGTGTCGAACTCGATGTGGTCCCTGTCCAGGTCACCCCTGGCGCCAGCCTCGAACAGTCGGCCCGCAACGCCCGCTACGACGCCTTCGAAAAACGGCTGGGCGTAGGCGAAGTGCTGTTCACCGGCCAACACCGTGACGATCAGGCCGAAACCTTGCTGTTCCGTCTGCTGCGCGGCGCCGGCTTGCGTGGTCTGTCGGCCATGCCCGAGGCGCGCTCGTTGGGGCAGGGCAGGCTCGTGCGCCCGCTGCTGAAGGTTTCGCGTGAGCGCTTGCACGCTTATGCCCAGAGCAGGGGGCTGGTGTGGGTTGACGATCCCTCCAATACCGACACCACCTTCGCCCGCAATTTCCTGCGCGCGGAGGTCTTCCCGCTGCTGCGCGGTCGCTGGCCCCAGGCTGAGGGCAACCTGGCGCGCAGCGCCGAGCACCTGGGCGAGGCCCTCGGCCTGCTTGACGAGCTGGCCGCCACTGACCTGGCTCCGGCGTGCGACAATGCGCCGCTGCCCTGGCTCGGTCTTGCCTCCCTCGACCTCGCCGTACTCCAGGCGCTGTCACCGGCGCGCCAGCGCAATGCCCTGCAATGCTGGCTCGGTCGCCGCACCCGCCTGCCGGACAGCCGCCACTGGGCCGGTTGGGATGACCTGCGTGGCGCGGCAGGCGATGCCTGCCCGATCTGGCGCCTGACCGACGGTCAGTTGCAGCGCAGCCACGGGCGCATCTGGTGGCTGGACGGGCAATGGCTCCAGGCTCCGACGGGTGAATGGGCGTGGCCGAACCCGTCCACGCCCCTGGCGCTGCCGGGCAACGGCCAGGTGTGGCTGGAAGGCTGCATGGACAACACAGGCCTGCGCATCGCCTACCGTCAAGGCGGCGAAATGCTGGAGGTCAGTGGCCGTGGCCGGCGTGACCTCAAGCGTCTTTTCAACGAGCTGCAGGTCCCGCACTTCGTGCGCTCGCGCCTGCCACTGCTGTACCGGGGCGAGCAATTGCTGGCGGTGGCCAATCTGCCCGGACTCGCTCAGGCCGAATGTCAACTGCACTGGCAACCGCCGACGAACGTGCAAGGTTTGAGCTGAAGGGTACATTCCGGTAGACTACCCTCCCTTCTTGATACAACTTCTGTGGGTTCCGCGAAAACACAGCAGTTGCCGATTACCAAGCAGTTTTTTGCTGGGCTGATTTCTTAAAATGACGAGCGAGCTCCATGCCGGGGACACCCCTGGTCTGTACAGACGCGGCAGTTTTTCGAGATGCACTGTGATTGACGCAGGTGATCGGGGGCTTCGGCCTTCCTTCGCTTTCTCCGGCGGCGCTGGCCGCCTTAACGCAGACTTCTAGGGTTTTTCATGACGCGCTACATATTCGTCACGGGCGGTGTTGTTTCTTCATTGGGGAAAGGCATTGCCTCGGCTTCCCTGGCGGCCATCCTGGAAGCGCGGGGGCTTAAAGTCACCATGCTCAAGCTGGACCCGTACATCAACGTCGACCCGGGCACCATGAGCCCGTTCCAGCACGGTGAAGTGTTCGTCACCCACGACGGCGCCGAGACCGACCTCGACCTGGGCCACTACGAGCGGTTCATCCGCACCACGATGACCCAGAACAACAACTTCACCACCGGCCGCATCTACGAGCACGTGCTGCGCAAGGAGCGCCGTGGTGATTATCTGGGCGCGACCATCCAGGTCATCCCGCACATCACCGACGAAATCAAGCGCCGCATCATCAAGGGCGCCGGCGATGCCGACGTCGCGCTGGTCGAGATCGGCGGCACCGTGGGCGACATCGAGTCGCAGCCGTTCCTCGAGGCCATCCGCCAGTTGCGCGTCGAAGTGGGCTCCAAGCGCGCCATGTTGATGCACCTGACCCTGGTCCCGTACATCGCCACCGCCGGCGAGACCAAGACCAAGCCGACCCAGCACTCGGTCAAGGAACTGCGCTCCATCGGTCTGCAGCCTGACGTGCTGATCTGCCGCTCCGACCACCCGGTCGACGCCTCGTCGCGCCGCAAGATCGCGCTGTTCACCAACGTCGAAGAGCGTGCGGTGATTTCGCTGGAAGACGTCGACACCATCTACAAGATCCCAGGCGTGCTGCATGCCCAGGGCCTGGACGACTTCGTCGTCGAGCGCTTCGGCCTGCAGTGCAATAGCGCCGACCTGTCCGAGTGGGACAAGGTCGTCGACGCCAAGCTCAACCCTGAGCAGGAAGTGACCATCGCCATGGTCGGCAAGTACATGGAGCTGCTGGACGCGTACAAGTCGCTGATCGAAGCGATGAGCCACGCCGGCATCACCAACCGCACCAAGGTCAACCTGCGCTACATCGACTCCGAAGATATCGAGAACCAGGGCACCAGCCTGCTCGAAGGCGCCGATGCCATCCTGGTCCCGGGCGGTTTCGGCCTGCGCGGCGTTGAAGGCAAGATCACCGCGGTGCAGTACGCCCGTGAGAACAAGGTCCCGTACCTGGGCATCTGCCTCGGCATGCAGGTTGCCGTGATCGAATTCGCCCGTAACGTGATGGGCTGGAAAGACGCCAACTCCACCGAGTTCGACCGCAACAGCGGCCACCCGGTCGTTGGTCTGATCACCGAGTGGGCCGATGCCACCGGCGCGGTCGAGACCCGTACCGAAGCGTCCGACCTGGGCGGCACCATGCGCCTGGGCGCTCAGGACTGCCAACTGGCTGCCGGCTCCAAGGTGCACGACTGCTACGGCAAGGACATCATCACCGAGCGTCACCGCCACCGCTACGAAGTCAACAACAACCTGCTGCCGCAGCTGGTCGAAGCTGGCCTGCAGGTGTCCGGTCGCTCCGAAGACGGCGCGCTGGTTGAAGTGGTCGAGTCCAAGGACCACCCATGGTTCGTCGCCTGCCAGTTCCACCCGGAGTTCACCTCGACGCCACGTGACGGTCATCCGCTGTTCAGCGGTTTCGTCAAGGCTGCCCTGGCACAGAAGAACAAGGCCTGATCCATGACTCAGAAGATCATTCGCGTCGGTAACATCGAGATCGCCAACGACAAGCCGTTCGTCCTTTTCGGCGGCATGAACGTCCTGGAGTCCCGTGACCTGGCCCTGAAGGTCTGCGAGGAGTACGTGCGGGTAACCGAGAAGCTCGGTATCCCGTACGTGTTCAAGGCCAGCTTCGACAAGGCCAACCGTTCGTCGGTCAACTCGTACCGCGGCCCGGGCATGGAAGAGGGCCTGAAGATCTTCGAGGAGATCAAGCAGACCTTCAACGTGCCGGTGATCACCGACGTGCACGAACCCTACCAGTGCGAACCGGTGGCCAAGGTGTGCGACATCATCCAGCTGCCGGCCTTCCTGTCGCGCCAGACCGACCTGGTCGTGGCGATGGCCAAGACCGGCGCGGTGATCAACATCAAGAAGGCGCAGTTCCTGGCGCCCCACGAGATGAAGCACATCCTCGCCAAGTGCGTCGAGGCTGGCAACGACCAACTGATCCTCTGCGAGCGCGGCTCGAGCTTCGGCTACAACAACCTCGTCGTGGACATGCTCGGCTTCGGCATCATGAAGGAGTTCGAGTACCCGGTGTTCTTCGACGTGACCCACTCGTTGCAGACCCCGGGCGGTCGCGCCGACTCCGCCGGTGGCCGCCGCGCCCAGGTTACCGACCTGGCCAAGGCTGGCATGAGCCAGGGCCTGGCCGGCCTGTTCCTCGAGGCACATCCGGACCCGGACAACGCCAAGTGCGATGGCCCGTGCGCCCTGCGCCTGGACAAGCTTGAGCCGTTCCTGGCACAGCTCAAGCAGCTGGACGACCTGGTGAAAAGTTTTCCGACGGTAGAAACCGCGTAAAGCTCATTTCTCGGGTAAAGTACCGCCCGTTCCACCCCTGACCTTTCGGTCAGGGGCTCCCTTCGCCAGGCCTGCCCGTGCCATGTCGCCTGGTGAACGGCAAGAATTCCCAAAAGCTGCGTTGTTTTCGTCAATTCTGGAGTGCTTACAACAATGGCAAAGATCGTCGACATCAAAGGTCGTGAAGTTCTCGATTCGCGTGGCAACCCCACCGTGGAAGCCGATGTACTGCTCGACAACGGCATCATCGGCAGCGCCTGCGCGCCGTCGGGTGCTTCCACTGGCTCGCGCGAAGCGCTGGAGCTGCGTGATGGCGACAAGAGCCGTTACCTGGGCAAGGGCGTGCTGAAGGCCGTCGCCAACATCAACGGCCCGATCCGCGACCTGCTGCTGGGCAAGGACCCATCGGACCAGAAAGCCCTGGACCGCGCGATGATCGAGCTGGACGGCACCGAGAACAAGGCCAAGCTGGGCGCCAACGCCATCCTCGCCGTGTCCCTGGCTGCCGCCAAGGCCGCCGCCCAGGACCAGGACCTGCCGCTGTACGCGCACATCGCCAACCTCAACGGCACCCCGGGCCAGTACTCCATGCCGGTGCCGATGATGAACATCATCAACGGCGGCGAGCACGCCGACAACAACGTCGATATCCAGGAGTTCATGGTCCAGCCGGTTGGCGCCAAGACCTTCTCCGACGGCCTGCGCATGGGCACCGAGATCTTCCACCACCTCAAGGCTGTACTGAAGGCCCGTGGCCTGAACACCGCCGTCGGTGACGAAGGTGGCTTCGCGCCGAACCTGGCTTCCAACGAAGACGCCCTGGCCGCCATCGCCGAAGCGGTCGAGAAAGCCGGCTACAAGCTGGGCACCGACGTGACCCTGGCCCTGGACTGCGCCGCTTCCGAGTTCTATGAAGACGGCAAGTACAACCTGTCCGGCGAAGGCAAGTCGTTCGACGCCGAAGGTTTCGCCGAGTACCTGAAGGGCCTGACCGAGCGTTTCCCGATCATCTCGATCGAAGACGGCCTGGACGAGTCCGACTGGGCTGGCTGGAAGATCCTCACCGACAAGATCGGCGAGAAAGTCCAGCTGGTTGGCGACGACCTGTTCGTGACCAACACCAAGATCCTGAAGGAAGGTATCGAGAAGGGCATCGGCAACTCGATCCTGATCAAGTTCAACCAGATCGGCTCGCTGACCGAAACCCTCGAAGCCATCCAGATGGCCAAGGCCGCTGGCTACACCGCGGTGATTTCGCACCGTTCCGGTGAAACCGAGGACTCGACCATCGCCGACCTGGCCGTGGGTACTGCCGCTGGCCAGATCAAGACCGGCTCGCTGTGCCGCTCCGACCGCGTCAGCAAGTACAACCAACTGCTGCGCATCGAAGAGCAACTGGGCGCCAAAGCCGTGTATCGCGGTCGTGCCGAGTTTCGCGGCTGAGCAAGAGATGGTAAAAAGGCAGCAGCCGGGGCCCGCTGAACGTTCGTAATGAACGTTTGGCTGTCTCCACGGGTTTCTGTCGACGAAGCCTGGCCTCGGCCAGGCTTCGTGCTATCGGAAGCTCGCTGCGGCGGCCTTTTTTACCCTGGATATCTTCATGCGCAGTCCCTATTGGTTGTTCCTCGTCCTGCTCCTGCTGCTCGGCGGCCTGCAATATCGCCTTTGGGTAGGTAATGGCAGCCTCGCGCAAGTGACCGAACTCAAGCAGCAGATCGCCGACCAGCATGCGGAAAACGAGCGCCTGCTGGAGCGCAATCGTGTGCTCGATGCCGAGGTCCTGGAGTTGAAGAAAGGTATGGAGACCGTGGAAGAACGGGCTCGTCATGAACTGGGGATGGTCAAGGAGGGCGAAACCCTCTACCAGCTGCCACAGAAATGACAAACGAACTGCCGGCCTTCTGGGCCGTGATTCCCGCCGCGGGCATTGGCGCCCGCATGGCTGCCGACCGGCCCAAGCAGTATCTGCAACTGGGCGGGCAGACCATTCTCGAGCATAGCCTCGACTGTTTCCTCGACCATCCCATGCTCAAGGGCGTGGTGGTCAGCATTGCCGAACACGACCCTTACTGGCCCGGCCTGCGCTGTGCCAGCGATCCGCGTATCCAGCGTGCCCCGGGTGGTGACGAGCGCGCTGACTCGGTGCTCAATGCGCTTTTGCTGCTGCACGCCCAGGGCGCGTCGGATGACGACTGGGTGCTGGTGCACGACGCCGCGCGGCCGAATCTGGCGCGTGGCGATCTGGACAAGTTGCTGTCAGCCCTGGCTGAAGATACCGTCGGTGGATTGCTCGCCGTACCCGCTCGGGACACGCTCAAGCGTGCCGACGGCGAGGGCAGGGTGGCGGCGACGGTCGATCGCAGCACCGTCTGGCAAGCCTACACCCCGCAGATGTTCCGTCTCGGCATGTTGCACCGGGCGCTGGCCGAGTGCCTGGTGTCCGATGTAGCAGTCACCGATGAGTCGTCCGCCATCGAGTGGGCCGGGTATGCGCCGCGCCTGGTCGAAGGGCGCAGCGACAATATCAAGGTGACCCGGCCAGAGGACTTGGAGTGGTTGCGCCAGCGCTGGGCTGGGCGTCGCTGAGCGATGGTCTGACGCCGTATCTGTAGGAGCGGCTTCAGCCGCGATCACTCGCGCAGCGGGTGCCTGACCGCGTTGCCCGCATCGCGGCTAAGGCCGCTCCTGCAAAGGCGTGGTGCGATACTCCGGCAACTGCGCCAACCCTTCCTTGAGATAGTCCACCAACCGCCGCACCTTCGGCGACAGATGCCGTTGTTGCGGATACAACGCCCATACCGCTGTATTCGGCGGTTGGTGCCCCTCCAGCAACGACACCAGCGCCCCGCTATGCAGATGCTCCAGCACGTAGTAGTCCGGCAACTGGCACAGGCCCATCCCTTGCAGCGCCGCATCCAGCACCGCCTGGCCGCTGTTGCAGCGCCAGTTGCCCTGCACCCGCTGGCTGATCTCGCGCCCCTCCTGCTGCAGCGCCCACAGGTCGGAGCTGCCGACCAGGCAATTGTGCCGCGCCAACTCCGACACGCTGTGCGGCCGCCCATAGCGTGCCAGGTAGGCCGGTGATGCGCACAGGTACATGCGTCGCGGCGCCAGGCGCGTGGCCACCAGCCGGGAATCCTGCAGGCGGCCCAGGCGGATCGCCAGGTCCATGCCCTCATGCAGCAGGTCGAGGGTGCGGTTGCTCAACTCCACCTCCACCCGCAACTGCGGGTACAGCGCCATGAAGCGCGTCACCAGCGGCACGATGAAGCGCTCGCCATAGGCTACCGCGCAGGTCAGGCGCAGCAGGCCCTTGGGTTCGCTGGCCAGGTCGCCCATGGCGCGCAACGCTTCCTCGCGGCCATCCTGCAGGCGCTGGCAGTGCTGGAGAAAGGTCTGCCCGGCTTCGCTGAGGGTCACCCGCCGCGTGCTGCGGTACAGCAGGCGGGTCTGCAAGCGTTCCTCCAGGCGGGCGATCTGCCGACTGATGTGCGACGAAGACACTCCGAGGCGTTCGGCGGCGGCGGTGAACTGGCCCATTTCTGCCACGGCGACGAATTCGTCGATGCCTTCCCAGCGGCTGCTCAATGGATTATCCCTGTATGGCAATAATGTTTTGTGAGTGGCCGGATTATTCATCAAAAGGCTGTGAATTACACTGCTTGCCTGCAATCGACACTCTTGTCTGGAGACCTTTGATGATCAAGTCCCGCGCTGCTGTAGCCTTCGAGGCCAAGAAACCCCTGGAAATCGTCGAAGTGGACGTGGCCATGCCCAAGGCCGGCGAAGTGCTGCTGCGCGTCGTCGCCTCGGGTGTCTGCCATACCGACGCCTATACCCTGTCTGGCGCCGACCCGGAAGGCATCTTCCCGTCGATTCTCGGCCATGAGGGCGGGGCGATCGTCGAGGCGGTTGGCGAGGGCGTGACCTCGGTGGCGGTCGGCGACCACGTGATCCCGCTGTACACCCCGGAATGCGGCAAGTGCAAATTCTGCCTGTCGGGCAAGACCAACCTGTGCCAAGCCATCCGCGCCACCCAGGGCAAGGGCCTGATGCCCGACGGCACCACCCGCTTCAGCTACAAGGGCCAGCAGCTGTTCCACTACATGGGCACCTCGACCTTCTCCGAGTACACCGTGCTGCCGGAAATCTCCGTGGCCAAGATCCAGAAAGAGGCCCCGCTGGAGAAGGTCTGCCTGCTCGGCTGCGGCGTGACCACCGGTATCGGCGCGGTGCTCAACACCGCCAAGGTCAAGCCGGGTGACACTGTGGCCATCTTCGGCCTCGGCGGAATCGGTCTGTCGGCAGTGATCGGCGCGGTCAAGGCCAAGGCTTCGCGCATCATCGCCATCGACATCAACCCGGCCAAGTTCGAGATCGCCCGGCAGCTGGGCGCCACCGACTGCATCAACCCGAAAGACTACGACCGCCCGATCCAGGAAGTGATCGTCGATCTCACCGACGGCGGCGTGGACTTTTCCTTCGAGTGCATCGGCAATGTGCAACTGATGCGCGCGGCACTGGAATGCTGCCACAAGGGCTGGGGCGAGTCGGTGATCATCGGCGTGGCCGGTGCCGGCCAGGAAATCGCCACCCGTCCGTTCCAGCTGGTCACCGGTCGCGTCTGGCGCGGTTCGGCCTTCGGCGGCGTGCGTGGCCGCAGTGAGCTGCCGAGCTACGTGGAAATGTCCGAGAAAGGCGAGATCCCGCTGGACACCTTCATTACCCATACCATGGGCCTGGAGGACATCAACAAAGCTTTCGACCTGATGCACGAAGGCAAGAGCATCCGCAGCGTAATCCACTTCTGAGGCCCTCGCCATGACGCTGGAAAACATCTCTTGCCAGAAAAGCTTTGGCGGCTGGCACAAGCGTTACCGGCACAGCTCCAAGGTGCTTGCCTGCGACATGGTGTTCGCGGTGTACCTGCCGCCCCAAGCCGAGCAGGGCGAAAAGCTGCCGGTGCTGTACTGGCTCAGCGGCCTGACCTGCACCGACGAGAACTTCATGCAGAAGGCCGGCGCCCAGCGCCTGGCTGCGGAGCTTGGGCTGATCATCGTCGCCCCGGACACCAGCCCGCGTGGCGAGCAGGTGCCGGGTGATCCGGACGGTGCCTGGGACTTCGGCCTCGGCGCGGGGTTCTACCTCAATGCCACCCAGCAGCCCTGGGCGCGCAACTACCAGATGCACGACTACGTGGTGCACGAGTTGCCGGAGTTGATCGAGGAGCATTTCCCGGCGTCAAGCCAGCGCAGTATCAGTGGCCACTCAATGGGCGGGCATGGCGCGCTGGTCTGCGCCTTGCGCAACCCGGGGCGCTACCGCTCGGTGTCGGCGTTCTCACCGATTAGCAATCCAATGGATTGCCCTTGGGGTGAGAAGGCCTTCAGCCGCTACCTGGGCGAAGACCGGGCGCAGTGGCGCGAGTGGGATGCCAGTGTGCTGCTGGCCGAGGCGGATGAATGCCCGCCGCTGCTGGTGGACCAGGGGGATCGCGATGACTTCCTTGAAAAGCAGCTCAAGCCAGAGGCGCTGGAGCAGGCGGCCCGTAAGGGCGGCCATGGGCTGACCCTGCGCCTGCAGCCAGGCTACGACCATAGCTACTACTTCATCGCCAGCTTCATCGATGAACACCTGCGCCATCATGCGGTGGCACTGGGCAGGGTCTGAGCCGCAGGGCCGTGAAGCAGCCCCAATACCGTAAAAGCAGGTAGAATCACGCCCTGACTCAATCAGGGCGTTCTTCTATGCGTATTGGCCACGGCTACGATGTCCATCGTTTCTGCGACGGTGATTTCATTACCTTGGGCGGGGTGCGTATCCCCCACAAGTTCGGCCTGCTGGCCCACTCCGACGGCGACGTGCTGCTGCACGCCCTGAGCGATGCCTTGCTGGGTGCCGCGGCGCTGGGCGACATCGGCAAGCATTTCCCCGACACCGACCCGCAGTTCAAGGGCGCCGACAGCCGGGTGCTGCTGCGCCACGTGGTCGCTGTCGTGCGTGACAAGGGTTGGAAGGTCGGCAATGTCGACGCCACCATCGTCGCCCAGGCACCCAAGATGGCCCCGCACATCGAGACCATGCGCCAGCACATCGCCGCAGACCTGCAGGTCGAGCTCGACCAGGTCAACGTCAAGGCCACCACTGAAGAAAAGCTGGGCTTCACCGGCCGCGAGGAGGGCATCGCCGTGCATGCGGTCGCCCTGCTGCTGCCAGCATGACCGAACTGGAACTGCTAGGCCCTCGGGCCTCGGGCGATGTCTTGGGCACCGCGGTGCTCAAGGCGGTGGCTGAAGACTTCCAGGTCGATGAAGTCCTCGATATCCCGCTGTCCGGCCAGGGCGAGCACCTGTGGCTGTGGGTCGAGAAGCGTGACCTCAACACCGAGGAGGCGGCTCGCCGCCTGGCCCGCGCCGCCGGCGTGCCGGTGCGGGCCATCAGCTATGCCGGCCTCAAGGACCGCCAGGCCCTGACCCGCCAGTGGTTCAGCCTGCACCTGCCGGGCAAGGCCGACCCCGACCTGTCCCGTGCCGAGGACGACACCCTGCGCGTGCTCAAGCAGGTGCGCCACCAGCGCAAGCTGCAGCGTGGCGCGCATTCGGCCAATGGCTTCACCTTGCGCCTGACCGCGCTGGAGGCCGACCACCAGGCTCTTGATGCCCGCCTGGAGCAACTCAAGCAGCAGGGCGTGCCCAACTACTTCGGCAGCCAGCGCTTCGGCCATGCCGGTGGCAATGTGCACGACGCACAGGGCTGGGCCGCTCGCCAGGCGCTGCCCGAGCAGCGCAACCTGCGTTCGCGGCTGCTGTCGGCTGGGCGCAGCTACCTGTTCAACCAGGTGCTGGCCGCCCGTGTCGCCGACGGCAGCTGGCAGCGCGCCCAGGTCGGCGACCTGCTGGCCTTCACCGACAAGCGCAGCTTCTTCGTGGCCGGCGAGACCGAGTGCAACGACCCGCGCCTGGCCATTCTCGACCTGCACCCGACGGGCCCGCTGTGGGGCGCCGGTGCGGCACCGAGCCAGGGCGCGACCCTCGACCTCGAGTCCACGCTCGCCGGACGTCATCCGGCGCTGTGCGATTGGCTGGCGCGAGCGGGCATGGATCACGAACGGCGCATCCTGCGGCTCCCTATTGGGCGGCTGACGTGGCATTATCCCGAGCCTGATATCCTGCAACTGGAATTCGTCCTTCCGGCCGGATGCTTCGCCACCGTGGTGGTGCGCGAACTCGTCGATCTGGTGCCGGCAGGGCAGACGGACAGCCCATGCGTATTCTGATTTCGAATGACGACGGTGTTACCGCACCCGGCCTCGCCGCGCTGCATGAAGCGTTGGTGGACTATGCCGAGTGCGTGGTGATTGCCCCGGATCAAGACAAAAGCGGTGCTGGCAGCTCGCTGACACTGGACCGGCCGCTGCATCCGCAGACGCTGGCCAACGGCTTCATCAGCCTCAACGGCACGCCGACCGACTGCGTGCACCTGGGGCTCAACGGCCTGTTGCCGGAAACCCCGGACATGGTGGTGTCCGGCATCAACCTGGGCGCCAACCTGGGGGATGACGTGCTCTATTCGGGCACGGTGGCTGCGGCGTTGGAGGGGCGCTTCCTCGGCGGCACCTCGCTGGCCTTCTCGCTGCTGTCGCGCCTGCCCGACAACTTGCCGACCGCCGCCTACATCGCCCGGCGCCTGGTCGAGGCGCAGTCGCGCCTGGAGTTGCCGCCGCGCACGGTGCTCAACGTCAATATCCCCAACCTGCCGCTGGAGCATATACGTGGCATCCAGCTCACCCGCCTGGGGCACCGCGCGCGTGCCGCGGCACCGACCAAGGTGGTCAACCCGCGGGGCAAGGAAGGCTACTGGATCGCCGTGGCCGGCGATGCCGAAGATGGCGGCCCGGGCACCGACTTCCATGCCGTGATGCAGGGTTACGTGTCGATCACCCCGCTGCAACTGGACCGCACCTTCAACGATGCCTTCGAGCGCCTCGACGGTTGGCTGGAGGGCCTGCTCTGATGCGCGAACAGGACGATCTGCAGCGCCGCGGCATCGGCATGACCTCCCAGCGTACCCGGGAGCGGCTGATCCAGCGGCTCTATGAAGAAGGCGTGTCGAACGCCAAGGTACTCGAGGCCATTCGTCGCACCCCGCGCCACCTGTTCGTCGATGAAGCCCTGGCCCATCGCGCCTATGAAGACACGGCGCTGCCGATCGGCCACAACCAGACGATCTCCCAGCCGTTCATGGTCGCGCATATGAGCGAGCTGTTGCTGGAGGCAGGCCCCCTGGACAAGGTGCTGGAGATCGGCACCGGCTCGGGCTACCAGACCGCGATCCTGGCCCAACTGGTCGAGCGGGTGTTCTCGGTGGAGCGCATCAAGGTGCTGCAGGACCGGGCCAAGGAGCGCCTGGTCGAGCTCAACCTGCGCAACGTGGTGTTCCGTTGGGGCGACGGCTGCGAAGGTTGGCCGGCGTTGGCGCCTTACAACGGCATCATCGTCACCGCAGTCGCGCCTGAAGTGCCGCAGGCACTGCTCGATCAGCTGGCGCCGGGCGGACGCATGGTGATCCCGGTCGGGCCGGCGGGGGAGACCCAGCAACTGATGCTGATCGTGCGCGAAGAGCATGGCTTCTCGCGGCGGGTACTCGGCGCCGTGCGCTTCGTGCCGCTGCTCAATGGCCCACTGGCCTGAGCGGCGTAACGGAATATTTGCGGCGACGACGAATTCTTGCGCCTGGGCCCTGTCTATCTGGCGTGGCGCTTTTCGTACTGGATCAGGCCAACAGCGAGTCACCCCAAGCAGGGTGGCTCGGTTATAATTGAAACAATATTGCATTTTTGTATCGTCATTTTTTGACAGCATGAGGGGAGCGCGGGTGGGTCACACAGGCATGCGGCAGCGCAAGGATCGGTCGGTTTTGAAGCTTCTGGTGATCGCGCTGGCCATGGGGACCCTGCTGGCTGGCTGTTCCAGCACCAGCTCGAACGGCGCCCGCGTGGTCGACCGCAACAACGCCGCGCCCAAGCGCCCGACCGTCACCTCGGGGCAGTACATCGTCAAACCCGGCGACACGCTGTTCTCCATTGCCTTCCGCTACGGTTGGGACTACAAGGAGCTGGCGGCACGCAACAATATTCCCGCCCCCTACACCATCCGCCCGGGCCAGCCGATCCGTTTCAGCAGCGGCGCGGGGGGCAGCACGACGGTCGTCGGCAGCGCTTCTTCATCGAGCCGGACCACCGTGATCCGCCGGCCGGTTGCCACTACGGCGCCGGCAACCAGCAATGGCAAAAGTGCCACAACTGCCCCTTCCACCACCTCGCAAACGGTTGCCCAGGTGCCCGCCGCAGAGCGCGCGGTCGGCGGTTGGACGTGGCCGGCGAATGGCGTGCTGATTGGAAAATTCGCTTCAAACGGTAGTTTGAATAAAGGCATTGATATCGCCGGTGATTTGGGACAGCCTGTTTTTGCTGCGTCTGATGGAGCGGTGGTCTACGCCGGCAGTGGCTTGAGGGGCTATGGCGAGCTCATCATCATCAAACACAGCGATACCTACGTCAGTGCCTACGGTCACAACCGCAGGCTTTTGGTTCGGGAGGGGCAGCAGGTCAAGGCAGGGCAGACGATCGCAGAAATGGGGTCCACGGGCACTGATCGGGTGAAGCTGCATTTCGAGATTCGCCGCCAGGGCAAACCCGTCGATCCTCTCCAGTTCCTGCCACGCCGTTGATCATTGTCCCGGCCTGTTCCTTGGATGTAGAGGGGACAGGCTCCAGCGCTGCCATGGAAGGGTGACGCTCGAGTCTGAGTTCGAACTCAGCAAAGGACTATAACAATGGCTCTCAGTAAAGAAGTGCCGGAGTTTGACATCGACGATGACCTGCTTCTGATGGAGACGGGCATCGTTTTGGAAACGGATGTGGTGTCAGACGAACCTGCTGTACCTTCGGTTCGGACCAAGTCGAAACAGGGCGCATCGCTCAAGCAGCACAAGTACATCGACTACAGTCGGGCACTTGATGCGACCCAACTGTATCTCAACGAAATCGGCTTCTCGCCTCTGCTTTCGCCAGAGGAAGAAGTGCATTTCGCGCGCCTGTCGCAAAAAGGCGACCCTGCCGGGCGCAAGCGCATGATCGAAAGCAACCTGCGCCTGGTGGTCAAGATTGCCCGCCGTTACGTCAATCGTGGCCTGTCGCTGCTCGACCTGATCGAGGAAGGCAACCTGGGCCTGATCCGTGCGGTGGAGAAGTTCGATCCTGAACGCGGTTTCCGCTTCTCGACCTACGCGACCTGGTGGATCCGCCAGACCATCGAGCGGGCGATCATGAACCAGACCCGCACCATCCGCCTGCCCATTCACGTGGTCAAGGAACTCAACGTCTACCTGCGCGCCGCCCGCGAGCTTACGCAAAAGCTCGACCACGAGCCGTCGCCTGAGGAGATCGCCAGCCTGCTGGAGAAGCCAGTGGCCGAGGTCAAGCGCATGCTCGGCCTGAACGAGCGGGTGTCCTCGGTGGATGTTTCGCTGGGGCCCGACTCTGACAAGACGCTGCTCGACACCCTCACCGATGACCGTCCCACCGACCCATGCGAACTGCTGCAGGATGATGACCTGTCGCAGAGCATCGACCAGTGGCTGGGCGAGTTGACCGACAAGCAGCGTGAGGTGGTGGTTCGGCGTTTTGGCCTGCGTGGGCATGAAAGCAGTACCCTGGAGGATGTCGGGCTGGAGATCGGCCTGACCCGTGAGCGGGTGCGGCAGATCCAGGTCGAAGGCCTGAAGCGCCTGCGCGAGATCCTCGAGAAGAATGGCCTGTCCAGCGAGTCGCTGTTCCAGTAGTCAGTGACGTGCGCCAGGCAGACGCCCCGACGTGTTCGGGGCGTTTGCGTAAGTGGCTTGGCGAACGCTTTGATCGATCCGAACGAAAACCCCGCCATCAAGGCGGGGTTCTCGTTTAGCCAGCAACGGTTTACTGGATCTGGCTGACCGAGCGTGGTGCAACCGGCTGGTTGTCGTTGGAGATGGTCACTTCCACACGACGGTTCTGCGCACGGCCGGAGTTGCTGCCGTTGTCCGCTACCGGATACTCCTTGCCATAGCCCTGGGCGACGATGCGCGCAGGGTCCACGCCGGCACGCACTAGGGCCATGCGCACTGCGGCGGCGCGACGTTCGGAGAGGGTCTGGTTGTAGTTGGCCGAACCGACGCTGTCGGTGTAGCCCTCGACGATCACCTTGCGCTCAGGGTTTTCCTGGAGGAACTGCGCCAGCTTGGTGACGTTCGGGTAGGCGCTGCTCTTGAGCTCGGCCTTGTTGAAGTCGAACAGCACATCGCCGAAGGTCACCAGGGTGCCGCGGTCGGTCTGCTTGGCGTTGAGGCTGTCCTGCAGTTTCCTGATCTGCGCATCGCGAGCGTCGAGCTTGGCCTGGGCGCGTTGTGCCGCGGCATTTTTCAGCTCGCCTTCGGCGGTGCGCAGGGCGATGGTCTGCTTGGCTACTTCGACGCGTTGATTGGTGAGGTAGGCGAGCTGGTCGACCTTCTTCTCATCCTCGCGATCCATGTAGGCCTTGTCGGCCTTGTTCAGCCAATCCTGGGCGTCCTTGGTCTCGAGCGCGGCCACCTTGCTCGACTGCGGATCGCTCTGCAGGGCGGAGAAATTGGTGCGGGCCGACTCGAGGTTGGCGTTCGGGTCGTGGGAGCAGGCGGCAAGGCCGACGCTCAGGGCCAGCAGGGCGGGAATCATGACGTAGTTGCGCATAGTGTTCATCCTTTGATCTTTAAACGAAGGCTATAGAGGCAGGGCAGGCTTACTCAGCGCTGCGCAGGCCTTCCTCACGTACGTCCTGGACGCCCTGGCGGGCATCCTGCACGGCCTTCTGGGCCTTGGCCGCCTGGGCTTTGCGCTCGGCAAGGCGGGCGTCCCATTCGGCCTGCTCGGCCAGCAGCTTGGCATCGTCATACTTCTTGTCGTGCATGGCGATTTCGGCCTTCTTGAACTTGTCCTGGGCAGCTTTCATTTCCACTGCTGCGAACTCGGTGCCACCGGCGCTGACTGCCGAGTTGACCGCCGATTGGGTCACGGCGTACTGCTCGGTAGGCGGCTTGCCCGCGCAGCCGGCCAGCACCAGGCTGCTGCCCAGGGCCAGCGCGGCCAGCTTGAGCCCGCGCAGATGAGTGGAGGAAGGTTGTGCGATGCGGGTCTTCATGGTGGTCAACTCCATTGGGTCACTCCTGTTAAACGACGATGCCACGCAGTGACAATCGCTGTTCCCCTGTTGCCAGCGTCGGGCGCAAAGGCCCGTGTTTACAGGGTTTTGCCGTGATGGCTATTGGCTGTGACCGAAGCGGTTTTTGAATAGTTCAGAAAAATTTGCACGCTAAAGGTATTTTTTTCTGACTAATCAGTCAGCGGATTTCGCCTGGAACTTCCGCTATAGATGACGGTATGCCGGGCAGCGCCCGGCACCCGGGAGGGCTCAGTGCGAGGGGTCTTTCTGTACCCGGCCAAGGGCCTGCAGGTGGCGCCGGGACAGGGCCAGAAAGCGCGGCGTAGGGCCGATGTCCTCGTACAACGGGTCGCCTTCCTCGTCGGTGGCGATCACCTGCTGGCCCTTGACGTAGGGGAAGCTGGCCTCGAGCTCTTCCAGTGCCGCCGCCACCAGCTCACCCAGGAGTTCCTCGGGGCTGCGCTTGGGGTACATGTCGATCAGCGCGGCCAGGCGCGCTTCTGCTTCCATGTCCAGGTGCAGGACATGACCGGTGGGGCTCAGGCGGCCGGCGGCGTTCTGTTCCCAGTGCTGGGCGAGTTGGCGAATTTTCATGATGACCTCTGTCAAAGCCTGGAGTGGCATTGCTTCGGATGACCTGTGTTTACTTTAGTTGCTTTGGCGGCTCGCGGCTTGCCAGGGGCGGGCGCGAGTGGGCACTCTTGGGCGCATGCGGTTTCCTGGAGTGGAGAAGGCTGATGAGTGATATCGATCTGCGCTTGCGCGAGGATGTGCACCTTTTGGGAGAACTGCTTGGCGAGACCATCCGCCAGCAGCATGGCGAGGCGTTCCTGCAGAAGATCGAGGACATCCGCCACAGCGCCAAGGCCGACCGGCGCGAGGCGGGCGAGCAACTGAGCTCGACCCTGGGCGACCTGGCCGAGGAGGACCTGCTGCCGGTGGCGCGGGCGTTCAACCAGTTCCTCAACCTGGCCAACATCGCCGAGCAGTACCAGCTGATCCGCCGCCGTGACGCCGGCCAGCCCGAACCGTTCGAGGCCCGCGTGCTCCCCGAATTGCTGGCGCGCCTGAAGGCGGCTGGCCACGGCAACGATGAGCTGGCCCGGCAACTGGGCAAGTTGCACATCGAGCTGGTGCTTACCGCGCACCCCACCGAGGTGGCCCGGCGTACCTTGATCCAGAAGTACGACGCCATTGCCGCGCAGCTGGCCGCGCAGGACCACCGCGACCTCATCCCCGCCGAGCGCCAGCAGGTGCGTGAGCGCCTGCGCCGGTTGATCGCCGAGTCCTGGCACACCGAGGAAATCCGCAGGACCCGGCCGACGCCGGTGGACGAGGCCAAGTGGGGCTTCGCGGTGATCGAGCATTCATTGTGGCAGGCGGTGCCCAACCACCTGCGCAAGGTCGACACGGCACTGTTCGAGGCGACCGGGATGCACCTGCCACTGGAGGCGGCGCCGGTTCGCTTTGCTTCCTGGATGGGGGGTGATCGTGACGGCAACCCCAATGTCACGGCGACGGTAACCCGCGAAGTGCTGCTGCTGGCGCGCTGGATGGCCGCCGACCTGTTCCTGCGTGATATCGACTACCTGGCCGCCGAGTTGTCCATGCAGCAGGCCAGCGCCGCACTCAAGGAAAAGGTCGGGGACAGCGCCGAACCTTACCGGGCGCTGCTCAAGCAGTTGCGCGACCGCCTGCGTGCCACCCGCGCCTGGGCCCACGCCTCGTTGGCCGCGACGCAGCCGGCCAGCGCGGCGGTGCTGGTGGACAATCGCGACCTTATCGCGCCGTTGGAGCTGTGCTACCAGTCGCTGCATGAGTGCGGCATGGGCGTGATTGCCGACGGCCCGTTGCTCGACTGCCTGCGCCGGGCGGTGACGTTTGGTCTGTTCCTGGTGCGCCTGGATGTGCGTCAGGACGCTGCCCGCCATCGCGATGCGCTGTCGGAAATCACCGACTACCTCGGGCTCGGCCGCTATGCCGAGTGGGACGAAGAGCGACGCATCACCTTCCTCCAGACCGAGCTGAAGAATCGCCGCCCGTTGCTGCCGGCGCACTTCCAGCCCCAGGCCGATACCGCCGAAGTACTCGCCACCTGCCGCGAAATCGCCGCGGCCCCGGCGGCGTCGCTGGGTTCGTACGTGATATCCATGGCCGGCGCGGCGTCCGACGTGCTGGCGGTGCAGCTGTTGCTCAAGGAGGCCGGGTTGACCCGGTCGATGCGCGTGGTACCCCTGTTCGAGACCCTGGCCGACCTGGACAACGCAGGCCCGGTCATGGAGCGCCTGCTCGGGCTGCCGGGCTATCGCGCCGGGCTGCAGGGCCCGCAAGAGGTGATGATCGGCTATTCCGACTCGGCCAAGGATGCCGGCACCACGGCGGCGGCCTGGGCCCAGTACCGTGCTCAGGAAAACCTGGTGCGCATCTGCCGTGAACACCAGGTCGAGCTGCTGCTGTTCCATGGCCGCGGTGGCACGGTGGGACGTGGCGGTGGCCCTGCTCACGCGGCGATCCTGTCGCAGCCGCCGGGCTCGGTGGGCGGGCGTTTTCGCACCACCGAACAGGGCGAGATGATCCGTTTCAAGTTCGGTCTGCCGGGCATCGCCGAGCAGAACCTCAATCTTTATCTGGCCGCGGTGCTGGAGGCGACCCTGTTGCCACCGCCGCCGCCTGAGCCGGCCTGGCGCGCACTGATGGACCAACTGGCCGCCGACGGCGTCAAGGCCTACCGCGCCGTGGTGCGCGAGAATCCGGACTTCGTCGAGTACTTCCGCCAGTCCACCCCCGAGCAGGAGCTTGGCCGGCTGCCGCTGGGCAGCCGCCCGGCCAAGCGCCGCGCCGGCGGCATCGAAAGCCTGAGGGCGATCCCTTGGATCTTCGGCTGGACCCAGACACGGCTGATGCTGCCGGCCTGGCTCGGCTGGGAGACCGCGCTGAACAATGCCCTGGCACGCGGGCAGGGGACGCTGCTGGCGCAGATGCGCGAACAATGGCCGTTCTTCCGTACCCGCATCGACATGCTGGAGATGGTCCTGGCCAAGGCCGATGCGCAGATCGCCGAGGCCTACGACGAACGTCTGGTGCAACCCGAACTGCTGCCGTTGGGCGCGCACCTGCGCGACCTATTGTCGCAGTCGTGCCAAGTGGTACTGGGTCTGACCGGGCAGTCGGTGCTACTGGCGCACAGCCCGGAAACCCTGGAATACATCCGCCTGCGCAACACCTACCTGGACCCGTTGCACCGCCTGCAAGCCGAGTTGCTGGCACGCTCGCGCAGCCGTGAAGCCGCTCTGGACAGCCCGTTGGAACAGGCCTTGCTGGTGACGGTGGCCGGGATCGCGGCCGGGTTGCGCAACACCGGCTGAGTTAGGCCGAGGGTAGGCGCGATGAGTGGCAGGGCTGGCCGTGGCCGCTCCTTCCATGGCTGGTTGCGCCCGGCGCAACCTGTCCCCCGGCAAGCTGCAAGTGGCGCATTCCTGCCACTTTGGGACGCTTGTCGGGGGGGCGGGCGCTGTGTATCTTGAGCAGCCTTTTGACCGATTTTGCGGTCTCGACCGATTTTTCCGGAGTTGGCCTTGTGCGCCGAATCCGTTGATTTGCATAAAAAATATGAGGAGCACAAGATGCGCGTAATTCTGCTGGGAGCTCCCGGGGCCGGTAAAGGTACTCAGGCAAAGTTCATCACCGAGAAGTTCGGTATTCCCCAGATCTCCACCGGTGACATGCTGCGTGCCGCCGTCAAGGCCGGTACCCCACTGGGCCTGGAGCTGAAAAAGGTCATGGATGCCGGCCAGCTGGTCTCCGACGAGCTGATCATCAGTCTGGTCAAGGAGCGCATCGCGCAGGCTGACTGCGCCAACGGCTGCCTGTTCGACGGCTTCCCGCGCACCATCCCGCAGGCTGAAGCCATGGTCGCTGCCGGCGTCGACATCGACGCCGTGGTCGAAATCGCCGTGGACGACGAAGAAATCGTCGGCCGCATGGCTGGCCGCCGCGTGCACCTGGCATCCGGCCGCACCTACCACATCCAGTACAACCCACCGAAGGTGGAAGGCAAGGACGACGTCACCGGCGAAGACCTGATCCAGCGCGATGACGACAAGGAAGAAACCGTGCGTCACCGCCTGTCGGTCTACCACAGCCAGACCAAGCCGCTGGTGGACTTCTACCAGAAGCTGTCGGCCGCCAACGCCGGCAAGCCGAAGTACAGCCACATCGAAGGCGTCGGTTCGGTCGAATCGATCACCGCCAAGGTACTGGCAGCCCTGAGCTGATCCGTCACCGTGCGTCACGACGGCCCGCTTGCGGGCCGTTGTCGTTTATACTGCCGCTCTTTTCCCCTGTCGCCTGGATACCTCGCTCGATGACCACCCTGCTGGCCCTGGATACCGCTACCGAAGCCTGTTCCGTCGCCCTGTTGCATGACGGCAAGGTGACCAGCCATTACGAGGTCATCCCGCGCATGCACGCGCAGAAACTGCTGCCGATGATCAAGCAGTTGCTGGCCGAATCGGGCGTGGCGCTGAGCGCGCTGGATGCCATCGCCTTTGGCCGTGGCCCGGGCGCTTTCACTGGCGTGCGTATCGCCATCGGCGTGGTCCAGGGCCTGGCTTTCGCCCTCGAACGCCCGGTACTGCCAACGTCCAACCTGGCGGCCCTGGCGCAGGGCGCCTTGCGTGAGCGTGGCGTGCAGCAGGTGGCCGCGGCCATCGACGCGCGCATGGACGAGGTGTACTGGGGTTGTTACCGCGCCGAACAGGGCGAGATGCGCCTGATCGGCCAGGAGGCGGTACTGCCGCCAGAGCGCGTGGCCCTGCCGCAAGGCCCGGGCGAGGCATGGTTCGGTGCCGGTACCGGCTGGGGCTACGCCGAGCGCCTGGCCGTGCAGGTTTCTGCCAGCGATGCGGCCGCGTTGCCTAGCGCCCTGGATATCCTCACTCTGGCCGGCTTTGCCTGGGCACGGGGCGAGGCGGTGGTCGCCGAACAGGCGCAACCGGTCTACCTGCGCGATAATGTGGCTACGCCCAAGGCGCGTTGAAGGCATTTCGTCGGCTATCGCCGTTCACGATAAAACCTTTTGCGCGAACTGTGGTCCAGTTATCAGTTCGGGCATTAGCGAAGGATTCCTGATGCTGCTAAATTGCCATCATTGATCCTGAGTGCCTTTTTCATGCGTATCGACGGCTTCTCCTCACAGAGCTACCCCATCAAGCGTGCGCCACGCAAGGCGCCAGCGCGTGACGAAGCCATCGACGAAGCCGATGCCGAGATCATCGAGGACATCGACGCGCAGATCAGCCGCGCCAGCCGTCGCGGCGAGAACCTGCCCGCCCGCCAGCAGGACCTGATCTTCCCCCGCGCCCGCAACCGCCGAACCTCCACCGCCCTGGCCAGCTACCTGACCACCGCCGGCTTCACCGACTGGGAGATGGAAGTGCTGGGGCTGGACCTGTACATTTGATGGATGACGCCATCACCCCTCCCTTATTTCCTCGGTTGCCCGTCCTGGGCTGAAAACGCCTGGCGCGAGTACCTCTATCCGGCCGACGCCCGTAGCGGCGAGTTCCTCGGGCTCTACAGCCAGGTATTCAACGCCGTTGAAGGCAATACCACCTTCTATGCCCGTCCCGCGCCGGCGACCGTCGAGCGTTGGGCGCAGATCATGCCGTCGGGGTTTCGCTTCACGGCCAAGTTTCCGGGCGATGTAAGCCATGCCGGCGACCTGCGCGAACAACTCGATGCGGCCGTCGATTTCACCCGGCTGATGGCGCCCCTGGGCGAGCGCGTTGCGCCGTACTGGCTGCAGTTGCCGGCAATGTTCGGCCCGTCGCGCCTGGGCGAGCTGGCGTATTTTCTTGATGAGATCGGCGTGCCCCTGGCGGTGGAGGTGCGCAACGATGCCTTCTTCGCCCGGGGCGAGGAGGAGCGTCAGCTCAATCGCCTGCTGCATGAACGTGGAGTCGAGCGTATCTGTCTGGATCCGCGTGCGTTGTTCAGTTGCACCTCGCGCGAGCCCGCGGTGCTCCATGCCCAGGCCAAGAAGCCCAAGGTGCCGCCGCGCCCAGCGGCCTTCAGCCAGTCTCCGCAGGTGCGTTTCATCGGTCACCCGCAGCTCGAGGCCAACGAGGCGTTCCTCACGCCGTGGATCGACAAGGTCGCTGCCTGGATCGAAGAGGGCCGCAGCCCCTACGTGTTCCTGCATACTTCCGACAATCGCCTGGCGGCGGCGCTGGCCCAGCGTTTTCACCAGCGGCTGATGGCGCGCCTGCCGGGCCTTGCAGCGCTGCCTGAATTGCCCCGCGCCCCTGAGGTCGAACAACTGGGGTTACTTTGATCTGATTGCCGGGAGGTTGAACCATGGATGTGCAAACCCTGCGAGCCGAAGCCTTCAAGGCGCTGCATGAGCAAGATGGCGCGTTCGTCATCCCCAACCCGTGGGATGCCGGCTCCGCCCGGCTGTTGGCCAGCCTGGGATATGAAGCGCTGGCCACGACCAGCGCGGGGCTGGCGTTCAGCCTGGGGCGGCCGGATGCCGAGGGCGCGCTGACGCTCGAGGAAACCCTGGGCAACGCCCAGGCGATCGTCGATGCCACGCCATTGCCGGTGGCGGCGGACCTGGAAAACGGCTTCGGCGATTTGCCCGAGGACTGCGCACAGACCCTTCTGCGCGCCGCCGAGGCGGGGCTGGTGGGTGGTTCGATCGAAGATGCCAGTGGCCGCGCCGAAGCGCCGATCTACGACTTCGACTTGTCCGTGGCGCGTGTACGCGCCGCCGTGCAGGCTGCCCGCAGCCTGCCGTTCCCCTTCACCCTTTGCGCGCGCGCCGAGAACCTGCTGCACGGGCGTCTCGACCTGGATGACACCATTCGCAGGCTGCAAGCCTATGCCGAGGCCGGCGCCGATGTGCTGTATGCCCCGGGGCTGCGCAGCGTCGATGAGATCCGTGCGGTGGTGCAGGCCGTGGCGCCAAGGCCGGTGAACGTGCTGATGGGCATGGCGGGCGTGCCCTTGAGCGTGAATCAGTTGCAAGACCTGGGCGTCAAGCGCATCAGTGTCGGCTCATCGCTGGCGCGTGCCGCCCTGGGCGCTCTGCAGCGGGCCGCGCTGGAGATCCGTGAGCAGGGCACTTTCAGTTATGGCGAGCAGGCGTTGCCATTCGCTCAGCTCAATGACTTGTTCCGTCGCTGAGGCCGCATGAGCAAGACGTTGACCGTACTGGCCAGCCTGCTGCTGGCCGTGCTTGTTGCCTGGTGGCTCGGTTGGCGCCCGGCGGATGCTTGGAACCCTTGGGCGGTGCTGGACGTGCGGCAGCCGCCGAACCTGCTGACACCCTACAAGCTGTCGCGCCTGCGCGCCAACCCCGAGCTGTGCCGTCAGGCGTTGCAGACCTCGTCATTGCGCTATCGGCAGCAAAGCGACAGCCCGGTGACGGCCAACTGCCCGTTGCGCAACGTCTGGCGCGTCGAAGGCGGTCAGGCGCGGCTCAGCAGCAGCTTCCTCGCCAGTTGCCCGCTGGCCGTGGCCTATGCGCTGTTCGAGGTGCATGGGTTGCAACCGGCGGCGCAGCGGGTGTTCGGCCAGCCAGTGACCCAGGTTGATCACCTGGGCAGCTTTGCCTGCCGCAACGTCTACCATCGCAAGCAAGGGCGGCTCAGCCAGCATGCCAGCGCCAATGCCCTGGATATCAGTGGTTTTCGCCTGCAGGACGGCCAGCGTATCGTGTTGGCGCGGGACTGGCAGGGAGATGGGCGCAAGGCGGACTTCCTGCGCCAGGTGCAGGAGGCGGCGTGCGCAAGCTTCAGCACGGTGCTGGGGCCGGACTACAACGCCGCCCACCACAATCACTTCCATGCGGACATGGGCTTCTGGCAGATCTGCCGCTGAGGTTCAGGCGTGCAGGCGCACGTTGTTCAGCACTACCGGGCGCGCCCAGTGGATATCGAACTCCAGGTCGTTCTGCTGCTTGGCCAGCGTGCTGTCGTCGAAGGGCTCGGGCGCAGGGTCGAGCAGGCCGGTCTCGAACTCGGCGATGGGCAGGAACAGCGGGCGTGGCGTTGGGCCAGGGCCGGGCTCGGCGATGGGGTGGCCCCGGCTCATGACCACTGGACGCACCCAGCTGTTGTCGATGTCGAGCTGGCGTTGCTGCTCGATCAACTCGACGGTGTCGAAGGGCTCGGGGGCAGGGGGCAGCAGTTTGGCCTCGAGTTCCGCCTTGGGCAGGAACAGCGGCTCGGGTGGTGCCACCTCGGTGTCGTGAACCGGCAGGGCGCGCTGGGCATCGATCAGGGCCAGGGCACGGGCGCCGCCGATCGGTTCGCCGCTCTCCTGGTCGCACTGCATCAGCGCCTGGCTGAAACCGTCGACTTCGCCTTCCTGTTGCTCTGCCATGGCGCGGGCAAAGAAATCCTGCCACAGGTGGCTGACGCCACCCAGTGCCTGGGTATTCTGTCGACCGTAGTTGCCGACGGGCGACAAGTAGGTCAAGCCAATGGGAAGAGTGTCTGACATGGCAGTCGCGGGCGTTGTGCTCTGGCAGAATAGCGGGATATTGCCTGTATCGGCTCTGGCCGGGGTTACATTAATTTTTTTCGAGTGCGCGAATCGATGTTAGAGCAACAACAGGCGGCGGGTATCAGGGTCGAGGCGTTGGTCGCGCAATTCCAGGCGCAGGCCGAGGCATGGGCGCAGCGACTGGGCTTGCCGCTGGTTGACGAGGCGGCGGAGTTTGCCGTGCAACTGGGCGCCGAGGGCTTGCAGATCCAGCAACTGGGGCCGCAGGCGCCCGGGCCTGTGCGGGTGGATTTCGTCGAGGGGCAGGCGGCGCATCGAAGGCTGTACGGCGGTGGCAACGGGCAGATGATCGCCAAGGCGGTCGGCATCGCCCAAGGCGTGCGGCCGCGGGTACTCGATGCCACGGCGGGGCTGGGCAAGGACGCGTTCGTGCTGGCCAGCCTGGGCTGCGAGATGACCCTGATCGAGCGCCAGCCTTTGATTGCCGCGCTGCTGGAAGACGGTTTGGCGCGGGCGCGGGGGGATGCCGAAATCGGCCCGATCGTAGCGCGCATGCAACTGCTGACGGGCAATGCCATCGAGCGCATGCGTGCGTGGGAGGGGGAGGCGCCGCAGGTGATCTACCTTGATCCGATGTTCCCGCATCGCGACAAGAGCGCGCTGGTGAAGAAGGAGATGCGGGTGTTCAGGCCGCTGGTCGGCGATGACCTCGATGCGCCTGCCCTGCTCGAGGCCGCCCTGGCGCTGGCCACCCACCGGGTGGTGGTCAAGCGGCCGCGCAAGGCGCCGATCATAGAGGGGGGCAAGCCTTCTCACAGCCTCGAGGGCAAATCCAGCCGGTACGATATCTATCCCAAGAAGGCGCTGAAGGGGTGAATGTCGCTCGTTGATTCAATCTGTGGGGGTGGCGACCCCTGCGCCCGGCGATACCGCCCGGCGGGTCTGCCGCCGTGGCGCAGACTCGGTTATACTCGCGGGCTTTTCACCGAATTCGCACGAGAGCTGCCCGCCCATGGAAATCCAACCGATCCTGAACACCATCAAGGACCTCACCGAGCGTTCCCAGTCCATTCGGGGGTATCTTTGACTACGATCACAAACATGATCGTCTGGTCGAAGTAAACCGCGAGCTGGAAGACGCCGCCGTCTGGAACAAGCCCGAGTACGCCCAGGCCCTGGGCCGTGAGCGCGCGATGCTGGCGCAGGTGGTCGAGACGCTTGATAAGCTGGCCAACGGTCTGGCCGACTGCAAGGACCTGCTCGACATGGCTGTCGAAGAGGGCGATGAAGGCGCTGTCGGCGATGTCGAGACCGAGCTGCAAGGGCTGGAGGAATCCCTCGCCCTGCTCGAGTTCCGTCGCATGTTCAGCGGCGAGATGGACCCGAACAACGCCTACCTGGATATCCAGGCCGGCTCCGGCGGCACCGAGGCCCAGGACTGGGCCAACATCCTGCTGCGCATGTACCTGCGCTGGGCCGACAAGCGCGGCTTCGACGCCACCATCATCGAACTCTCCGAAGGTGAAGTCGCCGGCATCAAGGGCGCCACCGTGCACATCAAGGGTGAGTACGCCTTCGGCTGGCTGCGCACCGAGATCGGTGTGCACCGCCTGGTGCGCAAGAGCCCGTTCGACTCCGGCGCCCGTCGCCACACCTCGTTCTCGGCGGTGTTCGTCTCGCCCGAGATCGACGACAAGGTCGAGATCGAGATCAACCCGTCCGACCTGCGCATCGACACCTACCGTTCCTCCGGTGCCGGTGGCCAGCACGTCAACACCACCGACTCGGCGGTGCGTATCACCCACGTGCCGACCAACACCGTGGTGGCCTGCCAGAACGAACGTTCCCAGCACGCCAACAAGGACACCGCCATGAAAATGCTGCGGGCCAAGTTGTACGAGCTGGAAATGCAGAAGCGCAACGCCGCCTCGCAAGCCCTGGAAGACAGCAAGTCGGACATCGGCTGGGGTCACCAGATCCGCTCCTATGTACTCGATGACTCGCGCATCAAGGACCTGCGTACCGGTGTCGAGCGCAGCGACTGCCAGAAGGTGCTCGACGGCGACCTCGACGAGTACCTGGAAGCGAGCCTCAAGCAGGGGCTGTAAACCGCACACCACCGCCGCAATACCGGGCCTTTGCCCGGTATTGCGTGCCCTGCCCGACAGGGGCAACGAATACCTGATGGAAAGAATGACGACATGAGCGACCTCAAGACCGAAGCGCAAGACCTGCAACAGGAAGAAAACACCCTGATCGCGCTGCGCAAGGAAAAACTTGCCGCCGAGCGCGCCAAGGGCAACGCCTTCCCCAACGACTTCCGTCGCGACAGCTACTGCAACGACCTGCAGAAACAGTACGCGGACAAGACCAAGGAAGAGCTGGAAGCAGCCGCCATTCCGGTCAAGGTTGCTGGTCGCATCATGCTCAACCGTGGCTCGTTCATGGTCATCCAGGACATGACCGGCCGCATCCAGGTCTATGTCAACCGCAAGACCCTGCCGGAAGAGACCCTGGCGGCGGTCAAGACCTGGGACCTGGGCGACATCATCAGCGCCGAAGGCACCCTGGCCCGTTCCGGCAAGGGCGACCTGTACGTCGAGATGACCAACGTGCGCCTGCTGACCAAGTCGCTGCGCCCGCTGCCGGACAAGCACCACGGCCTGACCGACACCGAGCAGCGCTACCGCCAGCGCTACGTCGACCTGATGGTCAACGAGGAAACCCGCCACACCTTCCGTGTGCGTTCGCAGGTGATCTCGCACATCCGCAAGTTCCTCATCGAGCGCGACTTCCTCGAAGTGGAAACCCCGATGCTGCAGACCATCCCCGGCGGCGCCGCGGCCAAGCCGTTCGAAACCCACCACAACGCGCTGGACATGGCCATGTTCCTGCGCATCGCCCCGGAGCTGTACCTCAAGCGCCTGGTGGTCGGTGGTTTCGAGAAAGTGTTCGAGATCAACCGCAACTTCCGTAACGAAGGCGTTTCGACTCGTCACAACCCAGAATTCACCATGCTCGAGTTCTACCAGGCCTACGCCGACTACCGCGACAACATGGACCTCACCGAGGAACTGTTCCGCGAACTGGCGCAGCTGGTGCTGGGCAGCACCGACGTGCCGTACGGCGACAAGGTGTTCCATTTCGGCGAGCCATTCGTGCGCCTGTCGGTGTTCGACTCGATCCTCAAGTACAACCCGGAGCTCACCGCTGCCGACCTGCAGGACGTCGACCGCGCCCGCGAGATCGCCAAGAAGGCCGGCGCCAAGGTGCTCGGCCACGAGGGCCTGGGCAAGCTGCAGGTGATGATTTTCGAAGAGCTGGTCGAGCACAAGCTGGAGCAGCCGCACTTCATCACCGAGTACCCGTTCGAAGTCTCGCCGCTGGCGCGTCGCAACGACGACAACCCGGCCGTGACCGACCGCTTCGAGCTGTTCATCGGTGGCCGCGAGATCGCCAACGCCTACTCCGAGCTCAACGATGCCGAAGACCAGGCCGAGCGCTTCCTGGCCCAGGTGGCCGAAAAGGACGCCGGTGACGACGAAGCCATGCACTACGACGCCGATTTCGTCCGTGCCCTGGAGTACGGCATGCCGCCGACCGCCGGTGAAGGCATCGGCATCGACCGCCTGGTGATGCTGCTGACCAACTCGCCGTCGATCCGCGACGTGATCCTGTTCCCGCACATGCGTCCACAGGCCTGAGTGATCTGAACAAGCCGCCTTTCGAGGCGGCTTTTTCTTGCCTGAAGCTTTATGTTGTTTGTACCGGCCTCATCGCGGGGCAAGCCCGCTCCCACGCTACATCGCAAGTTTCAAGCTTTGTGGTGCAACCGTGGGAGCGGGCTTGCCCCGCGATGAGGCCGGTACAGGCAACCCACTGTTCGTGAGGTAAACCCGAGTGACCCCCGCCATGCCCCACCAGGGCGCCGCCGGCATCGCCACCGCCGTCGCCGAAAGCGTGCAGTACCAAGGCCGCAAGACCGCCCGACAGGGCAGCGAACAACGCCGCCAGCAGATCCTCGACGCCGCCATGCGCATCGTCGTGCGCGATGGCGTGCGCGGCGTGCGCCACCGCGCCGTGGCCGCCGAGGCCGGCGTGCCGTTGTCGGCCACCACCTACTATTTCAAGGATATCCAGGACCTGCTGGCCGACACCTTCGCCCAGTACGTCGAGCGCAGCGCGGCCTACATGGCCAAGCTCTGGACCAACACCGAAGGCGTGCTGCGCCAGTTGCTGGCCCAGGGCGACGGCAGCCACGAGGCGCGGGCGCACCTGGCCGATGAAGTGGCGCGCATGCTGGCCGACTACGTGCTGCGCCAACTGAACAACCGTCGCGACTTCCTCATGGCCGAACAGGCCTTCCGCCAGGAGGCGCTGCTGTGCCCGCGCCTGGCCGAACTGGTGCAGGCCCACGAGCAGATCCTGCTGCATGGCGCGCGCCAGATACTGCAGGTAGTCGGCTCGCGCCAGCCGGAACAGGATGCCCAGATGTTGACGGCGATTATCGAGCAGATGGAATATCAGGGCCTGCTCAAGGATGCGAATGCGCAGTCCGATGGGCAGATGCTCGCTATCCTTGTCCGATACCTGCAGATGGTGCTGGCCTCGGCCTGAGTGGCGAACGATTTTTCAAGGAGAACCTGATGAAAGCCTGGCGTGTGGTGTTGTTGACCTTGTCATTCCTCCTGCTGGGCGGTTGTCTGGTGACCTTCGACGAACCGCTGCCGGCCAACCAGCCAGCGCCTAAGGCCCTACTCGGGCAGTGGAGCAGCAAGGACGCCTGGGGCCAGCCGCTCAAGCTGAGTATCAGCCGCGCCGGTGGCAATACCTACAAGGCAGTGGCCCGTGCCCAGGGCAAGGCGCCCGAGGAGTACGTCTTCACCGTGGCCCGGCACGGCAACCGCTGGTACCTGTCGGCGGGCGTGCCCAAGCGGCTGGGCGGCAACTTCCTGATTGGCGGCTTCGAGGTGATCGACGGCAAGCAGCTGGTGGTCTACAACCTCGATGTCGAGCAGGTCCAGCAGGCAGTGGACGAGAAGGAGCTGAGCGGGCGCAGCACCAAGGTGCCCGAGGACAATGGCCCCGGCGTGCTGATCGACAGCCCGACGGAGCGTGTGCTGGCCTATCTGGACGACCCGGCCAACTCCGACTTGTTCGTCGAAGTAGCGCGCTTCCAGCGCTCCGCCAAATAGCACTGAGCATACCGGCCTCCTCGCGGGGCAAACCCGCTCCCACGCAACCTCGCGACAGGCTTCAACAAGGAGTCCCCGGTGGACGAATACCAGCAAACTATCCGCAGCCTGTCCGATCGCATTGTCGCCACGCAGACGCCGATTCGCGTGCTCGACGCGGTGAAGTGGGACGACGGCATCCGCCAGGGCTTCCTCAAGGCCAAGGGCAAGGAGCCGCCTGCGGTAGATCGCGCCTATTACCAGAACCGGCCGTTGTCGTTCGACTCCAATGCGGTGAAAGCCGAGTTCCAGAGCATCGAGCGCGACATCACCCGACAACTGGGCCAGTTCAACCCGGTCGGGCAGATCATGCGGCGCATGTGCAAGGAGTACCGCATGGTGGTGCGCATGCTTGAGGCGCGAGGCACCGAGGATTTCGGCCTGATTTCCCAAGAGCTCTACGGCGCCGCCTCCGATGCCTTCCACGCCGGTGACCCGACCCTGGCCGACCTGGGCCTGATGCTCTCGGACTACCTGAACAACATCGACGGCCGCGGCGACTTGAAGGACGAGCCGAAGAACCTCACCGCCAAGGAAGCGGTGGAGATTCTCCAGCGTCGCCTGAACAAGGTGTTCGGCGAAGCCGAGGAAACCATCCGCGTGTTCGAGTCCGACGGTATCGTCGCCGACGCCGCGGCCGGCGCCGACTACATCAAGGTGCGCGCCGACGCCATGTTCAACAGCCGCGACGTGCGGGCTCTGGAGGTCCACGAAGGGCTGGTGCATGTCGGCACCACCCTCAATGGCCTGAACCAGCCGATCTGCACCTTCCTGGCCAAAGGACCGCCCTCGTCGACGGTGACCCAGGAGGGCCTGGCGATTCTCATGGAAGTGATCGCCTTCGCCTCCTACCCCAGCCGCCTGCGCAAGCTCACCAACCGCACCCGGGCCATCCACATGGTCGAGGAGGGCGCGGACTTCCTGCAGGTCTTCGAGTTCTTCCGCGGCCAGGGCTTCGAGATGGGCCAGAGCTACAGCAACGCCAGCCGGGTGTTCCGTGGTTCGGTGCCCAACGGCCTGCCGTTCACCAAGGACTTGTCCTACCTCAAGGGCTTCATCATGGTTTACAACTACATTCAGTTGGCCGTGAAGAAGGGCAAGCTCGAGCAGATCCCGCTGCTGTTCTGCGGCAAGACCACCCTGGAAGACATGCGCACGCTGCGTCAGCTGGTCGAGGAAGGGCTGGTGGAGCCGCCCAAGTACCTACCTGAACAGTTCCGCGACCTCAACGCGCTGTCGGCCTGGATGTGCTTCTCCAACTTCCTCAACCACCTGAGCCTGGACCGTATTGAAGCCGACTACGCGAACATTCTCTGACGCCTGCCGTCACCTCGCCTTCGGCCTCGGCTTGCTGCTGCTGGGGGGGTGCAGCAGCCTGCTGTTCTATCCCGAGCCCGGCCAGCCGTTCACCCCGGCACAGGCACATTTGCAGTATCAGGACCTGAGCCTCACCGCCGCCGACGGCACGCGCCTGCACGGCTGGTGGATCCCGGTGCCGCAGGGTGTCGAGGTCAAGGGCACCGTGCTGCACCTGCATGGCAACGGCGGCAACCTGGCCTGGCATCTGGGCGGCAGCTACTGGCTGCCGAAAGCGGGCTACCAGGTGCTGATGCTCGACTATCGCGGGTATGGGCTGTCCCAGGGCAAACCGACGCTGCCCGAGGTGTATGGCGACATCGGCGCGGCCCTGGACTGGCTGCGCGCCGCTCCCCAGGTGCAAGACAAGCCGCTGGTGCTGCTGGGCCAGAGCCTCGGCGGGGCGATGGCCATTCACTATCTGGCACAGCATCCCGAGCAGCGTCGGCGTTTCAGCGCCCTGGTATTCGACGGTGTGCCGGCCAGCTACCGGGCCGTGGGGCGTTATGCCCTGAGTACCTCGTGGATGACCTGGCCGCTGCAGGTGCCGCTGTCGTGGCTGGTGCCCGATGGCGACAGCGCGATCCACTCGATCGAGCGCCTGGACAGCCCGCCGAAGCTGTTCTTCCACAGCATCGACGACAACCTGGTGCCGCTGGACAACGGCCTGCGCCTGTACCGGCATGCACCGCCGCCGCGGGTGCTGCAACTGACCCGTGGCGATCATGTGCAGACCTTCGCCGACCCGACCTGGCGCCAGGTGATGCTGCGCTTCCTGGACGATCCCACGCACTTCAACGGCCTGCGTCGTCTGGCCGAAGTACCCAACTATCCTGACGAGAAGAACAAGCAATGAGTGAAGAACGCAACGCCATCCCGCTGATCCTGACCGGTGTCGGCAGCATCATCGTGACGGTGGGAGCCCTCTGGTACTACGGCTACCTGCATTTCGCCAAGCCTGAGGACGCCCTGTTGCTGCAGGACTTCACCATGCTCAAGACCATTCCCGGCGAGGACTACAAGCTCTCGCTGACCCCGGCGCCGCAGGTGGCGCAATGCATCGACGGCGTGCTGGTGCTGTTCGATACCCAGCAGAAAGGGCTGACCGGCGTGCTGGTGGACAACCGCAAGCGCGCGGTGCGCTGCGCCGGGCAGGAGACGCCGCAGCAGGAGCTGCAGTAACAGAAGGTACAGTAGCGGCACCCCTGGCAACGGGCTTGCCCGCTGCCACAGGCCCGGCCGGCGTCATTCGTCGTCGGCAGTGCCGTCGGCCCGCCAGTAGGCGGCAGCCTTGAGGGCGTCTTCCTGCACGCCCTTTTCCAGCAGCAGCGCCTTGGCCTGCCGGGTCAGTGCCTTCTCCAGCGCCACCCAGCCATACAGCCGGCCCTGGGGCAGCGCCAGGTGCCTGACCCGCTCCAGCAGGTCTTCTGCATGCCGGCGCACCCAGATCACCTCCACTTTCGCCTTGCTGGCCAGTGCCTGGCGCTCTTGCTCGTCCTCGATCTGGATCACCGCCAGTACCTGGCGCCCCGCTGGTAACTCTTCCAGGCGCCGGGCGATGGCCGGGATTGCGGTTTCGTCACCGATCAGCAGGTAGCTGTCGAAGATGTCCGGCACCACCATCGAGGCACGTGGGCCGGCAATGTCCAGGGTCTGTCCTGGCGTCGCCTGTGCGGCCCAGGTGGAGGCGGGGCCGTCGCCATGCAGGACGAAGTCGATATCCAGTTCAAGGTTCGCCAGGTCGATACGCCGTGGCGTGTACTCGCGCATGGTCGGTCGGGCGCCGCCGTCGCGGCCGAGGTTGCGGGCGTCGATGGCCTGTTGTTCTTCGGGCGTGCAGGCGAACAGCAGCTTGATGTGATCGTCGCTGCCGACGCTGGCGAAGCCCGCCAGCTCCGCGCCACCCAGGGTGATGCGGCGCATGCGCGGGGTCAGGTCGACGACCCGCAGCACGTCGAGGCGGCGTTGGCGGATCTCATGGTTGACGCGATGGATCGTGGCACTCATGGGGTGTTCTCCGTAACAGGGATGGCCGGCCCGGAGGCGATGGCCTTGGCGGTGTCGTTGAGCAGGTTGCGCACCCGCTCGATCTCTTCGGCGCTCCAGCGGCCGCTGTGCATGTGCAGGGCATGGCGCAGGTTGCCGACGGCTTCGTGGATTTCCGCGGGGCGGTCATGGCCGCGCAAGGCACGCTTGCTGACCTCAATGCGCATGCGCACGCCGTCGAGGGCGACGGCCTGTTCTGCCAGGGCGCTGCGACCTGCGTCGGTGATGGCGTAAAGGCGCTTGCTGCCCTGGATGGCGCCGGTGACCAGCTCGGCTTCCTCGAGGTAGCTGAGGGTCGGGTAGATCACCCCGGGGCTGGGGCTGTAGCTGCCGTCGAAGAGGCTCTCGATCTGACGGATCAGGTCGTAGCCGTGCCCCGGTTGCTCGGCCAGCATCGACAGCATCAGCAGTTTCAGGTCGCCCGGGGCGAATACCCGTGGGCCACGTTCGCCGCGGCCGGGGCGGCGTTCGAAGGGATCATGGTCACGCATGGAGAGGGCTCCGTCTGTTTAGATATATCGCAAGATATTACTCAAGATATATCTAAAGACAAGCCCTCAAATGCAGATGATTATCATCTAGTTTTTTGATGGTTCATGACTGTCCCGCCACTTGCGGTGCCTTGCAGGCGGTGGGGTTGCCTGGTTCCAGGTACGGCATGAGGATCGGCGCCATGCCCTTGAGCACCTGCACCGGCAGTGCCGAGGTGAAGGTGAAGGCCTCGGCCGTGCGCCCCGGAACGAACGCGGTGAGGGTGCCGAAGTGGTTGTCGCCGAGGAAGAACACGAAGGTGGCGGTGCGGTTCAGCGAGCGCGAGCCGATCAGCCGGCCGCCGGCGCCGAAGCTTTCGATACGGTTGTCGCCGGTGCCGGTCTTGCCGCCCATCACCAGCGGCGTGCCGTCGTGCAGTTTGAAGCTGCCGGAGATGCGCCGCGCGGTACCGGCATCGACCACCTGCGACATGGCGCCCTTGAGCGCCCGGGCGACCTCGACGGGCAAGATCCGCTGACCGCGGTCCGGGTCGCTGATCAGTTGCGTCTCGTACGGGGTGTTCTGGGCGAAGTGCAAGGTGTCGATGCGCAGGGTCGGCAGGCGCACGCCATCGTTCTGGATGATCCCGACCAGTTCGGAGAGGGCGGCCGGTCGGTCGCCGGAGCTGCCGATGGCGGTCGCCAGCGACGGTACCAGGTGGTCGAACGGATAACCCACGCGCTTCCAGCGCTGGTGGATGTCGGTAAACGCCTCGATCTCGACCATGGTGCGGATGCGGCTGTCGCGGGCGCCCTGGTGGCGGCTCTTGAACAGCCAGCTGTAGACCTCCTGGCGTTCGAAGCGGCTGGCGTTGAGGACGTCTTTGAGCGAGGCACCCGGGTTTTTCAGCAGGTAGCCGAGCAACCACAGGTCCAACGGGTGGACCTTGGCGATGTAGCCCTGGTCGGGCAGGTCGTACTTGCCTGGGCCATAGGCCTCATACATCTCCACCAGGCGGCCGTCGGTGAGCTTGGCCATGGCCTTCTTGTCGTCCTTGCTGTGGGCGCGGACGAAGGCGTTGAAGGTTTCCTGGCCGGCCTCGGGGAACAGGTAGCGGTGCACTGCAGCCAAGCGCTGCGGGGTCACGCGCATGCTGTCGAGGAAGGTGTCCAGGCGCTGCTGCGAGGTCTTGCGCTGGTATTTCTTCCAGAAACGCATGGTGTAGTTGGAGCCTTCGCGATCGGCGAAACGCGCCAGGTATTCCTGGCGGCGCGGGTCGCTGTCGTCCCTTAGCAGCGGCTCGCGGTTGAACGGTTGCTGGTAGGTGACGTAGCGCACGATGTCGCGCATCAGGCGGATGAACGGCAGGTTGATCGATTCGCGCAGGGCGTCCTTGAGGGTCGGGTTGCGGTTGTTGTCTTCCTTGCGGAAGTTGTTGAACACATGCATGCCGCCACCGGTGAAGAAGGCCTCGCCGGTGTTGGCCGAGTACTTGCGCTCAAGGGCGGCGTCGAGCATGGCGTCCAGGCTCTGGTTCTTGCCATTTTGCATCAGCCATTCCAGTGACCACTGGCTGATGCGGTCGAGCTCGGCCACCGGCACTTTCTTCAGTTCGGCGGCGGGTTTGCCAGCGTACTTGTCGTGCAGCTCGGCAACGATTTCCAGGTAGGTGGTAAGCACCCGCAGCTTGGCGGTGGAGCCCAGCTCGAGCTTGCTGCCTTCGTTGATGTCGAAGGGCTGGTTGGTGCTGTCGGTCTGCACCCGCACCCGCGAGCCGTCGGCGGTGCGTTCGAACAGGGTGAAGCTGTAGCTGACCTGGTCGGTGGTCTTGCTGGTCAGCAGGCGTTCGCCGATCAGGCCGAGCTGTGCGGCGAACGCCGGGTCGGCGAGGTTCTTCAGGTACTGGCTGACCTGCACCTGCAGGTCGGCCTGCAGGGTGCTGGTGGCCGACAGGTCGAGGCGGTCGAGGTCGTACAGCGGCCGGTTGAGCATGGCCGCCAGGCGGTTGCGGGCCAGGCTGATGCCCTTGTTGGTGATGATCGGCACGATGGTCGGTTGGGCCACCCAGTCGCGGTACACCGCCTTGCTGGCCAGGGCGGCGTCGGCCAGTGGACGGTCGATGACAGCGTTGGCGGCGAGTACCCGGATGTGCGAATCAGTCAGTTCCGCCAGTTCGATGCGGCCCTTGGACAGGTAATGCGAAGGGCGGCGCTGGGCGATCATCAGCGACAGCACCTGGCGCAGGGCCAAGCCGCGCTCGGCCATGCTCTTGTCATCGGTGGCCGTTGAGGTGAGCGCCTGGTTGACCTGATCGAAGTCGGCGCCGTACCACACCCGCAAGCCTTCGGCCATGCCGTGCACCTCACCGTGGCCGGGGACCGCCGACAGCGGCACGCTGTTGAGGTAGTCGCGCACGATGCGCTCGCGGGCCTCGGTGGTGTCAGGGCCGCCCTGATAGGCGCGCACGCTGGCGGAGATCATCTGGCGGATCTTCTCGGCGCCGGAGACGGTCAGCCCGTCCGGCGAGTGGCGATATTTCTCCAGCTGAGTGGCCAGGGTGCTGCCACCGGCCGACTGGCCGGGCAGGGCCAGGTACTTGGCCACCTGGCTGTAGGCCGCCTTGGCGAAGCGTGGCCAGTCCACCGCCGGGTTGTTTTGCGGGTCCTTCGGGTCGAGCAGGTCGCGGTTCTCGATGAACAGCAGGCTGTTGACCATCACCGGCGGGATCGCTGCGAAGTTCGGGTACAGGTGCTGCGGGTAGTTGTACTGGTAGAGCATGTCGCCGCGGCAGTCGGTGATCGACAGGCCGGCCTGGATTTTTTCCACGTATGGCACGAACAGGCCGTGATCGACGTAGTTCATCAACGCCGGGGAAAAGCGCACCTGCTGGTTGATCAGGTAGTCGCGCTTGAGCAGCCGTGGCAGGAACTCGCCCAGGGCGCTGTAGCCCAGGCGTTTGTCGAACGGGCCGTCGCCCGGGTAGACGATGGCATCGCTCGGGCCGGGCTCCAGGGCATAGGTCAGGGTACCGGCCAGGCGGCTGAATTCACGGGACTGCAGGCGTGAGGTCTGGAATTCGTCGTAGGCGGCCATACCTATCGCCACCAGTGCCACCAGCAGGATAAGCAGGATCAGGCGCCACCACAGGCGGCGCTGACGTGGGGTCTTGGACAAGGGGGCTTCAGCCTGAGCTTCTTTGGGTGCTTCCGTTCTGGTTGGTTCCGATTGCCACAGTGCGCCCATAGTCTTGAGTCCGGCCAGGTGTTTTCGCGTTGCTTGTCTGAAGCTTAGACGGTGGCCGAGTTTGGTGAAAAATTTGTAAGAAGCTTCGGGGAATCACGCATGAACATGCGCCTTTGGTGCGGCTTCCATTCTTCGGCAATGTTGCTAAGGTAGCTGCCCCATTCCTGTGCATGGGCGGAGCGAGGCTAGGATGCCCCTCCGGTGAAGGCTATCTGGCCGAGAATTCTCGCCAAATTTCCTGCTGTATATAGTGAAAAGCCCTGCAAGCGGCTTCCTATACTGCTCGCCCCCTTCGACCCGTCGGCGCCCTTGGCCCCGGTGGACAGGCCGGTCCACAAGGCCGCCTGGCAAGACGACGCCCCGCCTATCGGCAGGGCCGGTGCTGCACGAAGGTCAATCCAATAACAAAATGAGGTTGTATTGCTATGCCAGTCGGCAACCACCCTGCCCAAGGCGAGTCCGCCCAGGGCGGCCCGCTCAAGCGCGAGCTGGGCGAACGGCACATCCGTCTGATGGCCCTTGGCGCCTGTATCGGCGTCGGCCTGTTCCTCGGTTCGGCCAAGGCCATCGAAATGGCCGGCCCCGCCATCATGCTCTCCTACATCATCGGTGGCCTGGCCATCCTGGTGATCATGCGCGCCCTTGGCGAGATGGCCGTGCACAACCCGGTCGCCGGGTCGTTCAGCCGCTACGCCCAAGACTACCTCGGCCCGCTGGCGGGCTTTCTGACCGGCTGGAACTACTGGTTCCTGTGGCTGGTGACCTGCGTCGCCGAGATCACCGCGGTGGCCATCTACATGGGCATCTGGTTCCCCGATGTGCCACGTTGGATCTGGGCGTTGATGGCCCTGGGCAGCATGGGCGCGATCAACCTGATCGCGGTCAAGGCGTTTGGCGAGTTCGAGTTCTGGTTCGCCCTGATCAAGATCGTCACCATCATCGCCATGGTGCTCGGCGGCATCGGCATCATCGCCTTCGGCTTCGGCAACGACGGTGTGGCCATGGGCGTCTCCAACCTGTGGAGCAACGGCGGTTTCATGCCCAACGGCGTGACTGGCGTGCTGATGTCGCTGCAGATGGTGATGTTCGCCTACCTGGGCGTGGAGATGATCGGCCTGACCGCCGGCGAAGCGCGCAACCCGCAGAAGACCATCCCCCAGGCCATCGGCTCGGTGTTCTGGCGCATCCTGCTGTTCTACGTGGGCGCGCTGTTCGTGATCCTGTCGATCTACCCGTGGAACGAGATCGGCAGCCAGGGCAGCCCGTTCGTGATGACCTTCGAGCGCCTCGGCATCAAGACTGCCGCGGGCATCATCAACTTCGTGGTGATCACCGCCGCGCTGTCGTCGTGCAACGGCGGCATCTTCAGCACCGGGCGCATGCTCTACAGCCTGGCGCAGAATGGCCAGGCCCCGGCCACCTTCGCCCGCACGTCGAAGAACGGCGTGCCGCGCAATGCGCTGCTGCTGTCCATCGCCGCGCTACTGCTGGGTGTCCTGGCCAACTACCTGGTGCCGGAGAAAGTGTTCGTCTGGGTGACCTCCATCGCCACCTTCGGCGCGATCTGGACCTGGGTGATGATCCTTTTGGCGCAGTTGAAGTTCCGCGCCGGGCTCACCACCGCCGAGCGTAATGCGCTGAAGTACCGCATGTGGCTGTGGCCGCTGAGCTCGTACCTGGCGCTGGCGTTCCTGGTGCTGGTGGTGGGCCTGATGGCGTACTTCCCGGACACCCGCGTGGCCCTGTACATCGGCCCGGCGTTCCTGGTGCTGCTGACGGCGCTTTACTATACCTTCCGCCTGGCGCCTAAAGAGGCGCAGGGTGCGGTGAGTACCGCCTCCTGATGAACGAAGCCCTGGCCAGTGCCGGGGCTTTGTTTTTGTGTTTTCTGCACCCGCTCCCGCGGTCTATCAGGCTGCCGCTTCGCTGTGCGGCTCGAAGCTGTCGGCCCGCGCCAACTGCCACATCCGCGAATAGAACTGCCCGTTCACCTCGCCGGTGAGCAACTCACCCGGCTTGAGGAACACATGCATCTGCGAGAACAGCTTGATCTCGGTAGCCGAGATACGCCGCACCAGGTGCTTGGCCTCCAGTTGCGCGGGGTGCTCCAGCCCTGCGGCGGCGAGCATTTCGGCCAGGGCGCGCAGGGTGTTGTGATGGAAGTTGAGCACTCGCTGGGCCTTGTCCGGCACCACCAGTGCGCGCTGGCGCAGGGCGTCCTGGGTGGCCACGCCGGTCGGGCACTTGTTGGTGTGGCAACTCTGCGACTGGATGCAGCCGATGGCGAACATGAAGCCGCGCGCCGAGTTGGCCCAGTCGGCGCCGATGGCCAGCACGCTGGCGATGTCGAAGGCGCTGACGATCTTGCCGCTGGCGCCGAGCTTGATCTTGTCGCGCAGGTTCAGGCCCACCAGGGTGTTGTGCACGAACAGCAGGCCTTCGCGCAGCGGCACGCCGATATGGTCGGTGAACTCCACCGGGGCGGCGCCGGTGCCGCCTTCCTTGCCGTCGACGACGATGAAGTCGGGCAGGATGCCGGTTTCCAGCATGGCCTTGGCAATGCCCATGAACTCCCAGGGGTGGCCGAGGCAAAACTTGAAGCCCACCGGCTTGCCGCCGGACAGCTCACGCAGCTGGGCGATGAACTGCATCATTTCGATCGGCGTGGAGAAGGCGCTGTGACGCGACGGTGAGATGCAGTCCTCGCCCATCAGGATGCCGCGAGTCTCGGCGATCTCCTTGGTCACCTTGTGCTTGGGCAGGATGCCGCCGTGGCCGGGTTTGGCGCCCTGGCTCATCTTGATCTCGATCATCCGCACCTGCGGGCTCTGCGCCTGGGCGGCGAAGCGCTCGGGGTCGAAGCGGCCATCCGCGGTGCGGCAGCCGAAGTAGCCACTGCCCAGCTCCCACACCAGGTCGCCGCCGTGTTCGCGGTGGTAGGGGCTGATGCTGCCTTCGCCGGTGTCGTGGTGGAAGTTGCCCAGCTTGGCGCCCTGGTTGAGGGCGCGGATGGCGTTGGCGCTGAGCGAGCCGAAGCTCATGGCCGAGATGTTGAAGATCGACGCGGAGTACGGCTGTGTACATTGTGGGCCGCCGACCACGACACGAAAGGCGGCCGGGTCAGCCAGCGGCGCGGGGCGCATGGAATGGCCGATGAATTCGAAGCCCGACTCGTACACATCGATCAAGGTACCGAAGGGTTTGTCCGAGGCCTCGTTCTTGGCCCGGGCATACACCAGCGAGCGCTGGGCGCGGGAGAAGGGCAGCGCATCGCTGTCGGACTCCAGCAGGTACTGGCGGATCTCCGGGCGGATGCCCTCGACCAGGTAGCGGATATTGCCGAGGATCGGATAGTTGCGGCGTACCGCGTGGCGCTGCTGCAGCAGGTCGAACACGCCGATCAGGCTCAGTACGCCGGTGGTCAGGGCGAACGGCCACAGCCAGTCGTGGGCGAGGAAGGGCAGGCTGGCGAAGGTGAACAGCACGCAGGCGGCGAAGAAGGCGTAACGGCTGAGAAGTGACAGGCTCATACGGGGTCCTTGCGGATGGCTCGGTCAGGCTCAGGGGCCTGGGCAAAGGCCGACCATAGCCCGGTTGGGCGGCGTTTTGCCAGCGTACCGGGCGGCACAAAAATGAAAATTCGGGTATCGAAAATCATTCGCATTATGATATGTTATAAAGTATCTAATGTGCTTCCCAGGAGATTGCGTCATGAAAGCTGGCATTCATCCCGATTATCGCCCGGTGCTGTTCCACGACACGGCTGCCGATGTGTACTTCCTGATCGGCTCTACGGTGAATACCGACCGCACCCAGGTGCACAGCGATGGCCAGACCTACCCCTACGTCGCGCTGGATGTGTCCAGCGCTTCGCATCCGGTGTACACCGGGCAGCAGCGCAAGACCACGGTGGAAGGGCGGGTGGCCGGGTTCAACAAGCGCTTCGCCGGTTTTCAGGCCAAGGGCTGAACCGCCGCTCCCTAGGTTGCTGCATCGCGCAACAGAAGCTGGCGCCAGTGATCCTGTTCACTGGCCGATGCCTCGACCGCAAACAGGTACCTCCCTGCCACGCGACTGGCGACTGGCACCCCATCGCGGTACAGCAGCCGATTACCCGCCACTGCCGGCACTTTCGTTCCCGGCAGCAGTGTGCCGGCCAGGTTAAGGGGATCGCAGCCGCTGACCACCACCAGTTCCCCGCCCAGCGCGCGGTTGCGCACCTGGCGCAGCAACCCAACCGCTTCGGGCAAGGCGAACTGCTCGCCCGCCAGCCCGGCAATGAAGCGCCCCCCGCGGATCTCGCCACGCGCCTCGAGACGCTGATAGCAGCGCAGCAGTGCGCGCCACGCGGGCAGCACATCGCTCTCGCGCCCCAGCAAGCGCCAGCACACCACGCCATAGCGGCGCAGCAGGCTGCGGGCCACGTGTTCCAGGCGCTGGTCGCTGTCGACCGTGGCGGCCGAGCGGCGCAGCAAGGCCCAGCGTCCGGCATGGGCCATGCTGCTCGACAGTGCTGGGTGCCCGCGCCGGCTGGTGCGAGGCCTGCGCCTGGCCGCCGGGCTGATGAGGCTGCGCAGGCCGCTGAAACCGTCGGCGCTGGCCAGGCCCGAGCCCACCAGTTCCTGCAGCGCCGACTCTAGCTCGCTGGGCAACAGGCGGGCTTCATGGGCCAGTTCGTCGAAGAACAGCGCGCCTTGCTCCTGCAAGGCTTGCAGGACTCGCTGCGCGCGGGCGCCCAGCTGTTCGAGGTCGGGCGCGGGGGTGAGGCTGCGCCACAACCCCAGGTGCTCACGCGGCAGCAGTACCAGGGGCGTGCTGGCCAGGGTGCTGGCCGATAGCGTTGCCGCCAGTCGACTCCAGGACCACTGGCCGCTGCGGCAGGCCTCATCGAGCCAGTGGGGGCTGTAGTCCTTGATTCGCGCCGGCAGCAGGTCGCTTTCCCAGGCCCCGGCGGCGGCGGGAAAGCCCTGCAACTGGGCAAGCACCTCGGGTACTGCCTGCGGCCCACGCAGGCGGGTTTCGCCGCTCACGTGCTGCCAGTCGAACAGGAAGCGCAGGTAGTCCTGCAGGCTGACCGGTTCGATCTCCTGGCGCAGGCGTTTGACCGTGTAGCGATGAATGCGCGCCAGCAGGTGCCGTTCGCACCATTGCAGGCGGGTCTGGCCGGGGCTGAAATGGCCACGCATCACGAGGCCCTGGCCCTCCAGGCGGGCCAGGGCCTGTTCGCAGTCGCCGGCCTTCAGCGCCAGAGGTATCGCGATTTGCTCCAGCGTCATCGGGCCAAAGCCATCGAGGCGGCAGCGCAGCAGTTCGGTGAGGGCGGTATCGCTGTCGACGGGGGCGTCATAGCCCGGCAATAGCGGCATGTCCGGTACCAGGCGAGCATCCGGGTACAGGACCAGCAGCGCCGCCTGGCGCTCGCGGGCCAGCCACAGACGGTGTTCGCCCGTATCCAGCTGACAAGCCCGGCCCGCCTTGGCCAATTGCTGCAACAGGGCGCGCCAGGCGCCATTGGTATCTACTTCGTGCTCGGCCATGGCCCCCAGGCTCATCAGCGCCTCATGCATTTCGTCGGGGTTGCGAGCCTGGGGCCAGGCTTCGGCCTGCACCGCGGCAATGGCGTCGGCGTCCAGCGCGCCCAGGTCGTCGGCGCTGTGCACGTCGCTCCAGCGTCGGTTGAGCACGGCCTGGGTGCGTCGCTCTTCCAGCGGCGCGTCGTCGAGAAAGGTGTAGGGGCGGGCATTGAGAATCGCCGAAGCCAGCGGCGAGGGGGCCGGCAGATCGCGACTGAGCAGGTCTACTTCACCGCGCTCCATGCGCCGCAGCAGCGCCAGCCAGCCTTCGCTGTCCATGGCCTCGTGCAGGCAGTCGTCGAGGGTCTGCTCGACCAATGGATGATCGGGGATCTGCCGCTCGCCGACGATGTTCTCCAGGCAGGCGAGCTGGTCGGGGAACACCGAGGCCACCAGGTCCTCGCTTTTCATGCGCTGGATCTGCGGCGCCACCTTGCGACCGCCCACGTAGCGCGGCAGGGCCATGGCCACCGCGGCATTCCAGCGCCAGCGCACGCCGAACAGCGGGGCGTCGAGCAAGGCCTGGACCAGGATCGCTTCGGCACTACGGCTGTTCAGGTAGCGCCACACCTCGTCCAGGTCGAAACTGTGGCTGGTGGACAGTGACAGCACGATGGCGTCCTCGCTGGCCGCCGCCTGCAGTTCGAAGTTGAAGGTGCGGCAGAAGCGCTTGCGCAGGGCCAGCCCCCAGGCGCGGTTGATACGGCTGCCAAAGGGTGAGTGGATGATCAGTTGGGTACCGCCGGACTCGTCGAAAAAGCGCTCCATCACCAGTGTCTGCTGCGAGGGCAGGGCGCCGAGCACCTGCCAGGTGCGGCCGAGGTAGTCCAGCAGTTGGCTGGCGCAGGCTTCGTCCAGTTCATAAGTTGCCTGGAGCCAGGCCAGCACCTGTTTAGCGTCGCCGGCCTGCAATTGTTGGTCGATGCGCTGCTGCAGCCGGGCCACCGCGGCGGACAGCTCGTCGCTGCGCCCGGGCGCCTCGCCGAGCCAGAACGGGATGGTCGGGGGCAAGCCGTGGGCATCCTCGACCCGCACCCGCCCAGGCTCGACGCGCAGGATGCGGTACGACGCGTTGCCCAGCTGGAAGATATCGCCGGCAATGCTCTCGACGGCGAAATCCTCGTTAACGCTGCCGATGTTCAACGCCTGGGGTTCGAGCAGCACGGTGTAGTCGGCGGTTTCGGGGATGGTGCCGCCGCTGGTCAGCGCGGTCAGCTGGCTGCCGCGACGCCCACGCAGGGTGCCGTTCACCGCATCGCGGTGCAGGCAGGCGCCGCGCACGCCCTGGCGGCCGTTGTAGCCCTCGGCGAGCATGCGCAGCAAGGCCTGGTAATGCTTCTCGTCCAGCTCGGCATAAGGCGTGGCCTGGCGCAGCAGGTCGAACAGCGCGTGTTCGGACCACGGCTGGTTGCTGACCTCGGCGACGATCTGCTGGGCCAGCACGTCAAGCGGCGCGTGAGGGATGTGCAAGGCATCCAGCTCGCCCTGGCGAACGCAGTCGAGCAACGCCACGCACTCGATCAGGTCGTCGCGCGAGGTGGGGAACAGTCGACCCTTGGGGATGCCCTCGACCTGGTGGCCGGAGCGTCCGACCCGCTGCAGGAACGCGGCGATCGAGCCGGGCGAGGCGATCTGGCAGACCAGGTCGACATCGCCAATATCAATGCCCAGCTCCAGCGACGCGGTGGCCACCAGCACCTGCAGTTCGCCAGCCTTGAGCCGCTGCTCGGCAGCCAGGCGATGCTCCTTGGCCAGACTGCCGTGATGGGCGGCGACCGCGTCGTTGCCCAGGCGCTCGCCCAGGTGGCGCGTCAGGCGCTCGGCCAGGCGTCGGGTGTTGACGAACACCAGCGTGGTGCGGTGCTCGCGGGCGAGGACCGCGAGGCGGTCGTGGACCAGGCTCCAGACATCGGTGGCCATCACCGCGCCCAGTGGCACGGGCGGCACTTCCAGAGCCAGGTCGCGTTTGCGGACATGGCCGATATCGACAATGGCGCAGGGCCGTTCGTGGCCAACTAGAAACTGCGCCACGCGCTCCACAGGCCGCTGGGTCGCCGACAGGCCGATACGTCTCAAAGGTCGGCCAGCGAGGGCTTGCAGGCGTTCCAGGGTCAGCGCCAGGTGGCAGCCACGCTTGTTGCCGGCCAGGGCGTGGATCTCGTCGACGATCACCGTGTGCACACTGGCCAGCCCCTGGCGGCCGGAGGCCGAGCCCATCAGCACATACAGTGATTCCGGCGTGGTCACCAGGATGTGCGGTGCCAGCTTGCGCATGGCGGCGCGGTCTTTCTGGGGAGTGTCGCCGGTGCGCACGGCGGTGGTGATGCGCGGGGCCTCTAGACCGAGCTGTGCGAACTGGTGGCTAATGCCCGTGAGCGGGGCGTCGAGGTTGAGGCGAATGTCATTGGACAGCGCCTTGAGCGGCGACACATAGACCACCTGGGTTTGCGCGGGTAGCGCGCCAGCGTGTTCCAACCCTTGGCGGAACAACTCGTCGAGCACCGCGAGGAAGGCGCTGAGGGTCTTGCCCGAGCCGGTCGGCGCGGCCAGCAGCATCGACTGGCCGGCATGGATCAGCGGCCAGGCGCCGGCCTGGGCCTCGGTGACCGTGGCAAAGCGCTGGCGGAACCAGGTGGCGACGGCGGGGTGGAACAGGTCGAGCACCGGGTGGAGCTGGGCGGGCAGGTTCATGGGTTGGTTATGGCGGGTAAGCAGGGGAATGACAAGGGGCCGTTCGTCTGCCTGTTCTGGCCCTGTCGAGTACTCGTGGGGGCAGCGGTTCGCCGCTGCGACTTGCCCCGCGACAGGGCCCTGTCAGGTATCCTGCGCAACCTCAGTAAACCGAGTGTCCAGCATGCCCAAGACCATCCGAATCGCCGCCGCCCTGCTCATCGACCCCCAAGGGCGGACGCTGCTGGTACGCAAGCGCGACACCCTGGCCTTCATGCAGCCGGGTGGCAAGATCGACCCGGGCGAGTCGCCGGCGCAGGCGCTGGTGCGTGAGCTGCACGAGGAACTGGGGTTGCATGTCGATCCCGCCCAGGCCATCCACCTGGGCCGCTTCAGCGCCCCGGCCGCCAACGAGCCGGGCTTCGAGGTCCAGGCCGAACTGTTCCGTGTCGAGTGCCGCGAGGCGGTGGCTCCGGCGGCGGAAATCGAAGAGGTCATCTGGCTGGCCCTAGACCAGGCGAACACGCTGAACCTGGCGCCGCTGACCCGCGACCTGATCCTGCCGCTGTGGCGCGCAGGCCTCAACGCACCGCGCTGACCCCGTCGAGGGTGGCGAACGAGGTGTCCTTGGCGGTCAGCAGGAAGTCGCGCATGTACGGCGCATCGAGCATGTCGGTGCGCACCGCCGCATAAAGGGTGGCGAACAACCCTTTGTCGCCCAGTCGCTTGCCCTTCACATAACCCCGCGAGCTGTATTCGTGCAGGGCCCAGTGCGGCATGCCGCATACGCCACGACCGCTGGCCACCAGTTGCATCATCATCACCGTCAGCTCCGAGGTGCGCACCGCGGCCGGCTCGATGTCGGCCGGCTCCAGGAAGCGGGTGAAGATGTCCAGGCGGTCGCGTTCCACCGGGTAGGTGATCAGGGTCTGGTCGAGCAGGTCCTCGGGCACGATGTATGGCTTGCCGGCCAACGGGTGCTGGTTGGCCACGGCGAGCATGGCTTCGTAGGTGAACAATGGCACGTAGGTGATGCCGGCCAGGTCCACCGGATCGGACGTCACCACCAGGTCGAGGTCGCCACGAGCCAGGGCCGGCAACGGGGCGAAAGCAAAGCCCGAGGCCAGGTCCAGCTCCACTTCCGGCCAGGCGTCGCGGAACTGGTCGATGGTCGGCATCAGCCACTGGAAGCAGCTGTGGCACTCGATGGCCATGTGCAGGCGCCCGGCGGTGCCGCCGGCCAGGCGGGCGATATCACGCTCGGCGCCACGTAGCAGGGGCAGGGTGGCGTCGGCCAGTTGCAGCAGGCGCAGGCCGGCGCTGGTGAAGCGGATCGGCTTGGTCTTGCGCGCGAACAGGGGCAGGCCGAGGCGTTCCTCCAGTTCCTTGAACTGGTGGGAGAGCGCCGATTGCGTCAGGTGCAACCGTTCAGCGGCCTCCACCAGACTGTCAGCTTCGCGCAGGGCGTGAAGGGTTTTCAAGTGACGTATTTCCAGCACGGTGAAACTCCAACGATATTCGGGCGCAGACTGCTCAGAAATGTTGAGTTTCCCTCATGTTGATGGTGTCTGTCGATGTATGGCGCGAGGGGCCTGGGCCGGGCCCCTCGCGGTCGATCAGAACAATGCCGTGAAGTGCTTGCGAGCGATGACCCGCGTCAGTTCACCGCGCCAGATCTGCTCGACGTGGCTGTCCTGCCATTCCCGCCCAAGGCGCCGTTGAGGGACGGTCTTCAAGTGCGCCTTGACGAAATCGTCGAAGGAGGGATTGGCCTTGTTGAAATGGAAGTGGGCATACCACAGTGGACGCGGCGAGGTTTCACGGGTATCGAGTACCACGAATTCCTGCAGGAAGTCCCTGCGGCCATCGCTGGTCTGTCGCAGCTCCACCAATCCGCCCTCCTTCTCGATCCGGACCAGGCCTGCGTCGTGCAGATAATCAAGGTGTGCGCTATTGGGGTGGCGTGTACCGATGATGTAGTCGACGCGCAGTGCCTTGCCATGCCGCGTCGACGCCTGTGCCATGTCGCGCAACTGCTGTACCAGGCTGTCGTCGTTTGCCTGCTCGGCGATTCGTGAGGCGAGGTTTTCCAGATCGTTAGCCTTGAACTGCATGAGATCGTCAAGACTGGTACCGTCCATGCCTTGATTGGCGTACTGCTGCACCTTGCCTCGATACGCTTGCAGTTCGTCCAGTTGACGCCTGGCCTCGGCACGCAGCTCCTTCAGGGATACCGTAGGGCCAACGCTGGGGCCGGTGTCCGGGTTGGTCAGGGTGAATTTTCCCGAGCGATCCTGGTGATAGATCTCGGTTCGCCCGTTGACCCCGGTGATGCGGTACACGTTGGGGCTATGCTGGTCTGGCTCACCGACCAGCAGGCGGTTGTCGATGGTTTCGAATACGCGGGGCTGGCGGGTGCCCTTCTTGCTGGCCAGCGCTGCGGGCTTGGTTTTATTGAGCAGCAGCCCTTTGAAATGCGCTTCATAAGCTGTCAGTGACGACTCCAGGCGCTGCGCGGCAGCGGGGTCGAGGTACGTTGCGTAGCTGCCGAGCCAGTATTTCAACTGATGACGAAAACGTTCGGAATGCTGTAGCGACGCTGTGATGATGGTGGCACGTTGTGTGGCCGAGGCTTTTGTTTCGCCCAGCTGGTGTAAGGCATACAGTGCGCGGTCCAGTGTTGTTCGCGGTTCTTTCATTTGGAATTGCAGGCGGATGCTGGCGCCGCTCATCGCCTGGCCCGGTTTGAGCAGCAGCGCAGTCAGTTGGCCGATAGCCATGAAGTTCAAAACGGGGTCGCTGAAAACGCTCAAGGTGCTGTCGATGGTTTTGAACAAGTCCTTATGTTCGCCAATCTGCTGTACTTGCTTGCGCCAGGAACGTAGGTGGGCGACTTGTTCGCGGATATCATCCACAGCCGCCAGTGCATTTTGTCGGGCCTTATTCATCCTGGCCCTCAGGTTGGACAATTGCTCGAAGATGACCTGGAACTGCCTGTCGTCCAGGCCCGGCGAGAGTTCGGTGGATTTTTGATGAAGACGTAGTTTGAGACTCTCTATTTCATCCATCACGAGAGTGAGTTGGGTGCGGGCTTCGCCGCTGAGGCGTTGATGACCATTGCAAATAAGTATGGCCAGGTCGTTCGCCTGATCCTTCGCCCTTTTGCGAATACGCCCGGCGGAAACCTGCTGGAATGCCTCACAATCACGGTGAATGCGCTCTGCGTCGGCGATGGTGCTTTTCAGCGAAGCCTTCAGTGATGGGTCAAGCTTTCCCTGTTGTTCCAGAGCGCGCTTCATCTGTTGATTGAGCTCGTTGGCACGAGGTTGCAGTAACTGCATGTCGCGGGTAATGCTGTCGCGCAAGCGGTTGTGCTGGCGATAGGCGTGGTCGCGCCACCAGCGTGGCAAGCGTTCGCGTATCACCGCGGGCCAGAGTGGTTCGAGCGTATCGGCAACGCGGCCAAGAGCTTGACCACCACCGACGCCCGCACCCTGGCGGTGCACGCCATAGAGCGCGAAGTGCGTATCCCACTCGCCGTGCTCGTCTTGCGCGATGGCGCGTTTCCACTTGTGGCGGGTGTTGCCATCCAGCTGCCAAGTGCGTGCTGTCGAGTCCCAGCTCACTTTGTAGGGTTGGTTGCCGACCAGAATGAAGTGCCCTTCGGCGTGCCGGTAGATGCCTCGGTACTTGCCGTGCTTGGCCGGTTGCAGTCCCTCCAGCGATAGGGGGAGCTGATACTCCAGCCCGGTGAAGCGGTCGAGGCTGCGCTGGGGCGATGAGTCCTGACGCAGGCGGATGGTCCCTTGGCCCAGACCATGGGCGCGACGCATCCTGTCGGCTCGGCGCAGGAGCGCGACATTGATGCCGATACCTCCTCCAAGTAAGTCCATCGCGACATCGATCAGCGAGACAATCAAGTCGTTGATGGCTTGCAGGACGTCACCGGGCGAGCCCTTGGAAAAAGCCCCCACTACTTCGCTGGCGCTGACGAATGCGTCGTAGGCGCTGATCGGCAGCCCCAGGAACGGGATCGCCCCCAGGGCGATCTTGAACCCTATCAGCACGCCAGCGCTCTGCCCGGCCAAATGCTCGAAAAACAGGTCCAGGTTGGCGCGCGACGTCGCGCGATGTTCCATCACCAGGCGCCCTCGGTGGGCTTCGAGCAGGTGGGCGGCCAGTGAGGTGGTAATGGGCCAGGCGGTACCTACACCTATCATGCGGTCGAAATGGCGAGCGCGCGCTTCGCGCAGCCGTGTGCGATGGGCGCCAGGGTTTCCGCTCAGTGCCCGGCTGACGAGGTAGTCGTCGCGCTCATCGAACAGCGCCAGCCGCGCCTGCTCGAGACTGTCGTACTGGCGCAGCCCGTGGGTCGGGTGATCGGGACAATAGAGCAAGGTGACCTTGCTGGCTCGGTCCTCGATGAATGTCACCCCCGACAGTGTCGTGGGTTGCTCGTCGGTATCCTTGCCGCCAGCCGTCAACTGGGCGGGCAACAGTTGGATGTCATGGCCGTCGGCCTGGAAGGCCGATCGGCTGTCGGCATCAATTGCCACGCAAAGGATCGCGTGGCCGACGCTATCCAAGTCCCCTCGTTGGTGATACAGCAGGTTTTGCAACTTCAGCATCAAACGATGAGGAGCTATCAGGCATTCTCGGCGATAGGCATGGGCATATTCTGACTCGGTGGGGTCGCTGAAGACGGTATGGAGCGCCGATTCGTAGCGCCCGGCAAGGTCCAGGCGGCGTGCCAGGTCGTGCAAGTAGGCGCGATCGAGGCCTTTCTCGATGGCCTGCCCTGGCGGCTGCCCGTCGGCTCGCTTGGGTTTGGCGAAACTCAGGCGTTCGAGCAGGGTGCTGTCGATGTTTTGCAACAGTAGGCTCTCAAGCGTGACCTCCTCGGTCTCCCGGCTTGCGGTCAGCACTGGCCGGGTTGGCGTTCCTGGAGCGCCACTGCCTACGACCGGATGATTGCGCCAGCTTGTCGAAAGCGGGAGTTGCAGAAGAATCCGGCCACCGTCGAAACCATCGAAATCCTGTATCAGGGTTTTCGACACCCATTTCTGGCAGAACGCCGTGCGTTCCGGCAGATCGCGATCCATCAGCGCCTGGCTGTCGCGCAAGGCTGCCAAGTAGTCATTGGCCATGGTCTTGAAAGAGGTGCGCACCTCTTCGGTCATCTTGGCGAAGGCGCTGGGTGAGCTGCCTAACCTGCTTGTAAGCTGTTGCTCATCTTTCAGGTGGGAGAGCGCCGCCTCCCGCGTGCCCAGCCAGGGCACCTGCAGGTGTAGGCCCAGGGTCTGTCTTGCCTGCGGTAGTTCAGCAGCCGCGGCGTCGAGCCCTTTCTCGTTCTGCAGTGTCTGCCAGGCTTGGCGCGCATGCGTCAGTTGCGTGTCGAGTGCGTAGGCAAGGCTGTCGCCGACGATAGGCTCGAAGCGAAGCGACAGCTCTGTGCCATGTTGGAACAGATAACGAGCGAGTACGGCCTGGTCGTCACACTGCAACAGCCCTCCGTGCCCCCCAAGCCAGTAAATGGCGAAGGGTTGGCGGGTATCGGGAGTGTTCAGGAGCGTGCGCCTGGCGATGACAACTCCATCGTGCAGCACCTGTTCGCGAGGGCTGCCTGCCGGCTTACTTGGGGCCGAGCGCAATACAGGTGAAGCGGTCAGCGCGCCGTCGTCATTCGAGTTGAACAGCGATTCAACCAATGCGAGCACGCCAGGCGCCAGTTCGCCCAGCAACCGTTTCATTCGGGCATGGGCCAGCAGGGCTTGGCCGTGAGCCGTCAACAAAGCGGGTGGGGCTGTGACCGGGCGGGCGTCGGAGTGCCATTTCGCCGAGGCCAGGATGGTTTCTATCTGGGTCTGGGCGGCCTCACGCGCCTTGTGCAGAATACCTTGTTGTCGTTGATATTCCTCAAGGTCTTGCTGGGAAAGCTGTGCCAGCTTTTTCAGTTGTAGAGCGACCAATTGCACGCGCCTCGACCAGGGTGCCTCCATGCCAAAGGGAGACAGCTCGAACAGTGAGTGGCCGGAGGGGGCGTCGTCCTCAGCGGACTCAAGGGCAAACGGCATGGCGAAAACCGTTGGATGGCGCCAGTCGCTATACAGTTGATCAGCCAGCGCCAATGCTGTCACTGCGTTGCCAAGGCTTTCACCGGGATCGTGGTCGAGCGTTGCCAGCAAGCTGCTCTCCAGGCTTTCGAAGAGGGTGTCGAAACCTTTTTCGATTGAGTCCACTGGGGTGTAGGTGGTTTGCCCGAGCTTGGACTCCAGAGCCTGGCGTGACAGGTGATAACTGAGGGTTTCGCTGCTGCCGGGGGAGTAGAGGGTCAGCGTCGATTCGCCTTCGATACTGAAGATCAGCGTGCCTGGCTCGCAGGTGGGTGTTTCGATAAACAGTTGGCGATGATCGCTCCGCTGCGACTCTGGATTGTCCATGACACCTAGCACTGGACGTAGCGCCAACGCTGCGGGATCACTGGCGAACGCTATATCGACGGTGGCCTCGAAATGGCGCCGGTACTGGGTGCGAGCCTGTTCCTTCCGACTCATCGGCGTTCCCGGCGCGCGTTCCTCCCAATAGCGGCTCCAGCACTGCCGAACGAGGCTGGGGAGATTCAGGGCGGCCAGAAGTTCCAGCAATTTGCTCGGCGACTGGAGTGGCGCTCCAGGGTTGCCCGTGATGCGTGCGCATAGGTCAATCATGGGATGTGTGGCGTGATGTTGGGCCCAGGCAGTCAACGCGACGAGATCTATACGTTGTGGCTGCTGCGCCGTTTCAAGCACCAGGTCGACTTGCCCGGGGGCGATGGACAGCGTTTCTTTCAACCAAGTGCCAATGACCTGGCGAACGCCGGGCGCCTGGAGCAGCAGCGTATCGAATATCCGTCGCTGCTCTTCGCACGCTTTACGTGCCTGATGAACAACCGGGACATCCGGCGGTATGGCATCCAGTGGTAGGGGCGTAAGGGCAAACGGAGGGAGGGGGCGTGTCAGCTTGTGCATCAGTCGATCCTTCTTGAGAATTGCCGGATACGGCAACGCCATTGAAGGAAAGGGGGGCGATTGCTGGGTCGTAGTTAATTATCGAATCCGGCCATTCGGCAAGATTCATCAAACTGTCACTGTTTTGTGGCAGCGCGCTGGCAGGAGATTCATCAGACTCGTGCTCAATTGGGGATCTGCATTCTGGTGTTTCTTTCATGCGGGCGTTTTTATTTTTCTTCTTTTTAATGGTCAGCGTGCCGGCGAGCTTTGCCGAGAGCCGCTGTGACGTCCATGTGCCTGTGCAACGGGCCGAGCTGGGTGAGTTGAGCCTGGTCTACCAGAGTGTCGGTGCGCCCCGTGATCCTGTGCTCTTGTTGGTGATGGGCCTGGGCGGGCAATTGATCCACTGGCCGGATGATGTGGTCGAGGCCTTGTGTCGCCAGGGCTTTCGGGTGATCCGCTACGACAACCGCGATGTCGGCCTGTCGCGCTGGAACCAAATGCCGGCTTCGGCGAACCTGACCCTCGAACTGCTGCGCTACAAGCTGGGGTTGCCGGTTTCGGCACCCTACAGCCTGACGGACATGGCCAATGATGGCGTACGCCTCATGGATGCGCTCGAGGTTCGCCAGTTTCACGTGCTGGGGGTGAGCATGGGCGGCATGATCGCCCAGCATATAGCCGCGATGGCGCCGCAGCGGGTACGCAGCCTGACACTGGTGATGTCCAGTTCAGGCGCCGTCGGTCTGCCTGCCCCGGCCCCGGCACTGGTGCAACTGCTGGCGCGGCGCAGTGCACCGAGTCGTGAGGTGGCCATCGAGCAGCAAGCCGACTTGCTGGCGGCGTTAGGCAGCCCCGAGGTCCATGATGACCGCGCTGCCCTGATCGAGCAGGCCGCCTTGTCCTATGACCGGGCGTTCAATCCGGAGGGTGTGAAACGCCAGATCATGGCGATCCTCGCCGAACCCAGCAGGGTCGAGTTGCTCAACCAACTGCGGGTGCCGACGTTGGTGGTGCATGGAACGGCCGACCCGTTGTTGCCGGTGATGCATGGGGTGCATCTGGCGGCGCACATCCAGGGTAGCCAGTTGCGGCTGATTCCGGGGCTGGCGCACCGGTTCCAGGAGCCGTTCAAGGCGCCGCTGCTGGGGGCGGTACTGCCTTACCTGCAGTCGAACCGGCAGGATACGCATATCGCCGGGCTTTAGAGCGAATCACGATGGCTTCAGTGCATCCGCACCCACAGGGTCACCAGCACGGTGGCCGCCACCAGCCAGGCCACCGTGGCCAGGGGCAGCGAGGTCTCCAGGCGCATGCGCTCGACCAGCAGGTACAAGGTGGCCAGGTACACGAAATAGGGAATGATCGACCACATCCCGAACAGGATGGTGGTCTTCAGGTCCTCCAGTGAGCGGCCCTTGCCGACGATGTAGTGGGCAATCAGGGCGAAGGTGGGGAACAGCGGCACCAGCCCGGCGATGTAGTAGTTGCGGGTTTTCGACAGAATCGCCAGGAGCACCACCACGCCGGCGCCAAGGCCCGCTTTGAATACCAAGTCCAAGTTGTCTTTCCAGGTTCGGGTTGCAGGTCAGCCGAGGCCGTATTTCTTCACTTTGTCGAACAGCGTGGTCTTGGCCATGCCCAGCTCCTGGCTGGCCTGGCTGAGGTTGCCGCCTGTGCGTTGCAGAGCATCGCTGAGCAGGTTGCGCTCGAATGCCTCTACCGCTTCGGCGAAGCCAAGCCCCTGGCTGGCGCCAGCACTGGTGCCCTTCTTGAACGCGGGCAGGCCCAGGGCATGGCGCTCGGCGACGTTGCGCAACTCGCGCACGTTGCCTGGCCAGTCATGGGCCATGAGCTGCGACAGGGTCTGGCTGTCGAGCGTCGGCGCCTCGCGGTCGAAGCGCAATGCCGACTGCTGCAGGAAGTGTTCGAACAGCTGCAGGATGTCTTCGCGACGCTCGCGCAGCGGTGGCAGCTCGAGGGTGACCACGTTAAGGCGGTAGTACAGGTCGCTGCGGAACTGGCCGCTCTGGCCCAGGGTGGCGAGGTCGGCCTTGGTTGCGGCGATCACCCGGCAGTCCACCGGGATGCTCTGGTTCGAGCCCAGGCGCTCCAGGGTGCGCTCCTGCAGCACGCGCAGCAGCTTGATCTGCAGGTTGATCGGCATGCTCTCGACCTCGTCGAGGAACAGCGTGCCGCCGTTGGCGTGCTCGATCTTGCCGATGCGGCGCTTGCCCGCGCCGGTGAAGGCGTTGGCTTCGTGGCCGAAGATCTCGCTTTCGAACAGGTTCTCCGGCAGGCCACCGCAGTTCAACGCCACGAAGGGTTGGCCCTGGCGTCGGCTGAAATCGTGCAGGCAGCGGGCGACCAGCTCCTTGCCGGTGCCGGTTTCACCTTCGATCAGCACGTTGGCCGAGGTATCGCCGACGTTGGCGATCAGCTCGCGCAGATGTTCCATGGCCGGCGAGCGGCCGATGATGCGGCCTTCCAGGCTGCTCTGTTCGGCCAGCTGGCGGCGCAGCGCGAACACCTCGCGGGACAACCCGCGTTGCTCCAGGGCGCGGCGCACCACATCGACCAGGCGCTCCGGCGAGAAGGGCTTTTCCATGAAATCGTAGGCGCCGTTGCGCATGGCGCCGACTGCCATGTCGATATCGCCGTGGCCTGTGATCAGCACCACCGGCAGGCTGCGGTCGCGGGCCTTGAGGCGGTTTAGCAGCTCCAGGCCATCGATGCCCGGCAGGCGGATATCGCTGACGACGATGCCGGCGAAGTCGTCGCCGATGCGCTCGAGGGCCTGCTCGGCGCTGCCGACGCCTTCACAGGCGATATCTTCCAAGGCCAGCGCCTGCTGGCAGCCGAGCAGCACGTGCGGGTCGTCTTCGACGATCAGGACGGTGAGAGGTGCTTGATTCATAGAGGCTCAGCCAATTCGCTAGGGGGCGTGACCAGGGGCAGGGCAAGGACGAAAGCAGTGCCGCCACCGCTGGGGTGTTCGACGCTCAGTGTACCCTTGGCCGCGGTGGCAAGGCTTGCCGACAAGGTCAGGCCCAGGCCCAGGCCATGCTCGCCGGGTTTGGTGGTGAAGAAGGGTTCGAACAGGTGCTTGCGCGCCTCGGCGTCGATACCGTGGCCGTTGTCGAGCACCCGCAGGCGGTACTTGTCGCCCTGGACTTCGCCTTCCAGCCACAGTTGCGGCACGGGCTGGGTGGCCATGGCGTCGAGCGCGTTGCCGATCAGGTTGACCAGGATCTGTTCCAGTCGGGTCTGGTCGATGGCCAGCAGCGGGTCGTCGAACTGCCGGTGCAGTTGCAGGTGGCAGGCACTGATACGGTTGGCCAGCACTTGCAACGTGGCTTCCACAGCCTTCTCCAGCGAGGCCTGGCCGCTGTCGTCGCCGCGTCGGGCGAACGAGCGCAGGCTCGCGGTGATGCGGCCCATGCGATCGATCAGGTCGTTCATGGTGCGCAGGTTGGCGCTGGCGGTTTCCAGCGCGCCGCGTTCGAGGAAGCGTACCGTATTGCCGGACAGGGTGCGCAACGCCGCCAGCGGCTGGTTGAGTTCGTGGGCGATGCTGGTGGACATCTGGCCGATGGCCGCCAGCTTGCCGGCCTGGACCAGTTCGTCCTGGGCGTGGCGCAAGGTCTGTTCGGCATGGCGGCGCTCACGGATCTGGCCCTTGAGGCGTTCGTTGCTGGCGCGCAGGTCGGCAGTGCGCTCGGTGATCTTGCGCTCCAGCTGGCTGTTGGCCTCTTCCAGTGCCTCGCGGGCCGCCAGGCGGGTGGCGATCACCTTGCGTCGCTCATTCCAGGCGATGGCCAGGATCGCCAGCAGGGCGAAGGCCACCCCGACCAGGATGCCCTGCACCATCGACTCGCGGCGCAGGTCCTGCAGGGGGGTGAGCAGGGTGAAGTGCCAGGGCGTGTCGGCCAGGCGGCGGGTCTGGGCCAGGTAGGAGACGTCGCGCTGCTTGCCGTGCTCGGTCTCGCTGTTGGCCGGAAAGGTCAGCTTCTCCACGCCATCGGCGAGGGTTTCCCGGGCCAGCGGCTGCAGCTCGTTGAGCGGCCACCAGTAGTACTGCAGGCTGCGCGCCAGGCGCTCCTTGATCTGTGGGTTAAGCGGGCGCACCGATTTCAAGCGCCGGGACGGGTCGCTGGAAAGGATGATGATGCCGTTCTCGTCGCTGACAAAAGCCTCCAGGCGGGCACGCTGCCAGCGCTCCTCGAGGGTGTCGAGGCGCACCTTGATCACGGCCACGCCGATGATCTTGCCGTGTTCTTCCAGGCCGTGGGCCAGGTAGTAGCCGGCCTCGCCGGTGGTGCTGCCGATACCGTAGAACCGCCCGGGTTCGCCGCGCACGGCGACCTGGAAGTAGGCGCGGAACGCCAGGTCCTCGCCGAGGAAGGAGTCGGCGTCGCGCCAGTTGCTGGTAGCCTGGACCCGGCCATTGGTATCGAGGACGAAGATCGCCCGGCTGCGACTGCGCCGGTTCAGACCTTCGAGGTATTCGTTGACGGCCTGGCGGTCACCGGCGTCGGGGTCGGTGAGCAGGCGCGAGACACTGTCTTCCAGCTCGAGCAGGCTGGGCAGGTAGGTGTACTTGCTTATTTCGCTTTCGACGGTGCGCGCATGCAGCTCCAGCTGGCGCTCGCCGTTCTCACTGAGCGTGCGGATACCGTTGCTTTCGCTGATCAGGAAGCCAGCCATCCCTAAACCGACCATTAACAGGATGACCAGGGGGGGGACGAGCAATTGGCGAATCAGGCGGGTTTTCACGGTGGGCTGGGCGGGGCGAAGGAGCGAAGGGTCGCATTTCATCACAGTGGCCTTGTCACGACCAGCTTCCGCTGCCCGGCAGGTGGCCGGGCAGCGTCACTGTGGCCGACTTAGTGTTGCAGGATCTTGCTGAGGAAGTGCTGGGTACGCTCGTGTCGGCCTTCGGGATTGCCGAAAAAGTCTTCCTTCTGGCAATCCTCGATAATGTTGCCCTTGTCCATGAAGATCACCCGGTTGGCGACCTTGCGGGCGAAGCCCATCTCGTGGGTCACGCACATCATGGTCATGCCTTCGTGGGCCAGTTCGACCATCACGTCCAGCACTTCGTTGACCATTTCCGGGTCCAGTGCCGAGGTCGGTTCGTCGAACAGCATGACGATCGGGTCCATCGACAGGGCGCGGGCGATCGCCACGCGCTGCTGCTGGCCGCCGGACAGCTGGCCGGGGTGTTTCTTGGCGTGGGCGCCGAGGCCGACGCGGTCGAGCAGGGCAAGGCCCTTCTTGGTGGCTTCCGCCTCACTACGACCGAGCACCTTGCGCTGGGCGATGGTCAGGTTCTCGGTGATCGACAGGTGCGGGAACAGCTCGAAGTGCTGGAACACCATGCCCACCCGCGAACGCAGCTTGGGCAGGTTGGTCTTCGGGTCTGCGATGGAGGTGCCGTCGACCACGATGTCGCCCTTCTGGAACGGTTCCAGTGCGTTGACGCACTTGATCAGGGTCGACTTGCCCGAGCCGGACGGGCCGCACACAACCACCACTTCACCCTTCTTGACCTCGGTGCTGCAGTCGGTCAGTACCTGGAAGTCCCCGTACCACTTGTTGACGTTCTTGATGGAAATCATACGGCGATCCTTTTTTGCAGGCGCTTGACCAGCCAGGAAGCGGAGAAGCTGATGAGGAAGTAGACGACACCGGCGAAGATCAGGAACTCGTGGGAGCGCCCGATGATGTCGCCGTTGGCGCGGGCCGAGTTGAGGAAGTCGATCAGGCCGACGGTGTAGACCAGCGAGGTGTCCTGGAACAGGATGATGCTCTGTTGCAGCAGCAGCGGGGTCATCTTGCGAAACGCCTGGGGCAGGATGATCAGGCGCATGCACTGGCCGTAGCTCATGCCCAGCGCTTGCGCGGCGCCCATCTGGCCCTTGGAGATCGACTGCACGCCGGCACGCACGATTTCGCAGAAGTACGCCGCCTCGAACATCATGAACGCCACCACGCAAGAGGTGAACGCGCCCACGGGGGTGTCTTCACCGGTAATCCAGCGCAGCACGAAAGGCACCGCCAGGTAGAACCAGGTGATCACCAGCAGCAGCGGGATGGAGCGGAAGTAGTTGACGTAGGCGCCGGCGACGTTGGCCAGCAGCTTGCTCGACGACAGCCGCATCAGGGCCAGGACGGTACCCAGGGCGATACCGCCAACCACGCCCATGACCATCAGCTGCAGGGTCAGCAGCATGCCGTCCCACAGAGCGGGCAGCGCGGGGATGATTTCGCTGAAATCCATTTCCATTTACTTGCCCCCCACGGAAATCAGGCCAGGCACGGCGACTTTCTTCTCGACCATGCGCATGAGCAGCATCAGGCCCATGTTCAGGGTGAAGTAGATCAGCGTAGCCAGGGTGAACGCCTCGAACAGGTTGGCGGAAAACTCGGCGGTCTGCTTGGTCTGCGCCAGCAGCTCCATCAGGCCGATCAGCGAGGCCACCGAGGAGTTCTTGAACACGTTCAGGAATTCCGAAGTGAGCGGCGGAATGATGATCCGGTAGGCCTGGGGCAGCAGCACGTTCATGTAGATCTGCGGCAGGCTGAAGCCCATCGCGCGCCCGGCCGACTCCTGGCCGCGGGGCAGCGCCTGGATGCCGGTACGCACCTGCTCGCAGACACGGGCGGCGGTGAACAGGCCCAGGCAGATGACCACGCTGATCAGCGCCGAGGTGGTCGGGTTGAGGTCCTGCTTGAACCACTCCTGCAAGCCTTCGGGCAGCAGGTCCGGCACCAGGAAGTACCAGATGAACAGCTGCACCAGCAGCGGCACATTGCGGAACAGCTCGACGTAGGCGGTGGCGATCCCTGACACCAGACGATTGGGTACGGTACGCATCACGCCGAGCAGCGAGCCCAGCAGCAAGGCGATGATCCAGGCGGTGATGGCGATGGTGATGGTCCAGCCCAGGCCGGTGATGTACCAGTCCAGATAGGTTTCGCTGCCCACGCCGGTGGACTTGAAGAACACGCCCCAGTCCCAGTTGTAATTCATCGGGATTTCCCCTCAGACGGTTGTTTCACGGGCACCTCGATACATCCGGGGGCGTTCGACGCCCTCGGATGTAAAGGTTAGACACTAACTAAGTGGCCTGTTGGATGGATTCGCGCGGATGCGCTTCAGGCCACTATTTGCCGGAGATCAGGACTTCTTCTCGTCCGCTGCCTTGTCGGTCGGCTCGGCGATCAGCTTCTTCAGCTCGTCGCTCATCGGGAACTGCAGGTTCAGGCCCTTTGGCGGAATTGGCTGCTGGAACCACTTGTCGTAGCTCTTGTTGACTTCACCCGACTTGAAGTAGGCAACGATGGCTTCGTCGACCGCTTTCTTGAACGCAGCATCCTCCTTGCGCACCATGCAGCCGTAGATTTCGTACGACTGTGGCGTGCCGGTGATGACCCAGTCGCCAGGCTTTTTGGCCTTGGCCATTTCACCGGCCAGCAGGGCGTCGTCCATCATGAAGGCCACGGCGCGGCCGCCTTCGAGCATGTTGAAGGCTTCGCCGTGGTCCTTGGCGGAGATCACGTTCATCTTCATCTGCTTGTCGGCGTTCATCGCCTTGAGGATGCGCTCGGAGGTGGTCCCGGCGGTGGTCACCACGTTCTTGCCGGCCAGGTCCGGGAAGTCTTTATAGGACGGTTGACCATCCTTGACCTTGGTCAGCAGGCGGGTGCCGACTTCGAAGATCCCCACCGAGAAGCCGACCTGCTGCTGGCGCTCGACGTTGTTGGTGGTGGAGCCGCACTCAAGGTCCACGGTGCCGTTCTGCACCAGCGGGATGCGGGTTTGCGAGGTGACCAGGTTGTACTTGACCTTGATGTCGGTGCCCAGTTGCTTTTTCAGGGCTTCGACGACGGCCAGCTGGATGTCGTGGGAGTAGCCCACAGGCTCCGGCTTGCCTGCCAGGTAGGAAAACGGAATGGAGGAGTCGCGGTGGCCCAGGGTGATGGTGCCCGAATCCTTGATCTTCTTCAGAGTACCGGTCAGCTCTTCAGCCATGACCGGCGATGCGATGACTGCAGCCGCGATGGCGGCGCCCAGCAATTGACGAACGATACGCATCAAATTTTCCTCGACGTGTTTGTTTTTTTTATGGAGCCGTTGGCGGACTCTTTCGTTCAACGAATACAGCATGAAGCGGTGTGCATTCGGCTTCCAAGTGTAGAGCATGACTCGTGCCAAGCCATGCTGTCGACCTTAACGACTTGTCATTGCGTGAGTTTGACTGTTGGAAGAATCCGCAGGTGTTCGACCTGCCGAACGATCCGCGGCTTTGCGTTCGGCTATCCGAACGCAAGGCGCTGACATGCAGGCCGAAGCGATAACTATGCAATGCACGGCAGGGGCGCTGACTGGGTGTGCTATGCGCTTTGCCAGCCGAGGCCCGCCCATGCCAACTGATCAGCCCCCGAGCGATTCCATTGATACCCTTATCGCCCAACGCCTGCCTGGATGGCTGGTGGACCACACGCAACCGGAAAGGCTCGATGCCCTTCGCCATGCCCTGCGCCGCCAGGTCCTGTGCCAGGCCCGGCTTGATCCGATCCTGAAAGCAATTCCCTCCTTGCATACCTTTGCAAAAGACCTGCTCAAACCGAAACTGCGCGCGAGCGGTATCAGCAACCCGGACGTGACTGGCAGCAAGGTGCGCGTCTCGCAGCGGCTGGTGGTGCCTACCGTATCCCCGGCGCTGCCGCATCCCACCTACGTTCGTCGTTCCAAGCGGTCATTGCTGGAGGCGGCGTTGCATAACTACCACCGGGCGGAAACACGTCCTGGGCTGCGGCTCAAGGGAGACCTGGTCGACTGCAAGGGCACTCGCCTGCCGATAAGCTTTCATGCGTTTGCCTCCGCGTGTCGCGAGATTGACGTAGGTGGCAAGTACCAGGCGTTATTGGCGCGCCATCTACAGCCTGAAGATGGTCCGGAGGATGAGCCGGGCCAGGCGACCTCCCGTTTGCACGAGCTGTTCGAAGCCAATTTCAGGGCCAATTTCGAAGTGGCTATGCGGATCGCTGCGTTCAAAGGCGATATTGACGAGCGCACTTATTTCTTGCTGTTGCCACAGGTGACCGAAAAGCCGGTGGTTCCGGCGCTGGTAGGCACGCTGTTGCCTCGTCAGTTGTACCTGTTGGGTCGCTCGGTGCAAGGGGTGCTGGCGCTGGAAGTGCGCCCTTCGGCCGATGAGGCAGTGGAGTCCGTGGTTCTCTGGATACCTGACGACCCTCATGTACCTGTTTCCCGTCATGCCAGTTGGGCTGCGCTGAACCGGCATCTTGGCGAGCGTTTCCGTGACCCGGCGTATCGACGTTTTTTTGCACGCTTTGTCAGCGAGCGTGAGCGCATCAATTTCTATCGGGTATTGAACGAGCGGGTTTCAGAGGCGCGCGCAGGCGCAGTGGAGCTCGATGCCCGTTCTGTCCCAGTCTCCGGCATGCCGTTTGAACACCTGCGCAGGCAATACCTCGCCAAGATCATGGATGACGCCAAGGTACTCGCCGTGCCCACCGATGTCGAAGACGACGAGGACCGGGAGGCGCGCATGCAGGGCTACAGGGAGCTGGGTTTGAATCTGCTGAATGTGGCCGGTTTCTTCGTGCCGGCGCTCGGTGCCGTGCTGGTGGTGGCAAACGCGGTACAGATTGCAGGCGAAGTCTACGAAGGGTATGAAGACTGGCGCATGGGTGATCGCGAAGGGGCCTTGAACCACCTATTCAACGTTGCCGAGAACGTGGTAGCCGGCGTGCTGATCGCTGGCGGCAGCAAACTTGCCATACATGCCGTTGAACGCTTGGCTTTCGTGGATGACCTGGCTCCGGTGTACACCTCCGCAGGCAAGGTCAAACTCATGGCCACAGACCTGCCGGGTTACGATGCCCAGCCTGTACGTCGTGTAGGCGCACAGGAGTGGCTCTGGCATGTCGACGAGGGGCGTTATCGGGTTGTGGACGATCCTCAGGACGGCCGCTCGAGAATCATGCACCCGGGTCGCAGGAGTGCCTACCGGCCGGTTGTCGAAGAGAACGGTGGCGGCGGCTGGCGCCACGAACTGGAAGCTCCCCAGCATTGGGCAGGACGGGCCAGTCTGGTCCGTCGCCTGAGTGCACCACTGGCAGAGCTGCCGGAGGCAACCTGCGACTATCTGCTTCAGGTGACCGGGTTCACTGAAGCACAGATTCGCCGTTTGCATGTGGAACACATGAGCGCACCCGCACGCTTGCTCGATGCCCTGGAGCTTCATCAGGCGCATGAGCAACATCCGGACTTCAGCGCGCCGCGACTGGCCCAGCACGTTGCCGCGCGGCAGGTGCGGCCCAAGGGCAGTGAGCGAATACTGCAGCGAACATTCCCGGGCCTGTCGATTCGCTGCACGCGTGAGGTCCTGCAGCAATGCAGCGGGGCCCAACTCGATACGCTCAGCGACGCACAGCGCATTCCGCTGGCAGTGGCCGAGCGCGCCCGATGGTCACTGCGCGAAAGCCGCCTGGACCGGGCGTGCGCCGGTTTGCGCCTGCCGCGGTGCGTCAATCCCGATACTGAACGCTTGGCCCTGGGCTTGTTGAAGCGTCAGGTAACCTGGCCGGACGCTCTGCGAATCGAAGTGCGCGAAGGCAGCCAGAGCGGCCGGCATCTGGCCGGTATTGGCCCAGAGGATGCCCCGGACGTACGGTGTATCGTGCGCCGCAGCGACGGCTACCGCTATGCGGGGCATTCCACTTCTGGCTCCTATCTGGCGGCAGTGCTGGCTGCGCTTGACGAGACGCAAACAGCTGATCTTGGCGATGCCGGTGTCAGCCCTGACGGCTTGGGCACGCTGCTGATCGAAGCAGCCGCCAATGATCGCCGTCAGGCGGCCGAGCTGTGCGGCATGGCGCGCCTGGGCGCCGGCCTGCGGCCGCCGACCCGGTTGGGTGACGGGCGTATCGGTTACCCCTTGAGTGGCCGAGGCCAGAGCAGCCGACGCGCGATGGCGCGTGGTATTCACCAGGTTTTTCCGACATTGACGGACGAAGAACTACAAACCTATCTGTTCGACCTCACGGAGCGGCGGGAAGGGCTCTGGGAACATTACGGCCAGCTGAGGGACCAGTTGTCGAGCCTGCGTCGAGGGTTGCGCCAGTGGCGCAGGGACACCAGTAATCCGCTGGATGCGCTGCGCCGGCGCCGGGTCGCCGCGGCGATACGGCGCAGTTGGCGTCGAAAGATTACCGATGAGCGCGGCGACTACGCGCTGATTATCGACGGCGAGCGAGTCGGTAGCCTGCCCGATTTACCGCAGGGGGTAAGCTTTCACCATGTCCGGCGTCTGATCCTGACTGACATGGGCCTGACTGAAATCGAAGGGGATTTTCTCAGGCGTTTTCCAAACCTGGTGGAGCTCGACCTTTCCGGTAATCGCCTGGCAGCAATCCCCGAGGGCATTGAGCAGATGCCCCAGCTGCGGTATTTGAATCTGCGGCGCAACAGGGTGGTGATGGACGAAGGCGGGGAACTGCGGCTTGCCGGGACAAGCGCACTGCGACGTCTCGACCTCAGCCAAAACCCGCTGGGGAGGGCACCGGTATTGACCCGTCTGGGCAATTTGCGGGAGGTCAACCTGCGCTCTGCCGGCCTGGAGGCGTTACCTGAGCGGGTTTCGTTTCGTGCCTTTGTGGACTTGCGCAACAACAACATTCGCGCACTACGTCGAGAGGTGCAACAGCTGCGCCTTCAGGTGCAACGGATGTCCATGCACGACAACCCGCTGAACGAAGCTGACGAAGCACTGCTCGATGAAGCCCGCGGGCTGAGCCCGGGGCAATGGGGGGCAGCGTCCGCACGGCATCGTGCGGTTGACAGCAATTTGTTCAACAGTTGGGCCAGCAGTGCCGCAGATTCCGCCGAGCGTGACCGCCAGCAGGCGACCTGGACAGCACTGCTTGAAGAACCACAATCGCAAGGACTGTTTCGCTTCCTGGCAGACTTCGCTCACACCGAGGACTTCGAGCAGCACTCCGGGCTTTACCGCAGCCGTATCTGGCGCATACTGGAATCCTGCGAACAGCATGAGCAGTTGCGCCAGCAGATCTTTCTCGAGGCATCTGGCCCTCGCAGCTGTGAAGACCGGCTTCTCCTGCTACTGGAGCAGATGGAGCTCGGCGTGCTGGTGCAGCGCGCTGTTGAAGATGCCCATGGTCACCGGATCGAAGCCCGCTTGCTGGGGTTGGGCCGTGGTCTGTCCAGGCTCGACGAGGTCGACCGCCTGGCTGCGCTGCACGTGCAACGCATGCATGCCGAGCACGCTCCACATGTCGATGAAATCGAGGTCAGGCTGTTCTACCGGCAGCGGCTTGTGCATCCTCTGGGCCTGCCGATCGAGATCGACGAAATGCATTACCCCGGTTTTGCGAACATCACCACTAGTGATCTGCTGCGCGCGCAGGACATGGTGCTTAGCAATGAATCGGTCGATGCCCTGATTCAATCGTTGGCCCTGCGACCGTTTTGGGAGCAGTACGCGCGGGAGTTTCATGCGCAGCGATTTGAAGAGCTGGTGCAGCCGCTGCACCGGCGTATGGAGACGTTGCAGGCTCAGGTCGATGAGCAAGTGATCAACGAAAGCGAGTTTCTACAACGCTGTGAAGCCCTGAGGACTGATTACGAACGCAGCGAGCGGGCGTTGCTGGTGCGTTTGGCGCGCGAAGCCCACGAGCGTTGGCCGGGGACGCCCTCTTGAACCATCAAGAGGGCATCACGGTCACTGTCAGGCTGCGCGGCTATTGGCACGCAGCTTGCGGGCTTGCTGCAGATACGCCTCCAAAGCCATCTGTTCCTGCGCGGTCAGCGACAGGCCCAGCTTGGTACGACGCCAGAGGATGTCAGCGGCTTGCTCAGCCCACTCTTCCTTCAGCAGGTAGTCTACCTCGCGGGTGAACAGCCCGGCCCCGATAGCCTGTCCTAACCCTTCGGGCCCATCAATGCCATCGAGCAGCCGCCATACACGGCTGCCGTAGGTGAGCACCCAGCGTTTGGCGATGTCGGCAGGCAACCAACCGCAACGTGCCAGTACGGCATCGATCAGCGCCTGCACCGTTGTCATCCCTTCAGCGCCTGGCAGTGGCGCGTCGGCAGTCCAGCTGCCGCGCATCTGGGTAAAGAAGGGCTTGAGTTCAGCCATGGCCGATTCGGCCAGCTTGCGGTAGGTGGTGAGCTTGCCGCCGAACACTGACAGGAGCGGTGCCTGACCTGTTTGGGCGGAGAGGGCGAGCGTGTAGTCGCGAGTCACTGCCGACGGGTTGTCCGACTCATCGTTGCACAACGGCCGCACCCCGGAGTAGGTATGCAGGATGTCGGCTTGGCTCAGTTGATGGTTGAAGTGCTCGTTGACGACCTTCAGCAGGTAGTGGGTTTCCTGCTCGGTGATCGCTACCTTGGCCGGGTCGCCGCTGTACTCGCGATCGGTGGTGCCGATCAGGGTAAAACGGTCCAGGTAAGGGATGCAGAAGACGATACGTTGGTCTTCGTTCTGCAGGATGTAGGCGTGGTCGCCTTCGTACAGGCGCGGCACGATGAGGTGGCTGCCCTGGATCAGGCGAATGCCGTACGGCGCGTCGAGCTTGAGGTCGTCCTTGATGAAGCTGGCGACCCATGGGCCGGCGGCGTTGACCAGGGCGCGCGCACGAATGGTCTGCAGGCTGCCATCGGCGTGTTGCAAGTCTACCTGCCAGAGGCCATCGACACGTTCGGCCCGCAAGCAGCGGGTGCGGGTGAGAATGTCGGCACCGTGTTCGCGCGCGGCCATGGCGTTGAGCACGACCAGGCGAGCGTCATCGACGGCGCAGTCGGCATATTCGAAGCCGCGGGTAATGGTGGGTTTTAGCGGGTAGCCAGGGCCGAAGCGCAGGCTGCGCGAAGCGCCCAGGCGCTTGCGCTTGCCGAGGTGATCGTAAAGGAACAAACCGGCGCGGATCATCCAGGCCGGGCGCAGGTGCGGGCGATGAGGCAGCACAAAACGCATGGGTTTGACGATGTGCGGTGCCTTGGCCAGCAGCACTTCGCGTTCGGCCAGCGCTTCGCGCACCAGGCGGAACTCGTAGTGCTCCAGATAGCGCAGGCCGCCGTGGATCAGTTTGCTGCTGGCCGAGGAGGTGTGCTGGGCCAAGTCGTCCTTTTCGCAAAGGAACACCTTGAGGCCGCGCCCGGCGGCATCGGCAGCAATGCCCACGCCATTGATGCCACCGCCGATAACGGCGAGGTCGTAGCAGTCTTGGAGGGGTGGCTGGGACGAAACGGGCTGGGACACGGGCAAGGCCTCCTGGGGCTGTTCACATCGAATGTGAACATCAATGTTCGTTTCCGAAAATAGTAGCGTAATGAACAGGCGGCTGCCAGTCAGTCTTCATAGAAAAAACTGATCGGATGACAGGGAAATGAACATTTGCGAAAAGGCAGGGTGTCGATTTGCAAGGCAGAGATCAAGTGCCGCCGGGACGGTACTCGACCCAGCGGTACGCAAGGGGCGGGGCGAGGCCCTTGGTCTCAAACCACGTCGAGGCGGATCTTGTACTGGTTGAGCAGTTGGGTCAGGGCCGGGGAAGGCGCCTGGTCGGTCACCAGGCAGTCGACCAGGCTGATCGAGCCCAGGCGAACCATGGCATTACGGCCGAACTTGCTAGAGTCCGCGGCCAGTAGCACCTGGCGAGCATTGGCGATGATTGCCTGGGATACCCGTACTTCCTGGTAGTCGAAGTCCAGCAGGCTACCGTCCTCGTCAATGCCGCTGATGCCGACCACGGCGAAATCTACCTTGAACTGGTTGATGAAGTCGACGCTCGCCTGGCCGACCACGCCACCGTCGCGGCGTACCGTGCCGCCGGCCACCAACACCTCGAAGTCGTCCTTGGCCGCCAGGATCGCCGCCACGTGCAGGTTGTTGGTGATGACTTTCAGGTGATTGTGGTTGAGCAAGGCGCGGGCGATGGATTCGGTGGTGGTGCCGATGTTGATGAACAGCGAGGCATGATCGGGAATCTGCCGGGCCACGGCGTCGGCGATGCGTTGCTTCTCGTCGCGCATCTGGTCGGCGCGCATGGCGTAGGCGGTGTTTTCGATGCTCGAGTCGTAGGCGGCACCACCATGGTAGCGGCGCAACAGGTTGGCTTCGGCGAGCTGGTTGATATCGCGGCGGATGGTCTGTGGGGTGACGACGAACAGCTGCGCCATTTCCTCGATGCTGACATAGCCGCGTTCGCGGACCAGCTCGAGGATTTGTTGTTGGCGTGGAGGCAGATTCATGGGCGGTCCTTTGGGGCAGCCGGACAAATTCTGCAATGATGCCGTAGGTCGTGGTGTAGGACCAGTCTGGTTAATGCGTAAAGGCTTACCGCGGGGCAAGTCGCATCGGCGGTACGCCGCTGCGACTTGCCCCGCGATGCTTGTGGGATCAGTCGTCGTGATCTTCCCAGTCGCGGGTGCGATCGACAGCCTTGCGCCAGCCCTTGTACAGCTTCTCTTTGGCCGTTTCGTCCAGTTGCGGGCTGAACTCGCGCTCGATGATCGCCTTGTCGCGCAGCTCGTCCAGGCCGCTCCAGAAACCGCAGGCCAGGCCCGCCAGGTAGGCCGCGCCCAGCGCTGTGGTTTCGCGCATTTTCGGACGCTCGACGCAGGTGCCGAGAATGTCGGCCTGGAACTGCATGAGGAAGTTGTTGGCCACCGCGCCACCGTCCACGCGCAGTTCGGACAGGCGCTGGCCGCAGTCCTGCTGCATGGCGTCGAGCACGTCGCGGGTCTGGTAGGCGATCGACTCAAGGGCGGCACGGATGATGTGGTCGACCTTGACGCCACGGGTCAGGCCGAACAGCGCGCCGCGGGCGTATGGGTCCCAGTAGGGCGCACCCAGACCAGTGAAGGCTGGCACCAGGTAAACGCCGTTGCTGTCCTTGACCTTGCTGGCAAAGTACTCGGTATCGTAGGCATCGTTGACGATCTTCAGTTCGTCGCGCAGCCACTGCACGGTGGAACCACCGTTGAAGACCGCGCCCTCAAGGGCGTAGGCCACTTCGCCACGCGGGCCGCAGGCGATGGTGGTGAGCAGGCCGTGGGACGATTGCACCGCCTTGTCGCCAGTGTTCATCAGCAGGAAGCACCCGGTACCGTAGGTGTTCTTGGCCTGGCCGGGTTCCACGCACATCTGGCCGAACAGCGCCGATTGCTGGTCGCCGGCGATACCGGCAATGGCGATGCCGCTCTTGGTATGGCCGTAGACTTCGGACGACGGACGAACCTGGGGCAGCATCTGGCTTGGGATGCCGAGGATATCGAGGAGCTTTTCGTCCCATTGCAGGCTGTGGATGTTGAACATCAGCGTGCGCGAGGCGTTGGTGTAGTCGGTGACATGCACCTTGCCGCCGGAGAATTTCCAGATCAGCCAGGTATCGATGGTGCCGAAAAGCAGCTCGCCACGCTCGGCGCGCTCGCGCACGCCCTCGACGTTATCGAGGATCCACTTGAGCTTGGTGCCGGAGAAGTACGGGTCGGTGACCAGGCCGGTTGCCTCGCGGATGTACTGCTCATGGCCGTCGCGCTTGAGCTGGGCGCAGATCTCGGTGCTGCGCCGGCATTGCCAGACGATGGCGTTGTACACCGGGCGCCCGGTTTCCTTGTCCCAGACAACGGTGGTTTCGCGCTGGTTGGTGATGCCGATGGCTGCGACCTGGGCGTGGCTGATGCCGGCCTGGGCCAGGGCCTCGACCATGGTCGCGCTCTGGGTGGCGAAGATTTCCATCGGGTCGTGCTCGACCCAGCCCGCCTGTGGGTAGTGCTGGGCGAACTCACGCTGCGAGGTGCCCACCACGTTGGCGTCGCGATCGAAGATGATGGCGCGCGAACTGGTGGTGCCCTGGTCCAGGGCGATGATGTAGTTCTTGTCCAGGGTATCGGTCATGTCGGTGGCCTTGCACGAATATGGGAGTAGGTCAGGGCGTGGCGGGCGCCGGCCTTGCGGTCCGGGCCCGGCGCTGGCATCAGGAAACCTGGGTGTCGCCCTGAGGATTATCGTCTGTCTGCTGGGTCACGGCTTGTGTCGTCGGCAAGTTGCGGGCGATCAGCCCGCGGTACAGGGCCGCGCCCAGGCTGGCACCGAGGATCGGCGCAAACACCGGCACCAGGAAATACGGAATATCGCGCCCGCCGGTGAGGGAAATTTCACCCCAGCCGGCCAGGAAGGTCATCAGTTTAGGCCCGAAATCGCGCGCCGGGTTCATCGCAAAGCCGGTCAGCGGGCCCATCGCGCTACCGATCACGGCGATCAGCAGGCCGATCAGCAGGGGCGCGGTGGCGCCGCGGGGCAGGCCATTGTTGTCGTCGGTCAGGGCCATGATCACCGCCATCAGGATGGCGGTAATGATCACTTCGACCAGGAAGGCCTGCCCGGTGGACAGCGCTGGATGCGGGTAGGTGGAGAACACCGAGGCCAGCTCGAGGCTGGCCTGGCTGCCACGCAGCATGGCGTGGCTTTGTTCGAAATCGAAGAACAGGTTGCTGTACAGGAAGTACACCAACGCGGCGCCGCAGAATGCACCGCACACCTGGGCGAGCATGTAGAACGGCAGCTTGCGCTTGTCGAAGCCGGCGAATACGGCCAGCGCGATGCTGACTGCCGGGTTCAGGTGCGCGCCGGACACACCGGCGGTGAGGTAGATCGCCATGCTCACCCCGACCCCCCAGATGATGCTTATTTCCCACAGGCCGAAGCTGGCACCGGCGACCTTGAGCGCGGCGACACAGCCGGTACCGAAGAAGATGAGCAGGGCAGTTCCGAGAAATTCGGCCAGGCACTGAGCGGATAGCGTGGGTTGTCGTAGAGCAGTCGTCATGTATGACCTCGGTTCTTGTTGTTGTGAGGCGCTGGGCGCTCGACAGCAAAAAGCCCGGAGTCGATCCCCATTGACGCCGGGCGGGTACAGGAAGCGCACCGTATAGGTGCACCATTTATTCATAAACGAAAAAATATAGACAAGAAACGCTGATGTCAAAGGTCGAAAATGAACGCGCGGCCACATTCTGACTGCCATGACGCGTGGTGAATCCACGGCCGCTGCTCTAGGCTGGGTCCTGCGCTGGCTGCCCCGGCGGATTTACCCTAAAGTACCGGGCGACTTGTGATCGCCTGGAGCCGTTGATGACCCCCGCCCTGGACCTACTGAAAAAGGCGCGTGCCGAGCACCGCGTGCACAGCTACGAACATGATCCGAAATCCGCATCGTACGGTCTGGAGGCTGCGGAAAAGCTCGGCCTTGACCCATTGCGCGTGTTCAAGACGCTGCTCGCCAGCAGCGAAAAAGGTGAGCTGCTGGTGGCGGTGGTGCCGGTGGGCGGGACGCTCGATCTGAAGGCGCTGGCGCACGCGGCCGGCGTGAAGAAATGCGAAATGGCCGACCCGCAGGCTGCCCAGCGCGCCACGGGCTACCTGGTTGGTGGGATCAGCCCGCTGGGACAGAAGAAGCGCCTGCGCACTTTCATCGACCAATCCGCGCAACAACATGAAACGATTCATGTGAGCGCTGGCCGCCGCGGATTGGAAGTGGAACTCGCCGCAGTAGTTCTCGCTGCCCATACCCAGGCACAGTTCGCTGAGATCGGTCGCGGCTGATCATCTGTACTGATTCAAATTCCACGACTCTGTCACTGTTCGGTCCAGGCGCCTTGCTCCATGCTCGAGGCCTTTTCCGCCCTACACAGGAGTCGTGGCATGCAGCTGCATTTTCATCAGGGCGATGCGTTCAGTGACCGGCCCTTTGCCGGCAATCCGGCCATGGTCTACCACCTGGAGCAGTGGCTCGACGATGCGCTGATGCAGCAGATCGCCGCCGAGCACAACCTCGCCGAAACTGCGTTCGTGGTCGCTGAAGGAGAGGGCTACCGGATTCGCTGGTTCACCCCCGCTACCGAAGTGCCGCTGTGCGGTCATGCCACCCTCGCCAGTGCCCATGTGCTGTTCGAGGTTTATGGCGAGCAGAAGCCCCGTCTGGACTTTCAAAGCCTGTCCGGGCCATTGAGCGTGACGCGTGAAGGGCGCCACCTGTGGCTCGATTTTCCGCGAATCAATGCGCAGCGCTTGACTGAGCCGGTGGCTGTGGCCGAGGCGTTGGGGTGCGAGGTGCAGGAGATTTACCAAGCCAAGGAGTTGCTGGTGGTACTGGCTTCGGAGCAAGCCGTGCGTACCTGCACGCCAGACATGGTGGCGTTGGCGAGACTGCCGGGTTTGGGCGTGATCGTAACGGCGCCGGGTGAAGAGCACGATTTCGTGTCGCGCTATTTTGCACCGAGTATCGGAATCCCCGAGGATCCGGTCACAGGTTCTGTTCACTGCTCGCTTATCCCTTACTGGGCGGCACGCCTTGGCAAGTCACAGTTGCACGCGTACCAGCGGTCCGCACGTGGTGGCGAGCTGTTCTGTCGCTTGGAGGGGGAGCGGGTGAAGATCGGTGGACAGGCCCGCTTGGTGGCCTCTGGTACTTTGATGGTCTGATTCAAAGTGATCGGGCGAGCCCGCCCCACGCCTGTTTACAGGATGTGGAAGCGGACTTGCCCCGCGCTGCTGTCGAACCTCAGAGCGCCGAGCCGATGCGACGCACGCCGTTCTCCTGGCGCGGTAGCTGCGCGGCAACGCTACCGGGCACCGGGAACAGCACGAGATGATCGGCGGCGACAGCGATGCCGACGTCCTGGCCGAGCAAGTGGTCGTTGTGGCTGGGGAAGATCGCCTCGAGCTGGCTGCCGGTGGGAAGCTGCAGGCGATACAAGGTCGAAGCGCCGAGGAAGCTTTTGCCGATGACCTGTGCCCGTAGCGTGCTGTCGGGGGCATGGATGATGTCGTCGGGGCGCAAGAGCACGTCCACCGAGCTTCCGGGTGCCATGGTATAGGCCCGGTTGCCCCGTAGCTCACCGAGTTCGGTGGCTACTGCTTCGTGGCTGCTCATCTGGCCGCGAATGAAGTAACCCTGGCCGATGAAGCTGGCGACGAACGGCGTTTGCGGCTCGTGGTAGAGGTTGTAGGGCGTGTCCCACTGCTCCAGGCGCCCCTCCTTGAACACCCCCACGTGATCGCTGACGGCAAAGGCTTCTTCCTGGTCGTGGGTGACCAGGATGGCGCTGGTGCCGCGGCTCTTGAGGATGTCGCGGACCTCGTGGCTCAAGCGTCGGCGCAGCTCCACGTCGAGGTTGGAGAACGGCTCGTCGAGCAACAGCAGCTGTGGCTCCGGTGCAAGCGCCCGGGCCAGGGCCACGCGTTGCTGCTGGCCGCCCGACAACTCGTGCGGGTAACGCCCGCCGAGGCCAGCCAGCTTGACCAGTTCGAGCATCTCCTCGATCACCATGGCCTGGCGCGGGTGCTTGCCGATGCCGAAGGCGATGTTCTGCGCGACGGTCAGGTGGGGGAACAGCGCGTAGTCCTGGAACACCATGCCGATCCGGCGTTTCTCCGGCGCCAGGGTGAACCCGGCGCGGGAGATGACCTCGCCGCCCAGCTGGATCTCGCCTTCGTGCACCGGCTCGAACCCGGCGATGGCGCGCAGCGTGGTGGTCTTGCCGCAACCGGAGGACCCTAGCAGACAACCGATGTCGCCCGCGTTGAGGTGCAGGTTGAGGTTCTGGACGATGCGCTGGTCGCCATAGCCGCAGGCCAGGTTGCGCAGGTTGAGCAGTAGCTGTTGACTCATGCGTGGTGGTAAGCCGGTTCTACAAGGAATTCCAGAAGGGCCTTCTGCGCATGCAGGCGGTTCTCAGCTTCGTCCCAGGCGACCGAACGGGGGTCGTCGAGCAGGTCCTGGCTGATCTCCTCGCCACGGTGGGCGGGCAGGCAATGCATGAACAGGGCGTCGGGTGCCGCCAGGTCGAGCAGTTCGCGGGTGACCTGGTAAGGCGCGAAATGCGCCAGGCGCCGTGCAGTTTCCTCTTCCTGGCCCATGGAAGTCCAGACATCCGTGGTTACCAGGTGGGCGCCGCGCACGGCTTCCTTCGGATCACGGATGATCTGCACGCGGTCGCCACCCAGCTGCAGGAAGCGCGGATCGGGCTCGTAGCCTTCAGGGCAAGTGATGCGCAATTGGAAATCGAACTGCACGGCAGCTTCGATATAGGAGTTGCACATGTTGAAGCCGTCGCCGACCCAGGCCACGGTCTTGCCCTGGATCGCGCCACGGTGTTCGAAGAAGGTCTGCATGTCGGCTAGTAACTGGCAGGGGTGCGATTCGTCGGACAGGCCATTGATGACCGGCACCTTCGAATTGGCGGCGAATTCGGTGAGGGTGCTGTGGGCGTGGGTACGGATCATCACCGCGTCGACCATGCTCGACAGCACGATGGCGCTGTCGGCGATCGGCTCGCCGCGGCCAAGCTGGGTGTCGCGCGGCGACAGGAAGATCGCCTGGCCGCCAAGCTGGATCATGCCTGCTTCGAACGATACCCGTGTACGGGTCGAGGACTTCTCGAAGATCATCCCCAGGACGCGGTTCTTCAGCGGCTCGAACAGCACGCCTCGTTTACGCAGGTCCTTCAGCTCGATGCCGCGACGGATCACGCCGAGCAATTCGTCAGCGGTGAAATCCAGCAGGGAGAGAAAGTGCCTAGCGCTCATGATTGACTACCTTATCTGCAACGTTTTGCAGGTCGACCGTATGGGTTTTGTTGACAACGGGAGTGACCTGCGGCGTAAGCCGCCTGGGGCGGACGGAATAGGGGAAGGCGCAATACTATAATTAAATGTCGCCTGAAACCAAGAGGGGAAACAGCGCCTCTGTGTCAAAGGGTGTCGTAAGCCTTTGGCGAGCAGCTGTTTTTTATTTGCTACAGAGGTTGTACACGGCTTACCTCGATTTTGGCAAATTCGTCGTCGCGAATCGTCGGCCTGATGTCTCCCGATTCATGCCGCGAAGCGCGCTGGCATGCCCGGTAGGTGCGGCGCATAGTCGAACCTCCAGAACAACAAGGCAGAGGCGGCCATGACCAAGACCCTGCATCACCGAGCCTGTCACCTGTGCGAGGCCATTTGTGGCCTGAACATCGAAGTTACCCATGGGGCGGAAGGGCCGCCGCGGATCAGCTCGATCAAGGGCGATCCGCAGGATCCGTTCAGCCGCGGCCATATCTGCCCGAAGGCGGTCGCCCTGCAGGACATCCAGGAAGACCCTGACCGCCTGCGCCAGCCTCATCGGCGCATCGGTGACCAGTGGCAGGCGATTGGCTGGGATGAGGCCTTCGCCTTCGCCGCAGAGCGGCTGTGGGCGGTGCAGCAGGCCCATGGGCGCAATGCTGTTGCGGTCTACCAGGGCAACCCCAGCGTGCACAACTATGGCTTGATGACCCACAGCAATTACTTCCTCGGCCTGCTCAAGACCCGCAACCGCTTCTCGGCCACCTCGGTGGACCAGCTGCCGCAGCACCTGACCAGCCACCTGATGTACGGCCATGGTCTGTTGCTGCCCATCCCAGACATCGACCACACGCAGTTCATGCTGATCCTTGGCGGCAACCCCCTGGCTTCCAATGGCAGCATCATGACCGTCCCCGACGTGGAAAAGCGCCTGAAGGCGCTCAAGGCCAGGGGCGGGCAGTTGGTGGTGGTGGATCCGCGGCGAAGCGAGACGGCGTTACTGGCCGACCGGCACCTGTTCATCCGCCCCGGTGGCGACGCAGCGTTGCTGTGTGGGCTGTTGCATACCCTGTTCGTCGAGGGCCTGGCCCGTGGCTCGCACTTGCCGATCAATGGCTTGGAGCAGGTGCGCGAGGCGATCCTGCCATTCGATGCCGCCAGCATGAGCGCGTTGTGCGGCATCCCGGCCGAGGACATCCGCCGATTGGCGCGGGACTTCGGCGCTGCCGACAAGGCCGTGTGCTACGGCCGGATGGGGGTATCGACCCAGGCCTTCGGTTCGTTGTGCCACTGGTTGGTGCAATTGATCAACCTGGTCACCGGCAACCTTGATCGAGTGGGGGGGGCGTTGTGCACCGAGCCGGCTGTCGATCTGGTCGCCAGCACCTCGGGTGGCCATTTCGACCAATGGCGCAGTCGTGTCTCGGGATTGCCCGAATATGCTGGCGAGCTGCCGGTCTCGGCCTTGGCCGAGGAGATCCTCGAGCCCGGTGACGGGCAGGTACGGGCGTTGGTGACCGTGGCCGGCAATCCGGTGTTGTCCACGCCCAACGGGCGGCGCCTGGACCAGGCGCTGGCCGGCCTGGAGTTCATGCTCAGCATCGACCTCTACATCAACGAGACCACGCGACATGCCGACCTGATCCTGCCCTCCACCTCGGCAATGGAGAATGATCACTACGATTCCACCTTCAACCTGCTGGCGGTGCGCAACGTCACCCGCTTCAACCGGGCGATCCTGCCCAAACCCGAGGGGGCGCTGCATGACTGGGAGATTTTCGTAGGTCTGGCCGAGGCCTTTGCCCAACGTGCGCAGGTCGAGCTCAAGGCGACCCTGCCACCGGCACGGATGATCGACTTTGCGTTGCGCAAGGGCCCTTATGGTGATGAGTCTTCCTGGAAGCTTTCCCTGCAGATGCTCGATGAACACCCCCACGGCCTGGATCTAGGGCCGCTGGGTGCCAACCTGGCGGTACGCTTGCGCACGGCTGGCGGCAAAGTCGAAGCCGCACCGGCGGTACTGCTCGGTGACCTGCAGCGCCTGGCCCGGCAGGCAGCGCCGACGGCAGGCCAGTTGTTGCTCATCGGCCGCCGCCACGTGCGCAGCAACAATTCGTGGATGCACAACTATCATCGGCTGGTCAAAGGCAAGCCGCGGCATCATCTGCTGATGCATCCGGATGATCTGCGTCATCGCCAGTTGCAAGACGGGCAGATGGTGCGGATCCGCTCACGCACCGGCGTGATCGAAGTGCCTGTCCAAGCCAGCGAGGAGATGATGCCAGGAGTGGTCAGCCTGCCCCACGGCTACGGTCACGGCCGCCAGGGCGCACGCTTGCAGGTGGCCGGTGCGCAGCCGGGAGTGAGTGCCAATGACCTGACCGACGAGCACTTGCGTGATGGCGTATCCGGCAACGCCGCCCTCAATGGCGTACCTGTGCAAGTGGAGGCCGCCTGAGCATCGGCAAGGCCGAGCACGCCGCTCGGCTTTCCGATACAATGCGTCACCGTGCCGACGACCCAGTCGGAAAGTTCAGCCGAGGTGCTTCATGGATATCATCGATACAATCAAAGAGCAGATCGCCAACAACACCATTCTGCTTTACATGAAAGGTTCGCCGAATGCCCCGCAGTGCGGTTTCTCGGCCAAGGCTTCGCAGGCCGTGATGGGGTGTGGCGAGAAGTTCGCTTATGTCGACATCCTGCAGAACCCGGAAATCCGCGCCAACCTGCCCAAGTACGCCAACTGGCCTACCTTCCCGCAACTGTGGGTGGCGGGTGAGCTGGTCGGCGGCAGCGACATCATGATCGAGATGTTCGAAAAGGGTGAACTGCAGACGCTGATCAAGGATGCGGCCGCCAAGGCCAAGGCTTCCGAAGCCTGATTCCGGCGTTCTTCGCCAGCATGCAAAAGCCCCGCAATAGCGGGGCTTTTTGTTGTCGTTGATCGAGCAGCAGGCGCTGTACGAAATGTGTCTGCGCGAAGGCCCGACAAGGCGAAACGGGGGGAGGAAGCGCAGTGTACTGGAGTACATGAGCATTCCGAGCCCCGTTTCAACGCAGTATGGGCGAGTGCAGATACATTTCGTACAGAGCCTAAACACCCGCAAAAAAGCCCTGCATTGGCAGGGCTCCATGTCCGGGCGTTGCAGTTACTCTTCGCCCATCTGCGACTGCAGGTAGTTCTCGATAGTGATCTTGTCGATCAGGCCCAGCTGAGTTTCCAGCCAGTCGATGTGCTCTTCCTGGTCTTCGAGGATGTCCTCGAGCACGTCACGCGAACCGAAATCGCCAGCGGTTTCGCAGTGGGCGATGGCGGCTTTCAGGTCGGCGTGGGCCTTTTTCTCAAGCTTCAGGTCGCAGTCGAGCATTTCCTTGGTGTGCTCGCCAATCATGAGCTTGCCCAGGTCCTGGACGTTGGGGATGCCTTCGAGGAAGAGGATGCGCTTGATCAGCTTGTCAGCATCCTTCATCGCCTGGATGGACTCTTTGTACTCGAGTTTACCGATCTTGTTCAGGCCCCAATCTTCGTACATGCGCGCATGCAGGAAGTACTGGTTGATTGCGACCAGCTCGTTTCCGAGGACCTTGTTGAGATGCTGGATGACGCTTACGTCGCCTTTCATGATGGGGTCTGCCCTGTAGAAGTTGAGCCAATGCAAACAAGTTTGAGCCTCGCAACTATCTATGTCAAACCTAAGTTATTGAATAATAAGTGAAAATTAATCGGAATAAGAATGTTTGTGAACTGCGTTCGAACGCTAACTTATTGAATTGCAGGCATAAAAAAACCGGACACTAGGTCCGGTTCTTCAAATTTGGGGACATTACGCCGCGTTGAATTCAACGGGGTAGGGCAGGGCGGCCTGCTGGCTCAGTTGCAGCTCGGTGAGGGTTTCGCGCACCACCTGCTTGGCGAGGCAGGCGCACTTGCCGCACTGGCTGGCGACATTGGTGGCGGCTCGAACTTCCTTGTAGCTGCAGCATCCTTCGTAGATCGCATCGCGGATCTGTCCGTCGGTGACACCGACACAAAGACACACATACATAAAGGCTGACCATCGCGGGTTGATTCGATGCATTGGAGAGTAATGGTAATGAGAATGCTTGTCAAAACACATTGTGTAAGGTGCGTTCCAGAGCGACCGGCGGTTGAGATTCGGCCTGTCACGCAAAGCTGTGTATGATGGTCGGCCTTTGCTGGATCCGGGGGACGCGTTCCGCCCGGGCAAGGTTTTTCACCCCTCATCAGGAGAGATCGAATGAGCGTACTCGTTGGCAAAAAAGCCCCGGACTTCACCGTTCCAGCCGTGCTGGGCAACGGCGAGATCGTCGACAGCTTCAACCTGGCCTCGGCCATCAAGGGCAAGTACGGCCTGGTATTCTTCTACCCGCTGGACTTCACCTTCGTCTGCCCGTCCGAGCTGATCGCCCTGGACAACCGCATCCCTGACTTCCAGGCGCGCAACGTGGAAGTGATCGGCGTGTCGATCGACTCGCACTTCACCCACAACGCCTGGCGCAACACCCCGGTCAACAATGGCGGCATCGGCCAGGTCAAGTACACCCTGGCAGCCGACATGACCCACGAAATCTGCAAGGCCTACGACGTCGAGTCCGAAGGCGGCGTGGCCTTCCGTGGTGCCTTCCTGATCGACACCAACGGTGTTGTCCGCTCGCAGATCGTCAACGACCTGCCGCTGGGCCGCAACATGGACGAGCTGCTGCGCCTGGTCGACGCCCTGCAATTCCACGAAGAGCACGGCGAAGTCTGCCCGGCCAACTGGAAGAAAGGCGACAAGGGCATGAACGCTTCGCCGGAAGGTGTCGCGGCTTACCTGAGCGAGAACGCTGGCAAGCTGTAATTTGCCAAGCGCATAAAAAAACCGGCCCTAGTGGCCGGTTTTTTTATGCTTCGAGCTACAAGCGTGTGATCAGTCGTTGAAGTCGCGCCAGCCGCCCATCTCTTTCCAGCGATTGACGATGCCGCAGAACAGCTCGGCGGTCTTCTCGGTGTCGTAACGCGCCGAATGCGCCTCACGGCCGTCGAAGTCGATGTCTGCGCTCTGGCAGGCTCGGGCCAGCACGGTCTGGCCGTAGGCAAGGCCAGCGAGGGTGGCGGTATCGAAGCTGGAGAACGGGTGGAACGGGTTGCGCTTGATATCGTTGCGCGCCACCGCAGCATTGAGGAAACCCAGGTCGAAGCTGCTGTTATGCCCCACCAGGATCGCCCGCTTGCAGCCATTGGCCTTCAGCGCCTTGCGCACGCCGCGGAAAATATCGGTCAGCGCGCTTTCCTCGCTCACCGCCATGCGCAGCGGGTGATCGAGCTTGATGCCGGTGAACTCCAGCGCGGCGGCCTCGATATTGGCGCCCTCGAACGGTTCGACCCGATGGAAGTAGGTGTGCTCGGGGAACAGGAAGCCCTTTTCATCCATGCCGATGGTGACGGCGGCAATCTCCAGCAGCGCGTCGGTGGCGCTGTTGAAGCCACCAGTTTCGACATCCACCACCACGGGCAGGTAGCCGCGGAAACGCTCGGCCATCGGATGGCGCGAGCCGCTGCTGACCTGGCTGTCCTGGTCGTCTTCGTACAGATCTTCGCTCACGCGTTGTCCTCCTGCAGGCGCCAGCGCAGCGTTTCACCAGCGCGCAGGGGAATGACGGTGGTGTCACCGAAGGGCAGGCTGTCCGGCGCTGTCCATTGCTCTCGCACCAGGGTGATGGTGTCGGTATTGCGCGGCAGGCCGTAGAAGTCAGCGCCATGCTTGCTGGCGAAGCCTTCGAGCTTGTCCAGCGCGTTGCGCTGCTCGAACGCCTCGGCATACAACTCGATGGCGGCGTAGGCGGTGTAGCAGCCGGCGCAGCCGCAGGCGGCTTCCTTGGCATGCTTGGCGTGAGGCGCCGAGTCGGTACCGAGGAAGAACTTCGAGTTGCCGCTGGTCGCGGCATCCAGCAATGCAACCTGGTGGGTGTTGCGCTTGAGGATCGGCAGGCAATAGAAGTGCGGGCGGATACCGCCGACCAGCATATGGTTGCGGTTGTACAGCAGGTGCTGGGCGGTGATGGTGGCACCGACGTTGGCCGGCGCCTCGGTGACGAACTGCGCGGCGTCGGCGGTGGTGATGTGTTCGAACACCACTTTCAGGGTCGGGAAGCGCTCGACCAGGCGGCGCATGTGCTCGTCGATGAAGCGCTTCTCGCGATCGAACACGTCGATTTCACTGCGCGTGACCTCACCGTGCACCAGCAGGGGCATGCCGGTTTCGGCCAGTGCCTCGATTGCCGGGAAGATGTTGTCGATGCTGGTCACGCCGGAATCGGAGTTGGTGGTGGCGCCGGCCGGGTACAGCTTGGCGGCGTACACGATCCCGCTGGCCTTGGCGGCGCGGATGTCTTGCGGACTGGTGCGGTCGGTAAGATACAGCACCATCAGTGGCTCGAAACGGCTGCCGGCGGGGCGTGCGGCAAGGATGCGGGCGCGGTAGGCATCGGCCTCGACGGCGTTGCGCACCGGCGGAACCAGGTTGGGCATGATGATGGCGCGGGCGAAGGTACGCGCCACGTCACCGACGGTGTGAGGCAGGACGGCACCATCGCGCAGATGGATGTGCCAGTCGTCGGGGCGCAGGAGGGTCAGGCGATCGGACATTGGAGATTCCAGGCGGGTCGAACTCAGAAGCCAATGCTACCGGAAAACCCCTGTTCGAGCACGGCTATCAAGTTTTCCGACGGGCGTCCGATAGCATTCAGGTAAGCCGTCAGAATCAGTGGAGCCGACCGTGCGCCAGCGTTACCTAGCCCTGTTCACACTTGTCGCCAGCCTGCCGGCCGGGGCCATGACCTTCCAGACCCGCGTGGAGAACGTCGCCTGGAAAGTCGAGGGTGATCAGTTCGAATGTCGCTTGATCCAGCCGATCGACGGTTTCGGCAGCGGCGAGTTCGTGCGCCGTGCCGGCGAACAACCGACGTTCCAACTGCGTTCGGACAGCAACGTCCTCGGCGCGGGGTCCGCCACCTTGCTGGCCGCCGCAGCCCCCTGGCAGCCAGGGCGGGGCGATATCAACCTCGGTGCGGTGCACATGGCCCGCACTGGCGTGCTGTTCACCTCCAGCCAGGGGCAGGCCAGCCGCCTGATCAATGGCCTGCTCGATGGCCGTAGCACGGTGGTGCGCAACTACCGGGGCGAGGGTGGCCGGCCGATGCAAGTGCAGGTGATGCCAGTCAGCTTCGCCAAGGCCTACAGCGACTACCAACTGTGCGCCGCCAAGCTGCTGCCGATGAACTATGACCAGATCCGCCAGACCCAGGTCGGCTTCCCCGGTGGCGGGATCGAACTGGACAGCTCGGCCCGTGCGCGCCTGGATGTGCTGCTTGATTATCTGAAGGCCGATCCGACGGTCAACCGTATCGAACTCAACGGCCATTCCGACAATAGCGGCAACCGCCTGACCAACCGTGACACCTCGCGTCGACGGGCACTGGCGGTTGCCGACTACCTCAAGGCCCATGGCGTGCCGGAAGAGCAGATCACCGTGCGCTTCCACGGCGAGCGCTATCCACTGGCGAAGAACAACTCTGCCGCCAACCGGGCGCGCAACCGCCGGGTGAACATCCAGCTCGACCGCGTGACACCGGTCGAGAAGCCGCTGGAGAAGCCGGAGCCACCGGTTGCGCCGGCGGCTCCGGCACCCGCGGCTACCGCACCTGCGCCTGCGACGCCTGCGGCCGCTGCCACCCAGCCCGCTCCCGCGAAATCCTGAGTGCGACAGCGGGTCGCGCTCTCGACAATTCCTGTCGCTTTGTCGTCACAAGCTGTCGCCCCATTGTAAATTTTTCGGCAAGGCCGGTAGAATCATCGGCTTTCCGTACAACCCCGTGGAGTGATGGCATGGCGGACGTAAAAAAGGTCGTATTGGCGTATTCCGGCGGCCTTGATACTTCGGTGATTCTCAAGTGGCTGCAGGACACCTACAACTGTGAAGTGGTGACCTTCACCGCTGACCTCGGCCAGGGCGAAGAGGTCGAGCCGGCCCGCGCCAAGGCCCAGGCGATGGGCGTGAAAGAAATCTACATCGACGACCTGCGCGAAGAGTTCGTGCGTGATTTCGTCTTCCCGATGTTCCGCGCCAACACCGTCTACGAAGGCGAGTACCTGCTGGGTACTTCTATCGCCCGCCCGCTGATCGCCAAGCGCCTGATCGAAATCGCCAACGAAACCGGCGCCGACGCCATTTCCCACGGTGCCACCGGCAAGGGTAACGACCAGGTGCGTTTCGAGCTGGGTGCCTATGCGCTCAAGCCGGGCGTCAAGGTCATCGCGCCATGGCGCGAGTGGGACCTGCTGTCCCGCGAGAAGCTGATGGACTATGCCGAGAAGCACGGTATCCCGATCGAGCGCCACGGCAAGAAGAAGTCGCCGTACTCGATGGACGCCAACCTGCTGCACATTTCCTACGAAGGCGGTGTCCTGGAAGATACCTGGACCGAGCACGAGGAAGACATGTGGAAATGGAGCGTCTCTCCGGAGAGCGCCCCGGACCAGGCCACCTACATCGAGCTGACCTACCGCAACGGTGACATCGTCGCCATCGACGGTGTCGAGAAGACCCCGGCCACCGTGCTGGCCGACCTCAACCGCATTGGCGGCGCCAACGGCATCGGTCGCCTGGATATTGTCGAGAACCGCTATGTCGGCATGAAGTCGCGCGGTTGCTACGAGACCCCGGGCGGCACCATCATGCTCAAGGCTCACCGCGCCATCGAGTCGATCACCCTGGACCGCGAAGTCGCTCACCTGAAGGATGAGCTGATGCCCAAGTACGCCAGCCTGATCTACACCGGCTACTGGTGGAGCCCGGAGCGTCTGATGCTGCAGCAGATGATCGACGCCTCGCAGCTCAACGTGAATGGCGTTGTCCGCCTGAAGCTGTACAAGGGCAATGTCACCGTCGTGGGGCGCAAGTCGGACGATTCGTTGTTCGATGCCAACATTGCGACCTTCGAGGAAGACGGTGGGGCTTACAACCAGGCCGATGCCGCAGGCTTCATCAAGCTCAATGCGTTGCGTATGCGTATCGCGGCCAACAAAGGCCGTTCGCTGCTGTAAGCAGCCTCGAGCGTACGAAGAAACCCGGCCTTGGCCGGGTTTTTTCATGCCTGGGTTTCTGCTTTGGTGGCGGTCGTGGTCTCGTCATCCTGCATGGGCGCGGTTGAGAGATGGATGCAGGTGCGCGTATCCAGGTTGTACAGCACCCAGCGTCGTTGTCGACCGTGGGGGCGATCGATCATTCGCAGTACATGGTTTTCGATGATCTTCTGACTGTCGGCTCCGGAAATGGCGATGATCATCGCGCCTTTGCTCCCTGAGACAGGTGTGCGTGCAGACTTGCGGGCTCTGCTGGCATTGCTGTCCGGTGCGAATAGCGAGCGAGTGTTGAAGTTGAGGGTGAGGAAGAATAGTACGGTAAGGAAGAATGGGAAGCCCACCAGGAACCAGGTGTACAGGGTCTGGCTGTCTTCGCTGAGGAACGGGAGTGATGCCAGGGCAGACGCTTCGATCACGCCGGCAAAGACAGCGATAAGGGTCAACGGACTGATGGGGTCGCGGTTCATGATGAGGGCCTGGTGATGCTTTGCCCATCTGTAGCGTGTTTTCCCCACTGTATTAAGCGTGCCTTGTTTCCCTCCCAGGCCAAGTCCCAGCCCTCAACGCCTACCTTTATCCAGCGTATACAGTCGAATTTTCCCGCGTGAAGTGTGCCCCAATGACACTTGGATCCAATTCTGGCGACTGTTACTTTCTGAATCGTTGCGACGAACCAATATCTATTACATTTTGTGAGAAGGGGAGTTTGTAGGAATAGTCTCCATTAATTGTAGGTCACTTCTTTCGGTGAATTTACCAGGGAATCCGCCGCATAAATAATCGTTATGCTCGGGTGTGGTGGTCTATCGAACTAAAAATAACGTATCAATGGGAATTGCATGAATAAAGTGCTGATCGTGGATGATCACCCGGTCATTCGCCTGGCCGTACGCATGCTGATGGAACGGCATGGCTACGAAGTGGTGGCGGAGAGTGACAATGGTGTGGATGCCCTGCAACTGACGCGGGAGTATCTGCCGGATATTGTCATTCTGGATATCGGGATCCCCAAACTGGATGGGCTTGAAGTGATTGCGCGGATGACCTTGGTGAGCCCGGCGAGCAAGGTACTTGTTCTGACCTCACAGGCCCCGGGGCACTTCTCGATGCGCTGCATGCAAGCGGGGGCGGCAGGTTATGTCTGCAAGCAACAGGAGTTGACCGAACTGCTCAGTGCCATCAAGGCCGTGCTGTCCGGCTACAGCTATTTCCCCAACCAGGCATTGCACAAGGGGCGCTCGGGCACGGGAGGCGCTACGGAAATGGAGATGGTCGAGCGGCTTTCCGGCCGGGAGATGATGGTGCTGCAGCAACTGGCACGGGGCAAGAGCAACAAGGAGATCGCCGACAGCATGTTCCTCAGCAACAAGACGGTCAGTACCTACAAGACTCGCCTGCTGCTCAAGTTGAATGCTCGCTCGTTGGTGGACCTGATCGAACTCGCCCAGCGCCATGGGCTGGCCTGAGCCCTATTGAAAAGCCTCCGTTCAGGAGGCTTTCGCATGTCTGCGTTACAGATCGTAGTCGAAGTCGGCCAGCTGTTTCTGCAGGCGTCGCTCCTCGAGCATGTTGTCGATGGTGCGGCGCTTGCTGAGGTTGGTCTTGGCCGGTTCGGCCTGCGGCTCCACGTCGTCGTCCGTACTTTGGAAGTCGTCATCGTTTGCCAAGTCTTCTTTATCGGTGCTCATGCGTCACTCCAAGCCAAAGGGCCATTGGCCGTCCTTATAACGGGAATCGCAGAGCGGGTAAAAAAGATTTTTTCAATCGCCTTGTGCTGTTGTCAGCTATTGCTTCAATCGTCCGAGGTCTTGAACTTGTATTCGCACAGGTCCTCGATTCGGCAGCTGCCACAGCGCGGTTTCCGAGCCTGGCAGACATAGCGGCCATGCAGGATCAGCCAATGGTGGGCATCGAGCAGAAAGTCCTTTGGCACGAACTTGAGCAATTTCTTTTCGACTTCCAGAACGGTCTTGCCCGGCGCGATACCGGTGCGGTTGCTGACCCGGAAGATATGCGTATCGACGGCCATGGCCAGTTGGCGAAAGGCGGTGTTGAGCACCACGTTGGCGGTCTTGCGCCCAACGCCGGGCAGGGCTTCCAGCGCTTCGCGGTTCTGCGGGACTTCACCTGCGTGCAGTTCGACCAGCAGGCGACAGGTCTCGATGACATTCTTGGCCTTGCTGTTGTACAGCCCGATGGTCTTGATGTACTCACTCAGGCCTTCAACACCCAGGGCGTGGATGGCCTGCGGCGTATTGGCGACCGGGAACAGGCGAGCGGTAGCCTTGTTGACGCCGACGTCCGTCGCCTGGGCCGAAAGGATCACGGCGATCAGCAGTTCGAAGGGGGTGGAATAGGCCAGTTCGGTCTTGGGTTCGGGATTGTCTTCATGCAGCCTGCGAAAGATCTCCAGGCGTTTGGCAGCATTCATGGGGTCAACGGCTTCCTTGACGACTTGGGGAGGTGGTTGATGGACGCAGGTGATTGTACAAGCCCAGCAGCAGGCCGAGCAGTATCAAGGCGCCGGGGGCTAGCGTGGCAATGTGGAGGTCGAGATTGTCGGCGAGCACTTGTCGACAGATGCCCAGGGCAAGGCTGGCCAGCAGGAGCCCACCCAGGCCGCGGCACAGTTGGTGGTATCGGTGAGCGTGCGGCAGCAACTGTTCGCAGGCCAGGCAGGGCAGCGCCAGCAACAGGGGGTAGAGGGCAAGTTCATCGGCCAGGGGCAGGGCCCACGCCCGCAGCCCCAGGTACAGGCAGGTTACCAAGGTGGCGGTCAATACAGCGCTCGCCCACAGGCTGGCGCCCTGGGCAAGGTGGCGACGCAGTGGTGCCATCAGTGCCTGGTGCAGGCCTGTCAGCAGGCAAGCGCAAAGGCTGATGGAGATCGCCTGGACAATGGTCCGGGTTGCGCCGAGCAGCGGTACCAGGCTGATCATCAGTAGCCAGAACCTGCTCATGGGCGCGCCTCGCCGAGCAGTGCGGGGCGGTGGTCGTCGAAATAGCGCAGCGCATCCTGGATCGCCGCGATGACAGCCCAAGAGGTTACCGTCGCCCCGGCCAGTTGATCGAACGCGCCCTGGTCACGTTTGATCGCCCAGGCCTGCTCGGGTGTATTTTCCTGTGCCCGGCCGATGAACTGGTCGAGCCATTGACGCGCCGGGTCTGCCAGTTGGTCGCCCAGGCCTGGGCTTTCCTGTTGCTCGAGTACACGCATGCCCACCAGGCGGCCCTGGGTGTTGATGGCGATGACCATTTCGATGGCGCCGCCATAGCCCTGGAACCTGTTGTGCAGCAGGATGGCGGTTGGGGCTCCCGCCAGCGTGGCGCGATAAGCGGCCAACAGGCGGCTATGGCGCAGGCTGGTATCTGCCAGGGCCAAGGCTGTTTGCAAGGGCTGGTTGTCATAGCTGCCTGGCGGCAGCACTGTCAGCCACTGCTGTTCATGCCACTGGCGCTGGGCCTGCGCAATAGGTTTGGCAGTGAAGCGTTGCCAGGCCAAAGTCGTGACAACGGCCAGCAATGCCAGCAGTGACAGGCACGCGGCGCTGCGCCAGCGGGCACTCACGGGCAGGCCTGCTGGCGACGCTCCGCCCAGCGATCCAGGGACGGTGCGGCAAGGTTCATCAGCAGAATGGCGAATGCGGTGCCATCGGCAAAGCTGCCCCACGTACGGATCAGGTAGATCAGCAGGCCGGCGCTGGCACCGAACAGCAGACGGGCCAGTGGCTGCCTGCAACCAGATACCGGTTCGGTGGCGATGAAGAACGCGGCCAGCATGGTCGAGCCTGACAGCAGGTGCAGCAATGGTGAGCCATTGGAGTCGGAGCCTGAGCCGTTCCAGCCCAGCAGGCTGAACAGAAACAAGGCGCCGAGCAAGCCGATGGGCGCGTGCCAGGTGAAGACCTTGCGCTGCATCAGAAATAGCCCGCCGAGCAGGAAGGCGAGGTTGACCCATTCGCTGGCGCTCCCACCGATATGGCCAAAGGCCGAATGGCTGGCAAACAGTTCGTCGATGGTCAGGCTGCGGTTATGGCGCAGCACGTCGAGTACCGTGGGGCTGGCCCAGGCATCGATGCGATCGCCGGTACCCAGGCTCAGGTTCAGGCTGTCCAGCAACCCGGCGGTCTGGCCAGGCCAGTGGTTCATCTGCAAGGGGAAGCTCAGCAGGACGAACGCATAGCCCACCATGGCCGGGTTGAACAGGTTGCGTCCCACTCCCCCGAAGGCTTGTTTGCCCAGGCCAATGGCAACACAGGCTGCCATCAGCGGTAGCCACCAAGGGGCGTGGATGGGCAGGGCGGCGGCCAGCAGGACGGCGGTGACCAGCGCGCTGCCATCGCCCAGGGCCGAGACCACCGGCAGCTTGCGCCAGCTCAGCAGCAAGGCCTCGGTGGCCAGCGCCGCGCAACTGCTCAGCAGCAGGTTGATCAGCACGCCCCAGCCATGCAGCCAGAACAGCGCCAGCAGGCCAGGGGTGCAGGCCAGCAGCACCAGTTGCATGGCGCTGCGCAGGCGCGGATCAGGTGGCGGCATGGGCCTGCAGCTCCTCGAGGTATTGCCGGGCAATGTTTTGCAGGGCCGGCAGCAAGACGTCGATGTGTAGAGACAGATTCATTGGGTGAACAGTCCGTTGAGTCCCGAAAACGCCATGGCCATCACCCCGGCACCGATCAGTTGAATAGGCAGGCCGCGTAACGCTGCGGGTACCTCGGCTTGGCGGCTGCGCAAATCTAGGTCCGCATACAGCACCAGCGCGAGCCAGAAGCCCAAAGCGGCAACGAGAGGCCACGCCAGCAGGCGCCAGCCGCGCATGTCGTCATGGGACAGTTGCACCAGCAAGCCTAGCACCACGGCATTTGCGCTCAGCAGGCCCGACAGGCCTTGTGTGGGCCAGTCCGGGCGCAGCCGCTGGAGCAGGTTCGGCAGCGCCCAGGCCAGTGCCGCCAGCAACGGCAGGAAGACCAAGAGCTGCAGGTCTTGCAACTGCAATGGCACGAGCAGTTGTTGGTACAGCCAGGCGCCGACTGGCAGTGCCATGAGGATCAGCAGTGCGGTGCACAGGCCCAGCGCATGCAGGCGCACACGCTCGACTGGCTCTGCCTGCAGGAGCAGGTGATTGACCAGCGCGGCGCTGACCAGGACCAGAACATAGTCACTCATGGAGATGCCGACGGCGGGACGATGGCGCCATTATCCGGCAGCGGGCGGCAGATGCAAATGCCCCGGCCAGGGGGCCGGGGCATATTGGTTGCCTGATTCGGTTACTTGATGCGCTGGCCTGGCTTGGCACCGCTGTCGGGGCTGAGCAGGTAGATCTCCTCGCCGCCCGGGCCGGCTGCCATGACCATGCCCTCGGAAACACCGAAGCGCATCTTCCGTGGCTTGAGGTTGGCCACCATCATGGTCAGGCGGCCTTCCAGCTGGGACGGATCCGGGTAGGCCGACTTGATGCCCGAGAACACATTGCGACGCTCGTCACCGATGTCCAGGGTCAATTGCAGCAGCTTGTCGGCACCCGGCACGGCTTCGGCCTTGACGATCAGCGCCACGCGCAGGTCGACTGCGGCGAAGGTGTCGAATTCGATCTCGGCCGACAGCGGGTCCTTGGCCAGCTCGCCATTGCCCGCCGGGGCGGTGTTGGCCTCGGCGGCCAGCAGGTCTTCCTTGCTGGCGGCGATCATGGCTTCGACCTTGGCCGGTTCGATGCGGCTCATCAGCGCCTTGAACGGCTTGAGCTGGTGATTTTCCAGGCGCGACTGGTGGTCGTTCCAGGTCAATGGCGCGACATTGAGGAAGGCCTCGGCGTCGGCGGCCAGCACCGGCAGGACCGGCTTGAGGTAGATCACCAGTTGGCGGAACAGGTTGACGCCCTGGGCGCAGATGGCCTGCACCTCGTCCTGCTTGCCTTCCTGCTTGGCCAGCGACCATGGGGCCTTGTCGGCGATCCAGGCGTTGGCGCGATCGGCCAGGGCCATGATCTCGCGCATGGCGCGCCCGAAATCGCGGGCTTCATAGGCCTCGGCAATCGACGGGGCGGCCGCGAGGAAGGCTTCGGTCAGCTCTGGCGCGGCATCACCGGCGACCATCACGCCGTCATTGCCCTTGTGGATGAAGCCGGCGCAGCGGCTGGCGATGTTGACCACCTTGCCGACCAGGTCGGAGTTGACCTTTTGCACGAAGTCCTCGAGGTTCAGGTCGAGGTCGTCGACGCCGCGGCCCAGCTTGGCGGCGTAGTAGTAACGCAGGTATTCCGGCTGCAGATGATCGAGGTAGGTGCGCGCCTTGATGAAGGTGCCGCGCGACTTGGACATCTTCGCGCCATTGACGGTGAGGTAGCCGTGCACGTTGACCGCGGTCGGTTTGCGCAGGCCCGCGCCTTCGAGCATGGCCGGCCAGAACAGGGCGTGGAAGTTGACGATGTCCTTGCCGATGAAGTGGTACAGCTCGGCCGTGGAGTCTTCTTTCCAGAACGCGTCGAAGTCCAGTTCCGGCCGGCGCGCGCAGAGGTTCTTGAAGCTGGCCATGTAGCCGATCGGCGCGTCCAGCCAGACGTAGAAGTACTTGCCAGGCTCGCCCGGGATCTCGAAACCGAAGTACGGGGCGTCGCGGGAGATGTCCCATTCCTGAAGGCCAGCGTCCAGCCACTCGGCGAGCTTGTTGGCCACGGCGTCCTGCAGGGTGCCGCTGCGGGTCCACTGCTGCAGCATGGCCTGGAAGTCGGGCAGCTTGAAGAAGAAGTGCTGGGAGTCACGCAGCACCGGGGTGGCGCCGGAGATTGCCGACTTGGGGTTCTTCAGCTCGGTCGGGGCGTAGGTGGCGCCGCATTTTTCGCAGTTGTCGCCGTACTGGTCCTCGGCCGCGCACTTGGGGCAGGTGCCCTTGATGAAGCGGTCGGCGAGGAACATGCCCTTTTCAGGGTCGAAATACTGGGTGACCGAACGGGTGGCAATATGCCCGGCATCGCGCAGGCGCGTGTAGATCAGGCTCGACAGCTCGCGGTTCTCTTCGCTGTGCGTGGAGTGGTAGTTGTCGAAGTCGACCAGGAAGTCGGCGAAGTCGGCGCTGTGCTCGGCCTGGACGTTGGCGATCAGTTGCTCGGGCGTGATGCCTTCCTTTTCAGCACGCAGCATGATGGCCGAGCCGTGGGCGTCGTCGGCGCAGACATAGATGCACTGGTTGCCGCGCAGTTTCTGGAAGCGCACCCACATGTCCGTCTGGATGTACTCGAGCATGTGGCCAAGGTGGATCGATCCATTGGCATAGGGCAGGGCGCTGGTGACGAGAATCTGACGTGGCTCGGACATGGTGGCTCGGCTACTTATCTGGCTACGGGGTAAAAATGAGGGTGATCGGCCACTATAAAGGGCTGGCGAATATATTTCACCCCAACAACGCATGCGCTGACGATTGACGGGTTAGCATAGGCACCTGTTTCGTATTCAGTTTGCCAATGGGAGCCTCCATGAGTGCCGTTACCCGTGCCGCCGTCGAAGGCGTGCTTCGCCAGTACACCGACCCCTACCTGAACCAGGACCCGGTCAGCGCCGGTTGCGTGCGCGCCATCGATATCCAGGGCGGGCAGGTCAATGTGCAGTTGCAGTTGGGTTATGCCGCCGGGCTGTTCAAGGGGGGCTGGGCGCAGGTGCTGCAAACTGCCATCGAGAACCTCGACGGCGTGACTTCGGCCTCCGTCGCCATCGACAGCGTGATTACCACGCACAAGGCCCAGGCTCAGGTGCCGGCCCTGGCCAGCGTCAAGAACATCGTCGCCGTGGCATCGGGCAAAGGCGGGGTCGGCAAGTCGACCACTGCCGCCAACCTGGCTCTGGCCCTGGCCCGCGAGGGTGCCCGGGTGGGCATACTCGACGCCGACATCTATGGCCCCAGCCAGGGTGTGATGTTCGGCATCCCCGAGGGCACCCGCCCGCAGGTGCGCGAGCAGAAGTGGTTCGTGCCGATCAAGGCCCATGGCGTCGAGGTCATGTCCATGGCCTTCCTCACTGATGACAACACGCCCATGGTCTGGCGCGGCCCGATGGTCTCGGGCGCGTTGCTGCAGCTGGTGACCCAGACCGCCTGGGACGACCTCGACTACCTGGTGATCGACATGCCGCCAGGCACTGGCGACATCCAGCTGACCCTGGCGCAGAAGGTGCCGGTGGCGGGCTCTGTCATCGTCACCACCCCGCAGGATCTGGCGCTGCTGGATGCCAAGAAGGGCGTGGAGATGTTCCGCAAGGTCAACATCCCGGTGCTGGGTGTGGTGGAGAACATGGCGGTGCACATCTGCTCCAACTGCGGCCATGCCGAGCACCTGTTCGGCGAAGGCGGCGGCGAGAAGCTGGCGGCCCAGTACGGTGTCGAACTGCTGGCGTCGTTGCCGCTGTCGATGCTTATCCGCGAGCAGGCCGACAGTGGCAAGCCGACCGCGATTGCCGAGCCGGAGAGCCAGATCGCCATGGTCTACCAGGAGCTGGCGCGGCAGGTGGGGGCACGAATCGTGTTGCAGGAAGCGGCGGCGCCGGCGATGCCGAGCATCACCATCAGCGAGGATTGATTCGGCTCAGTAGACGCATGCTTTGCGGTGCGTGGGAGCGGGCTTGCCCCGCGATGATGGTTCCCTGTGCTGGCGCCATCGCGGGGCCAGCCCGCTCCCACGAATAGCCATGCTTACGAAGCCATCAATCTTCGGGCACAAAAAAACCCGCCAATGGCGGGTTTTTTTTGAAAGCTAGGAAGCGAGATCGACTTAGGCGATCTGAACTTCTTCAGCCTGCATGCCTTTCTGGCCGCGGGTAGCGACGAAAGTAACAGCCTGGCCTTCTTTCAGGGTTTTGAAGCCGTCAGCTTGGATGGCTTTGAAGTGCACGAACAGGTCGTCACCCGACTGAGGGGTGATGAAGCCGTAGCCTTTCTCATCGTTGAACCACTTAACGGTACCGTTTTGACGGTTGGACATGTTTCTGTCTCCTTGGACAAAGTTGATTACGGTCAGGAAGTACCCTGCCCGGGACTGAGTGCAAAGAGAGCAGAAAATTCAGCGATGGGCCGATGATAATCGTGCATCAAACTAGAGATTCTCGGTGTCACGTGCAGCACAGTGGCGCCACCTTAACCCACTTTCCACGACCTGCCAATGGCCAAGGAGCGCTTTGATGAATTTCGGATCGGCGGCCGGCGCAGGCCCCGTCTGGCGCGGGATGGGCAAGGAAACTTTAACCCGCGCGCCGGGACCGGTAAGATGCGCATCTCGTTTTTCACCTTGCACTCTTCAGGACACCCCGCCATGAGCATCAAATCGGACAAGTGGATTCGCCGCATGGCGCAGGAACACGGCATGATCGAACCGTTCGTCGAGCGCCAGGTGCGCGGCGAGCACGACAGCCGGGTCATCTCCTTCGGCGTCTCCAGCTACGGCTACGACGTGCGTTGCGCCGACGAATTCAAGGTGTTCACCAACATCAACTCGGCCACCGTCGACCCGAAGAACTTCGATGCCGGCAGCTTCGTCGACATCAAGAGCGACGTGTGCATCATCCCGCCGAACTCCTTTGCCCTGGCCCGTACCGTCGAGTACTTCCGCATTCCGCGTGACGTGCTGACCATCTGCCTGGGCAAGAGCACCTACGCGCGCTGCGGCATCATCGTCAACGTCACTCCGCTCGAGCCCGAGTGGGAAGGTCATGTGACGCTGGAGTTCTCCAACACCACCACGCTGCCGGCGAAGATCTACGCCAACGAAGGCGTGGCGCAGATGCTGTTCCTGCAGTCCGACGAGGAGTGCGAAGTGTCGTACAAGGACCGCGGCGGCAAGTATCAGGGCCAGCGTGGCGTCACCTTGCCGCGCACCTGAGCCGACAAAGCGCGGGAATTGTTTCCGCGCCCGGCACTCCAACGAGTGAACAGTTCCGGCGCGCATGACGTGCGCCGGCTCTCGTCAGGAGCCCCCCATGAAAATCGATCCCGCAATCAGTGCCAAGCTGGCCGTCCTGCAGCCGAACCAGATCGGATTGCTAGCCTGGTCGCTGCTGGCCCATCCGCCGACACACACGCCACTGCCCATGCGTGCAGGCGGAGTGCCTCACCAGCCTGATCCCGACACGCCCCAGCCGCCGCAGCCTGGCGAGCAGCCACCGATGGAGCCGGGCGAGCCGACCCTGCCCGATGAGCCGCCTCCCGCTCCTGTGGCCTGACGCCGCTCAGTTGCCCAGCAGGTAACCGCTGCGGCAAACCTGCTCGCCTGCCACATGGGCGACCACCATGCCCGCGGTGGCCATGCGCCTGATGCTGCGGGCATAGAGCAGCCCGGCCTGGCTATTGCGCAAGGGCGTTACCCGGTCGCTGAGCGGGTCGATGACCTCGGCGATCAGCGCTCCGGCTTGCAGGTACTGCCCGGGGCTGGCATGGAACACCAGCAACCCGCCAAGCGGAGCCATGACCGGTTCCACCGCCGCCAGCGGCGTGGCCGGATGGCGCAAAGCGGGCAAGGGCGCCGGTTGGCCTTCGATGACGCCGGCGTGGGTCAGGAAGTCGAGGATCGCCTGGCAGTCCTGGGTGGCCAGGGCGTGGCTGACATCGGCCTGGCCGCGCAACTCGATGGTCACCGAAAAACTGCCCTGGGGGATCGGGAAGCGTTTGCCGAAGCGCTGCTGCAACTGCCACCACACCAGGCTGAAACACTCATCGAACGATTGCCCGCCCGAGTCGGTGGCCAGCAGGCTGGCCTGGACGCCCAGGTAGCGGGCCAGCGGTTCGACCTCGGGCCAGGCCTCGGGCGTGGTGTACAGGTGTTCGACGGCTTCGAAGTCGCAATGCAGGTCGAGCACCATGTCGGCATCGCAGGCCAGGCGCTGCAGGGTCAGGCGCTGGGACTGCAGCGGCGTGTGCGCGGGGTGGGCATCCAGGCCCCGGCGCAGGTATTCACGGATCAACGCCAGGTTGTGGGCCGGGTCCTGGGAAAGATGACCTTCGATCTGGTCGCCGATGCTGTCCGACAGGTCGACGAACCTGCGGTTGAAGTTCTCGCCGCTTTGCAGCTCGAAACGCCCCAGGGGCGCGTCCAGCAATACCTGCTCGAGGCCGACCGGGTTGGCCACCGGCACCAGGATGACCTCCTTGCGCAACCGCCCCTGCTGCTCCATGTCCGCGAGCCGCTGCTTGAGGTGCCAGGCCACCAGCATGCCCGGCAGCTCGTCGGCATGCAGCGAAGCCTGGATATACACCTTGCCGGCGCCACGTGGGCCGAAATGGAAGCTGTGCAACTGGCGGGCGATACCCGGGACAGGGGAGAGCAGGTCGTGGGTCGAGTGGTGCATGGTGGTCCTGATGTGAGCGCTGTGCGGCAAGGGCTGGGATCAAGGATAGAAGCATAACTTCGGGGGCGGCGCACTATTCACATAGGACAGCGCAAGAGGATGGGGGCAGTGACCATGGGATCGAGCACCGCGCGCGGCGCTCGATTTTGCTGGCTCTGGTCTCTGAGACCTATTTGCCAGGCACCAGCGTCAACCGCTGGCTGCCATAGGCCCGGGCAAAATTCTGCGGTTGCAGCGGCAGGCTGGTGAAGCGGCCCTTGAACCAGGCATCGAGCCCATCGCTGTAATGGCGGCTGGCCGGATTGCCGGATTGGCCGTTGCTGGTCAGCAGCTGCAGCGGTTCGGTCTGCCCGAAATCAACGATCATCCGCGCCGAGGCCGGCAGTTGGGTGTCGAAGCTGCTCCCCCAGGCATAAGGCGTCAGGGCCAGGGTGCTGAAGTCGCCACCCGCCGCCAGGGGCGCGCGCTCGAGTTTGTCGCCCAGGCCGTGATAGGCCGGTGCCGGCCAGCGGTACTGATGCAGCTTGCCCCACTGCCAGGCGCGGCGGTCGGCGCCGAGTTGTGTGGTGCCGGCATCCACCGCCGCAGCCAGGCTGCGGGCGAGGATGGTGGGCTTGTCTTCTTTTTGCGGCGTGCCGCGATCGTCCCAGAACGGGCTGTCCTCGCGTCCCAGCAGGTGGTCGGCCTGGGCGGAGTAGGAAAGCTTGGCATTGCCGATGAACGCTTGCCATGCCGGGCTGGATTCCGGGCCCAGTTCATCGAGGAAGGTCTGGCGAGTGACTGCCTGGAGGAACAGTTCGTACAGGGCGGCATCGGCCGACACCGGGCTTAGCCGGCCATCGAAGGCCTTTAGCCGCGCCAGCGCATCGCGAGCCTTGTCGCGCTGGGCGCCAGGCAGGGCGTCGATGGCCTGCTTGAGCGGCTGGGCCATGCCGGGGGCGTCGAACATCTGCTTGAGCTTGTCGGCCAGCAGTGTCACCTGATCGTTCTGCAGGGCCATCAGGCTGCGGCTGTCGTGACGACCGTTGCCGGCCAACTGGGCCAGGCGTTCGGCACGCTCGGGGTAGTACCAACTGCTCGACAGCTGCATGCCGTAGCCTTTGGGCAGGCTGCGCTGGTTGGCGTGGCCGATGAAGCCGGCGGGCGGGTCCTGATCGTAGGGGTGCAGCATCGCATCGGCGTAGCCATCCCAGTCATAGCGCCCGTCCCAGCCTGGTGAGGGCAACAGGCCCTGGCCTTCGCGGCGGTTGGGATAACGACCGCTGACCTGCCAGCCGATATGCTGGGGCTCGGCGAAGACGAAGTTCAGCGCCGCCGCACCGACTTCACGGGTGCTGTCGAAAGCACGCTCGATGTTTTGCGCGCGGGTCAGGTCGAACAGCGCATCGAGGCTGCGATCATCCTTGAGCAGCGGTAGATGCAGGGCCAGGGCCAGGCTGCCATGCCCCGGCAACAGGGTGCCGTGGCGGGTGTCGTACATCACCTCGCGCTGGGGGCGCTGGCCGCGAACGAAGAAGGTCTCGTTGCGGGCACGCGCCGGTTGCCACTTGCCCTCGGCGAGGTAGGTCAGCTGGGTGCCCTGGCGGCGCACCTGCTCGAGGAACAGGTCCTGGTTGTCGGCCATCACCGCGCTGCTGCTCCAGGCTAGCTTGCCGTTGTAGCCGGCCAGCACGATCGGCAGCCCCGGCAGCGACAGGCCGGCGACCTGATACTTGCCGGTGTGGATCTGCACCGGGCTCAGTGCCCAGGCAGCGCGGCTGTCGCTGGCCAGCAGGCTCTTGCCGGCACGGCTGCGCTGGGGCGACAGCGCCAGGTTGCTCGAGCCGGGGGCGCCCAGCAGGCCGAGGTCGGCCAATTGCTGGCCAGTGGCGGCGAGCGCGCCCAGGCCCGGCAGCTGGCTGGCCAGGTTCACGCCCTTGAGCTTGTCGACTTCGCTTTCGGCCAGGGGCTCGTCCGGAGCGCCGGGCAGCAGCCAGGCCAGCTTGTCGGCACCGACCTTCTGCACCAGGATCAATGCCGACAGTTCCTCCTGCAGGTTCACCGACTGGCTGAAGGCGTAGAGGCTGAAGATCAGCGCCGAATCCTCGGGTTTCCAGTATTCCGGGCGATAACCGCTGCGAGCGAGTTCGCCCGGCAACTTGTCGCGATAGCGGAACAGGTAGGCGTTGACCCCGCGGGCATAGACTTCGAAGAAGCGCTTCAGGCGCGGCGAGGCATCGGCATACAGCTGACCGGCACTCTGTTTGAGGTTGGCCGCGCGCATCAGCCGGTCGATCGCCAGGGCGTCGGCTCCCGCCAGCTCGGCCAGGCGCCCTTGGGCCAGCAGGCGCATGGCGACCATCTGCTCGATGCGATCCCCGGCATGCAGGTAGCCCAGGCTGAACAGCGCATCATGGAAGTTGCCGCTTTCGATCAGCGGCGCGCCCATTGCGTTACGCCGTACCGAGACGTTCTGCGCCAGACCCTTGAGCGGTTGCACGCCGCTGTTGGGCAGGACGCTGTCCTGGTAGCCACCCATCTGGCAGCCGCCCAGCGCGAGCAGGCCAAGCAACGCGGCAGCACTGCCGAGGCGGAGAGGGAAGGGTGGAAGGACGGGGGCGGCCATGGCTGGATTCCTGCAGGGTGTGGCGGGGTTCTGAAAGGCGCTAAGGTAGTGAGCGCGCAGTCGCCGTGCAAGGTGCCGGGGAGCTTTATTTACCAGTGGTCATGCTGGAGCGGGTTGATCATGGGCCAAGCCCGTTCCCGCGACGATTTGTCTGGGAGTGGGCTTGGCCCTGAACACGTGCGCTGACGTTGATCAGGCGCCGTGGCACTTCTTGAATTTCTTCTCGCTGCCGCATGGGCAAGGGTCGTTGCGGCCGACGTCCTTCAGGGCGTTGCGCACCGGCTCCTGGTGGCCGTGGTTGCAGTGCGGGCCATGCACATGGCCGTGGTCGTGGTGATGGTCGTGACCGTGATCGCAGTCGGGGCCATGGACATGGGGTTGTTGGGTCATTGCAGCGTTACTCCGGTTTAAGATCGCCGGGGATTATCTCACCCATTTGCCTCAAGTACAGGTCCCGATGCACGATCAGCCCGGTGGCCAGCTCGCCCCGCAGTTGGTATTGCACGGGTTGTCCGCTCTTGAGCAGCTTCGCCAGGGGCTTGAGGTGCTGCCAGAGATTGGTCCGCACGGTGACCTTGAAGGTGCGCCGGGCATGGCCGCCAACGCTGCGCCAGAGGCTGGCCTCGTCTTCGGCCAGCAGCAGGTCGCCGAGGCGGACCGAGTAGGCCAGGTGGCGGATGAACAGGCGGCTGTCGTTAGGGTTGTCGACGCGCAGGTGCAGAACGAACTCCTGCTGGTGCAGGCGCACCTTCACCGGTTCCACCTCGAGCAGGTGCAGCTGTGGTTCGCGCCAGGTATCACCGCCCCAACTGGCGCAGCCCGCCAACCAGCCCAGCAGCAGGCTGAGCGTGAGCAGTCGGGCCAAGGTGCGCATGCTCAACTACCGAGGTAACTGGCGCAGCATTTTTTGAACTTCTGCCCGCTGGCGCAGGGGCAGGGGTCGTTGCGTCCGGCCTTGAGGGGCGCGGTCGGGTCGATGAAATACCAGCGTCCGGCATGCTGGACGAATGCCGAGCGCTCGCGGTGCTGGTGATCGCCCTCAAGGTCGTGCCAGCGCGCGGTGAACGTGACGAAGGCATGCTCGGGCTGCCCGCCCAGCACCTCGGCGCCCTCCACCTCCAGGCCCAGCCAGGTGCTCTGCGCGCTCCAGGCCGCCATGGCGGCGCGGTCCAGGCCTGGGCGCTGGGCCGGCAGGGTGGTAGCCACCAGGTAATCCACCAGGCCCAGCACATAGGCGCTGTAGCGTGAACGCATCAGCGTCTGGGCATCCGGTGCTGGTGTTCCACTGTGATAGTGCCCGCAGCAGGTATCGAGCAGGTTGCCACTGCCGCAGGGGCAGATCGAGACACTCATTCGGTCACCACCAGTACTTGCCGAAGTTTTCGGGGTTGGCCCAGAACTTTGCGTTGAGCCAATCCGGGACTTGTTTGTAGTCATGCAGATCATAGGTGAACAGGCTCAATACCTGTTCATCGCGCTGGAACTGCTCGCTGGCCGAGAGCGCCAGCGAATAGAAATCGGTGGCCTGCCAGCCGCAGGCGGCCAAGTCGGCCAGCACCGCGACGCGGCTGGCGTTGAGGTTGCGGATGCCGCCGAGCAGCTCCAGGCCGGTGCGCTTGGGCAGGTGTTCCAGGCAATCGACCAGTACCGCCAGGTCGAAGCGCCGGGCTGCCTGTTCGGCAGGCAGCGGGCCGGGTGCGGCAACTTCGATGTGGGTATCGGGATGGGCGGCGGCGAAGGCTTCCAGGGCAGGGAAGCGGCTGCCCACCAGCAGCAAGTGGCGCGGGGTGAAACGTTCCAACAGGGCGGCCAGGGCCTGCTGGGGCGTGCGTTGGGAGAAAGCGTCGGTCATTGCCATTCCTCGTTCAGGTCGCTCAAGACTAACGGTCCCAGGCCAGCGGGCAAAGGGGTGCGCCGCTGCGGCGTGGCTTATTGCTGGCAGAGCGGGAAGCGCCGGTCTTTACTCCCAGAGCATCGGTTTTCTACCGATTCCCCCTAGGAGAAGCAACAAGATGAGCATAGTACGCACAGCGATACCCCTGGTTCTGCTCACCAGTGTGTTGACTGGTTGTGCAGGTTTGCAGAAAACCGACTGGCCGAAGTGTGCTGCCGTCGGGGGCGTGGGCGGCGCGGCCCTGGGCGCGATCGAGAGCTCCAGCTGGGCCGGCTGGGGCGCCTTGCTCGGTGGCGGCCTGGCGGCGGGTTACTGCTGGGCCCATGGCGACGGTGACGAAGACGGCGACGGCGTACCGGACAGCCGCGACAAGTGCCCGGGCACCCCGCGCGGCGTGCAGGTCGACGCCAATGGCTGCCCGCCGGAGCCGGTGCCGGTGGTCGAGGAAGTCGTGGTACAGAAGGAAGAAGTCATCGTCATCCGTGACGTGCATTTCGAATTTGACTCGGCACGCCTGACGGCCACCGACAAGGAGCGCCTGAACACCATCGCCACGCGGCTCAAGCAGGAAGCCCCGAGCGCGCGCCTGAGCGTTTCCGGCCACACCGACAGCGTCGGTTCCGACAGCTACAACCAGAAGCTCTCCGAGCGCCGCGCCCAGTCGGTGACCAACTACCTGGTCGAAAGCGGTGTGCCGCGTGCCAGCTTCGTCTCGGTGGTGGGGGCGGGTGAAACGCAGCCGGTCGCCGACAACGCCACCGCCGACGGGCGTGCCATGAACCGTCGAACCGAGATCAAGATCCAGCGTTGATGGCGACGTGCCCGCGCCTTGAGAAGTGGCGTGGGCACGTCTTTACTCCTGTGTGACCGGTAGCGGCCGGTGACACAGGAGCATTCACCATGCGTGTTTTGTCGAAAGCGGCACTGCCGTTGGTGGTGGCCACGAGCCTGCTGGCAGGTTGCGCCACCCACAGCGATGGCAGCGCGCCCCTCAATCAAAGGACCTGGCCCATCTGCAGCCTGCTTGGCGGCCTGGTCGGTGGCGGCCTGGGCGCCATCGAAAGTTCCAGCTGGGCGGCTGGTGCCGGCGTTGCCGGTGCGATTGCCGGTGGCCTGATCTGTTATGCCCAGGATGGCGACGAGGATGGCGATGGCGTTTTCGACCGCCGCGACCGCTGCCCGGATACTCCGGCCGGTACCCAGGTCAACCATATGGGCTGCCCATTGCCGCAGTATCCAGCCGCCGCACCGCAGCCGGAGCCTGCGGCGACCTCGGAAGTGATCACGCTCGATGATCAGGGCCAGGTGCTGTTCGCCTTCGACTCCGCCGAACTCACCCAAGGTGCCCAGCAGCGTCTGCAGGGCTTGCTGCCCAAGCTCAACGACCCCAGTGTGGCCAGTGTCAAGGTGATCGGTTTCACTGACAGCGTGGGCTCCGACAGTTACAACCAGCGCCTGTCCGAGCGCCGTGCCAGCGGTGTTGCCGAGTACCTGATCAGCCAGGGCCTGGCGCCGAACAAGGTGACCAGCCAAGGCCGTGGCGAGAGTGAGCCGGTGGCCGACAACGACACCGACGAAGGTCGCTCGCGCAACCGACGGGTGGAACTGCACCTGAACTGACCCCTCTGGCGCATGCCCCGGCAGTAGGGTTACTGTTGCCGACGCGGTTCGCTCGAACGGACCGCGTCGGCATAACAATAAATCATGGGGGCGGGGTATGAAGTTCATCCTGGGCCTGGGCAAGGCTCTGACGGTGGCGTTCTGGGGTGTGGTGCTGTTCAACCAGTTCATGCCGCAGCCATTGCCGCTCAATCTGCTGATCAATGCCGCAGGTATCGTCCTGCTGTCGCTGCATGTGCTCGAGGTGCTGTTCTTCAACGGCAGCCTGCGCGGGCGCAGCCACCGCTGGTTCGACCGCCTGCAGATTCTGTTGACCGGCATCTTCCATGTCATGTCCATTCCCCGGTCGCAGGAGGCGCCGAGCCATGCGTAAACTGATTTTGCTGGCTGTAATGGCTACACCCGTGGCCCAGGCCGAAAGCCTGGAGGTTGCTGCCCATTCGATGTTGCGCCTGCCGAACAAGGCGGCCAGCGTGCACCTGGAGCACCTGCGAGTGGCCGACTCGGCGACCTTGTTGCTACCGGCCAGCCTTACCGAGCTGAAGATCGATCGGCTCGAACTGGGGCGCGATGCGCGCATCGCCATCGCGCCGGCCGAGCGCGACCTGAGCATCGAGGCGTTGACGGCTCGGCTGGGCGAGGGTAGCGAATTCAGTGCGCCAGGGGCGCCCGGAAGCTACGAGCGGCCCGCGCGGCCGGGGCGTAACCTGGATCTGCGGTTGCAGGCGCTGGAGGCGGACCGGCTATCGATCGATGCCCGGGGCGGGGCTGGGGCGCCGGGGTATGTCGGGCTCGACGGCGCCAATGGCAAGCCGGGGGGCTGCACCTGGGGGCAGGCCAGTCGTGGGGCCAATGGTGATGATGGTGGCAACGGGCATGATGGGGCCCCCGGTGGGCGAGTTCGTCTGGCGGTGCCTGAAGGGTTTGCGCAGGAGCGGATTGTGGTGCGGCTTGATGGTGGTGCGCCTGGTAAGGCGGGGGCTGCCGGGAAGGCTGGGGCGGGTGGGGTCAGTAAGGGGTGTCTGGTTTATCGGACCGATGCTGGGGGGAATGGGCGGCCTGGGCAGGCCGGGCAGCCTGGGTTGGCTGGGGCCTCGGGGGAGTTGATTCTTCAGCGGCTTTGAGTTTTTTGGGGTAGCGTTGTTTGGTTGTTTGGTTGTTTGGTTGTTTGGTTGTTTGGTTGTTTGGTTAGTTGGTGTTGAAAGTTGTGTGCGCATTCATTTGCGATGTCGACGCTTATTCACCTTTCCGCCCTTACGGCGGGTCCCTTTTTGAAGGATCAAAAAGGAACCAAAAAATCCTCGC
>NZ_QKZD01000004.1:0-434997 GCF_003253945.1 Pseudomonas sp. 2848
CGGGCTTCGCCAGCGACTCCATCTGGAGGGAGTCGCTGGCGAAGCTATGTCTGAAAGGATCTTTCTAAAAAAATCCCCTCAAGACAGTTGCTCCCACAGGATTGTCACTGTGCAGTACCTGTGGGAGCCGGCTTGCCGGCGATAGGGCCGTTATAGGAGAAAGGCTTACTCCCCGCGGTTTTTCTTGACGATGGTGTCTGCAATACTCGCCGGCGCCTCGGCGTAGCGGGTGAACTCCATCGAGAAACTCGCCCGGCCCTGGGTCATCGAGCGCATCGAGGTGGCGTAGCCGAACATCTCGCCCAAAGGCACCTCGGCACGGATCACTTTGCCGGCCGGGGTTTCGTCGCCATCCTGGATCATGCCCCGGCGCCGGCTCAGGTCGCCGAGGATATCGCCCTGGTACTCCTCGGGCGTCACCACCTCGACCTTCATCACCGGTTCCAGCAATACCGCGCCGCCTTTCTGCGACAGCTGCTTGGTGGCCATGGAGGCGGCAATCTTGTAGGCCATCTCGTTGGAGTCGACGTCGTGGTACGAGCCGTCGAACACCGCCGCCTTGAGGTTGATCAGCGGGTAGCCGGCGAGCACGCCGTTCTTCATCTGCTCCTCGATGCCTTTCTGGATCGCCGGGATGTATTCGCGCGGCACCACGCCGCCGACAATCTCGTTGACGAACTCCAGCCCTTCCTTGCCTTCGTCGCCTGGGGCGAAGCGGATCCAGCAATGGCCATACTGGCCGCGTCCGCCCGATTGGCGCACGAAACGCCCTTCGATTTCGCAGGTGTTGCGGATCTTCTCGCGGTAGGCCACCTGCGGCTTGCCGATATTGGCTTCGACGTTGAACTCGCGGCGCATGCGGTCGACGATGATGTCCAGGTGCAACTCGCCCATGCCGGAGATGATGGTCTGGCCGGTTTCCTCGTCGGTCTTGACCCGGAACGACGGGTCCTCCTGGGCCAGCTTGCCCAGGGCGATGCCCATCTTCTCCTGGTCGCCCTTGGTCTTCGGCTCCACCGCCACCGAGATCACCGGGTCGGGGAAATCCATGCGCTCGAGGATGATCGGCTTGTCCATGTCGCACAGGGTGTCGCCGGTGGTCACGTCCTTCATGCCGATCAGTGCGGCGATATCGCCGGCGCACACGTCCTTGATCTCGGCGCGCTGGTTGGCGTGCATCTGCACCATGCGGCCGATGCGCTCCTTCTTGCCCTTGACGGAGTTGAGCACCGCATTGCCCGAGCTGAGCACGCCGGAATACACCCGGGCGAAGGTCAGGGTGCCGACGAACGGGTCGGTGGCGATCTTGAAGGCCAGGGCCGAGAACGGCTCCTTGTCGTCGGCGTGGCGTTCCAGGTGCTTGTCTTCATCGTCCGGGTCAGTGCCCTTGATCGCCGGGATTTCGGACGGGGCGGGCAGGTAGTCGATCACCGCGTCGAGCATCAGCGGCACGCCCTTGTTCTTGAATGACGAGCCGAGGATGGTCGGGACGATTTCGTTGGCGATGGTGCGTTGGCGCAGGGCGGCCTTGATTTCCTCGGTGGTGAATTCCTCACCTTCAAGGTACTTCAGGGTCAGTGCTTCGCTGGCATCCGCCGCCGCTTCCAGCATATGGGCACGCCACTCGTCGGCCAGGGCCTGCAGTTCAGCGGGGATCGCTTCCTCGCGGTAGCTGGTGCCCTGGTCGGCATCGTTCCAGTAGATGGCTTTCATCTTCACCAGGTCGATCTGGCCAATGAAGTTCTCCTCGCTGCCGATGGCCAACTGGATCGGCACCGGGTGGTGGCCCAGGCGCTGGTCGATCTGTTTCACCACACGCAAGAAGTCCGCGCCCTGGCGGTCCATCTTGTTGATGTAGGCCAGGCGCGGCACATGGTACTTGTTGGCCTGGCGCCACACGGTCTCGGACTGCGGCTCGACCCCATCGGCGCCGCTGAACACCACCACCGCGCCATCGAGCACGCGCAGCGAGCGCTCCACCTCGATGGTGAAGTCGACGTGGCCTGGGGTGTCGATGATATTGAAGCGGTACTTGTGCTCGAACTGCTTGGTCGAGCCCTGCCAGAAGGCCGTGGTGGCCGCCGAGGTGATGGTGATGCCGCGCTCCTGCTCCTGAGCCATCCAGTCCATGGTCGCGGCGCCGTCGTGCACCTCGCCCATCTTGTGGTTGACCCCGGTGTAGAACAGGATCCGTTCGGTGGTGGTGGTCTTGCCGGCATCCACGTGAGCGACAATGCCGATATTGCGGTACAGCTCGATGGGAGTCGTGCGGGCCATGGCGGGTCACCTGCGGGTGAGGATTCTCCCAAGGTAGCAGAGCGGGAGAATCCTGCCGGGGCGACCGTCAGTCGGCGAGCACCTGCAGCTGCCATTGGCCCTCGGCTTCACGCGCCAGGCCGCTGGCCGGCAACAGGGCCAGCAGGCGTTCGTGCAGGGCCGCGTCGGTGAAGGCCTTGAGGGTGGCCATGTCCAGCGCGCCGATGGTGATCAGTTCGGCCTTGGTGTAGGACAGCCACGCCTTCTTCAGCACCATCAACACGTCGCTGCCGGCGGTGCTGGCGAAGCGTCGGTGCAAGGTGCGGCCTTCCAGTTCGAAGCTGTGGCGGTGGCTATAGGTGCTCTCGTCACCATTGCCCTCAACGCAGCGGTGGCAGCGGCAGGGGCCGTCGCCGAAAGCGTTGCGCAGGTAGGCGTTGAAGTCCACGACGGGCTTGAGGGTCAGGCGTTTGTCGACCTCGAACAGGTCGGCGATCAGGGGTTGTTCTGCGCTCACTCGGTATCCTCGCGTGGTGGGGCATGCATCGGCGGGCACCCTAACAGATCGGCGCCCGCGAGGCCATGTCAGCCAGGTCGCAGGGCCTCCCGTGGGAGCGGGCCTGCCCCGCGATGAGCCGGTAGAGACAACCCCGAGCGTCTGCCGTACTCTTGTCACCCATTTTCAGCCCCATACCCCGAGGTAACCCCGCTTGAGCAGCAAATACCCCTACATCGCCACCGTGACCGTCAGCGCCGAAGACCGTGGGGGCGACACCGAGGCTTCGGAGAACAGCAGCATGCGCGTGGGCCTCGAGGCGGTAACCGAAGTGCTGAAGAAGGTGCATTTCGTCGGAACGCTCGCGGCACCGGAAAAAGGCGCCACGCACATCTGCGTCACGCTGGAGAACGGTCTCACTTACTACGGCCTGATCGTCAACGGCCATGCCGAACTCGAAGGCGGCTGGATCGCCTTCGAATGCGACATGCCCACCCCCGAAGAGCTGGGCCTGTAACCCTTACCCCAGTTCAGCCAGGCACTGCTCGAGGATGTCCAGCCCTTCCTCGAGCACCTCGGCCTCGATGGTCAGCGGCGCCAACAGGCGGATGATATGCCGCGCCTTGCCACTGGGCATCAGCAGCAACCCCTTGGCACGCGCCGCCTCCAGCACCTTGGCCAGTTGCGCCGGTGCCGGGCTGCCATCGCCGTTGACGAACTCCAGCCCGCGCATGGCGCCGACGCCGGTCAGGCGGCCGAGCGAACTGGACAATCCTGCGGCTTTCCAGCGTGCATGGCGTGCGACGATGGCCTGTTCCTGGCGTTCGCCCCAGGTGGCGAGGTTGGCGTCGGTCATCTGCGCAAGGCTCGCCAAGGCCGCCGCACAGGCGATCGGATTGCCCGAGTAGGTGCCGCCCAGGCCGCCCTTGGGCAGCGAGTCCATGATCTCCCGGCGGCCGACCACCGCGCCCAGGGGCATGCCTCCGGCGATGCTCTTGGCCAGCAGCAGCAGGTCCGGCTCGATGCCCAGTCGGGGGAAGGCGAAACGCTGCCCGGTGCGGCCGAAACCGGACTGGATCTCGTCGACGATGATCAATATCCCGTGGCTGTCGCAGAAGCGGCGCAAGGCCTGGGCGAAGCTCGGATCGAGGGCGAGGAAACCACCTTCCCCCTGCACCGGCTCGAAGATGAACGCCGTCACGTCCTCCACCGCCAACTCCACACTGAACAGGCGTTCCATGGCCTTGAGCGCCTGTTCGCAGCTCACTCCGGTGTCCGGGCTGGGGTAGGGCAGGTGATAGACCGGGCCTGGCAGTTCCCCCACGCGTTGCTTGTACGGGGCTACCTTGCCATTGAGGTTGAGGGTGGCCAGGGTGCGGCCATGGAAGCCGCCGTCGAAGGCGATGACAGCGCGCTTGCCGGTGGCGCCGCGGGCGACCTTAAGCGCGTTTTCCGCCGCTTCCGCGCCGCTGTTGGTCAGCATGCCGGCCAACGGGTAGCTGACCGGGACGAATTCACGCAGGCGCTCCATGAGCTCCAGGTAGGGGCCGTGGGGCGCCGCGTTGAAGGCGTAGTGGGTCAGGCGCGTGGCCTGCTGCTGGATCGCTTCGACTACCGCTGGATTGCAGTGGCCCAGGTTGAGCACGCCGATGCCGCCGACGAAGTCGATGTAGCGCTTGCCGGTGATATCCCAGACTTCGGCATTGCGACCATGGGAAAGCGTGATCGGGTGAACGATGGCAATGGACTGGCTGATGCTTGGCTGATTCATGTGCGCGGCGCCTGTGATTCGATGGCGTGAATATCGAAGCGTGCCGGGGGTATCCGCAAACGATTTATTGGATTGCTGTCATTCCTTTGAGTCATGAAATTATGCGGGGCCTGCCTACGCCGCCCGCTTGCTGGAATCGCGCCAAGATAAAAGGCGGCTGTCCCTTAAGGGGCAGCCGCCTTTTGCTGTTTCGCTTCGAGCCTTCGACCGTTGGGGTCAGTGGCGACGCTTGTGCTTGCGGTTGCTGTCACCCATGTGGTTGCCGATGGCGCCACCGGCCGCGCCGCCCAGACCTGCGCCAATGGTCGATCCGTTGGAGCCGCCGAGCTTGCCGCCAATCAGCGAACCGCCCGCCGAGCCCAGGCCGCCACCGATGGCCGCTTCGGTACGGTTGCCCTTGCGCGCGCCGACCGCGCTGCCGGCCGCGCCACCGAGACCGGCGCCGATGGCCGCACCGGTGCTGCCGCCGATCTGTTTGCCCACGACGTTGCCCAGGGCGCCACCCAGGCCGCCGCCGATGGCCGCGGTGCCGTCACCGGCGAAAGCGCCCTGGCAGAGCAGCAGGCCGAGGGCGAGGGAAGGCAGAGTCAGACGCATGTTATGAACCTCAGGGGAGTCATCAGGGGTAGATTGCCGCACGCTCGCGGCGAGTCAGGGTTGCAAGGACGCTTCAGCGGTAGTAGCGGTCACGGTACTGGCGGTCGTCATCGTCGCGGTCATGGCGATGGTGGTGACGGTGGCCGCGGTCACGATCGCGCCAGCCATCGTCATCATCGTGGTAATGGTTGCTGTAGCAGCCGCCGAGCAGCAGCAGGGTGGCGACCATGGAAAGGCTTGCAAGGCGTGTCATCACGATATAGGTCCTTGATCCGCAACGGTTTACGCGGTACCTCCTGAGACCGAAGGCGATCGATTTGGTTCTTGGGCGCGCAAGATTTTATTGCGGCGGCGATGAACGGCGGCGGTGATTCACCTGCTGCCCCCGCAATGCTAGAGTCACCTTCTTTTTTTTGTCCCGAGGATGGAACATGCGAGCAATTCTGCCGATCACCGTGGCGCTGCTGCTGGCGGGCTGTGCATCGTCGACCATGGAAGCGGCGCGCGGCGGCGCACCCACCGCGCAGCTGGATTCGCACAAGACGCCGGATCTGGTGGCCCAGTGCATTCAGTTCAGCTGGCAGGAAGAGAACACCTTCGGGGTCGACGCCAGCGGCTACCTGGAGGCTCGCAAGCAAGGTGGATTCACGGTTTATACCCGCGAAGCCGAGTCGTTCGTCGACGTTTACGCCCAGGCCGGCGGGACGCGGGTGGACTACTACGCGCAGAAGAACGACGGCATGGCCCTGCGCCGACGGGCGGCAGCCGCGACCTGCCTGTAGGTCGCGCCCGGTCAGTGGCCCGATATCACATCGGCAGCAGCCGGTCCTGAATCACCTCCTTCATCACCAGCGTCGAACTCAGGCGCTTCACATTGGGAATGCTGGTCAGCTGTTCGTCATACAGCTTCTGGAAGGCCGGCAGGTCCCTGGCCACCACGTGCAGCAGGTAGTCGGGGTCGCCGAACAGGCGCTGGGCCTCGACGATCTGCGGGATCTCCCCCAGCGCCGCCTCGAAGTCCGCCACCGGCTGGCGGGTCACCTCGCGCAGGGTCACGAACACCAGCGCGGCGAAGTTCAAACCCAAGGCCGCCGGGGCCAGGCGGGCGTGGTAACCGAGGATGGCGCCTGAGTCCTCCAGCGCCTTGAGGCGCCGGTGGCAGGGCGACAGGCTCAAGCCGACGCGGTCGGCCAGTTCGGTCACGGACAGGCGCCCGTCTTTTTGTAGCTCGGCAAGGATCTTTCGATCTGTTCGATCCATGGGGAAGATTCTTCCATTACTTGGTTTGGTACGGGGAATATACGAAAGAAAATCCCTGGGCGATATCCGTAGTCTTTCTTTCACCGAAACCTGTGTAAGGAAGGCTCGAAATGGCCATGAGTGTACTGACGGCGTTCTGGGCCGTTTCCCTGCTGTTCGTGATCACCCCCGGCGCCGACTGGGCCTACGCCATCTCGGCCGGCATGCGCGGGCGCTGGGTAGTGCCGGCGGTGGCGGGCATGCTGTCCGGCCATCTGCTCGTTACCTTGGTGGTGGCCGCCGGAGTCGGCAGCCTGATTGCCGGGCACCCGCTGGCGCTGAGCTTGCTGACCCTTGCAGGTTGCGTGTACCTGTTGTGGCTGGGTGGCAACCTGCTGCTGAGCCCGGCCGTGCCCGAGGCCGGCGCCGGAGGTGGGCAGGACTCGGGGTCGCGCTGGGCATTCAAGGGCTTGTGCGTCAGCGGCCTCAACCCCAAGGTGTTCCTGCTGTTCCTGGCGTTGCTGCCGCAGTTCACCGACCCGCAGTCGAGCTGGCCGGTGCCCTTGCAGATCCTGCTGCTGGGGTTGGTGCACCTGGGCAGTTCGCTGGTGATCTACCTGATGGTCGGCTACGGTGCCAAGGCCGTGCTGCGCACCCGGCCTGCCGCGGCGCAGGCCGTGGGCCGGTTGTCCGGTGGAGTGATGATCCTGATTGCCGTGGGGCTGATTGCCGGGCAGTTGCGTTGAGCCTGTCAAGCACGGCGGGTTGGGCTATGCTGACGGCCCTCACGATTCGGACCTGACCCTCATGAAATACGCCGCCGCACTTCTGCTCAGCCTGCTGGCGCTCGTGGCCCACGCCGCGCAACCCGGCGACACCCTCGCGCCCTGGACATTGCTCGATCAGTACGACCAGCCCTACAGCCTGGGGGCCGATACCCGAGTCCTGCTGGTCGCCCGCGACATGGACGGCGCCAAGCTGGTCAAGGCGGCCCTGGCCGAACAGCCCAAAGGCTACCTGGAGGCGCGGCACGCGGTGTTCGTCGCGGATATCCAGCGCATGCCGGCGCTGATCAGCAAGCTGTTCGCCATCCCGGCCATGCGCGACTACAGCTACCGCGTGCTGCTCGACCGCGAAGGCCGGGTCGCCAGCCGCTATGCCGGGGACGAAGGCAAGGTGCTATGGCTGGCGCTGGATCACGGCGTGGTGGCAGCGCGCAACAGCTACGCCGATGCTGATGCCTTGAAGGCTGCGTTGGACCAGGCTGGCCGCTGAACTGGCCTGCCAGCCGCTCAGGAAAAGGCCCGGCGCAATAGTTGCGGCAGTACCTCACCCGCCTTGCCGGGCAGCATGAACGCCCGCGGGTGCTCGCAGGGCACAGGCTGCGGATTGACATGCACCACCGTCGCCCCCGCAGCCAGTGCCATGCGAGGTATCGAGGCTGCTGGCTGTACCAGGCCTGATGTGCCTACAGAAAGCAGTACATCGCACTGTCGCGCGGCGGCGAATGCCTGCTCCAGTACCGCCTCGGGCAACATCTCGCCAAACCACACCACACCGGGGCGCAGCGGCCCGGCGCAGCAAGCGCAGCGCGGTGGTTCCATACGGCAGCCGTGAGCGGCCTCCTCGGGCAGTGCCACGGGCTCATCCGCCGGGCGCGCGCAGTCCAGGCAGCGAAAGGCATCCAGCCGCCCATGCAGGTGCAGCACGGCGCGGCTGCCGGCGCGTTCGTGCAGGTCGTCGACGTTCTGCGTTACCAGGGTCAGCTTCGGCACCTGCGCGGCCAGCGCGGCGATGGCCAGGTGACCCGCGTTGGGCGCGGCCTTGGCGATCCCGGCGCGGCGCATCTGGTACCAGCCCCAGACCAGCGCCGGGTCGGCGCGAAAGCCCTCGGCGCTGGCCAGCTGCGCCGGATCGAAGCGCGCCCACAGGCCGGTCAGCTTGTCGCGAAACGTGGCTATGCCACTTTCCGCGGACACCCCGGCACCGGTGAACACCACCACGTGGCGGGCCTGGGCAAGCAGCGTCGGATCGAATGGCATGAGGGCTCCCATGGTGCGGTGCAGGGCGGTCGGTCACTGTGCCAGTGGGTCGCGGGCCGGACAAGATCCGAGTGAACCCTTGGCGCACGTGGCAACCCAAGCCAGTACAGCCAATAGGAGAAGACTCATGGAAATCGGAACAATCTGGTTCGTTGTCGCGCTCATCGTCATCCTCCTGGAAATCTGGGCCATCTGGCACATCATCGGCAGTGATCGGCGCGCCGAGCGCAAGATGCTGTGGGTGGTGTTCGTCGTCTATGCACCGTTCCCAGGCCTGTTGTTCTGGGCCTGGCGTGGGCCGCGCGCGGTGAAGGGCAGGGCGGTGCTGCAGGAAAAATAGGCGCCGACCAAGGTGTGGCAGGCGGGGCTTGACCTCGACTTAACCTGAGGTTTGATACTCGGCCGCTCTTTCCATCGATGGAGCGATACCATGACCCAGCCAGCCGCCTTTGCCCTGAGCAACCCCGAAGGCCTCTACGACCCCAGTGGCAATGCCTATTCCCACGTCGCCGAGGTACGCGCCGGCAGCCGCCTGCTGTATATCGCCGGCCAGGGCGGCGAGGACCTGCAGGGCAAGTTGTCGGCACGTTTCGACGAGCAGGCGCGCCAGGCCCTGGTGAACCTGAAGATCGCCTTGGCCTCCCGTGGGGCAACGCTCGAGCACGTGTGCAAGCTCACCCTGCTGGTGGTCGACCATTCCGAGGCGCGGCTGCGCCAGTGGGTGGCCGAGGCCGAGCGTGCCTGGGGCGGCAGGATGACCCCGACCTGCACCTTGATCCCGGTGCCGCGCCTGGCGCTGGACGGCATGCTGGTGGAAGTGGACGCGGTGGCGGCCTTGCCGCAGGTTTGACAAAGCCCGCATCCATCGGCGTGGCGACGCGCCGCGAGGATGGATGCGCCGCCGCCCCGCTGCAAACGCCTGAGCGCCCAGGTAGACTCGCGCTCCCGCATTCATCGAGCCTGTTCCATGACCCTCCCTGTCGAACTGCTCCAGTCCGGCCCCGAGCATGCCGACCTGGTGCGCAACCTCTACCAGTTCTACGCCTACGAGTCCTCTGACTGGGAGCAGGAGGATGTCGAGGCGGATGGGCGCTTCTACCTCCACGAGCCGCACTTCACCCGCTACTGGCAAACCCCGGGCTGGAGCGCCAGCCTGATACTGGTGGACGGTTTCGTCGCCGGCTTTCTGCTCATCGAGCGCAGTGAACTGCCCGGCATCGACGCCTGGGAGCTGGCCGACCTGTTCGTGCTCAAGAAATATCGCCGCCAGGGCGTGGGCCTGGCGGTAGCGCGGCGCACGCTGTGCGAGGGTCAAGGCGACTGGTTGGTGCGGTGCTACGGCGAGGATGCCCCGGCCCTGGCGTTCTGTCAGGCGGTACTGGCCGACCTGCCACGGCCGGTGCGGGAGATTGCCCTGGATGACGAGCCGTCGTTGCGCAACTTCCTGGTGACCCAGCGGCGGCACTGAAAGCTGCGGCTCTCAGGCGCAGCCGTTGAGGGAAACGGTTCGATCAGCGAACGGAATGTACCGGTTGGACCACAATGCTTTGTTCCTCCCGGAGGTTCTCTTCTAGAATCCGCCCATGCCCGGGCGCCATGCCGGGGCAATCGCCCGAGAGCCCCATGAGTTCCAGTACACCGTTGTCCGGAGTCAACCAGCCGCTGCGCGGTATCGCCTTGGTGGTGGTGGCTACCTTCCTGTTCGCCAGCCACGACGGTTTATCGAAATTCCTCGGCGGGATCTACCCGGTCATCATGGTGGTGTGGGTCCGTTACCTGGTGCACACCTTGCTGATGGCCGGGATCTTCCTGCCCAAGGCCGGCCTGGCGGTACTGCGCACCCGCCGGCCATTGCTGCAGACCTTGCGTGCGCTGAGCCTGCTCAGCACCAGCCTGTTGTTCACCGCCGGGCTGCAGTATCTGCCGCTGGCGGAGGCGACCTCGGTCAACTTCCTCGCCCCGGTGCTGGTCACCGCATTGTCGGTGCCGCTGCTCAAGGAGCGGGTGACCCCGGGACAGTGGCTGGCGGTGGTCATGGGCTTCGTCGGGGTGCTGGTGGTGGTGCACCCGGGTGGCGCGATGTTTACCCCGGCAATCCTGTTTCCCTTCGGTTCGGCCCTGGGTTTTTGCTTCTATCAGTTGCTGACGCGCAAGCTGGCGGCCCATGACAGCCCGACCACCAGCAACTTCTACGCAGGCGTGTGCAACACCCTGATCATGACGGCGCTGGTGCCGTTCTTCTGGCAGACGCCGCAGTGGCCGCATGTACCGCTGATGCTGGCGTTGGGCGGCTGCGGGATGACCGCGCACCTGCTGCTGACCCAGGCGTTCCGCCATGCCGCGCCGGCGTTGCTGGCGCCGTTCAGCTATTGCCAGATCGTGTTCGCCGGGTTGCTGGGGTTGGTGGTGTTCGCACAGGTGCCGGACAGTACCAGCCTGGTCGGTATCGCGGTGATCTGCCTCAGCGGGCTTGGGGCTGCCTGGATGCAGCGGCGACGTTGAACGGCCCTTATCCCGCGCGTCCTTCGTGCTGCTTGCGGTACGCCCCCGGCTGCACCCCGACGGCCTTGGCGAAGGCCCGGGTGAATGCCGCCACCGACTGATACCCGGCCTGCGCGCCTACCTGCTCGACGGTATTGCCGGCCTTGAGCAACTGGCAGGCATGACGCATGCGCAGGGCCAGCAGCACCTGCCCGGGGGATTGCCCGGCCAGTTCGTTGAAGCGCTTGAAGAACGCCGAGCGCGACAGCCCCGCGCAGGCCGCCATGGCCTCCAGCGTCCAGGCCTGGCCTGGTGCCTCGATCAAGCGCTCCAGCAACCCGGCGAAGGTCGGCTGGCGGGCGAGGGCGACCAGCCCGCCCAACGCTTGGCCGTCGTGTGCCTGCTGGCGCAGCACATAGAGGAACAACAGGTGGGTCAGGCGTTCGAGCAGCGCCTGGGACGGCTGCGGGCGCCGGCACTCCTCGAGGATCAGCCCGAACAGCGCCCGCGCCGCGCTGCCGGCGGGGTCGCTGGCGTGCAGCAGGATCCAGTCCGCCAGCCCGTCGACGATCAATGACGACAACCCCGACTGGAAGTGGAAGAAACCACATACCAGCCCCACGCCGTCCCCGGCTTCCAGGTCCAGCGCCTGCATGCTCCGGCGTGGCTGGGCACAGGCGTCGGCGGCATCCTCGTCGCCGGACAATCGATAGGCCAGGTCACGCAAGAGGAACACCGCATCGCCGCTCTCCAGGCGCAGCGGCTGCGCCTGGCCGTCGATGTGCAGCCAGCAATGGCCCTGCACCACCAGGTGGAAACTGGCCCGACCCAGGCCCTGGGTGCTGGCATGCCAGCCACCGCAGTAGCGGCCCACATGGAACAGGCTGGCATCGAGCTCCAGGCTCTCTAATAACCAATCGACGAGGGGGCTGGAAGAAATCATCTAATGCAAGGACTCTGGAGCAAGGAAAGGCGACTGATGAATATGGATGCTACTTCTTATAACCAACAGACTGTAGCGACCTACATCAAAGGAGACCACTCCATGTCCGCGCGCATTACTCTACACAGCCTGCAGACCGCTCCGGAAGCCGCCCGCCCGTTCCTCGAGAATGCGCAGAAGAACTCCGGCTTCATCCCCAACCTGCTGGGCATCCTGGCCAACGCCCCGGCGGCGCTGGAAACCTACGTCACCGTTTCGGCGCTCAACGGCAAGTCCGAGCTGACCCTGGCCGAGCGCGAAGTGGTGCAGCTGATCGCCGCCACCCAGCACGGTTGCGACTTCTGTGTCGCCGGCCACACCGCGGTGGCCCTGAACAAGGCCAAGCTGCCTCAGGAAGTGGTCGATGCCCTGCGTGCCCGCGGCGAACTGCCCGACGCCCGCTACGAGACCCTGGCCGCGTTCGCCCGTGAAGTGATCGCCACCCGCGGCAACGTCAGCGACGCCACCTACCAGGCCTTCCGTGAAGCCGGTTTCAGCGAAGGCAACGCGCTGGAAGTGATTCTCGGTATCAGCCTCGCAACCCTGTGCAACTTTGCTAATGTGTTCGCCCAGACGCCGCTCAACGACGAGCTCGGCAAATACCGCTGGCAGCCTTCGGCCTGACCGAGGCCTGATGCCGGCGCGCCCGGCGTTTCAAAAGGAGTTAGGGACATGCTTGACCATGCATTTCGACAATGGCTGGATGCCAATGCCGAGGCCATTGACCAGGGCCAGTGCGATCCGCACCTGGTGCTGGCGCAGATCGCCGAGTCGCAGTTGCTGCGCATCGGCGTCGACCCGGCCCTGGGTGGCACGGGCGGCGATGTCAGCGAGGCGGTCGAGGCTATCGCGGCCATCGCCAGCCGGTCGCTGGCCGCGGCCTTCGTCTGCTGGGGCCAGCGCGCCTTCATCGAATACCTGCTGCAAAGCCCCAACCGGGAGCTGTGCAAACGGCTGATGCCCGACCTGCTCAAGGGCGAACTTGCCGGGGCCACCGGCCTGTCCAATGCCATGAAGTTCCTCTCTGGCATCGAGGCCTTGCAGGTGCGTGGCCGCCTTGCGGCCGATGGCTGGAACCTCGAAGGCCGGCTGCATTGGGTGACCAACCTGCGCAAGCGCGGTTTCGTGGTGGCGGCGGCCATCGAGGATGACGCCGGCGGCGCGCCGTTCGTGGTCGCCATTCCCTCCAACGCGCCCGGCCTGGAGCGTTCCGACGATCTGCAACTGATGGGCCTGCAGTCGAGCAACACCGCGGCGCTGGCGTTCCACCAGGTGCCCCTGGCCCGCGACTGGCTGCTGCATGACAACGCCCGCGAGTTCCTGCCCAAGGTGCGCCCGGCGTTCCTGGCGCTGCAGTGCGGCATGGCCATGGGCCTGGCCCGGCGTGCGTTGGATGAAGTGCAGGCGCACCTGCAAGGCCGTGGCTCGTTCCTCGAAGAGGCCCGCCAGGTGCTCAAGGAACGCCTGGAGAATACTGTCGGCGAGCTCAAGCAGGGGTTGCTCGACGGGCGTTTCCAGGGCCAACCGGCCGCCTTGTTCAAACTGCGCATCACCCTCGCCGAATGCGCCGCCGACGCCGTGCAGCTGGAGCTGCAAGCCAGCGGTGGCAAGGCCTACCTGACGGCCTATGGCGAAGGCTTCGCCCGGCGTTGGCGCGAGTCGGCGTTCGTGCCGATCGTCACCCCGAGCCTGGTGCAACTGCGCGCCGAACTGCAACGCCAGGCGGCCAGCGCATGACCGAGGTGCTGCTCGAAGCCTGTGACATCAGCCTGGGCTACCCGCGCGACGGTGGCTGGCGGGCGGTGCTGGAGCAGTTCGACCTGGCGCTGGCGCCCGGCGAGGTGGTGACCATCCTTGGCCCCAGCGGGGTCGGCAAGTCCAGCCTTTTGCGCGTGCTGGCGGGGCTGCAGCAGGCCCGTGGCGGCAGCGTGCAGCTGCGCGGCGAGCCACTGCAGGGCCCGCACCCGCGCCTTGCGGTGGCGTTCCAGGACCCAAGCCTGCTGCCCTGGCTGAGCCTGGAAAAGAACGTCGCCTTCGGCCTCGACTTCGCCCGCCAGCCCAAGCTGGCGGCGGCCGAGCGGCGTGCACGGATCGACCACGCCATCGACGCGGTGGGCCTGGCCCACGCCCGTGGGCAGTACCCGGCGCAACTGTCCGGCGGCATGGCCCAGCGTACTGCGCTGGCCCGCTGCCTGGCGCGCCAACCCGAGGTGCTGTTGCTGGACGAGCCGTTCGGCGCGCTGGACGAGGTGACCCGCGCCGACATGCAGCAACTGCTGCTGCAGCTGATTGCCACCCATAACACCGCCGCCGTGCTGATCACCCACGATATCGACGAAGCCCTGCTGCTGTCCGATCGCGTGCTGCTACTGGGCAACCACCCGGCGCGCACCCTCGGTCAGTGGCACATCGACCTGCCGCAGCCGCGCGCGCAACGGGTCGAGGAGCTGGGCGCGCTGCGTATCGAAATCCTCAAGACCCTTCGGCGGGCAAGCCGCACAGCCGAACCCACCCCATCCCCCTTGCCCTCGGAGGCTGTCCATGTGCATGGATGACTGCTGTTCCACCACGTCCCGTCGCGATTTTCTCAAGCTCAGCGCCATGCTCACAGCCGCTGGCGCCGTGCCGTTGCTGGCGAGCCTGCAGGCGCGCGCCGCCGCCGAGCCGGACGCGCCGGTGCGCATCGGCTACCTGCCGATCACCGATGCCACGCCACTGCTGGTGGCGCACAACAACGGCCTGTTCGAGGCCGAGGGCATCAAGGCCGAGCGCCCGGTGCTGCTGCGCAGTTGGGCCCAGGTGATCGAGGCATTCATCTCCGGGCAGGTCAACGTCATCCACCTGCTGTCGCCGATGACCGTGTGGGCGCGCTACGGCAGCAAGGTTCCAGCCAAGGTCGTGGCCTGGAACCACGTCGGCGGCTCGGGCCTGACCGTGGCCCCGGACATCACCGACATGAAGCAGCTCGGCGGCAAGACCGTGGCCATTCCGTTCTGGTACTCGATCCACAACGTGGTGCTGCAGCAGATGCTCACCGACAACGGCCTGAAGCCTGTGTCCAAGCCCGCCACCGCGCAGTTGGCGGACAACGAAGTCAACCTGCTGGTGCTGCCGCCTTCGGACATGCCGCCGGCCCTGGCCAGCAAGCGCATCGCCGGGTATATCGTCGCCGAACCGTTCAACGCCCTGGCCGAGAACCTCAAGGTCGGCCGCGTGCAGCGCTTCACCGGCGATGTCTGGCGCAACCACGCCTGCTGCGTGGTGTTCATGCACGAGCATGACCTGAACAATCGCCCGGAGTGGTCGCAGAAGGTGGTCAACGCCATCGTCAAGGCCCAGCACTGGACCCGCGAGCACCGCGCCGAGGCCGCGGCGTTGCTGTCCAAGGCCGGCCCCAACAAGTACACCCCGCACGAACCGGCGGTGCTGACCAAGGTGCTGGCGCCATCGGCCGATGACCGTGCCGGCTACATCGCCAGTGGCGCGATCCAGCACCACCAGTGGGACGAGAAACGCATCGACTTCCAGCCTTATCCGTTCCCCAGCTACACCGAGGAGTTGGTCAAGCGCCTGAAGAACACCCTGATCGTCGGCCAGAGCGATTTCCTTGCCGCCCTCGATCCGGCCCAGGCTGCCCGCGACCTGGTGGACGATCGCTTCGTGCGCAACGCCATCGCCGCGGTGGGTGGCCCGGCGGCGTTCGGCATTGCCGAGAATTTCCAGCGTAGCGAGGAGTTCGCGGTCTGATGCGCAGGCATTTCGTGCATGGCGCCCTGGGCCTGGCGGGCCTGGCGGCGCTGCTGTTGCTGTGGTGGGCGGGGGTGCGCCTGTTCGGCGCCGCCGATGGCCTGTCGGCGCGCTTCGCGCCCCAGGCCACGTTGCAAAGCCTGATCGAGCTGCTGGGGCAGGGTGAGGTCTACGGGCATATCTGGGTGAGCCTCGAGCGTATCCTCGTCGGCCTGCTGCTGGCGCTGCTGATTGGTGTGCCGTTGGGCCTGCTGGTGGGCAGCTATCGCCACCTGGAGGCGGCGACCACGCCGGCATTCCAGTTCCTGCGCATGATCTCGCCGCTGTCGTGGATGCCGGTGGTGGTGATGCTGATGGGCGTGGGCGACCAGCCGATTTACTTCCTGCTGGCCTTCGCCGCGCTGTGGCCGATCCTGCTCAACACCGCCGCCGGGGTGCGCCAGCTCGACCCGCGCTGGCTGCAGTTGAGCCGCAGCCTCAGCGCCACGCGCTGGGAGACGTTGTGCAAGGTGATCATCCCCGGGGTGATCGGCCATGTGCTGACCGGCGTGCGCCTGGCCATCGGCATCCTGTGGATCGTGCTGGTGCCGTGCGAAATGCTCGGGGTGAGTGCCGGGCTTGGCTATTTCATCCTCGACACCCGCGACCGCCTGGCCTATTCGGAGCTGATGGCGATGGTGCTGCTGATCGGCGTACTGGGGTTCATGCTCGATGCCTTGGCGCGGGCGCTGCATCGACGTTGGGTGCATGCCTGAACAAAGAAGGCGCGTATAGCGAATCCTGGCGCGGATCTGTGGGGGCGGCGTAGCGCAGCGCCCACAAAGTCCGCGTTCAATCTTGGTATCAAGCGCATCCCAGCGCCTGAGCAGATCAGAAGCTGTACTTGGCGGTCAGCATCAGGTTGCGTGGATCGCCAAAGGTGTCGCCCCCGTAGTTCACCGAGCTGGAAATCGACGAGTAGTACTTCCTGTCGAACACGTTGTTGGCGTTGAGCTGCAGGTCCAGGTGCTGGTTGACCGCGTAGCCGGCCATCAGGTCGGTCACCGCATAGGCGCCTTGCTCGAGGCGGTAGCGGCCGCCATCGGCCACGCTGAAGTCGTTGTACATGCGGCTCTGCCAGGTGACGCCGCCACCGACGCGCAGTTTTTCCAGCGGGCCCTGGAAGCGGTAGGTGGTGAACAGCTTGAGCTGGTGCTCGGGGGTGTCGGAGGACAGCGGCTTGTTGACGTTGGCGGGGTTCTTGGCGTCCTTGATGGTGTGCACGCGGGCGTAGGTGTAGCCGGCACCGATCTGCCATTGCTCGGTCAGCGCGCCTTGCACCTCGAAGTCGATACCCTGGCTGCGCACCTCGCCGGAGGCTTCGTAGCAGGTGAACTGGCCCGCACGGCAGACGCTCTTGTCGTCCACCTCGACCGCGCGGTTTTCCTGGTCGATGCGGAACACGGCAAGGCTGGCATTGAGCGCGCCATCGAAGTATTCACCCTTGATGCCTACCTCGTAGTTCTTGCCTTCGATTGGCCGAACCGGCGTGCCGCTGCTGTTCTGGCTGTCCTGTGGCTGGAAGATATCGGTATAGCTGGCGTAGACCGAGTGGTGTTGGTCCAGCTCGTAGATCAGGCCGGCATAGCGGGTGACGTTGCGGGTCACTTTGTAGTCGCCATCGTTGCTGCCGCGCTTATCGTAGTCGTACCAGTCCAGGCGCCCACCGAGGATCAGCTTGAGCGGATCGGCCAGGCTCAGGCGAGTGGTGGTGTACACGCCTTCCTGGTTGATCAGGTAGCGGCTGCTGCTGGTGTGCAGGAAGTCGGGCTTGCCGCCGTCGATGGGGTAGTCCATGTCGTAGGGGCTGTAGTTGCGCTCGCTCATGTCGTAGATGCGCTTGCTGGCGCCGACCACCAGTTCGTGGGTGCGCCCGAATGCCTCGAACGGGCCGCTGGCGAAGGTGTCCAGGCCCAGTTGGTTCTCGTCGTGGGCCGACTGGTAGACCGTTCGGCTCAGCGGCTTGGCCAGGTCCCAGCGCGACTGGTAGGAGCCGCGGAACAGCGCGTTCTGCTCACTGTAGGTGGCGTTGACCTGCAGCTTCCAGTCATTGGCCAGGCGCTGGCGCACCTCGGCGAACAGGGTATTGATCTCCTGGTCTTTGACCTCCCAGTCGGTGGCCGGGTTGTAGGAGCGTGGCAGGTCCAGGTGATGGCCGTCGAGGGCGGTGGGGATTGCGCCCCAGAACACGTTGGTCTTGTCCTTCTGGTGGGAGAGGCCGAGGGTGAGGGTGGTGTCTTCGCTCAGGTCGGCCTCGGTGATCGCGTAGAACAGCCCGTGGTCCTCCTGCTGGCCGTCACGGAAACCGTTGGCGTCCTGGTACGAGGCCACCACGCGGCCGCGCAGGGTGCCGCTGTCGTTGAGCGGGCTGGAGGCGTCCAGTTCGCCGCGGTAGTTGTCCCAGCTGCCGGCGGCGCCAGTGAGGGTGACTTTCTGCTCCGCCAGCGGGCGCTTGCGCACCAGGTTGATCGCCGCCGAGGGCGTGCCGGACCCGGTGACCAGGCCGGTGGCGCCGCGCACCACTTCCACCCGGTCGAACATTGCCAGGTTCGGCTGGGCGCCGACTACCCAGCCGGTGTAGGCGCTGGGGATGCCGTCGTACATGATGTTGTCGACGTCGAAGCCACGGGCCTTGTAGGTCTGCCGGCCCGGGCCGTTGGACTGGTTGAGGAACAGGCCCGGGGTGTACCTGGCGACGTCGTTGATGCTGGTCATGCCCTGGTCGTCCATGCGCTGGCGGGTGATCACCGTAACCGCCTGAGGCGTTTCGCGCATGGTCAGCGGCAGCTTGGTGGCGGTGGACATGGCGCCGGTGGTGTACGACTTCGACCCCTCGGTGGTGCTGCCCAGGCTGCTGTCATCGATGGCCGTGGCGCCCAGCTCGATCACGGCGGGGGCCTGTTCGGCTGCCAGCGCGGGGGTGAGGGTCGCCATGCAGATGGCCATGGCCAGCAGGTTGCGGGTGGGCGCGAAACGGTGGGGCGAGGGGAGCGATGACATGCCGAGCTTTATCCTTATTGCTATTGTTTATGAGAACGATTAGCAATAAGTATGTCGGGATTGCCCGGCCAAGAACAGGGCGTATGAATTGAAAATGATGAAATTTTCACATTTTTACATTCGAATGGATTGATTTGGCCGCAGCCACACCTATCGACCCGTGCCACCTGTGCCAATCCGTTTACCTTGTTGCCTGCCTATTTCCAGCGCCTGGCCGTCGCGTTGCTTGCCGTGCCGTGCCTGGCCCACCAGCTCGGGGATCAGCGGTCCCTCGGGCAGATGGCGCCAGAAGCGTCCGGGCAGATGCTGGCGCAGCGCGCCGGGGTTGAGCCGGGCGGGGTTGAAGGTGTGTCGGTAGTAGGCCAGCCACAGTTCGGCCCCGGGGTCGTCGGCATTGCGCGCCCATTGCCGCCAGTCTTCCGGGCACTGGCGGCGGTAGTCCAGTTGCGCGCCGTCGTAGCGGATGCCGTCATGGGGCGTGGCGATCAGCCAGCGCTGGCGGCCGAGGCGTTCGGCGAAGTGTGCGCTGGCGCTGTCGAGGATGTCATGCGCGGGTTCGTGGTAGGCCACCAGGTCCAGCTGCAACTGCTCGGCCAGCGCCTCGGGCAATGGCACGAAGCGCACGAAGGCATGCAGGTGATGAGCCTCGCGGCCGACCTGGCGGATGCGCCGTTGCAGCTCACTGCCCAGGCGGTCGCCGGCCAGCATCGCGGTGCGATCGCCATGGGCGACGCGCCAAAGCACCTCGTACAACAGGTTCCAGCGCTGCTCGCCGCGGTAGCGCCCGGCCTGTTCCAGCTGGGCCAGCAGCGCCGCCGGCACGCGGGCGTGGAACGGGCCGGGGCCTGCGGGCAGGGGCGTGGGCACGGCCAGCAAGTCATCCATCCAGGTCTGGCCCCAGGTCACCGTGGCCGGGTCGATGCCGTGGCCGAGCAGTTGGCGGGCCTGGTCGCGCCAGGTGGTGAAATCATCGCCGCAATCCAGCGCGATCATCCCCACAGCCCCATCTGCACGGGCGCCTGGGGTTCGCGCAGGCGGGCCCGCAGCAGGCCGCTGCGCAGCTCGGCCTGGGCCGGGCGGTAGTCGCTGGTGACGATGAACGGGCGGGCTTTCTCCAGCACGCAGCGCAACTGGATCAGGTCGTCGTAGCGGATGCGCCGCTCCCGGCGCAGGGCGACCAGGCGCTGCACGCTGCGCAGGCCGATACCGGGGATGCGCGCCAGCAACGCCGGTTCGGCGCGGTTGACGTCGAGCGGGAAGACCTCGCGGTTGGCCAGCGCCCAGGCCAGCTTGGGGTCGATGTCCAGGGCCAGGTTGCCGGTCTCGCCCAGCAGTTCGCCGGCCTTGTAGCCGTAACCGCGCAGAAGGAAGTCGGCCTGGTACAGGCGGTGTTCGCGCAGCAGCGGCGGCGCGGCCAGGGGCACGCTGGAGGGGCTGTCGGGGATCGGGCTGAAGGCGGAGTAATAGACCCGTTTGAGTCCATAGCCCTGGTACAGCGACTCGGCATTGCGCAGCAAGGTGCTGTCGTCGGTGGCGTCGGCGCCGACGATGACCTGGGTGCTCTGCCCGGCAGGGGTGAAGCGTGGCGCCCGTGGTTCGCCGGCGACGGCCTGCTGGCCGTGGTGGATCACGCCCATGGCTTGGCGGATGGTGCTGGCGCGCTTTTCCGGGGCCAGGCGCTGAAGGCTGGCGTCGGTGGGCAGTTCGATGTTCACGCTCAGCCGGTCGGCCAGGCGCCCGGCTTCCTCGATCAGCAGCGGGTCGGCGTCGGGAATGGTCTTGAGGTGGATATAGCCGCGAAAGGCGTGTTCTTCGCGCAGCAGGCGCGCCACCCGGATCAGCTGCTCCATGGTGTAGTCGGCCGAGCGGATGATGCCTGAGCTGAGGAACAGGCCGCTGATGCAGTTGCGCCGGTAGAAGTCCAGGGTCAGGCGCACCACCTCCTCGGGGCTGAAGCGTGCCCGGGGCACGTTGCTGGAGCGGCGGTTGACGCAGTACTGGCAGTCGTACAGGCAGAAGTTGGTCAGCAGCACCTTGAGCAGCGACACGCAGCGGCCATCGGGGGTGTAGCTGTGGCAGATGCCCATGCCATCGGTGGCGCCGAGGCCGTCGCGGCCGCGCGAGCTGCGCTTGGGCGCGCCGCTGCTGGCGCAAGACGCGTCGTACTTGGCGGCGTCGGCGAGGATGCCGAGTTTGGCGATGAGTTGCATGGGGTGTTCCGCTGAATACTGAATATTCATACAGTATTTCGGGATTGGTCTGATGGCAAGGGCTTCTGATCGGCCAGGCGCTGCCAAGTCCCCCGTGGAACGCCCGAGCGCTCGATTACAGAATTGTAATCTTCACGCCACCCCCCAGATAACCAAGGCTCCCTAAAGTCCCTCGCCAAAGCATTCCGCCGCTTGTCGACGAGGACTTCCGCCGTGCCCATCCCCCGCAAGATCGCCTTGCTCTGCCTGTTGCTGGCCGGCCCTGCCGGCGCCGAGGGCCTGAGCCTGGACCAGGCGCTCGACGCCGCCTTTGCCCAGAACCCGGACTTCGCCGCCATCGGCCGCGAGATCGGCATCGCCGAAGGCGAGCGCCGTCAGGCCGGGCTGATTCCCAACCCCGAGCTGTCGTGGGAGGTCGAGGACACCCGCCGTGACACCAGTACCACCACCGTGACCCTCAGCCAGGCCCTGGAGCTGGGCGGCAAGCGCGGTGCGCGGATCGAGGTCGCCGAGGCCGGTCAGGCGGTCGCCCGCCTGGAACTCGAGCGCCAGCGCAACAGCCTGCGCGCCGATGTGATCCAGGCTTTCCATGCCGCCTTGCGGGCGCAGACCGCGCTGGAGTTGGCGCAGCAGTCACAGGCGCTGACCGAACGTGGCCTGCGGGTGGTGGAGGGGCGGGTGCGCGCGGGGCAGTCCTCGCCAGTGGAGGCCACCCGCGCCCAGGTGCAGTTGGCCCAGGCCGAGGCGGCGGTGCGCCGGGCGCGAACCGAACGCACGGTGGCCAATCAAGCCCTGGCGCGGCTGACCGGCAGCGCCGAGGCCCGCTTCGACCGACTCGACGCCAGCTCGCTCTCGCCAGGCCCGGCGCCCAAGGCCGAACGCCTGCTGGCCACGGTCGAGCAGACCGCCGAATGGCGCCTGGCCGCGGCGCAGATCGAGCGTGGCGATGCCAGCCTGGGCTCCGAGAAGGCCCAGCGCATCCCCAACCTGACCGTGAGCCTGGGCAGCCAGTACAGCCGTGAGGAGCGTGAGCGGGTCAATGTGGTGGGGTTGTCCATGCCGCTGCCGCTGTTCGACCGCAACCAGGGCAACGTACTGGCCGCCGCGCGCCGCGCTGACCAGGCCCGCGATCTGCGCAACGCCGTCGAACTGCGCCTGCGCAGCGAAACCCGCAGTGCCCTGGAGCAGTGGGGCACGGCCATGGGCGAGGTGCAGGCGTATGACCGCACCATCCTGCCCGCCGCCCAGCAGGCGGTGGACACCGCCACCCGAGGTTTCGAGATGGGCAAGTTCGCCTTCCTCGATGTGCTCGATGCCCAGCGCACGCTGATCGAGGCGCGGGGCTTGTATCTCGAAGCGCTGGCCCAGGCGACTGATGCCCGGGCACAGGTGGAGCGGATCTACGGCGAGCTTTGAGCCTCGTCCCGTCGCGGGGCAGGCCCTGAACTGCAACGACTTTTCCAGCAGGAGCAACAATGACCAACCCACGCAAGCTCGCCATCCTCGCCGCCGCCCTGGCCGTTATCGGCCTCGGTGGCGCGGCCTGGACCGGCACCCTCGGCAAGGCCGGCAGCGGCCAGGCCCAACACGACGGCCACGGCGAAGCCGGCCATGGCCATGACGAAGAGAAGGACGACGGACACGGCCACGGTGAGTCCACAGGCGAGGGGCATGGCGAGGAGGAGGGCCAGCTGCACCTGACTGCCGAGCAGATCCGCGCCGCCGGCGTGCAGCTGGCCACCGCCGGTCCGCGCACCTTGGGCACCGCCATCAGCTTCCCCGGCGAAATCCGTTTCGACGAAGACCGCACCGCTCATGTGGTGCCACGGGTTCCTGGCGTGGTCGAGTCGGTGCAGGCCGAGCTGGGCCAGGCGGTCAAGCGCGGCCAGGTGCTGGCGGTGATCGCCAGCCAGCAGATCTCCGAGCTGCGCAGCGAGCAGCAGGCCGCGCAACGGCGCCTGGAGCTGGCCCGGCTGACCTTCACGCGTGAAAAACAGCTGTGGCAGGAACGCATCAGTGCCGAGCAGGACTACCTGCTGGCCCGCCAGGCGCTGCAGGAGGCCGAGATCGCTGCCGCCAACGCCGGGCAGAAGGTCGCCGCGGTGGCACCGGCCGGCAAGGGCAACCGCTACGAGCTGCGCGCACCGTTCGACGCGGTGGTAGTGGAAAAGCACCTGACCGTGGGCGAGGTGGTGGACGAGACCAGCAATGCCTTCACGCTATCGGACCTGAGCCGGGTCTGGGCCACCTTCGCCGTGGCCCCGCGTGACCTGGACAAGGTGGTCAGTGGTCGTGGCGTCACCGTCAGCGCGCCGGACCTCGGCGCCCAGGTGGAGGGCAAGGTCAACTACGTCGGCAGCCTGCTCGGCGAGCAGAACCGCGCCGCCACCGTGCGCGCCACCCTGGCCAACCCCAATGGCGCCTGGCGCCCCGGGTTGTTCGTCAATATCGCGGTCACCGTCGAGCGCTTCGAGGCCGAGGTGGTGGTGCCGGAAAGCGCCCTGCAGACCTGGGAAGAGCAGACCGTGGTGTTCGCCCGCACCGATGAAGGGTTCGCGGCCCGCCCGGTCAAGCCCGGCCGGCGTGATGCCGGCCAGGTGGAGATCCGTGAAGGCCTGGCCGCCGGTACCGAAGTGGCCGCCGCCGGCAGCTTCGTCCTCAAGTCCGAGCTGGGCAAAGGCTCGGCCGAACACAGCCACTGACCGGGGACGTCTTCCATGTTCGAACGCCTGATCCAATTCGCCATCGAGCAGCGCCTGGTGGTGATGCTCGCCGTGGTGCTGATGGCCGCCGTGGGCATCCACAGCTACCAGAAGCTGCCCATCGACGCCGTGCCCGACATCACCAACGTGCAGGTGCAGATCAACACCGCCGCGCCCGGCTATTCGCCCCTGGAGACCGAGCAGCGCATCACCTTCGCCATCGAGACCGCCATGGCCGGGTTGCCAGGCCTGAAGCAGACCCGCTCGCTGTCGCGCTCGGGCTTGTCGCAGGTAACGGTGATCTTCGATGACGGCACCGATATCTTCTTCGCCCGGCAACTGGTCAACGAGCGCCTGCAGGTGGCCCGCGAGCAGTTGCCCGAGGGCATCGAGGCGGCCATGGGGCCGATCTCCACCGGCCTTGGCGAGATCTTCCTGTGGACGGTCGAGGCCAAGGAGGGCGCCGCGAAGGACGACGGCACGCCCTATACCGCCACCGACCTGCGGGTGATCCAGGATTGGATCATCAAGCCGCAGCTGCGCAATGTGCCTGGCGTGGCCGAGGTCAACAGCATCGGCGGCCACGCCAAGCAGTACCTGATCGCCCCGGAGCCCAAGCGCCTGGCAGCCTACAAGCTGACCCTCAACGATCTGGTCGCCGCCCTGGAGCGCAACAACGCCAACGTCGGCGCCGGCTATATCGAACGCAACGGCGAGCAATTGCTGATCCGCGCCCCGGGCCAGGTGGCTTCGGCCGAGGACATCGCCAGCATCGTCATCTCCAGCGTCGACGGCACGCCGATCCGCGTCAGCCACGTGGCCCAGGTCGGCCTGGGCCAGGAGCTGCGCTCCGGCGCCGCCACCGAGAACGGCCGGGAGGTGGTGCTGGGCACGGTATTCATGCTGATCGGCGAGAACAGCCGCACGGTGTCCCAGGCGGTGGCGGCCAAGCTCGAGGAGATCAACCGCAGCCTGCCCAAGGGCGTGGTGGCGATCACCGTGTATGACCGCACCAACCTGGTGGAAAAGGCCATCGCCACGGTGAAGAAGAACCTCATCGAGGGCGCGATCCTGGTCATCGCGGTGCTGTTCCTGTTCCTGGGCAACATCCGCGCCGCGCTGATCACCGCCATGGTTATCCCGTTGTCGATGCTGTTCACCTTTACCGGCATGTTCAGCAACAAGGTCAGCGCCAACCTGATGAGCCTGGGTGCGCTGGACTTCGGCATCATCGTCGACGGCGCGGTGGTGATCGTCGAGAACGCCATTCGCCGCCTGGCCCATGCCCAGCAGCATCATGGCCGCATGCTGACCCGTTCCGAGCGCTTCCACGAAGTGTTTGCCGCCGCCCGCGAGGCGCGCCGGCCGCTGATCTACGGGCAATTGATCATCATGGTGGTGTACCTGCCGATCTTCGCCCTGACCGGGGTCGAGGGCAAGATGTTCCACCCCATGGCCTTCACCGTGGTGATGGCGTTGCTGGGGGCGATGATCCTCTCGGTGACCTTCGTCCCCGCGGCCCTCGCGCTGTTCGTCACCGGCAAGGTGAAGGAAGAAGAGGGCGTGGTCATGCGCACCGCCCGGCGTCGTTACGCCCCGGTGCTGGAGTGGGTGCTGGGCCGGCGCAACCTGGCCTTTGCTGGCGCCGCGACCCTGGTGCTGCTGTCCGGTGTGCTGGCCAGCCGCATGGGCAGCGAGTTCATCCCCAGCCTCAGCGAGGGTGACTTCGCCCTGCAGGCCCTGCGCGTGCCGGGCACCAGCCTGTCGCAGTCGGTGGACATGCAGCAGCGCCTGGAGAAGACCATCATCGAGCGGGTGCCGGAGGTGGAGCGGGTGTTCGCCCGCACGGGCACCGCCGAGATCGCCTCCGACCCGATGCCGCCGAACATTTCCGACGCCTATGTGATGCTCAAACCGCGCGAGCAGTGGCCGGACCAGGGCAAGTCGCGTGACGCGCTGATCGCCGAGGTGCAGCAGGCGGCGGCCAGCGTGCCGGGCAGCAACTACGAGCTGTCGCAGCCAATCCAGCTGCGCTTCAACGAGCTGATTTCCGGGGTGCGCAGCGACGTGGCGGTGAAGGTGTTCGGTGATGACATGGAGGTGCTCAACCGCACCGCCGCGCAGATCGCCACCAGCTTGCAGCAAGTGACGGGGGCGTCCGAGGTGAAGGTCGAGCAGACCACCGGCCTGCCGGTGCTGACCATCGATATCGACCGCGACAAGGCCGCCCGCCACGGCTTGAACGTGGGCGATGTGCAGGATGCCATCGCCATCGCGGTGGGGGGGCGTACCGCCGGTACCCTGTACGAAGGCGACCGTCGCTTCGACATGGTGGTGCGTCTGTCCGAGGCGCTGCGCACCGATGTCGACGGGCTGTCGAGCCTGCTGATCCCGGTGCCGGCCAGTGCCGCCGCGGGGGCCGCGCAGATCGGCTTCATCCCGCTGTCCCAGGTGGCCACGCTGAACCTGCAGCTGGGGCCCAACCAGGTCAGCCGCGAAGACGGCAAACGCGTGGTGGTGGTCAGTGCCAACGTACGCGGGCGTGACCTGGGCTCGTTCGTCGAGGAGGCGTCGCAGACCTTGATCGACCAGGTGCAGATTCCACCGGGCTACTGGACCCGCTGGGGCGGCCAGTTCGAGCAGTTGCAATCGGCGGCCGAGCGCCTGCGCGTGGTGGTGCCGGTGTCGTTGCTGCTGGTCATGGCCTTGTTGCTGATGATGTTCAACAACCTCAAGGACGGCCTGCTGGTGTTCACCGGGATTCCTTTCGCCCTCACCGGTGGCGTGCTGGCGCTGTGGCTGCGCGACATTCCGCTGTCGATCTCGGCGGGCGTGGGCTTCATCGCGCTTTCCGGGGTGGCGGTGCTCAACGGCCTGGTGATGATCGCCTTTATCCGCAACCTGCGCGAGGAAGGGCGCGGCCTGCGCGCCGCAGTCGAGGAGGGCGCCTTGACCCGCTTGCGGCCAGTGCTGATGACCGCGCTGGTGGCATCGCTCGGGTTCATCCCGATGGCCCTGGCCACTGGCACCGGTGCCGAGGTGCAGCGACCGCTGGCGACGGTGGTGATCGGCGGGATCCTGTCGTCGACGGCGCTGACCTTGCTGGTGCTGCCGGCGTTGTACCAGTGGGCGCACCGGCGCGATGAGGCCGAGACTGCGTGAACCTCTATCAACGGGCAAGCCCGCTCCCACGCAAGCATCACAGTGGGAGCGGGCTTGCCCCGCGATGCTTCAACGTCGACGCCACAGCCAGTGGTCCAGGCTCAACCTTCCAGAGCCTTTCAACAGCAGTGGCAACAACGCCACCAGGTAGATCAGCGGCAGCTTGAAGTTGCCAAACCCTTGGTCGGTGATCGCATACCCCCGCCCCAGTTCCGCCAGGCTCGACCACTGGCTTGGCCAGTGCACTGCCGCGATTGCCACTACCGTCACCACCATCAACACTGCCGAGGCCAGGCGGGTGCCGAGGCCGAGCAGCAGGAGCAGCGGGCAGAGCAGCTCGGCCCACATCGACAGTTGCCAGTTCAGGCCCGCCGGCAGCAGGTCGAACGGGAACGGAAAACTGCCTTGCAGGTCGGCGAACCAGTTGGCGCCATTGAACTTCTCCAGGCCCGATTCGAAGAACTCCCAGGCCAGGAACAGGCGCAGCGGCAGGTCGGCGCTCCAGCTGCCGGCCCGGTCGAGGGCCATGAACGGGCGAATCAGGGTGTTTGTCAGCATGGTGATCTCCTTGGGTCAGTGCGACAGGGCAGTGGCGGCCCGGCGTGAGCGTTGGGCCTGCTTGGCGATGAGCTTGAGGCTGATGGCGGCGAACATCAGGGCGAACGCCAGCGGGTACCAACCGCCCATGGGGATGCGCTTGTAGAACGACAGGCAGAACACCGCCGCCAGCACCCAGGTGCCGGTGCTGTGCAGGCCTTTCCACAGGCGTGGGCCGAGCAGGCGCATCGGTGCCTTGAACGAGGTCAGGGCCAGCAACAGGATGAACAGATAGCCCACCGAGCCCGGGATGTTCGCCACCGCGCTACGCCCGGCCCAGAACAACTCCGGGTAGCGTTGCGCATACAGGTAGATCAGCACGCCATGGACCGTATGCGAGAAGGCGAAGGCCAGGCCCAGGTAGCGCCGTTCACGGAGCAACTGGCGGCTGGCCTGGCTGGGTAGCAGGGTGACCAGCGTCGAGGCCAGGAAGGTCAGCAGGAACAGTGCAAAGGAGCTGCGTGCCGTGGCGCGGATGGCGCTGCGCAAGCCGTCGGCACCGAGCGGATGGGTGGCGATGACCAGAGCGGTCATCAGCAGGGTCAATGCCGCGAGGGCGTGGAACAGCTTCCAGCCAGTGGGCAATGGCAATACTTTCATAGGCAAGGGTCCCGGCGTGCTTGGCGACGGCGGGGGCCGTCGCGCGGTGTGGCCGGAAGTGTGCGGGGGCGGCGTATCGGCAGTGTGTCGCGGGAGGCTGGGTTATGTAACGCTGTGTAGCGGTGCTCAGCGAGTACTGGTCAGGCGCTGCTGCGCCGCCGCGCAACCATTGATCTCCACTGCCTTTTGCAGGAAGGCCTGGCGCTGGCGCGGGTCCAGCTCGCCCAGCAGCCGGTAGATCTCGGCCTGATAGTCACGCTGGCGCCCCCACTGCAGCTGCAGGCCTTGTGGCCTGCTGCGGTTGCACGCCAGGCGGGTGGCCGGCTGCGGATAGTAGGCGGCATACAGGGTGGCCATGCTCGGGACTGCCTCCAGGGCCTCGCGGTAGGCGGGGCTGGCATTGTAGGGCGCACACCAGTGGGCGATAGCCAGCGCCGGTGGGGCAAAACCTTGCTTGAGGCTGGCCTCGAGCAAGGGGCAGGCGGCCTCGGCGATCTGGTTGGCGGGCAGGTAGGTGGTGTAGTACAGCGCCAGGCGGTACTGGGCCACTGGGTGGCCGAGGGCGACGGATTTCTTCAGCAGCGCCACGGCCGTGGGCAGTGTGTGCGCCATGGCCTGGCCCTGGCGGCTGAGTTCGGGGTCGCCAACGGCGGTACGCAGCGGGCTGGCGCTGTCGTCCTGGCTGTCGGCCTGCTCCAGCAGGGGCAATGCCTGGCGGTAAAGCAGGTCGGCATGGGGGTCGATGTTCACTTCCAGGGCCTGGGCGCCGACGGCGGCCAGCAGCAACGGCATCGCCACTGCCAGGCTGGCGCGGTGGCTGCGGCCCTGACGGCGGGCCGGAAACGAAGGAACGGCTGGGATGGTCATGGCAGTTACGCGGTTGCCTCGGGCAAATCAGGAGCGACGACAGCGTATTCTATCCATCCGCGCCCCTTCCCCGAAAGCCCGGCGTACGGCCATCAGACCAGCTTGATCGGCGCGGCCTTGCGCAGGGCCTGTCTTTCCTGGGCCAGCCCCAGCTTGGCGGTGATCACCTTGGCCAGCGCGTTATTGCCCAGGTCGTTGAAGTGCAGGCGGTCGACGAACAGGTGTTCGCTGAAGACCGGCGAGCTGCTGAGCATGCTGTTCATGTCATAGCACGGCACCGGCTCGGCCTGGTTCTTGATACGGCGAAAGAAGGCCATGTGCAGTTGGCTATCGAAGGTGTCGCCGAGCAGACGATCAAAATTCGACGGCTGGCGCTCAAGCTCGCTGAGCATAGCCTGTTCGGCGCTGGGCACGACCTCGCGGCACCAGGGCAGCAGCGGCTGGAGGATGAAGGTGAGGGTGGTATGGCCGTCGGCCAGCAGGCGATCCCATTGGCGCAGGGTGCGGCCGACGCAATCGGCGGCGCGGATCAGACGCTTATCGGGGCTGGACAGAGGCTCGATGTCCGGCCAGCGTGGTTGTCGCGCAGGCGCCAGAACCTGGCCCAGGCGCTGCCAGAGCGATTCGCGGCGTGCCTCGCCAGTGGCTTGCACCCCTTCGTTGAAGCGATTGAGAAAATCCTGGTAGGCCTGCGCCCGGTGCGGGTCCTGCGCGCCGGCCAGTACCTCGGCCAGGGCCTCCTGGGCCAGCGAGTTGAGGCCGCTGAGCACCACCACATGGCCGATCTGGCCGAAGCGGTGCTGGTGGGTGAGGAACATCAGCAGTTCCTGCGTGGCATTAAGCCCGCAACCGGTCAGGTTCAGCCAGATCTCGCCGGTCAGCATCGACAGGTAAGAGGCCACGGTGTGCTCGTCGGAGCTGGCGCCGATGCCCATGGCGGTGGAGCCGCCTACCAGCAGGTTGACCCGCGCCGCGCCGCCGCGTTCGGCCACCGAGAAGCGCTTGCCGGCGCAATGGCTGTAGCGCATGCCCAAAGCGTCGGTGTTGATGGTGCCGGAGCGGTAGCCGCGCTCATGCACGTACAGCGTGTGCGGTGCCCGGCGGCTGCCCAGTTGCAGGAAACGCTGGTAATCCTCTGCCAGTGGGTCGGGCGTGCCCATGCTGCCGGGGGTGGCGCTGTCGGTCGGTGTCATGGGCGCTCCTTGGTGTGAGGGCAGGCTCAGGCGGCCAGTTCCCTGATGTTGTAGGCCAGGCCGACAGCGGCAATCAGCAGCAGGGCGACACCCGAGGCCAGGCTTATCAGGCGGTTGCTGCGCGGCGAGGCGATCTTGCCGATGGCGAAGATGTAAAGGCTGAGCACGGCGAAATCGATGGCGATCCACAGCAGCGACAGCACCACCATGCTCTTGCCGAACGACTCGGTGATCTGGATGAACTGTGGGAAGAAGGCGATGAAGAAGATGATGTCCTTGGGGTTGGAGATGCCGACCATGAAGCCCTGCAGCAGGCCGCCACGGCCCGGCTGCACGCCGGTTGGGGCCGGGGTGGCGCCCTCGGCCGGGGCTTGCAGCGCTTCGCGCAGGGTACCCAGGGCGATGTAGCCGATGAACAGGCAGCCCAGCAGGCTCATGCCGCTGAGCCAGGCCTTGTCGATGGCTGCGCTGGTCAGGATGATCCAGGCGGCCGCGCCGATCAGCACCAGTGAAGCCCAGTTGGTGCCGACTGCGGTGAACAGGGCTTTGCGCGAGCCCGAGGCGGCGGCGGTGTTGACGATCAGGGCCACCACCGGGCCGGGCGTGGCGATTAGCAGCAGGACGGTGAGAGCATAGGTGGCGGTCAGTGCGGTATTCACGTTCAGTTCTCGGTAAGGGGTTCAGCTGTTGCGTGGGTATGGAACGGGCAGCGTGCCGGGCTTGGCGAGCCGGGCTCCTGCAACTGGTACTGCTTCCATTCGAAGTTGTCGTCCTGGCCGAAGAAACCAAGGGTCTCGGGCATGACGCCGTCGTTGTAGTGGCGCACCCGCTCACGAATCCGCGCCCGGATGCGCTGGCCGCTCTCGGTACCGGCGCTGGCGACCTCGTCGAAGCTCTCCCGCGGATTGATGACGAAGGCAATGTGCGGGCCCAGGTTGCGGCTTTTCATCAGGCGATGGGCGGGAAAGCTCATGTTGATGAACAGCGGCATGCCGGCGAAGCAGAATGACCAGCGTGCGTCATGCGGGTCCTGCGGGATCTCCTCGGGCCATGGCTGCGTGTCGCGGGCGTGGACCTCGCGCAGCACGTCCCAGGCCAGCGCCTGCTGCGCCTCGAGCGAGGAGTCGGCGGCCGTTTCGAGAAACACCAGCAACGGGTTACCGATACGCTGCTTGAGCGGGATCGGCGTGATGGTGGCGATGTAGTCGGCCAGGCCCCGGGCGATATCGTCGGCCAGCCGTGCGGCGCGGGCGAAGACGATATGGCAGGTGCGCGCCGTGACTGCCTTGCGCCCGAACAGGCAGGGGAAGTCAGGGTTGGCCAGGGTTTCCTTGAAGTGTTCTATGGTCTTGTGTGTCCAGTGGTGGCGGTTCTGGACATGTTCGTCGGCGAGCTCTAGCGCATCCAGGCGATAGCAGTTTCCATAACCCGTAAACATGATTTCCCCAGGTAGATCCGAAGGTAGCGTTAATAGAACTTTTTCGTCATATCCGTGCAGGTTGGTTATATATAATTGTTATTTACCGGCATTTTCGGAGATGGGTCCTACGTTGTAAAACGCCTGGATCTATGACCTACTATTAGCTTCACTCATGCTCTGGAAGGCGCCATGTCGGAACGGATTCAAGCCTTGCACGCCTTGCGGGCCTTCGAAGTGGCCTCGCGCTATGGCTCCTTCACCCGCGCGGCCCAGGAACTGGCCCTTACCCAGGGCGCGGTCAGCCACCACATCAAGACCCTCGAAGCCCTGTTCGGCTGCGACCTGTTCGAGCGCCGCGGCCCCAAGCTGCGCCTGACCGAGCCTGGCCGCCTGCTGGCCCAGGAACTCAAGGTCGGCTTCAAGATCATCGAGAATGCCTGCGCGCTGTTGCGCCAGGATCGCTACGGCGTGCGGCTCAAGGCGCCGTCCACGCTCACCGTGCGCTGGCTGCTCCGGGCCCTGGACGGCTTCAAGAAGGTCGACAACAGCTGTTCGGTGCAATTGTCGAGCGTTTGGATGGACATCGATGCGGTGGATTTCTATTCCGAGCCCTATGACTGCGCCATCCTGTTGGGTAACGGGCGCTTTGCGGCGGATGTGGAGAGCCTCAAGCTGTTCGATGAATGGCTGATCCCGGTATGCCACCCGAACTACCTCGAGCAGGCGCGGCCGGAACTCTCGGTGCTCTCCAGTTGCGAATTCCTCCACCCGTCGCCGGACCGTCGCGACTGGCGGCGTTGGCTGGCGCGCATGGACGCGCTGGACATCAGCATCGACCAGGGCCAGGTGTTCGACACTCTCGATCAGGGTATTTCAGCCGCCCAGCAGGGGCTGGGCATCTCGGTGGTCGACCTGGTGCTGGCCAGCGCCGACCTCGCCGCCGGCAACCTGGCCACGCCGTTCCCCCACGCCGTGGCCACCGGCGACGGTTATTACATGACCTGGCTCAAGTCCAGCCCCAAGGCCCACCAGATGCACAAGTTGCGCGACTACCTGGTGGCGCAGGTGCCGCCGCTGTCGCACAAGGACATCAGCTACCTGTACGGCTGAGGTCGGTGGCTGGCAGCACTCGCTCGAGCATGAAGTCGATGAACACCCGCAGCTTGGGCGGCATCTGCCGCCCGGATGGCCACAGCAGGTAGAAGCTGCCGCGCCGCTCCATGAAGGGGTCGAGCACACTGACCAGGCTGCCGGCCGCCAGCTCCCGGCGCACGCTGAAGTCCGGCAGGCAGGTGATGCCACGGTGGTTGAGGGCGAAGCAGATGCGCGTCTCTACATGGTTGCAGACCATCGAGATGGGAATGGCGTAGTCCTGTTCGGGGTGCTCCCGGCGCAGCGGCCAGGTTTCCAGCTTGCCGCTGCTGGGGAAGCGGTAGTGCAGGCAGCTGTGCCCGCCGAGCTCGCGGGGGTGCTGCGGCGTGCCGCGTTCGCGCAGGTACTCGGGGGACGCCACCAGGCGATGCTGGAAGTGCCCGAGGAACTTGGCGTTCAGCCGTGAATCCAGGGGCTGGCCGCCGCGCATCACCACGTCGAAGCCTTCGCCGATGATATCCACCATGCGGTCGCTGAAGTCCAGGTCCAGCTCGATCTCCGGGTAGCGTGCCATGAACTCGGCCAGCGCCGGCATCACCAGCCCGGTCACCTGCGGCAGGCTCACCCGCAGGCGCCCGCGCGGCGCGCCGCTGGCCTGAGACAGTGCCTGCTCGGTGGCCTCGATCTCGGCCAGGATGCGCCGGCTGCGCTCGAGGAACAGTGTGCCCTCGGCGGTCAGGGTGATGCTGCGCGTGCTGCGGTGGAACAGGCGCACTCCCAGTCTTTCCTCCAGGCGGGCCACGCGTTTGCCCACGGCTGACGCGCTGATCCCCAGCGATTGGCCGGCGGCGACGAAGCTGCGGGCTTCGGCGACCCGAATGAAGACCATGAAGCCACTGAGGCTGTCCATGCTGTGCTCCGATTGCGGACGTTGGTGTCCTGACTGAGCGGAATTGTACCCGGCTTTTTCCGCAATACCCCAGCGGCGCAAGATGCCTGCCTGTTTGACCAACCGGAGACCATCATGCATTCACCTTCCCCGGCGGCCTGCGCCGGAGCATCCCCCGCCAGTGCCACGCGCCTGCCCCTGAGCGGCTTGCTGGCGCTGGCCTTGACCGGCTTCATCGCCATCCTCAGCGAGACCCTGCCGGCCGGCCTGCTCGACCAGATCGCCGACGGCATGCAGATCAGCCAGGCCATGGCCGGGCAATGGGTCACGGCCTACGCCTTGGGTTCATTGCTCACGGCCATCCCGCTGGTGACCCTGACCCAAGGCTGGTGGCGCCGTCGGGCACTGCTGCTGGCCATTGGCGGATTCATCCTGTTCAACGGGCTGACCGCGGTGTCGTCGGACAACACACTCACCTTGCTCCTGCGTTTTTGCACCGGTGCCGCCGCCGGCCTGGCCTGGGGCCTGATCGCCGGCCATGCGCGGCGCATGGTGGCACCCGCCCAGCAGGGCAAGGCCATGGCAGTGGCGATGCTGGGGCAGCCCATCGCCTTGTCGCTGGGTTTGCCCATCGGTACCTGGCTGGGGACATTTATGGGTTGGCGGGCAACCTTCGTGATGGTGACCCTGGCTGCATTGCTGCTGGTCGCCTGGGTGTTGCGGGCGGTGCCGGACTTTCCCGGCCAGGCCGCGGGCAAGCGCCCCGCGGCAATGGCAGTGTTGCGCACCCCGGGCGTGGCGCGGGTGCTGGTGGTGATCCTGGTGTGGATCCTTGGCCATAACATTCTCTACACCTACATCGTGCCGTTGCTCGCCGCGGCGGGCATGGCTGACGCGGTGGGCCAGGTGCTGATGACCTTCGGCCTGGCCTCGCTGGCCGGCATCGCCCTGGTCGGTCTGGGGGTCGATCGGCATCTGCGCGGGTTGGTGCTGTTGTGCCTGGCCGGCTTCGCCCTGGCGACCCTGGCCCTGGGGCAGGTGCAAGGCGCGGCCTGGCTGGTGCATGTCAGCGTGGCGCTGTGGGGGCTGACCTACGGCGGCGCGCCGACGCTGCTGCAAACGGCCTGTGCCGATGCGGCGGGCGAGGGCGGCGATGTGGCGCAGTCTATGCTGGTGACCGTGTGGAACAGCGCCATCGCCCTGGGTGGCATCGTCGGCGGGCTGTTGCTGGTGGGGGCTGGGGTCGGGGCGTTTGGCGCGGTAGTGCTGGCACTGGTGGGGTTGGCATGGTTGCTGGTGCTGGGCGGACGCCGAGCCGGGTTCGCCGCCGGCGCCCGCTAACCCGACGTCCGTATCCGCGAAGCAGCATTTCTGGCAGCAGGACAGTTACAATCGGCAGGTGCGAACAAAGCAGCGATCCGAGGTTCCCCCGCAGTGCAATTGCAACAAGGCTTCGTCCTGACCCGCCATTGGCATGACACGCCCGAAGGCACCTGCGTGGAGTTCTGGCTGGCCACCGACCAGGGGCCCCGGCGCGTGCGCCTGACCCCGCAGCCCTCGGTGGCTTTCCTGCCCGTCGCCCAGGCCGAACACGCCCGCTTGCTGCTGGCCGATGAGCAGGGGGTCGAACTCAAGCCGCTGCAACTGCGCGACTTCGATCTGCGCCCGGTCATGGGCCTGTACTGCCGCCAGCACCGCCAACTGATCGCCCTGGAAAGACGCCTGCGCGGCGCCGGCATCGAGGTGTTCGAAGCCGATATCCGTCCGCCGGAGCGCTACCTGATGGAGCGCTTCATCACCGCGCCAGTGCGTTTCGATGGCCGCGCCGACGATCAGGGTACCTTGCTCGATGCCCAGCTCAAGCCCGACCCTGACTATCGCCCGGACCTGCGCCTGGTGTCGCTGGATATCGAGACCAGCGAGCGTGGCGAGCTGTACAGCATCGCCCTGGAAGGCTGCGGCCAGCGTCAGGTCTATATGCTCGGGCCGGCCAATGGCGAGGCCGGCGAGGTGGATTTCGACCTGCATTACTGCAGCGACCGCGCCGAGCTGATCACCTGCCTCAACCAGTGGCTGGCCCGCCACGACCCCGATGCGATCATCGGCTGGAACCTGGTGCAGTTCGACCTGCGTCTGCTGCATGAGCATGCCCAGCGCCTGAGTGTGCCGCTGTGCCTGGGCCGTGACGGCGCGCCGATGCACCTGCGCGAGCATGGCAGCCACAGCCATTTCTTCGCCGAGGCGCCGGGCCGGTTGTTGATCGACGGTATCGAGGCCTTGCGCTCGGCGACCTGGAGCTTCCCCTCGTTCAGCCTGGAAAGTGTCGCGCAACAATTGCTCGGCGAGGGCAAGGCCATCGATACGCCCTACCAGCGCATGGACGAGATCAACCGCCGGTTCGCCGAGGACAAGCCGGCCCTGGCCCGCTACAACCTCAAGGATTGCGAACTGGTCACGCGGATCTTCGCCCATACCCGGCTGCTGGAGTTCCTGCTCGAGCGCTCATCGGTCACCGGCCTTGCCGTGGACCGCAGCGGCGGTTCGGTGGCCGCGTTCTGCCACCTGTACATCCCACACATGCACCGCCTGGGCTATGTCGCACCCAACCTGGGCAGTGTCGAGGGCGAGGCCAGCCCGGGCGGCTTTGTCATGGACTCGCGGCCCGGCCTGTACGATTCGGTGTTGGTGCTCGACTACAAGAGCCTTTACCCCTCGATCATCCGCACCTTCCTGATCGATCCAGTGGGTCTGGTCGAGGGCTTGCGCCAGCCGGACGACACACATTCGGTGGAGGGTTTTCGCGGCGGGCGTTTCTCGCGCAGCCAGCATTGCCTGCCAGCGATTGTCGAACGGGTGTGGCAGGGCCGCGAGGCGGCCAAGCGTGACGGAAACGCGCCGCTGTCGCAGGCGCTGAAGATCATCATGAACGCCTTCTACGGCGTGCTTGGCTCCAGCGGCTGCCGCTTCTTCGACCCGCGCCTGGCCTCCTCGATCACCATGCGCGGGCACCAGATCATGCGCCAGACCCGGACACTGATCGAAGCGCGGGGCTTTGATGTGATCTACGGCGATACCGACTCCACCTTCGTCTGGCTCAAAGGCGCACACGACGAAGAGGGCGCGGCGCGCATCGGCCGCGAGCTGGTGGCCGAGGTCAACCAGTGGTGGCGCCGCCACCTGGCCGAGACCCTGGGCCTGGACAGCGCCCTGGAGCTGCAATACGAAACCCACTACCGGCGTTTCCTCATGCCAACCATCCGTGGCGCCGACGAAGGCAGCAAGAAACGCTATGCCGGCCTGGTACGACGTGGCGACGGCAGCGAGGAGATGGTCTACAAGGGCCTGGAGTCTGTACGTACCGACTGGTCGCCCCTGGCCCGACAGTTCCAGCAGGAGCTCTATGGCCGGGTGTTTCGGGGCCAGCCGTATCGCGACTATGTGCGCGGCTATATCGAGCGCACCCTGGCCGGTGAGCAGGATGAACTGCTGGTCTATCGCAAGCGCCTGCGTCGGCCGCTGGCCGACTACCAGCGCAACGTGCCGCCGCATGTGCGCGCAGCGCGGCTCGCGGACCAGTACAACGCCCGCCTCGGGCGCCCATTGCAGTATCAGCGCGGCGGCTGGATCAGCTATGTCATCACCACGGCCGGCCCGGAGCCCTTGGAGAACCGCCAGGCGCCCTTGGACTACGACCACTACCTGACGCGCCAGTTGCAACCGGTGGCCGATGCCATCCTGCCCTTTGTCGCCGATGACTTCGCGGCGCTGATCGATCGTCAACTAGCGCTGTTCTGAGTGCGGTGGTAGCCGGCTAGTGCGAGGTGCAAGGCAGCTGTCCCTAAGCTGTGGCCTCCAGCACAAGGAGACCACGCATGCCCACCGACAGCGATTCAGGGGTTGCGCAAAGCGACGACACGCTCAGGCTCGAACAGGCATTCCAGGATGGCCTGATCGCCAAGCGGCTGCCTGAGTGGTTGCACAGGCTTGGCGATGCCCCTCTGGCGGAATTGAGCGCCGCCCTCAAGACCAGCCTTGACTGCCGGCAACGGCTGCAGACGCGTTGGGGACGTGTGCAGGGGATCGAAGCGTTTGTCGGTGCCGCCTTGCAGGATGTCTTCGACAAACGATTCACCCCAGGGTTGGATGTCGGCACCCTGTGGTTTCGCCAAGGGTATCCGGTGCCGTTGCGCGGTCAGTATTTCACCACTCGGGTTCCGGTTTCGGGTACTGACTATGCGCAGGTACCGCTGGTGGAAGCCATACTGCGCAATTTCGTCGCCAGCGAGTCCATGCCCAACGGCCAGCCGCGTGGCAACGGCCTGTTCGACGAGGCCGGGGGGCGTCTTGACCAGCCCAGCGCGATCGGGTTTGCCCGGTTATGCCGCGAACTGGATGCTGGCGCACGCTACCAGCGCCACCTGGACGCAGTCCTTGACCCGCCCGGCGAGCAAAGCATGCGCGAGTTGCTGGCGCGGTTGCTGCATTCCACGCTTGTCGTCGATGCGTGCAAGGCCAATGCCGATGGCATCCTGAGCGCCGCCGAGCTCAACCTGCTGCTGCGCGTGTGCCGCAATGGCGAGCCGCAGGCCCTGGACGGGGCGCCGGTGGTTGTCAAGCAACTGCGCGTGCTGGAGTGCGCGCTGGAGCAGATCATCGTGTTCGACGTCGTCGATCAGGGCTGGTTGCGCAATACCAGCAAGCGCATCCTCTGCTACATCCCAGGTGATCCACACGGCCCCTGGAGTGCCCATCCCGACCTGGAGCACCTTAGCCACAAGCGGCTGGGTCGCCACTTGCGCGATGGCGCCTACCTGAAGTTCTTCAGCCGTTTTCTGAGGCGCCGCGACAGCCATCGCTTCTTTTCGGCCGTCATCGAGTTGTACCGGGATGTGGCGATCTGGGCTACCCGCGACCTCCAGGTACACATGCGCCCCATGCCACAACCGCTGTTCGACCATCTGGCGGCGGCGCGTATCGCGCAGATCAAGGATGACGCCGCAGTGATCGCGCCGCCCGTGGCACAACTCGATCGAGCGGTGCAGCAGGCCCATGACCGGTACCTTGCCGCGCAGGGGTGGTTGCTTGTGGGCCTGGCAGGTTTTTTCATCCCTGTTGTCGGCGCTGCATTGCTCGCGGTCTTTGCCTGGGATCTGCTCACCGAGGTTTTCCATGGCGTCGAGGATTGGCAGGACGGCGATACCTCTGCCGCTCTCGACCATCTTACGCATGTGGTACGCGATCTGGCCGTGGTGGCGGCGACTGCGGCCGGGGTGTCGGCCGTGCGTCATGCGTGGGGGCGTTCGCTGCTGGTCGACAGCCTGGTGCCGGCGCAAATGGAAAATGGCGAGACGAAACTGTGGAACCAGGACTTGGCGGCCTATCGCAGTGAGGCGCCACCGTTGGCTGCGCGGCAAGATAGCGATGGCGTCCAGCGGCTTGCTGGGCAAGCGTTCATCGAGATGGATGGGCAGCACTATCCGGTGCAGCAGCACAGCGTGGATGGCGCGTGGCAATTGCGCCCCCGGGCAGGCTTCGGCCCTGTGTTGCGTGGCAACGGTGCCGGAGCTTGGCGGTTGGCCAGTGCGCAGCCGTCGTGCTGGCAGGGCGCACGCCTGATGTTTCGTCGATTGGGCAGACCGTTCAGCGAACTGGATGCTGCCAGGGTTGACGCAGCATTGAGTATTCACGGGATTGGCACAGGCAATCTGCGGGTCTTGCATATGGAAAACCAGGTGCCCGATCCCTGGCTCTGTGACAGCGTCGAACGCCTGCTCCTGGAGGCGCGCATAGGTCGGGCGATCATGGATCTACGTTCCGGAGTGGGCAGCGAGGATCATGAGCTGCTGCGCCATGCCCGGCGTTTGTCGGAAATACCTGGGCTGGAGGGCGCGCGGCTTGCCGGGCAGATTGGAGTGCACCGGCGGCGGTTGTTGCAGGCGCTGTACGACAGTGGGCAGGAAGCCGATACGGTCGCTATCGCCACGCTGCGACGGATCTTTACAGGCTTGCACAGACGAGCGGCGCAGGCCTTGCTGGAAGGTGCCGATGCCGACGACTACCGGCGCCTGGTCGAAACCGGCAGGATACCCATGCGCCTTGCCGAGAGTGCCAGGGCGAGCGTCGCGCGGATCCGTACGGTGCGGGTTCTGGAGGCCCTGCATTACGACATGCCGCAGTCAGCGGACCTTGCGCGGGTGGTGATCGGGCTGCTCGAAGGGGTGACGGGCGCTTCCAGGTCCATACGCTGGCGCCTGCTGGACGAGCATGTCGGTGGGACGGCGCTGGTCGCGGGCGGCGACCCCGCGACGGCGACCGGCCTGTTGCACCTCGATGGCCGGTTTGTGCGCCTGGATCCACAGGGCAACACCGTGGGAGAGGCTGGTGACCTGTTCGAGGTCATGGCCGCTGCCTACGACGCTGACCAACTCACGGCGCTGGGCCTGGACGCACCTTTTGCCGCCAGCCTGCGCCTGGCGGTGCGGCGGCGCGCCGTTGCCGACCGGCAGGCCGCGGAGCGCCTGCTGTCACCTGCGCGGCCAGGTGCCTTGCGCGCGCCATCGCGGCTGCAGGACGGTCGCTTCGGTTATCTGCTGAGCGGGCGCCAGCCCGGCAGAGGGTGGCGCAGGGGCAGGCCGCAGGCCCTGATCGACAGGGTGCACGGCCTGTTTCCAGCCCTGGAGCAGGCAGAGCTCGATAGGTGGATCAGCGCGGTCCAGGCCTCGGGGCGGCCCGTCGAGGAGGTCCTGGCGACGGTGCGTGCGCAATCCGAACTGTTGCGCCAGCACATGGACCGCTGGATCAGAAGCGTTTCGGGTGGCGAGGCCCGGGAGCAGCGCCGCTACTTCGGTGACGCGCTCATGCGGTGCTGGCAACGCAGTACGTTCGAAGAGTCCGTTCATCGCTTCCCTCCGATCGAGCTCTGGTGGAGCCAGATGGGCGCCAGGCCAGGCGTCCTCCCGGAACTGCCGGATCAAATCCGTCTAAGTCGCGTTGCGATCCTGTCATTGCGCGGCATGGAACTGGAAGCGGTTCCCGACAGTTTTCTCCAGGCGTTTGCCAATCTCAGAGTACTGGAGCTGCCCGGCAACAGGCTAACTCGTCTGCCGGCGCAATTGCAGCATATGCGCCAGTTGCAGTGCCTGGACCTGTGCAACAACCAGATCGCGCTGGATCCTGGTCAAAGCGCAGTGCTCGCCGGTTGCGAAGCGCTCACCTACCTGAATCTTTCCCACAACCCGCTCGGGCGCACGTTCTCGGTGCATGCGATGACGCAGCTCAACGAATTGCGTTTGAGCGGCAGCAGGATCGCCGCTCTGCCTCACGGTACGCTGGAGTGCCAGCGGCTGGTTACGCTCGATGTGCGCGACAACCTCATCACCGCGTTGCCCGAAGGTTTTTATCAAGCACAGCTTTGGACCAGGGGCCGGGTGTGGCTGCAGGGCAACCCCTTGACGTCCGAGCAGCGTCAGCGGTTGCTGGCAGCCTTGGCTCTGCCGGTTGCACCTGTGCAATTGATTGAGCCTGACATCCCGGCGCGTATGCGCTGGCTCGATGCGATCGAGGATAGGCACCGCGATGAGTTGGGTTCGGCCTGGGCGCTGGTGGACGGCAACGAACACGGCGAAGCGTTTTTCGACCTGCTCACGGGCTTGACGGAATCGGCCGACTTTCGCAGCCCTGTCGGTGCCCGCGATCTCGCCTTTCGGGTACTGGAGATGCTCCAGGCGATGGATGCGGATGCAGAGCTATGCAATGAACTGTTCGCCTGCGCCCGGGATGTCACCTGCCAGGACAGCATTACCCTGCGTTTCAGCGACCTGGAAGTGCGTTTGCTGGTGAGGCAGGCGCAGCAGGGCAGCGTTGTGGGTAATCGTGAACGGGCCTTGCTGCATCTTGGGCGTCAGCTGTGGCGGCTGGACGCCGTCGATCGTATCGCCCTGGAAGATGTTCAGGCACGGCGAGCGGCAGGCGGGAACCCGGACGAAATCGAGGTGGTACTGGCGTATCGGCTGGCGCTGCGCCGCGATCTGGACTTGCCGCTGCGGATCAATGATATGTTGTTCCGCGACTTTGCAGGTGTCGGCATGCAGCAGGTCGCGCAGGCGCGTGAGCGTGTGCTGGCGGCAGAGAGTAGCGAGACGGTGGCACGGTCGTTGGCCGAGAGGGATTTTTGGTGCCGGCACCTGCGCCATGTCTATCAGGCACGCTTCGATGCCTTCAATGCGCCCTATCACGCCCGCGTGGAGGCACTGATGGCGGATCGGAGTCTATCGGAAGCAGCTCGGCTGGAGCAGATCGGCCAGGTACAGGAGACGCAGGCGCTAGCCGAGCGCACGATGATGCTTGAAATGACTCGTCATGCATTGGAGCTGGTTGTCGAGCAGGAAATCTTCGTTCGCTGAGTTCCCTTCGGAGCATGATGGCTTTGGACTACGCTCAAGGTTGGGAGTGGTGATTCCGTAAAGGGTGTCAGCAAGATCTGCGAGGGTTGCCGAAACCGCTGGTTACCTTTGACCCAAGCAGATAGATGAACACTTGGTTTAGGCTCCCGGCCCGGATCTTTCTCCCTGATCTGCAGTCTTTGGTTTATCGAGAGAATAAGGAGATGCGCATGCTCGTTCGGTCACTGACCCTCGCCACCTTGCTTGCCGTAGCCGGCCCTTTGCACGCCGCCGACAGCGATGCCCCGCTGGCCAAGGAACTGGGCAAGGCCAGGCCATTGGTGGTCATTGCCCCGAGTTCAGCCGACCCGACCCTGCGTGGCCTGGAAGAGGCGCTGAAAAAGCCTGCGACCCAGGCCGGATTCAAGGAGCGTGGCCTGGTGCTGTACAGCGTCGCCAACATGATGGGCAAGCGTGAGGACAAGAACCTCGAGCAGCAGACCACCATGGCGTTGATCCGAGAGCTCAAGCTGGGGGCCAGCAAAGGCACCAAGGTGATCCTGGTGGGCAAGGATGGCGAGCGCCATGTGCTCAAGGACGACGACAGCGGCGAGAAGCTCGACCCGCAAGTTATTTTCAAGGCAGTCGATGAATTGCCGGCCAGCGAGCAGGCGGTGACAGCGCCGGAGCCGGTAGCCGCTGCACCAGCCGAGCCCAAGGCCAAGGACAGCAAGGCCAAGCCGAGCAAGCCCGCCAAACCTGCCGCGCCGCCCAAGCCGCTGGAAGACTGACGCCTCTGTCACGGCCCTCTGCACGAGCAGAAGGCCGTTCTTGTATCCCTGTGTATCTGCGCCTCGCCCCGACCCACTGCCATACAAAACCACGCCCGCTCCGATACATCGACGACACACCGCTGCGGCTCAATGGCTCCACTTTCCAACCACAGTGGAGCGACACCATGAAAACGACCCGTCAAACCCTCGGCCTGCTCGGCGCCACCCTGCTCGGCGGCATGGTCCTGGGCAACAGCGCCTTCGCGGTAGAACCGTTGGCCCAGGGCTACCAGCTGGCCGCTGCCAAGACCCCTGGCGAAGGCAAGTGCGGCGAGGGCAAATGCGGTGCCAGCGGCAAGGTCACGCAAAGCGAAGGCAAATGTGGCGAGGGCAAGTGTGGCGCCAGCGCCAAGGCCGGTGCCGAGGGCAAGTGCGGTGAGGGCAAGTGCGGCGACGCCTCGTTCGCCCGCACCGACAGCAACCATGATGGCAAGGTCTCGCGCGAGGAGTTCCTGGCCGTGGCCAAGGACCGGGCGGCCGACTTCGACAAGATCGACCGCAACCACGATGGCTTCATTTCCGAGCAGGAGGCCCACGATCACCTGGCGGCGATCTACAAGGCCAATGGCAAGGCGATGCCTGACGGGTTGTTCAGCCACCTGACCAGGTCCTGAAGCCTGTCGCGGGGCCAGCCCGCTCCCACCGGCATTTGCCCTGTGGGGGCGGGCTGGCCCCGCGATGTCGATCCCTGCCATACGGAACCCTCCGACCATGCCCCAACACACCTTGCACACCGGTCTCGGCCTGCGCCGCGGCCTGCTGCCCGACCTGCTGACCATGGAGGCGGGCGCAGTGGACTTCCTTGAGTGCGCCCCGGAGAACTGGATCGGTGTCGGCGGCGCCTTCGGCCAGGGCCTGGCGCGCCTGGCCGAGCGCTTTGCCATCGCCTGCCACGGCCTGTCGTTGTCATTGGGTGGCACCGCGTCGCTGGACCTAGGCTTCCTCCAGCGCACCCGGCAGTTCCTCGACCGCCACCAGGTGCGGATGTACAGCGAGCACCTGAGCTATTGCAGCGACGACGGTCACCTCTATGACCTGATGCCGATTCCGTTCACCGACGAGGCCGTCCACCATGTGGCCGCCCGTATCCGCCAGGTCCAGGACATCCTTGGCCGGCGCATCGCCGTGGAGAACATCAGCTACTACGCCGCGCCGTACCAGGCGATGGCCGAGCTGGATTTCGTCCGCGCCGTGCTCGACGAGGCCGACTGCGACCTGCTGCTGGACGTCAACAACGTCTTCGTCAACGCCTGCAACCACCGTTACGACGCCCGGGCCTTCCTCGCCGGCCTTCCCCGCGAGCGGGTGGTGGGCATGCACGTGGCCGGTCACTATGACGAGGCGCCGGACCTGAAGGTCGACACCCACGGCGCGCCGGTCAAGGAGGATGTCTGGGCCTTGTTCGCCGTCGCCTGCCAGCGCTTCGGCGCGCAACCCACAGTGCTCGAGCGCGACTTCAACTACCCGCCGCTGGCCGACTTGCTGGCCGAGACGGCGCGCATCCGCGACGTGCAACGTGCCCATGGAGCGTAAGACCATGATCGAAACCCTGCGCCACCAGCAGTTCACCCTGGCCCGCCACCTGCGCGACCCGGTCGGCAACCCGCCGCCGCCCGGTATCGAGGCGCGGCGCCTGAAGGTCTACCGCGAATTGTTCTATGGCGCCATCGAAGGGCTGTTGGCCGGCAGTTTTCCGGTGATGCGCCGGACCCTAGGCGATGAGCACTGGCATGCGCGGGTGCGTGACTTCTACGCCCATTACCGTAGCCAGACGCCGCTGTTTATCGAAGTAGCCGAAGCCTTCATCGACTACCTGCAGGGCGTCGCGCCGGACGCTCCCTGGCAGCTGGAGCTGGCGCACTACGAATGGATCGAAGCGCAGCTGTACCTGAGCGACGCCGAGGATCCGCCGCACGACCCGGACGGCGACCTGCTGGCCGGCGAGCCGCTGCTGTCGTGCGTGGCCCGGGTGCTGGCCTACCGCTGGCCGGTGGAGCGCATCGGTCCCGAGTATCAACCCGACGAGGCGCCGGAGCAGCCCACCTTGTTGCTGGTGTACCGCGACGCCAACCTGCAGGTACGCTTCGCCCGGTTGGCGCCTTTGGCCTGGCAGCTGCTGGTGGGCTTGCCCGGTACCGGGCGCGAGCGCTTGCGGGCGCTGGGGGATCAGCACCTGCAGCAGGGGCTGCAGATGCTGCGACAGTTGCGTGAGCAGGGCATCATCGTCGGTATTCGAGATGCCCTGTAGGCGCGCGCAGATGTACCGTCAGGCCACCGGGATCAACGGATCGGCTGCCGCCAGCGCTGCCGCGCGGTCAGCCGCCGGCGGATAGATCCATACCGAATTGATCTGCTGCTTGAGCTGCTTGGCCTCGGCCTTGTCCGTCGGCGGCGAAACGGTGCGCTCCCAGCCTTCGGTGTACACAGCGCCCCAGGCGCCCAAGTCCAGGCAGGTGACGTACTTGGGCTGGCTGTAGGTCATCGGTGCCACGCCGATCAGCTCGGCGGCGGCATTGTTGCCAGCGTAGCGGCCCAGCGGAATGGCATGCTGGCAGGACATCACTGCGAAGTTGCCAACCTCGTCGCAGGCAGCGTAGGCCACATCGCCCGCGGCGTACACCGTCGGGTTGCCGATGACCTTGAGGTTGCCATCCACATGCAGGCGGCCCTGGCGGTCGCGTTCGCCGCTGATCTGCTCGGTCAGTGGGTTGGCCTTGAAGCCCACGGTCCAAACAACGGTGTTGGCGGCGATGCGTTCACCGTTGTCCAGCAGCACGCCGCCGCCATCCACCGAGGCCACCGTGGCGCCGCAGATCCACTCGATCCCCAGCGCCGCCGATGCCTGTTCGATGGCCGGGCGAATGCCGTCGCCCAGGGCGGCGCCGATCTTCGCGCCGCGGTCGACCACGACGATGCGCGGCTTGACCTTGTCGCCCAGGATCGCTCGCAACCGGCTGGGCAGCTCGGTGGCGGTCTCGATGCCGGTGAAGCCGCCACCGGCCACCACCACGGTATTGCGTGCGGGGCTGTCGGGGCGGGCGGCCAGGGACTTGAGGTGTTCTTCCAGGCGGGTGGCCGAGTCGATCTTGTCGACATCGAAGGCGTGCTGGTCGAAGCCTGCCAGCGCCGGGCGGTTGAGCAGGCTGCCGCAGGCCATGATCAGGCGGTCGTAACCCATCTTGGCTTCGATGCCACCCGTCTGCCGATAGGCCACCTGCTGGTTGGCCTGGTCGATGTGGTAGGCCGTGCCTTTGACGAAGCGCACGTTGACCGCGTCGAACACCGCCTGCAAGGGAGCGGCCATGGTGTGTACGTCGGGTTCGTAGAAGCGTGGGCGGATGTGCAGCTCCGCCTGGGGGGCGAGCACGGTGATCAGCACGTCGTCGCGTTTGTGCAGGTCGAGCAGGCGGGCGGCGCCGAGGGCGCTCCACAGCCCGGCGAAGCCTGCGCCAATGATCAGGATCTGTTTCATGAGGGGCTCCTGGATGCCGCGATTATGGATGTTGTCGCTGCGGCAGTGGAAAAAGGGTACGCCTTGGGGGTGAGCCTGGATTGCGGCCCGACAAGCGTGGTGCAGATGCTAAGCGCCCCCTCGGTTTGCCCCTAGGCCAAAGAACCCTGGATTTCAGCCAGCGGCACGCTGCGGGCGAAGCGCGCCCTATAGTCTCGCGGGGTTACCGCCAGGTGGCGCTGGAACGCCAGGCGCATACGCTCCTCGCTGCCGAACCCGCACTGGCGGGCGACCTGCTCGATATGCTGGTCGGAGTTTTCCAGCAAGCGGCGCGCCGCCTCCAGGCGGAACACCTCGATGGCCTTGGCCGGGGTGCGGCCGGTCTTGTGCTTGTACACCCGGGTGAAGTTGCGCAGGCTCATGCGCGCCTGCTCGGCCAGCCGCTCGACCGTCAGCCGCGGGTCGCCCAGGTGCTCGCTGAGCCATAGGTGCAGGGCCTCGAAGGCGTCGCTGTCCTCGCCCTGGGCCTTGAGCAGTTCGCTGAACTGCGCCTGGCCGCCGGGGCGCTTGAGGAACACCACCAATTCGCGGGCCACCTGCATGGCCACCTCGCGGCCGCAGTCGGCCTCGACCAGGGCCAGCGCCAGGTCGATGCCGGCGCTGACGCCGGCCGAAGTCCACACCTGATCCTGCTGCACGAAGATCGATTCGGCATCCACCTCGATGGCCGGGAAGCGTCGGTGCAGGGCATCGCACATCGCCCAGTGGGTGGCGGCCCGGCGGCCATCAAGCAGGCCAGCGGCGGCCAGCAGAAAGGTACCACTGCATACCGAAGCGGTACGTCGGGCGCGTTGGGCGGCCTGGGCCAGCCAGGCGACCAGCTCGGCGTGATCGGGGAGGGTGCGGACGATCTCCGGGGCGCCGGGCACGACCAGCGTGTCGAAGGGCTCGTGCAGCCAGGGCGCCAGTGGCTCGGTGGCGACGGCCAGGCCCTCGGCGGTGGCCACCAGGCCCCCTTCGAGGCTGGCAGTGACCACCCGGTAGCCGGGCAGGCCGCGCGCGGCGCGGGCCTTGGTCGCGGCCCAGAACACCGTCTGCGCGCCGCTGAGGTCGAGCAGGCCCATCTGCGGGTAGGCGAGGAACAGCAAGGTGCGCGGCTGGTCAAGCGCGTGCACGGGCGCTGCGGGAATTTGCGGGATGTCGGTCATGGCGCGCTGCTTGTGGACGGGGCGTAGGCCCTAGTCGAGCAGGTGGCGCGATGATGTTCAAGCACGACGCGATGGCCGTCAGACCTGGGCTCTTGTGGGAGCGGGCCAAGCCCGCTCCCACGCTGTTACCTGGCCGACCTAGAAGCTGTAGTCCACCGTGGCGAAATACGAGCGCGGTGCGCCCAGCAGCCACTGTTCGCCGCTGTAGCTCGACTGGGCGTACTCGCGATCGAACAGGTTGTTCACCTGCAGGCCCAGGCGCACGTCGGGTAGCACCTGCCAGCCGATGTTGGCATCGACCACGGTGTAGCCCGGCACGCGTTGGTCATTGGCGGCGCTGGTATAGCGGGCGTCTACGTAGCGCAGGCCAATACCGGTGTCGACGCTTTGCCCGAAGCCTTTGCTCAGCCACAGGTTGGCGGTTCGACGTGGGACGTCCTGAGGGTGGTTGCCAGACCGGTCGTAGGAAACGCCTCGGCTGAGCTGAGTGAAGTCATCGTACTTGGCGCGCACCAAGGCTGCGTTGCCCGACAGTTGCCATTGATTGCCCAGTGCCAGCTCCAGGCTTGCCTCCAGGCCATCGGAGGTCTGTTGGCCTGCCTGCTGGCTGCGCTTGGAGACCACGTCGTACACCGGCAGCTTCTTCTTGACGATGTGGTAGGCCGCCAATGTCCATTCGCCGCGTCCGTCCCAGAACCGTTGCTTGAGGCCGAATTCGGTCTGCTTGGCTTCGGTCAGTTCAAGGCGTTGCTCCGGGCGCAGGGTCAGCAGGTCACCGACACCATCCTCGCTGGTGGAGTACTGGCCGTACACCGACAGATCGTCAGTCAGCGCGTACACCAGGCCGGCGCGCCAGTTGCCGCCACGCAGGCTCTGGTCTTCGCGAGTGTCCTTCACCAGGTCGTTGCGGTCGATGTGGTTCTGGTCGCGGCGTATGCCGGTGACCAGCGACAGGCGCTCGGTCAGTTGCGTGCGGTTTTCGGCGAACAGCGAGAAGGTGCTGGTTTTCGACAGCGTCTGCGGGCGCGTTGGATCCGCACTGTGGAACCCGCCGGGCGCCGGCCGCCAAGGGTCGAGCGGGTCGGTGTAGCCATCCTCATAGGGTGAGTTGCTGTCGATGTTGAAGCGGATCTTGTTGTACTCGGCGCCCACCACGGTCTTGCTGGCCAGGCCGAACAGCGAGTGATCGAAGGTGAAGCTCTGGCGGTCGCCGATCTGCTCCTGGTTGTGCTTGATCTCCAGGAAACTGCGGCGCTGGATCACACCGGCATCCCAGGCGTATTCCTCGGCATTGCGCCAGTGGCGACGGCTTTTGATGTAGTACAGCTGGTTGCTGGCGCTGATGCTGTCGCTGATGTTCCAGTCGCTGGTCAGCCGTGTCCACTCATCGTGGTAGCGCTGCTGGTCATTGCTGACGTTGTAGTTCTTGTTGCGCACGCGGCTGCGCAGATGGCCGTCGATCAGCGGCGTGCCGTAGTAGTTGGCAGGTTGTGCGTCGCCGCGTTCGTGGGACAAGGTGAAGCTCAGGTCGTCACTGGCATCGAAGCGCAGCGCGCCGGAAAACGCCAGGCTGCGCGAATCGGTGCGGTCGACCCAGCCGTTGCCCGCCTGCTGGTTCAGGGTGGCGCGGTAGCTCAGGCGCTCGCTCAGGCTGCCGCCGCTGTCCAGCCCCAGTTGCTGGCGGTCCCAGGAGCCATAGCCCAGGCGCAGGTGGTTGCGGATATCACCGCTGAAGGGCTTTTTCGGAATCACGTTGACCGTTGCCCCGGTGGCGCCCTCGCCATACAGCACCGAGGCAGGCCCACGGATCACATCGATACGCTCGACCATCCAGGGATCGACCGGGTAGGTGAGGGTGCCGGCGCCGGCGTACAGGCGCGCCCCGTCGAACAGGGTCATCACCGAACTCTGGCCCGTGAAACCGCGCGCCGACAAGCCGGTGCCGCCATCGCCAGGGGTACCGATGAAGGTGATGCCCGGCGAGCGGGTCACGGCATCCTGCACCGTGGTGTTGTTGCGCTGCTGAATCTGCGCGGCGGTGATGCTGCTGGTGCTCGCCGGGGTTTCCAGGGCACTGAGGTTCAGGCGTGAACCGGCCTGGGTGGGGGTGGCCAGGTCGACGGTCTGCGGGTCGCGGCTGTCGGTGATCGCCGTGGAGGGCAGGGTGAGCGCAGGGCTGGGCTGCTCGTCGGCCAGCGCCGGCAGGGACACGGCCAGGCAGGCCGCCAGGGTGTGAAGCTTGTTGATACGGGACATGTCGTTCCACTGCTGCAGGAAAGAATGGATCCCGGTGGAAAACACGCAACGGCGAAGCGCGCGCAGGCGCGCACGCGAATACCGGCCTGCGCCCGCCCACCGCGGGTTGCCAAGTGAAGCCTCAGGCCGGTCTCCGGGCTTGCGAGGGTCGTGAAGCCTTCACCTTCCCATGCGTGTGCACAGTGGTCTGTCGAAGGGTTCGCTCGCTTACCGTTGCGGGGGCAGCGCCGGACTTGTCGTGGTATCGACTCACCGGCTTCCCGTTTCACCTTGCGCGCGGCGGCGCAGGGCACCTGAAACTGGCGCGCATCTGACCACCGAACGGGCAGGGAGTCAATCGTCTGGATGGGTGGGCTGAATCTTGCTGAATCGCGGTTCAGAGCGGTTGCCGTCAGGCAGGTATTGTCTGCGGCCAGGCCTCGTGCATTGGCGCAGGCCGCGCAGGGCGCTACCATCGGCAGCCAGCCTCCTTATCCAACACCAACAAGCCAAGGACGCGTATGACCGAGCACGCCCTGTCCCTGCAACAACTCGCCGCCCCCGAAGGCATCTGCTACGGCTGCGGCTGTTCCCACCCCAGCGGCCTGCATGTGCAGAGCCACTGGGACGCCGACGGCATCCACCTGTCGTGCCGGCATACCCCCGACCCGACTTTCACCGGCTGGCCCGGCCTGGTCTACGGTGGCCTGCTGGCCATGCTGGTCGACTGCCACTCCAACTGGACCGCCATGGCCTGTCACTACCGTGCCGAAGGCCGCGAACCTGGCACCTTGCCACGTATCGACTGCGTCACCGGCCAGCTTGGCCTGACCTACCTCAAGCCCACGCCCATGGGCGTCGAGCTGCTGCTCAAGGCCCGGGTCGAGGGCGAGCTGGGGCGCAAGACCCGGGTGATCTGCGAGGTCTGGGCCGGGGATGTACTGACGGTCACCGCCGATTCGGTGTTCGTGCGGGTCGATACCGAGAAGCTCAAGCGCCAGGCCCATGGCGACGCCTGAACTTGCACCCATGGGGTGGGGCTGGCATTGTCGAACGTGACCCGGCTGCCCGACAGGATGTTGCCATGCCCTACCAGATTCGCCCGGCCCGTGACGAAGACTGCGTGGCCCTGAGCCTTGTCGGCCAGGCGACCTTCGCTCTGGCCAGCCCGCCCGATAGCGCGGTCAGCGCCCAGCAGCACTACATCGCCCACCATCTCCAGCCCGAACATTTCCAGGCGCACCTGGAGCACCCGCACAAGCGATTGCTGGTGGTCGAACGGGATGGCCAGGTGCTGGGCTACAGCATGCTCGACCTGGCGCCCGGCAAGCTGGGCATTGCCGAAGCCGATCAACTGGCGGAAATCTCCCGCTGCTATGTACTACCCTGCGCCCATGGCACCGGCGCCGCGCAATTGTTGCTCGCCACTACCCTGGCCCAGGTCGATGGCCAGGCGCGCCTGACAGTTAATGAGCTGAACGCTCGGGCGATCGGTTTCTATCAGCGCAACGGCTTTCGCAAGGTGGGCGAGGCGATCTTCCCTTGCGGCGACGAGCGGCACCGCGACTGGGTGATGGTCAGGATGGCCGAAGATCATCTAGATTGAAGGCTCCCAACGCGAAGGCACCCCCATGACCGAACTTTCCGCATTCCCCATCACCGGCAAATGGCCGGCGCGACACCCCGAGCGTCTGCAACTGTACTCGCTGGCCACGCCCAACGGGGTCAAGGTCTCGATCATGCTCGAGGAAATCGGCCTGCCCTACGAGGTGCACAAGGTCAGCTTCGAAACCGAGGATCAGTTGAGCCCCGCGTTCATCTCCCTGAGCGCCAACAACAAGATCCCGGCGATTCTTGACCCCGATGGGCCGGGGGGCCAACCGTTGCCCTTGTTCGAGTCGGGGGCGATCCTGCAGTACCTGGCCGAGAAGAGCGGCCAGTTGCTGAGCCAGGACCCGGCCCAGCGCTACCAGACCCTGCAGTGGCTGATGTTCCAGATGGGCGGCATCGGGCCGATGTTCGGCCAGGTGGGGTTCTTCCATTTCTTCGCGGGCAAGGAGTATGAGGACAAGCGTCCCCGTGACCGCTACGTCAATGAGTCCAAGCGCCTGCTGGCGGTGCTCGACCGCCACCTGCAAGGGCGGGAGTGGATGGTCGATGCATACAGCATCGCCGATATCGCCATCTTCCCCTGGGTGCGTAACCTGGTGGAGCGCTACAACGCGCGGGAGCTGGTGGAATTCGACACGTTCAAGGAAGTGCAGCGGGTGCTGGCGCGGTTCCTCGAGCGCCCGGCCGTGCAGCGAGGCCTGAAGATTCCGGCATGACCTCGTCGGGGGCTGCGCGGCAGCCCCCGTCGCACATCCTCAGAGGATCTGGTTCAGCAACCAGTACAAGCACCCCGCCAGCACCATTGCCGCCGGCAATGTCAGCACCCAGGCCATCAGCAGGTTGACCAGCGTCTTGCGTTGAATCCCCGAGCCATTGGCCACCATGGTCCCGGCCACCCCCGAACTCAGCACATGGGTGGTCGATACCGGCAGGCCGAACATATCCGCCGCACCGATGGTGCACATCGCCACCACCTCGGCCGAAGCGCCCTGGGCATAGCTCAGGTGGGTCTTGCCGATCTTCTCGCCCACCGTCACCACGATGCGCCGCCAGCCGACCATGGTGCCCAGGCCCAGGGCGATGGCCACCGCCACCTTGACCCACAGCGGGATATAGCGGGTGGCGTCGTCCAGTTGGCGCTTGAACAACTGCACATGGCGGGCGGTATCGGCGTCGTAGCGGGCCAGCTGGTGCTTGTCGATCTGGCGGATGGCTTCGCTGGCCAGGTACATGTCGTTGCGCACGTTGGCCATGGCCTCGGCCGGCACGCGCTTGAGCGAGCCATAGCCCTTGACCTCCTCGCCGATCATGCCAGTCAGCGCGGCCAGCGCCGGCAGCAGCTCGGGGCTGGCCGCAGGGGTGGCGACGAACGCGGTCAGCACCTGGCGCGGATCGGCCGGGGCGGGCGCGGGGGCGGCCCGTACCAGCGCCTGGCGGGTGACCTCGGCGACGGCCGAGAACTGCAGGGCCTGCTCGTTGGGCATGGTCTTGTTCAGGGCATAGGCCATTGGCAGGGTGCCGACCAGGATCAGCATGATCAGGCCCATGCCTTTCTGCCCGTCGTTGGAGCCGTGGGCGAACGACACACCGGTACAGGTGAGGATCAGCACACCGCGGATCCACCAGGGCGGCGGTGTCTGGCCTTGCGGGGCCTGGTACAGCTCGCGGCGCTTGACCAGCGCGCGCAGGGCGAGCAGCAACAAGGCGGCGCAGGCGAAGCCGATCAAGGGCGAGAGCAGCAGGGCGTAGCCAACCTTGCTGGCCTGGGCCCAGTCAACGCCGCTGGTGCCATCGCGCCCGTGCATCAGCGCGTTGGCCACCCCCACGCCGATGATCGAGCCGATCAGGGTATGCGAGGACGAGGCCGGCAGCCCCAGCCACCAGGTGCCGAGGTTCCAGATGATCGCCGCCAGCAGCAGGGCGAAGACCATGGCGAAACCGGCCGACGAGCCGACCTGCAGGATCAGCTCCACCGGCAGCAGGGCGATGATGCCGAAGGCCACCGCGCCGCTGGACAGCAGCACCCCGAGGAAATTGCACAACCCAGACCACACCACCGCAACCGGTGCCGGCAGCGAATGGGTGTAGATCACCGTGGCCACGGCGTTGGCGGTGTCGTGGAAGCCATTGACGAACTCGAAGCCCAGGGCGATCAGCAGGGCCAGGCCCAGCAACAGGAAAGGGGTGACGGTGGTGACGACGGTGCCGCTGGCGCTGACGTCCTGCTTGAGGCTCCAGAAGGTGTAGGCCAGGCCCGCCAGCAGCAGGCCGAAGAACAAGGTGAGGGTGGCGCGTCCGGGTTTGTGGGCAAGGGGTGGGCCTGGGGTGCGCAGGCTCAGGTCGGGCTGGCTGGCCAGTGACGGGGTTGCCATGAGGGCTCCGGTTGGCGTCGGGCGGTGGTGCCGAAGGTATACAGCATAGAAACAATTCGTTACCGGGCCGTGACCTCGATCAATGAAGGCCCTAGGCTTGTAGGGGAACGATGTCGCAGGAGTACCTGATGATTCGCTGCAAACGCGTCTACGAGAGCGTCGAGGTGCAGGATGGCCAGCGCGTGCTGGTCGATCGCCTGTGGCCCCGCAATAAGCGCAAGGAAGACCTGCATGGGCAGTGGTTGCGCGAAGTCGCGCCCTCCGATGCACTGCGCAAGGCATTTCACGCCGGTGAATTGGACTTTGCAGCCTTTGTCCAGCGCTATCAGCAGGAACTGGCCGCCCACCCCGAGCACTGGTATCCGTTGCTGGACCTGGCCGGTAAAGGCGATTTGACCTTGCTCTACGCTGGCAAGGATACCGAGCACAACAATGCCCAGGTCCTGGCCCGGTGGCTGGAGGATGAGCTGGAGCGCCGTGGCCCGGCCAGTTCACCGGTGTGCTATGCCCCTTGAACTGATTCCCGCCAGCGATGACTACCTGACGTTTGCCCGCGACCTTACCCGCCGCGCCATGCTGCCGTACTACCGCGAGTTCGACCTGCTGTGGATCGAGGAAGCCTTCGACGAGGCCTGGGGCTGGCGCGAACAGTGGTTGGTGGTCGAGGACGATCAGGTACTGGGGTTCTGCAGCCTCAGTCAGGATCGCCAGGCGTTGTTCATTCGCGAGTTGCACCTGTTGCCCGAGTATCGTGGCCGTGGCGTGGGCAGCTGGGTGCTGGAGGAATTGGCCACCTGGGCGGCGCAACGCCGGCTGCCATGGCTGCGGCTGATGGTGTTCGCCAGCAACCCGGCGCGGCGCCTGTACCAGCTCCGGGGCTTCGCTGAAGTGGGCATGGACGAGTGTTTCGTGCGGATGCAGCGCCCGGTCGCCTGAGCTACTACTGACGCAGCCGCACCATCCGCCCCTGGACCAGCGTCGCCTCGAGCACCTGCCCCTGCAGCGCCAGCAGGTCACCGGCCAGCAGGTTCTGCAGCAGCGCCTTGCCGTCGAAGGTATTGTTCCCCAACTCGACCTCCCGCAGTCCCTCGACCCGCACCACCGCCTTGCCCACCTGTCCCAGGCGATTGCCACTGAGCAGCAGCGGGCCCGGCAGGGGCGTGGCATTGCGCAGGCTGACGGCGTACTCCGGGGTATTGCCGATGCGATTGCCGACCAGGGCCAGGGCCGCCACCTCACTGGCGTCCACCGCACTGCCCTGGCTGCTGGCCAGCAGGTTGTCGTCGATCAGCAGCGGCGCCTCGGGCGTGGGAGCGAGGTTGCGCAGCTGGATGCCGTTGCCCCGGCTGTCGCCGATGCGGTTGCCCGCCAGCCACACGGCGCCGCGCTGGTCGCTGATCTCGATGGCGGCCTTGGCGGCGCCGAGGATCAGGTTGCCCTCGACCAGCGCCCGGGTCTGGCCGCGCAGGCGCACGCCGCTGTTGTTGTCGATGCCCCGCACCTGGTTGTCATGCAGGTGCAGCTGGCTGTCGCGGGCGTCAATGGCGTATTGCTGCGAGCCTGCGAAGCGGCTGCCGGTGATGGTTGCCTGGCTGTGTTGCAGCTCCACCGCGCTGGACAATTCGCTGAACTGACTGTTTTCGACCAGCAGCGTGGCGGGGCGCGTACCGGCGGGTTGCTGGGTACTCAGCGCGGTGCTCAGGCCCCGGGACAGGTTGGCGTTGTAGCCCAGGCGCCGGAGCGTCGAGCCGATCACCTGGGTGTGGCTGCCGGCCCAGGCCACCACGAAGGGGCGCCAGGCGCGATCGGTGTTGCCCGGTTTGTCGCCGGCCACGCTCTCGAGTGTCGAACGCTCCAGCCCCAACCAGCCCTGGTTGATCAGCGCGGTGCCGGAAAAACTGTACAGGTAGAGATGGGCGCCCTCGAGCAGCAGCCCGGCATCGGCGCCGATCATCAACGGGTAGCTGAGCAGGTAGCCATCCTTGTAGGGCCTGAGCACCCGCGGATCGCGCAGCGCGTCATGCAGTTGCGCCAGGGTGATGCTGCCACCGCGCAGCACCACGGCCTGCGGGTGGTGCGCCTGGTAGCCGGCGATGGCGCGGAACAGGCCATTGTTGACGAACGGCTCGAACGGCCAGCTGCCGGCCTGGGACGAGAACATCGGTTGCAGGCTCACGCTGGCGCGGCCTGCGGGAGGCGCTCGACGGGCCTGTTCGAAGCTTACGGCCTGGCGGACCTGGCGACGCAGCTGGTCCAGCTGTTGCTGGTGCTGCGCCTGGGGCAGGGTGTCCATTACCGGCGCGGCCTGGGCGGTCGTCGTCAGTAGCAGGGCGGCCAGGCAGGTGAGGGAAAAGCGGCTGAACGGTGCCATGGAAGCGTCCTTGATCAAGGCAGGGTGGGATAGGCCGGCTTGAGCAGGCCACCGATCTGGCTGTAGTTGTCCACCTCGCCGTCCTCGCTGTCGTACAGCTGGCGGGCGAGGGTGTGCCCGGGCCGGCGGGCGAGGAACGGGATCAGCCAGGCCAGCTTGTACGGCGCGACTTCGGCCTGGCGCTGCCCCTTGAGCTCGGGCAGGGTGTCCGGGGCGAGCACGCTGCGGGCGGCGAAACTGGCCAGTTGGTCGAGGGTGCGCTGGTCGTCGTCGCTCCAGGCCAGGCCATTGGCGCGCGCCGATTCGCTCAGCAGCACCAGCGGCACCAGGGCGTACTGGCTGTAGTTGGCAGCCAGCCTGCTGCGCGCCACCTCCAGCGGCAGGTAGGCCTGGTCGCCGCTGCGCACGGCCTGGGCCAGGCCCCGGCGCAGGTTGCCGTCGGCCCAGCGGATGAAGTCGTCGCGGCCCACCAGCATGCCGGCGGCGGCCACCGCCCAGGCGGCCCAGTAGTCGTGGTTGTTGAAGTACACGGTGGTGGACTGGCGGCGCGGGTCGTATTCGCGGATCACCTGTTCGCCAAGCTGGCTGAACCAACGGTGTTGCACGGGGCTGAGGCGGACCTTGCCGTCGGCGGCCGCCTGGGTCAGCAGCACCGCGCCGGCCATGGCCGCCAGCGCCCACTTGCGCGCCGCCATGCCGGTGTTGCTGGCATCCGGATCGAGCAGGGCACCGGCTTGCGCCCAATGCCCCAGCCACTGCTCCTGGCAGGCCAGGGCCATGTTGGCCTCCTGGGGCTTCTTCGCCTTCTGGAAGCGCTTGCCGGCCTGGATCACGCCTGCGATGAACTGTTTGACCTGCCGGGCAATGCGCTCGCTGTCGGCGTCGGGCGCGGCGCGCAAGGTCGACTTGCTGGCGTCTCGTTGATCGTACTTGCTCTGCAGGTGCAGGCTGCCGGTATAGGGTGGTGGCGGTTGCTTGCTGCAGGTCAGGCTCTGGTAGTCGGCGATCAGGGCCGACTGCGCGGTGGCGCGGGCGGGCCAGATGGTTTGCGCAGCATGGCCGGGGAGGGGCAGCAGGGCGATTGCAAGCAGCAGGGGCACCCCTGTCAGCGATTTCACAGGCACAGGCGCGTCTCCACATCAGTGGCGGCCGTGCCGGCCTTGGTCGGCTCGAGGAATACCGAGAGCAGGTTGGCGCCGGCGAACTCGGGCGCCCGGCTCAGCTCCAGGTAGTACTGGCCGCCACCGACCGCCGCCTCGCGACGGAACCACACCTTGTCGCGGGCGCCGTTGTCGTAATAGACGATGATGTAGAAGTCCTTGACGTTCCTGTCGCTCAGGCGGATGTCGAGAAAGCCCTTGGACACCGCCTGCCGGGCACTTCCGGCATTGCTCAGCAGTTCGATGCGCTCGCCGACCTGCAGTGCCGGACGCTGCAGTTTCGTGCCCAGTAGCTCTTTGGACGTCTTGCAGCCACCGTGTATCGCGGGCACCAACTGGCGATACATCAAGGGCGAGTCCAGGCGGTAGTTGGCCGGCAGTTCCCAGACGATCAGCTTGGGCGGCGCCTCGGGCTTGTAGTCGGCGGACAGCAGATATTCCAGGAGCGAGCCGTCCTCGCCCACGCCGGGCAGTGCATAGTTGAGCACATCCGTCTGCAGGTACTGTTTCAGGTAGCCGTCGAAGTTGAACTGCTTGCTCTCGTCCTCACGAGCCGCGGCATTGCTGTCGCCGACCAGGATCACCTCGGGGTCGGGCGCTTCGTCGAACAGGGCATCGCTGCTATCGGCCACAGGCACGGTCTGGTAGCCGCGTACGTACTGGAACCCGTAGTTGTTGCCGCAGATGTAGCTCAGGGCCAGGTTCAGCGTGCCGTCCTTGGGTACCATCACGCCGGGCTCGGTGCTGTAGCGTTTCTTGCTCAAGCCACTGTAGAAAGGCTGGCGGCGGATCTCCTCGGCCATCAACCTGGCCGTGGCCTCGGCGCCGGCCGGCGTCCAGTGGTGGTCGCGGCGGAAGAAGTATTCGCCCTGAGGCGGCTGGCGCACCAGCTGCATCATCGGCGCCACCACCGCGCCGCCCTGGCGCAGTTGCCCCAGGTAGGTGTCGAGGTTGCGGCTGGCGCGTTCGAAGTCGAAGCCATGCAACTGGTCGGCGTAGAGCTTGTCGCGGTGCATCAGGCCGCGGGTCGGCTGGACCGCCATGGCCACCTGGATACCCTGGCGGTGGAAGGCGTCCATCAGCCGGGCGAACTCCGGGCGCATGGGCGCGGGAATGCCGAAGTCGTTGGTCAGGTCGACCATCGAGCGGAACAGCCAGCGCTCCTTGCCGGGGACGATCTGGCGCATCAGCTTCATGCGCCCTTCGGCATAGTGCTGCGGTTCGGCCAAGGCTGGGCAGACCATGCACTGCAGGTTCTCGCAGCCGGGCCGGGCGGGCTCGGCGGCCTGGCCGGGCAGGGCCGTCAGCGCCAGGGTGGCCGCCAGGCCAAGGGGGAGGAAGGTGTTCATGGGCCAGTCATCCTTGCGGCGGTGTGTCACTCGGTCGGGTCGATGCTGTTGGCCAGGCTCAGGCTGCGATTGCCAGGCAGCAGCACGTAGCTGTAGGAGCGGCCTTTCTTGAGGAACAACTCGTCGAAGCTGGCCACTTCCTGACCGCCGACATAGGCGGCGAAGTCGATCTTGATTTCGTTGACCATGCGCGCGCCAGTCTGGCCCTTGCTCAGGGCCTTGACCACCTCGTGCTTGCCGTCGGCGGTGCGCAGCGTGGCCTGGGCCGGGGTCAGGTTGTAGAAGGCCACCTGGGCCTTCTTCGGCTCGTTCACATACTGGTCGGCAATGAGCTGCAGTTGCTTGCCGTCGTACACCACGGTGCTGGCGGCGTTGGCCGCCAGGGTCGGTTCGATGGCCGTGGCGCCGATGCCGATCCTATGTACCCCGGCCGGCACGAAGCGGTAGCCGCTGAGCTGCCCCGGGGCGACCTTCTGCGCATTGAGCTTGCCGCTGAGGGCCACGTCGATGCTGTTATCGGACAGGTTGAGCACGCGCACGAAGGCCGAGTCGGCCGGGGCCACGGCGTCGTACAGGTCGGCATTGCCTTCGGCGGCCAGGGCGATGTGGCTGGCGGCGCTCAGGGCCAGGGCGGTGAACAGGGGCGAAAGCTTCATCAGGTTCTCCTTGGGACGTCAGAAATGCGCGGGCTGGGCGTCGCGGGCAAGCGCGCCGGGGCGATGGGCAAGCAGGGTGCGCAGGGGAAACTCCCAGATCACGGTGTCGATCTGCGGGTTGTGCAACTGGTCGCTGGCGAGGAACTGGTTCATCGCCTCGAACGGCCCACGGGCCTCTACGGCGACGGACAACAGGTCGCGGTTGAGCGCTTCCTTGAGGAAACCGACGAAGTTCCAATCGTCGATCTTGCTGTAGCTGGTGCCCACCAGCAGCAGGCTCTGCGCCTGTTCGGCGAACAGCTCGTCACTGCCCTGTGCGGCCTTGAGGGTTTCGTACAGTTCGATCGGATTGCCGCCGAACTGTGGCGCCAGGCGGGCATGGTCGAACTGCAGGTAGTTCATCAGGTCGCCCTTGACCGTCTTGTCGCCCGCCTTGTGCGAGACATACACCTGGTCACCGAGCAGGCGCGGGCGCTGGCGTGCCAGTTCATAGGCCGACAGCCGCGCGCCTTCCGGGCTCCAGTGAGTGTCGGACTTGAGGAACAGGCGCGGACCGGCCAGGTTGCGCAGGTAGGCGTCACGCAGCGGCACCACATCCAGGCGGCGCAGTTGCAGGTCGGCGACGAAGCGGTCATAGAGGCTGGCCACCCGTGGGTCGAAGGCGCGCTCGGCATGGGTGGCATAGATATCCAGCTTCATCGGCAAGGGCAGCAGCACCAGGTGCTTGCCGTGCTCGGCCAGTTGCTGCTCGACCTGGGCGATCTGCGCCAGCTGGCTCGCCAGGTTGGCGTCCAGGTCGTTGGGCACGCGGTACTCCTGGCTGGTGTAGAGCCAACCGTCCTTGCCCAGCACCACGCCCTGGGTGCCCTCGCCGAACAGCTGGAAGCGTGCGTCGGCCCACAGTTGAACCGAGGGTTCGCGCAGGAAGAAGCGCTTGTCGTAGACCTGCTCGAACTTGCGCAACAGCTTGCCGTCGACGAACAGGTTCCAGCTGTCGGTCTGGGCGCGGGCGAAGCTCAGCACTGGCGGCAGCGAGTAGACGAACATCGCCGCCAACGTCAGGGCAAAGATCACACCGTTGGCCTTGCTGGCCGTCTTCATCACCGGGTACACGGCACTCTCCTAGAACTGGAAATACAGGAACGGCGAAAACGAACTGGCCGCCAGGCTGCTCAGCGCCAGCAGAAAGCCCGCCCACAGCACCAGGCTGTGCAGTACCCCGACATGACGCATGAAGTAGCCGTCCTGGTTGCCGGCGTAGAAGCGCACGTTGTTGATCCCGGCCAGGATCAGCCAGGCGACTGCCACCAGGGCGAAGGCCATGGCCATCTTCGAGGCGCCGAGCACGTACAGCTCCAGCGAGCCGAAGCCGTTCAGGCCCAGCAGCGCCCGGTAGATGTCGAGGCTGTGGCGCAGGTCCATGGTGAAGAACAGCGGCATGCTCAGGATGATCAGCAGTGCGGTGCGCAGGTTGCGGCCCAGGCGGTACGGCGTGCTGACCTTGGTGGCCAGGCCGAACTTGCGCTCCAGCACCATGCCGATGCCGAAGAACAGCCCCCAGCAGATGAAGGCGAAGCTCGCCCCGTGCCACAGGCCCGACAGCAGCATGGTCCACACCAGCGCCGGCAGGGCGCCGGCCACGCGCTTGCGCACCAGGGGCATGTAGACGTAGTCGCGCAGGAAATGCGCCAGGGTCATGTGCCAGCGCGACCAGAACTCGGTGATGCTTTGCGACACATAAGGCTGGTTGAAGTTTTCCGGGAAGCGGAACCCCATCATCAGCGCCAGGCCCAGGGCCATATGGCTGTAGCCGGCGAAGTCGAAATACAGCTGCAGCGTCGACACCACCAGGCCGAACCAGGCATCGCTGAACTGCAGGCTGCCTTCGCCGATGAACAGCACGTTGATCGGCGCCAGGCGGTCGGCAATCAGCACCTTCATGATGAAACCGAGCATGAACCGGCACACGCCCAGCGAGAACAGCTCCAGCGAGTGGCTGCGCTGGCGCAACTGCGGGGCCAGCTGGCTGTAGCGCAGGATCGGCCCCGCCACCAGGTGCGGGAACAGTGCGACGAAGGCGGCGAAGTCGATGAAGCTGCGCGTGGGCGTGGCGTCCTTGCGGTAGATGTCGACGATGTAGCTCAGCGCATGGAACACATAGAACGAGATGCCCAGCGGCAGGAAGATGTTCTCCAGGGTCCAGGTGTCGATGCCCAGCGGCGCCAGCAGCAGGGCCAGCATCTCGGCGCCGAAGTTGGCGTACTTGAAGTAGCCCAGCGTCGCCAGGTTGCCAGCCACGCCCAACCACAGCAGGCGCAGGGCCCAAGGCTTGTCCGCGGCGTCCAGGCGTGCCTTGATGCCCAGGCCGAACGCGTAGTTCCAGGCGGTGATGGCGACGAACAGCAGCAGGAAGTCCGGGCGCCACCAGGCGTAGAACACGTAGCTGGCGGCAACGATCACCAGCGAGCGCCACCGCGGCCGGGCCAGGTAGTAGATAGCCAGGAACAGCGGCAGGTAGAGGAACAGGAATACGTTGGAGGCGAAGATCATGCAGGCCCGTCCTTAGTAGCTGATCACCACGCCGACACTCAGCTGGTAGTCGTCACCGCTGTCCAGCGCGCTGCCTGCGTTGAGGTAGCTGGCGCTGACCAGGGTGTTGACGTCCAGGTGCTTGCCGTCGAGGGCTACCGGGAACATCTTCCAGTAGTAGTTGAGGTCGATCATCTGGCCGACGTTGTCGCCCTTGCCGTGCAGCCCGGCGTTCAGTTCGCTCTGGCGTCGGGCGCGGGCATCGGCGGCCATGCGGATCGGCAGCGCGCCGCCCTCGTCGCGCAGGTTGAGCTGGGTCACCCGCAGGTCCAGGGCGCTGCGCGCGGTGGGGCGGGTCTCCAGGGCGAAGCCGTAGTAACTCAGGTTGCGCAAGTCGAGGGCGACGAACGCACTGGTCAGGCGCGTGCTGTACGAGCCCTGGCGGGTGATGCGGTCGGACTGGATCGGGTTGAGGCGGAAGCCGTCGTTGTCGTCGTCCGGCTTGTCGGTCAGGCCGCCGCGCAACGCCAGGCGCGGGGTCCAGGGCAGCGTCTCGAAGCGCTTGCCGACCTCGCCCAGCGCCGCCCAGCCTTTGCTGGCCTGGCCGGTGCGGGTGACGCCGTTGCCGGCGGTGTTGTCCATCTTGCCGTCCAGGGCCGCCAGTTCCAGGTGGTAGTCGGTGGCCAGGGGCAGGTTGTCGCCCTTGAAGAACAGTCCGTGGCGCCAGCCCTTGAAGTCGTAGCGATCGTCGACGTCGTGGTCGCTGCGGTCGTTCTCCTGCATCAGGCGCACCCCGACCTGGTTGTTCGGGCTCCAGCGATAGGCGTACTGGCCCATCAGGTACAGCGTGCGCTCTTCGCTCGCGGCCAGCGAATTGACGTCGGTGTTGTAGTTGTGGAATTTCTGCCCGAGCGCGACGAATGCGTCGGAGAAGGTGTCCTGATAGTCGAAGCGCACCGACTCCAGGCTGTCGTCCCACCAGATGCCGTAGTCGTCGGCGAAACGTTGGCGGCCGAACGACAGCGAGAAGCGCGGGTCGTCGCCGATCAGGTTGCGCTTGACGTACAGCTCGCGCAGTTCGGCGTACCAGCCCTCGGGTTGTTCGCGGGCATTGTTGTTGGTCGACTCGTTGGCCAGGTTGCTCGACTGGCTGGAGTCGTAGTTCAGCCACAAGCGGCCATAGACCATCCACCTGGCCCAGCGCTTTTCCGGCGAGTACCAGGCGAACGACGGCTCGTAGCGCAGGCTGTAGAAACTCTCGCGGTCGCGGCCGACCTGGGAGTCCTGCGGCCCGTAGCCGGTCTGCAGGGTGAGCTTGTTGAAGAACTCCGAGGTGATCACCGGCTCGCTGCCGTCAACGGTCGCGACGCGTATCGGCGCGCTGCTGTCGGCCTCCGGGCCGGTGACTTCCTCGGCTGCCAGCACCGTCAGCGGCGCCAGGGCGAGCAGGGCGCCGAGCAGGGGTGGGTGCGCTTTCACAGGGTGGGCTCCTTCAACAGATCGTTGCGCGCGGCCAGGGCGCGCTCGATGTCATCCTTGGGCAACGTCTTGTCCAGCCGCTTGATCAGGCCACGGGCGCGGGTCTCGCCGAGGTCGAGGGCGATGCGGGCGTAGGTGTAGGCCTTGACCGGGTCGTGGCAGATCGCACGGCCGCGCAGGTGCACGGTGGCCATGCGGTACCAGGCGGCGGTCGAACCCTGCTCTGCCTGTTGCCGCCAGATGGCCAGGGCGCGCTTCTGGTCGGGCTGGTCGAGGCCGCCCTTGCTGTAAAGGTCACCCAGGAGCAGGTGGGCGTCCGGGTAGTGGGCGGCGATCAGCTCGTTGATCAGTACATGGGCGTTGTACGGGTCCAGGGTCAGCCAGTTATTGACCATGTAGAACTGGGCATCCAATGCCTTGGCGCGGGTCGGGTCCTTGGCCCTTACCTGGGTGATCAATGCCTGGGCCTGCTCGGCGTTGTGCTCGGTGGGGTTGGAGATCATGAAGTTGGCCTTGGCCACCAGCGCCGGCAGGTAGCCACGGGCGACGGCGTTGTCCAGCCAGCGCTGGGCCTCGGCGATGCCGTCGGCGCGCAGCTGGTCGTCGGCCTTGTCGCGGGCCAGTTGCTCGGCCGTCGGCTCGACCTTGGCGCCCATGGCGCGGCTCTGGCGCTGCTCGCGTTCGGCGTCCAGTTCGGCGCGGGTGGTGCCATGGATGCTGTCCAGCAGCGCGCCGATGCGCTGTACCACCTCCACCGGCAGGCTGGTCATCTCCGGCTCCAGGCTGCGGGCGAAGGCGAGGAAGGCCGGGTCCTGGCGCTCGCCGAGGAAGCGGTAGTAACGCTCGATGCCGCGCGGGTCGATGCGTGCCGCCTGCTGGTACCAGCGCTCGGCCGCGGCGCGGTCGCCCTGGCGCTCGGCGACCACGGCGCGATACAGCTCAGGGCGGCAGTTGAGCAGGCAGCTCTGTTCGTACAGCGCCAGCAGTTCGGCGGCTCGCTCGCCGGGGAACAGCTGCGGATAGACCAGGAACACCTCCAGGCTGGTGCTGGTGCTGCGCGGATCACGGTCGTTGGGGTAGCGGGCCAGGGCCTGGCGCACCCATGCTTCGTGACTGCGCTGCAGGCGCGGGGTGCGGTCGAGCAGGCGTGCCAGCGAGGCCAGCGCCGGGATCTGGCCGTGGCCGTCGGCGAAGGCCTCCTGGTACAGGCTCACGATGTCCTGGCGGCTGGCACTGTCGCTGTTGGCCAGCACATCGCCAAGCAGTTGCTTGGAGGCCATGTCGCCACGCTCGGCGAGGGCGCGCAGGTCGCTCGTGACGTCGGCGCCCGGGTCCTTGTACAGCGCGTAGCGGATCTGCTCCAGGCTCTGCCCGGCCCAGCCGCTGCCTGCGCAGACCAGGCCGAGGCCGGCCAGCAACAGGCGCGGGGCGTTCTTGGCGTTCATGACCGGCCCTCAGTTGCCGCTGCCGAACGGCAGGCCCAGGTACAGGTCGACCGCCACGGCCTTCTGGTAGGCAGCCGCCGGCAGCGGGCTGTCCGGCTGGATGGTCAGCGCCAGGTTGTGGTTCAGCTCGTCGGAGCGGGCGTCCACCACCTTGCCGCTGAAGTGCTGGTCGAGGCCGAACACCTGCATGTCCACCGAGCGCACGCGGCTGACATCGGCGAGCTTGTCGAACGGCACGTTGGCGCGCACGAACATGGCCTCGCCCTTGGGCAGCAGGTGCATCATCGGCGCGGCCTTGTAGCCATAACCATCCAGCGGTTGCGATGGGTACCAGACCTGGCAGTCGCACGGGCTGTTGATCACCGTCTCGACGCTGGCGCGGCCCAACAACGCCTGCAGGTCGCCCGGGGCGAGGTCGGCCAGGGCTTTCATGTCCGCCGGGCTGGTGAAGCTGGTGGCCAGCTGGGTGGAGATGTTCGCCAGTGGCTGGCCGGCCTGCACTTCGCTCGCACCGGCGGGCAGCAGGTACTTCACGTAGCCGTTGTCCGGCATGCTGATGACCTGGGCGTTGCTGGCCACCGTGGCCTGCAGTGCCGGGATGCGGAAGAACAGCAGGTAGCCCTTGTAGCCGACGAAGCCCAGCGCGGCCAGGCCAGCGGCGGTGTACAGCGCGGTGCCGGCGATGGCCTTGAGGCGCTCGCCCGGCGTGCGCGCGCGGGCTTGCTGGTGCTTGCGCGCCTTGATGTAGTTTTCCCGCTGCATCACGTTGAACAGGCCGTTGATGTCGGCAACCTCGCCCGACAGGTAGGCGCTGATCAGGTAGCGCAGGATGTCGCGCTTCTGCGCGTCGAGGTCGACGAATTGCGCGCCGACCTCCTTGCCGCGCTGGGAGACGATGCGCACCTTGCCTTCGATCGCCAGGTCGACCTGGTTCAGACGCAGCTGGATCGACGCGTCGTACAGCGCGCCGATGGTCAACGGCGCTTCGTGCAGCAGGCCGATGCCGCCGAGCGAGATATCGGCAAGGTCCGCTTCGAATGGCTCGCCCACGGCGCCGCGCAGGCGTACACGGGCGTTCATGCGGGTGCGCACGTACTGACGCTCGTCGATGGCTTCGTGGACGATGTTGGCCGGGGCCGCGGGGGTATTGGAAGTACTCATGTGCAGGCGCCTTTCCTTAACGTTGCGTGAGTTCTAGAAGCACGGTGATGACCCCGAAGAAGATGGCGATCGAGGAGCACAACATCGCCTTCGAGGACCAGCGGTTGAGGCTGGCGTCGAAGTCGACGCTGCCGGTGGCCAGGGTGGTCTTCTGCCGCGTCCAGCGTTGCTGGTCCATGTGGAACATCGCGTAGACCTTCATCAGCGAGCCGACGATCTGGTTGTAATAGAGAACGAAGGGGTACATCGGGCTGACCGGGTGCCCGGCGAAGATGAACAGCACGGTCACCAGGCTGCGCGAGAGCAGCACCCAGAACAGGTACACCAGCAGGTACTGGATACCGAACACCAGGCCCGCCACCACCGAGGCGGTCAGGCCCATCAGGCAGGTCCACATCGACACCCGCTGGTCGAGCAGCGCGTACAGCGTGAACAGCCCCAGGCGCGCGCGGCCGAGCAGGGCAGTGGCGCGGAAGTTCTGCCGCAGCGAGTTGCCGTACCAGCGGAACATCAACTGGCGGGTGGCGACCCAGAAGCTGTCACTGGGTGGGTGCTCGACGGTCAGGGTGTGGCTGTCCGGCACGTAGAAGGTGTCCCAACCGGCACGCATCAGGCTCAGCCAGCTGGACTTGTCGTCGCCGGTGAGGAACTGGAAGCGGCCCAGGCGCCAGTGCTCGAGAAAGTCCGCCTCGACGTCGCGGATGAAGGCCGGGTCGGTCATCACCCCGGCGCGGAAGAACGACAGCCGCCCGGTCAGGGTCAGCACCCGGTGCGACAGGGCCATCGAGCACATGTTGATGTGCCGCTGCACGAAACGCATCGAATGCCACTGGCGCATCCAGCGGCTGCCCTCGACCTCACAGAACTCGTTGGTGGTCAGGCCACCGACGTCGGGCAGCACGGCGAACAGCTTGACCGCCCGCTCGACGCAGCCGGGCAGCATCATGGTGTCGCCGTCGACCACGCCGACCACCGCGTCCTCCAGCGGCATCTGCCGCGACAGGGCACGGAAGGCATGGGCCAGGCCATCGCGCTTGCCGGTGCCGCGGGCGCGGACGATGACCAGGCGGATGTCGTCGCGGCCCTGCACCTCGTCGCGCATGATGTCCTTGATGAACTGCTCGTCACCTTTCTCGACGATCGAGGCGATAACCGTGCACGGCACCTTGAGTCGTTGCACCTCCTGGAATACCGACTGGTACACCTTGAAGGTGGTGTGGGTGGGGATGCGAAAGCTGGTCACCACCATGAACATGTGCGCTGGCAGTGCCGCGTCGCCCAGCCGCTCGACCCGGCGGCGCAGGCGCGGGAAGCGCCAGTGCAGGAAGTACATGCCGCGCAGGTAATGGACGATGGCGTTGCCGTAGCGCCACATGCCCAAGGTGCCGATGATGAAGATGAACTGGTGGTGGCCGGGGTCCAGGTACTGCGGCGCGACCATCTGTGCGGCCAGTGTGATCAGTCCGGCGAGCAGCGCCCAGGCGCAGAAGGCGGCGGCTGCGCGCAGGTAGCCCGGGGCCGCGTAGGGCCGCTGTTGCTGTCGTTCCATGGCGCTGTAGCTCCTTGGGGTCGGGGCCCGCCGCGACGGCGGGCGTCGGCGTGCCTTACCAGCAGATGCCGTGGTGTTGGGCGTCGCTGCCGCCGGCCATGAAGCCGACCAGGTCGATCACCGGCTTGCCGGCGTCGAGCGCCTGCACGAAGCGTTCGTCGTTGTTGCCCAGCACGATCACCTCGGCTTCATCGATCACCTGTTGCAGGTCGCTGCGCAGCAGGGCGCTGACATGGGGGATCTGTTGCTCGATGTACTGGCGGTTGGCGCCGAACTGCCGTGCATGCTCGACGTTGGCGTCGAAGATGCGCAGTTCGTAACCTTTCCCGATCAGTTGCTCGGCCAGGGTCACCAACGGGCTCTCCCGCAGGTCGTCGCTGTTGGCCTTGAAGGCCAGGCCCAGCAGGGCGATGCGGCGCTTGCCGGCCTGGGTCACCAGGTCGAAGGCAGCCTGCACCTGGCTGCGGTTGCTGGCCATGATCGAGCCGAGCAGCGGGTGCGCCACGTCAAGCTGGCTGGCGCGGTAGGTGAGGGCGCGCACGTCCTTGGGCAGGCACGAACCGCCAAAGGCGAAGCCCGGGCGCAGGTAGTAGCGCGACAGGTTGAGCTTGTAGTCCTGGCAGACCACGTCCATCACTTCGCGGCCATCGACCCCCGAGGCCTTGGCGATGTTGCCGATCTCGTTGGCGAAGCTGACCTTGGTGGCGTGCCAGACATTGCAGGTGTACTTGATCAGTTCGGCGACCTCGATCGGCTTGCGGATCACCGGGGCATCCAGGCCCTGGTACAGCGAGGCGAGCAGGTCGCCGGAACGGCTGTCGAGTTCGCCGATCACGGTCATGGCCGGGAAGTCGTAGTCCTGGATCGCCGTGCTCTCGCGCAGGAACTCCGGGTTGACCGCCACGCCGAAGTCGCGGCCGGCCTGCTTGCCCGAGGCCTGCTCGAGCAGCGGGATGACCACGTTCTTCACCGTGCCCGGCAGTACCGTGCTGCGCACCACCACGGTGTGGCGGCTGGCCTTGTCGCGCAGGGCCGCGCCGATTTCGCGGCACACCGCCTCCATGTACACCAGGTCGAGATCGCCATTGGCCTTGCTCGGCGTGCCTACGCACAGCAGCGACAGCTCGGTGGCGAGGATCGCCGCCTGCACATCGGTGGTGCCGCGCAGGCGCCCCTGACGCACGCCGTCGAGCAGCAGTTGCTCCAGGCCCGGCTCGACGATGGGCGAGCGGCCCTGGTTGATCATGTCTATCTTCGCCTGGGCGACGTCCACCCCCAGCACCTGATGCCCACGTGCCGACAGGCAACCGGCGCAGACCGCCCCCACATAGCCAAGTCCGAAGATACTGATGTTCATAGATCCCTCTCCCCAGGCGCGGCGCAAGGCCGGCCGAGATACTCAGTTCAAGAAGTTATGCAAATGCCAGACGCGCAGGATCAAGCCGCGCTAGATAGGTAGCGGTGCAGGCTGTTTCGTGGTGGTCTTTTTACATCCTAAGGAGTTTTCTGATAGTGCGGCAAGTGTTGTTGGTTGGTTTGTTTGGAATTTTCTGAAAGTTTGCATTGTTAGTTAAAAAATCCTTTAAAAACAGAGAGTTAAAGTTTGATGTAAGTTAGGCGTCAAAAAAATGATTATCTAATTGGTGTCGACATAATGGCGTCAAAACGGTGGTTTTCCGTGATTCTTGCGGTGGATTGTTCCGCACGGTTTCTGCTGGCCGATTAATGTCATTCAGGTTTTTTTCGTGTGGTCCGCCATCGCCGGCAAGCCTCTTGCGCGGGCGATGCAAAGCCTGCAGACGGCAGTGCTGAACCCACTTTGATGGCCTGTCTTCTGTCCCCCTGATTCAGGGCGTGGCGCAATGATGGCTTGCAACGATTGGATCCAATTGGCATAGTGCCGGACGATTGTGCAGACATTCACTCGGGTGCGGGATGCACCCGTCTTCCATTCATGCAAAGGAGGCAAGCAGATGAACGGATTTGGTCCGCGACTTAGAGAAGAGCGCGAACGCCTGGGGCTGACCCAGCGCATTTTTGGCGATATCGGCGGTGTCGAGCCCAACGCCCAGGGCAAGTACGAAAGCGGCGAACGCACGCCACGCATGGACTACCTCGCGGCGGTGGCCAGCCGCGGCGTGGATGCGCTGTATGTGCTCAGCGGCGTGCACACCCCTGCGCCCCTCGACAGCCTGACCTCGGATGAGAACCGCCTGCTAGGCGCCTTTCGCCGCCTGCCGTCGGCCGACCAGGCTGCGGTGTGGCACCTGCTCAACCGCCTCGCGGGTGAAGAAGGTGGCCATGAAGGGCTGCGCATGCGCCGGCCTGACCGGCAGGCATATTTCCATGACGCTTTGCGCTAGGTTCGTTGTGAAAAATTTTGTTAAGGTGGCGGGATCCAATCGCCCCACTGACGAGGTGTCTGCTTGATTAGGGTCCTGGTGGTCGACGATCACGATCTGGTGCGTACCGGCATCACACGCATGCTGGCCGACATCGACGGGCTGCAGGTGGTGGGGGAGGCGGACTCTGGCGAGTCCGCCCTCAAACTGGCTCGCGAGCTCAAGCCGGACGTGGTGCTGATGGACGTGAAGATGCCAGGGATCGGTGGCCTGGAGGCCACGCGCAAACTGTTGCGCAGTCACCCGGACACCAAGGTGGTCGCGGTGACCGTGTGCGAGGAAGATCCGTTTCCCACCCGCCTGTTGCAGGCGGGGGCCGCGGGCTACCTGACCAAGGGCGCCGGGCTCGACGAGATGGTCCAGGCCATCCGCCTGGCCTTCGCCGGCCAGCGCTACATCAGCCCGCAGATTGCCCAGCAGCTGGCACTCAAGTCATTCCAGCCCCAGGGGTCGCCGTTCGATGCGTTGTCCGAACGGGAAATACAGATTGCGCTGATGATCGTCGGTTGTCAGAAGGTGCAGATCATCTCTGACAAGTTGTGTCTGTCACCCAAGACCGTCAATACTTACCGTTATCGGATCTTCGAAAAACTCTCGGTCACCAGTGACGTCGAACTGACGTTGCTGGCCGTCCGCCACGGTATGGTCGACGCAAGTCTGTAAAGCACACCTCATGTCACAACCTTTTGATGCAAGCGCGTTCCTGGCGACCTGCAGTGGTCGCCCGGGCGTGTACCGGATGTTCGACGGCGACGCACGCCTGCTGTACGTGGGCAAGGCCAAGAACCTCAAGAAACGCCTGGCCAGCTATTTCCGCAAGACGGGGCTGGCGCCGAAGACGGCTGCCCTGGTGGGGCGCATCGCCCAGGTCGAGACCACCATCACCGCCAACGAAACCGAGGCGCTGCTGCTCGAGCAGACGCTGATCAAGGAGTGGCGGCCGCCCTACAACATTCTGCTGCGCGACGATAAGTCCTACCCGTACGTGTTCTTGTCCGACGGGGAGTTCCCACGCCTGGGTATCCACCGTGGCGCGAAGAAAGCCAAAGGCCGCTACTTCGGTCCGTACCCCAGCGCCGGCGCCATCCGCGAGAGCCTGAGCCTGCTGCAAAAGGCGTTCTCGGTACGCCAGTGCGAGGACAGCTACTACGCCAACCGCACCCGCCCGTGCCTGCAGTACCAGATCAAACGCTGCAAGGGGCCGTGCGTGGGCCTGGTGGCGCCCGGGGAATACGCCGAGGACGTGCGTCACTCGGTGATGTTCCTCGAGGGCCGCAGCCAGCAGCTGGGCAACGAGCTCAACGCCGAGATGGAAAAGGCCGCCATGGCCCTGAACTTCGAGAAGGCTGCCGAGCTGCGCGACCAGATCGCCCTGTTGCGCCGGGTCCAGGACCAGCAGTACATGGAAGGCGGCTCCGGTGATGTCGACGTGGTGGCGGCTTTCGTCAACCCGGGCGGCGCCTGCGTGCACCTGATCAGTGTGCGTGGCGGGCGGGTGCTGGGCAGCAAGAACTTCTTCCCCCAGGTGGGCATCGAGGAGGAGGTGGCCGAGGTCATGGCCGCGTTCCTTTCCCAGTACTACCTCGGCAACGCCGAACGCGAACTGCCGGGCGAGCTGATCGTCAACGTGGTGCATGACGACTTCGCCGCCATCACCGAGGCGGTACAGACCTTGCGCGGCCGCGAACTGAGCATCAGCCACCGGGTGCGCGGCACCCGGGCGCGCTGGCAGCAACTGGCAGTGACCAACGCCGAGCAGGCCCTCAACGCCCGCCTGGCCAATCGCCAGCACATGGCCGCCCGCTTCGAGGCGCTGGCCCAGGTACTGGGCCTGGACGAAGTGCCGCAGCGCCTGGAGTGCTATGACATCAGTCACTCCAGCGGCGAGGCCACCGTGGCCAGCTGCGTGGTGTTCGGCCCGGAAGGTCCGCTCAAATCCGATTACCGGCGCTTCAACATCGAAGGCGTGACTGCCGGCGACGACTACGCCGCCATGCACCAAGCGCTGATGCGCCGTTACGGGCGGATCAAGGACGGCGAGGGCAAGCTGCCCGACGTGCTGCTGGTGGACGGCGGCAAGGGCCAGCTGAACATGGCCCGCGAAGTGATGCAGGAGCTCGGCCTTACCGATCTCACCCTGCTCGGCGTGGCCAAGGGGGTGACCCGCAAGGCCGGTTTCGAGACGCTCTACCTGAACGACGTGGCCCACGAGTTCACCCTCAAGGGCGACTCGCCGGCCCTGCACCTGATCCAGCAGATCCGCGACGAAGCCCACCGCTTCGCCATCACCGGCCACCGCGCCCGGCGCGGCAAGGCCCGGCGCACCTCGAGCCTGGAGGACGTCGCCGGGGTCGGGCCCAAGCGCCGCCGCGACCTGCTGAAACATTTCGGCGGCCTGCAGGAGCTCAACCGCGCCAGTGTCGACGAGATCGCCAAGGCCCCCGGCATCAGTAAAAAGCTTGCCGAGTCGATTTATGCCAGCCTGCATAGCGAGTAGAATGCCGGGTTCAACTCGCAGCCAGTCGTACCGATGAATATTCCAAACCTGCTCACCGTTCTACGCGTCCTGCTCATCCCGATCTTCATCCTGCTGTTCTATGTGCCCTATCACTGGAGCTACATGGCCGCCAGCACGGTGTTCGCCATCGCCGCCGCCACCGACTGGCTCGACGGCTACCTGGCGCGTCGGCTGCAGCAGAGCACCCCGTTCGGCGCCTTCCTCGACCCGGTGGCCGACAAATTGATGGTCGCCGTGGCCCTGGTGCTGCTGGTGCAGGTGCACGCCAACTTCTGGCTGACGCTGCCGGCGGCGGTGATCATCGGCCGCGAGATCGTGGTCTCGGCGCTGCGCGAGTGGATGGCCGAACTCGGCGCCCGCGCCCATGTGGCGGTGTCGAATCTGGGCAAGTGGAAGACCGCCGCGCAGATGCTGGCGCTGGTGATCCTGCTGGCAAACCCGCCGTTGCTGACCTTCTGGGTGGTGCTGGGCTACGGCTTGCTGCTGGTGGCGGCGGGGCTGACGCTGGTGTCGATGGTGCACTACCTGGTGGCCGCCTGGCCGCACCTGCGCGAAGGTTCGGAGCAGAAGTAAAAGTTTTTTTGAATCAAGGGGTTGACGCCGTTCTGTAAATCGCTAGAATGGCACCCATCACGACGCGGGAATAGCTCAGTTGGTAGAGCACGACCTTGCCAAGGTCGGGGTCGCGAGTTCGAGTCTCGTTTCCCGCTCCAAATATTGGCTCAAAGAATTCTATAGAATTCTTTGAGCTCTCGAAAAAGACGCTTCGGCGTCTTTTTTCGTTCTTGTCAAAGCCATCTGCCGGCTTTGCTGTCAATCAATCAGCCAACCCGGATCACCCTCGACCAAGGTTCCGCCATGGCTGGTGGTGTCTCCCTCCCTTGCCGCCGGTTGGCCTTCGATGATCGTGCTGCCAGCACCGGTTTCGATGATAGCGCCACAACTGATTCGGTCGCCGACGCGTGCTATTGCCCTGCCATCCACGAATGCTGCGCTTGCGCCTGTTTCTACGGTGCCTTCGCCATGGATAGGGCAACTATGACGATGGCCTACGAGTACGATGGGTTTCATTTGCAGTTTCCTTTTTTTGGTTGAACAGGGGCTTGCTCGAAGGCCTCTGGTGGAGGCGGTGCAGCCCGGACATTGAAGAGGCGGCATACGCCGTACCAGCAGAGGGCAAGGCCGAGGTTGTAGGGGAACAACACGGCCCAGAACGGCAGTTGCCAGTTCTTCTTGCCCTGCATTTCTCCGGGCTCGCCGGTTCGCCAGGGGGCGTAGTGGCGCCAGGCTTCTGCCGGGGTCAGGCAGATGGCATGAAGCGGTCGGTACCACCAGTTGGGTTCGCCGGGAGGAGGGAGTTTGGCTGGGCCGTGGTTCATGAAATGGCGAAGGTATTCCCAGACTTCGGCGACGTGTTTGATGTCGGATTCAGTGGGTTCGTTGCTGTCGACCCATAAGCAATCTTTTTGGTGCAGGCTGCCATCCTCCCTAGGTGGGGCGAAGGCGAGTGCATAACTGGTGCTGAAGGATGAGCCACCGAATTCGGTGCGTTTGAATACTCCCCCGTGGACCTTGTTCCAATCAAAGACTATAAGTTTTTTGCCGCGCTGGTAGTAAATTTTTTTGGCTGATCGGCTGAAATAGAAGTTTGAAAGTTTTTTGATAAAGTGGATTCTATAAGCGAGGAATGGTGTGAATATTAGTGGTGCAAATATATATTGCATTACGGAGTGGGTGCGTTCTAGTAGTATGGCTTTGTATTCGGGGTCTGCAATGTCGGGATAGAAGTAAAGAGTCAGGGCTAGTGTCATGGCAGTGTATAGTTTTGCCATGAATACAGAGTCGGACACCCACGGATTTCGCAAGGTTAATGTATTTGTGGATAGATTTTCTAGCTGTCCAGTAATTGCTGGCTTGTGTCCGGAGTTTGAGCTGTTATTGAATATCCATATAACTGCCATGATTAGCGCTCGAGACGAAAAATTGAGTTAACCTCATTTTCTTCATTCAAGCCTTGATTGGAGCTATAGGCTAAATGCAGTGAGGCATGTTTTTTGTTGTGTATCGTGTTCTTGAAATTCAGAATTAAGCCGGCGCCTGTGACGTAGCAAACAGCGGCAAGTGGAAAGACGACCATTTCACCGTCTTCACGAAGGGTGCTCAAGCTACCTGACCATTCGCTTGTGCCTAAGATGAAACCCGGTAGGAATACTGTGAATTCAACGGTGGGTTGTGTGGTGGTGACTTCGTTATGGGTGATGGCGGTCCAGTTTGCTGGCGCCCAGTAATTATTTTCATGCCAACCGCTGTCGACTCCGGTTATACCAAAGGATTGCGCTTCTTCTGCGGATATTAACCTTGGTCTGTAATGCTCATCGTGCCAGGCTTTAAGTTCGTCTTGCAGAGAGGGGAATTTAGGAAGTTTTTTTTCATGGTCCAGAACGATTTCGGGATGCACCTCTCCATCGTTTTTACGATTGCCGAATATGCTCCTTGCTGCCCACAGTTCGATAGGGGTATGGAGATGTTCATACGATTTGGCGTGAAGGTATAAGCCACCAGCGATGATCACTGCTCCCAGGAGTACAAGCGCTGCCGCGCCCCACCCGGCAAAGGGTACAACTGACGTAACTCCCGCAACCGCGAGCCCACCCTCTAGTACTAGAATTGAGCCTGTCGCGACAGCGCTTCCGCCATAAAGTGTCAAGTCAGATGCTTCAGCGTTACCATTTAGTTTCTGTCTTTTGGATTTTTGAAAGTCTGAAGCGAATCCTAGAAAAATTGCAGGGTAACCGGATAATCGTGCGAACAGATTGCTCCCCAAAAACTTGATCATTCCATTACCAAATGCCATCCCCGGCGCCGTCGCACTCAATCTCAGCATCACGGCTTGCTGCGTTTTCCTCACGCTAACCAATGTCGCCGCCGCCGCACCGATCACACCGGAAATCGACGCCGCAAACCCGGCGGTGTATTCCGGCGCATTGCTTTTCTGCAGGCTGTTGTAAGCCGTCTTCAGCGAGATCACGTTGAACCACAGCATCCCGGCGTTCAAACCACCGCCCCCGCCTGAGGTAAGCAACCCGAGCAAGCTGGGTTTAACCCGCGCAGTAGTGGTCAACTCAACCGCCACCGTCCGATTGCCCGAAATACGCAGCTGCTTCATTTCCTCAACCTGCGCCATGCCGCTCTTCAAATACCGCTCCACCTCCTGGCTGAACGGGTTTTCCCGGATGGCCTGGTCGGTGATCTGGTAACGCGCCGCCAACAGCCCCAGCGCTTTCTCGGCATTGGCCTCACGCGCCGCCAGCAGTACTTGCTGACGCAGGGTATGGCTGGCGTCCCAGCGGGTCTGGCCACGCAGGCGTTTGAGCACCACGGCGTTGACGGACTGGGCAGTGAGGTCGGTGATGTCGGCAATGGCCGGAAAGCGCCCGGCCAGCCCTTCGATGACATTGTCGCCGCCACCCAGCACACTGCCGGTCGCATCGGCTTTGTCCTTGAAGGGGTTGAACGGCGCCAGGGCGGTGTAGATCGGGCTGTCGTGCTGGTCCAGCCACTGTTCCAGGCGTTTGAAGCGCCGGTCTCGGTCTTCGGTACCGGGTGTCGGCTGGCCCATCGGGTAAATCAGCAGGGCCAGGGAGATTTCCAGGCCACGGGCCGAGATGCGTTCGTCGCGGTCATAGCACGCCAGTGCGGCGGCGAGGCTGTAGGGGTCATCGATATGCGCGGCTTCGGCCGTGGCCAGCCACGCGTCGTGATCATGACTGGCTTGCAGGGCAAGGTTGCGCAGGCCTGCAATGCGCTGCTCCAGCTCATCACGTTCGGCGAGGAACTGCAGGTATTTGTCGGTATCGATGCGCAGCGCCAAACGCGCACCGTTCGGGGAATAGTCCTCGTGAGTGAGCGCCCGATAACGTGCCTCGGCCGGGGGGAGAGGGCGTCCGGTGCGGGTGGACTGCAGTCTTATCTCGACCACTTCGGTAGCGGGCATATCCGCCGGGTACATCGTCTCCAGTGTTTTGTTCAGCAACAGGGCGACCAGGTTGCGATGGTGAAAATCGCGGCTCTGCTGGCTGAGCCGTTCGGCATCGAGCTGGTAGCACGCCGGTACGCCTGCCTGCTCGGAGCCTTGCGCGGGCTTGGTGTGTTCGAGCTGCTCGGCGGGCATCAGGTCGTGCAGTTGGTGTTGATAAGCCGAGACCGACAGGCTCAGGTCCAGGGCCATGCCTTCAGCATCAGCCAGCGCCACCACCACCGGTATTTTCGGCTGGGTGCTGGGATAGTCCCGGGCAATGGCGTTGAGCCTGCCGACGGACAAGGGGGTTGTGGACGCGTGGCTGCTCCAGGTCAGGGACATCCGCCGGCTTGCCGGTTTGTAGTCTTCGACCCAGTTTTGCAGCGCACTGAGCGGCAGTACATGGGGCTGGGTGGAGGGGGCCTGGTTGCCGGCAATCAGCTCGGCCATGTCCAGCTGGCGCATATGCCGTTTGCGCAGGGCTGCTGAAGCGGTGATGCGGGCAGTCGTGGCGTTGGTCCACAGGTGCGGGCTGTAGCCGATCCACACTTCCTTGGCGGTGTCCGGGCTGGTGTCGGCCCATACCCAGCCCATGCTCTGGCTGGACAGGTAGCGTTCGCGCAAGTGGTAGCCTTCCAGCCCTTGGTAGCGCAGCTCCTGGTAGCGTCCTTCGCCGTCGTACTCATGAATGACCAGCTTTTCGCCCTGAGGACCTTTCATGAACACGTAGATGTAGCCTGGACGCAGCGTGCGCAGGGTGTAGGACGAGTGCTGCAGCGGGGCGAAGCCTTGTTCCAGGTTGAAGCCTGCGTCTGCGTAGCGACAGGCAGGCGCATCGCCCGTACGCGGGACGATGGCATAGCGCACCGGCAGGATGGGCACGCGTGGGCTGCAGGCGGGGCCGGAGGTGGCGCTGCCGGCGGTAGTATCAGTCATGGTCGGATTCCTTGATTTGGACCAGTGCGTGCAGCTCGCGAAGACGGGCCTGGGGCGACTCGTTGAGGTTGGTGTAGATCTTCGTAGCCTGGTCACTGCTCATCAGCCACATGTGCCCGGCCATCAGCCGAATGAACTGACCTGCAGTTTCCTCGTCGCGAAAGTTGAGGGACTTCAGCTGCGGCAACAGGGCTTCAATCCATTTCCTAATGGCGGCTAACGTTTGGGCGGCATGGGGTGGCATGGCCAAGACTTCGTGCGCCAGCGTGAGGATGAAGTGCTCGCGTATACCTGCGTGCAGCCGGTCCAGTTCATGTACGCGAAGGCGCAGCGGTGCTTGCGATATCAGGCGGGCAGTAGTCGGGGTGCGTTCGTGTGTTTTCCATTCATGGGCCGGCCCCCAGTTGACTCGCCAGGCCAGTGACGACACAGGCCCAAGCCAGATGGCGCGATGATCGCCGTCCAATGCATCGAGCCAGGCTCCAAGATGATCCGGCTTGAAGTAAAAATTGGCTGCTCCCTGATCCGGGAGCGTGACCTGAGTAAGGCTGGTGAAATGGTCCGCTAGCACTGCGAGGCAAGCTTCGCTATCCAGTGCTATGGCCCCTCCAGCGGGCATCCAGGTGGTGATTGCATGGGCAAGCAGCTCGGGCGCTTCTGAAACGTCGACCAGCAAAGGGCCAAATTCGTGGCGGTCGTCCAGCGCGCTGCGCTTCCATAGCCATGCATGTTGAGTATTTCGGCTGACGTTATTGATGAGGTCGAGTACTGATGGGGCATAGGCCGGCACCAATTCGCCTTCTTGCGGTATGGGCCGATAGGCCCAGTACTCGAGCTCGCGGGTCATGAGCAGCATGAAGCGATAAGGATGTCCGAGAGGTTCGCCGGACAGCTGCGAGGGTGTTGTATTCATTGGACTGGCCCTTTGATACAGCGGCAGTCGGGCAACGGGCAGGTGCCATCGGGGCGTCGCCCGCATAGGCGCTCCAGAGGTTTGCCAGTGATGGGTGCGCTGCTGATGGAAAAGTGATTGGTGCTACCGCTTGGAGATTGGAGCAGGACACCGTTGATGTGTATGGTCGGGCTGTCCAGGGTGATGCCCTTGTCATCAATCCGGATGGAGCCTCCAGGCCCTTGGATGATCACAGCTTCCGCTGTTCGAAGGTCGTAGCGTCGGGTGCGCCTGCGGATTTCCAGTCCCGCCTCCAGCTCAGCATGGCCCTCGACCTGCTGCTCAAGATTGCCGCCGACGCTGATGTGGTGATTGGCTGTGATCCGGTCGTGGCGATGATTGCCGACGGCCTCTATACGGTCTTTGGCGATGTTTATTTTCTGATTTCGGCCTATATCGACAAACGTATCCTGGCCAATCCGGACCCGCTCATCATTGCCCACCGTTTGGCTGCGGTCATGCCCGATACTGAGCGTCTCGTCATGATCGACCTGTTCACTGCGGTCATTGCCGACGAAAGTGGTTTCGTTGTGTTTGACGACGTTGTTCTGGTCCTTCTGCGCATGGATAAACACCTCCTGCCGGCCCAGCTCATCCTCGAACCGCAGCTCGTTGAAGCCATCGCCCTTGTGGGTCTGGCTCTTGATGGTCATGCGGGTCTTGTGGTCGGGCAGGTCGTAGGGCGGCAACTGGTTACCGCAATAGGTGCGCCCGGTGACCATCGGCTGGTCGGGGTCACCGTTGACGTACTGGATGATCACGTCCTGGCCGATACGCGGTATGGCCATCGCCCCCCAGCTGCCACCTGCCCATCCCTGGGATACCCGCACCCAGCAGGAGCTGAACTCGTTGTTGTTGCTCTCCCGGTCCCAGGGAAAGCTGACCTTGACCCGGCCCCATTCGTCGCAATAGATCTCCTCACCGGACGGCCCGACCACGGTGGCCATGTGAGGACCGTCGACGCGGGGCTTTTTGAGCGGAGCAGGGCGCCACTCGGTTCTGCCGGGTACCAGCTGAGCGGTTTGCTCGTAGTGCGTGCTCTGGTCGAGGCCAGCGGCTTCTTCCTGCAGACTGGTGAACTGGCTGCCCTTGTGAACCACGCTGTTCACGCGCCAATGCGCATTTAGATCATCACGTGGGTGGCCTGTGAGCGTGAAGCTGAGCCCAGGCTGCAGCCTTACGTCATCGCCCTGAACTTCCGCAATGCGCACATCATGGCGCAGGGCAGTGATCCGGTTTTCGGTGAACGGTTTGCCCACGGCATCGCGTTTGTAGCGGCCGGGATAGTCGAAGCGCTCGTACTCGGTGGACTGGTGTTCCAGGAAAGGGCCGGAAGCACGGTGTTCCTGGCGATACGCTGGGTGAGTGAAGGTGTAGTCGCGCTGGACCTGTCGCGAGGTTCGTACCTGCTCGCTGTAGCGCAAGCGCCGAAGGCAAGGTGTGGCCTGATCGCCGCCACTTTTGGATTGATAGAGGACGGTGTTGGGGTCGATAACGTCCTCGCCTTCGAAGAAGCCTTCGTCATCGTTCTCGGTGTTGAGCGCGCCATGACTGATTTGTCCAAGGGATTGCAGCTGATCCGTGATGATCAACTTGTGCAGTTTTTCGCTGTGCTCAAAGCGATAGACGAAGCCCTCTTCAGCCGCCAAGCGGGCGATGAAGTCGAGGTCGGTCTCGCCCGCTTGCACACAGAACTCGCGCACTTGGTGGTCCAGGCTCGCGCGAAGCTCGTATTGATCAATGCCCTGGCGCTGAAGCATCAGCTCGAGAATCTGCGGGACGGTCTTTTGTTGGAAGGTGCGCCAGTTCGAGCGCAAACCAGCGCGGGCCAAAATGGGTTCGATCAGTGCGTGGTAGTAAGTGCGATAGAAGCCACTTTCGCCTTGGCTAAAACCACTGACCAAGCCATGTACGTACCGTACGGGTCGTTCACCGTCCCAGATCGTGAACAGCACCGGCTTGTCAAGCAGTTGGCCGAAATCGATGTCGGGTTCGAAGCTGATCAATTCCAGCTCGAGAGTGAAAGGCGCGCTGATTTCTTCCTTGAGTTCAAACGACACCACATCGAACTCGGCATTGCCAACGAGTGGCTCGAAGGTGTACCGCAAATCAGATTGGCTGGGCATCAAAAGTCCTTCCGCCGTCCGAGAGTTCAAACGCCCCCGGCAGGGCCTGCCTGCCAGGGATGTTCAGCCGGGTTAGACGACGGGTTTACGCCAGTCGTCGGAGCCTTCGGTGCCTGCGGTGACGTGTGTCCAGGAGATCTTGCGGTATGACATCGATACCTCGATCAACTGGGTGAAGTCAGCGTTCTCCTTGTTTTGTGCATGAGGCAAGGTGGTGTTGATGTCGACGATGGTGGCGTCCTCCAGCTTGGTGGTGAAGAAGTGCTCCTGCTTGCCCTCTACCGAAGTGCGGTACCAGTTGACTTCAACAGTCGGCAGCATTTCGCCGCTGGACAGGGCCTGATACATCAGCGGTGTCGCCTTGTTCAGGGCGCTGGTGAAGATGAAGGGTTTGTGGACCCGTTGGCCTGCAGGTTGACCGCTTTGCGGGTCGGTAGGTACGGTCACCTGGTGCTTGATCTCCTGCACCAGAATCTCGTCTTCGTGGCCCTCGACAAACACGTTGCCGACCGAATCGGAGGTGAAGGCGCCCGCGGTGATGTTGCCTTGGGTCTGGCCTTCGATCTTGATGTAAGCGGGTGTTGGCATGACAGTTTCTCCTGCGTCCATGTGGATAAACACGCGCATAAGCGGCAGCGTGGCCATCGGAATCGATGGGCTTTTTCAACGCGGCAAACGCCGCGTCAAATCGTTGAATACGGTTGTGCCGACTGTCGGCGGTTTACTGCTGCAAGATGCCGTTGAGCGACTCCAGCACTTCTGTGGTTATCAGGTGCAGGCGGTAGCTGTAGATGCCGTAGGCCGTGGCCATGGCAATGGCGGAAATCACCAGCGGGCTCCACCAAGGCCATTGCCGATTCATGCGGAAGTTGCGCGGGGCAACGTTGGTGTAGGGGTCACAGACCGTTGTCGGCGTGGGCCCTCGTAGTTCACGGATGATTCCGTGGAGTTGGTGAATGAGGGTGTTCAGCGTCTCTGCGCCTTTGGGCGCGAGGGCGTACTTGCCTTTGAGCCCCAGGCACAGGGTGAAGTACATGAACTCCAGCACGTCCTTGTAGCGCTGGGGCTCTTGCATCAGGCGCGAGATAACGGTGAAGATCTTTTCGCCGCCAAACGTTTCGCTGTGGAAAATGCTGAGCAGGGGCTCTTGGCTCCAGAGGCTGGCCTGGCCCCATGGCCGTTCCATCACGGCTTCATCGATGAACAGGCACAAACCATAGGAATACGCCAGAAGTTGCGTGGTCTCGTAGCCATGCTGACGCATCTCTTGCTGGATGTTTTCAATCTGGTTGCGTACCTGTTGGTGCACTTCCTTGATGTTGGGCAAGGTATCGAGCGTGCGTAGGCGCATGACCAGTCCAAGCAACGGTGTGGCTGCGTCCAGCATCAGGTTGTCGTAGCCGCCCCGTAGCTGAAAGTCGGGATCGGCGGGGTAGCCCTTGTCATCAGGGGCGGGCTTTGGTGTGGTTGCCTCGGAGGCCACGGCGCCATTGGGTAAAGGCTTTGCAAGCATTGATGGCATCTGCTCAGCTTGAGCTGATGCGGTTTCATTGTGTGCGAGGTTGTTCTCCTGCATCTCATTCACTCCTGATCGCCCAGAACTGCAACTCGAGCCCAGGGAACTCCCCCGCGATATGAATCCCGAAACCGTTGGCCGTCTTCATGCAGACCCAGGCCGGGTCGCGGCGGTCGAGCTCGAAGTAGCTGAAGCCCGCATGGAAGGGCAGATCGCGAGGGGCCACAGGCAGTGGATTTAGCGCAATGCCGGGCAACTGCTTATGCACCAGGTCATTCAAGGTCTCCAGGGATGTGACCTTGGCTTTCTGCAGGAACAGCCGGCGCAATGTTGGCGGCGGCAGGTCCGCGCGCACGGAGAGGACGAAGTCCGCCTCATCGATCATGCGGCGGTCTTCGAGCGTTGTCGTCATCACGCCGTAATCCAGCGCGTCCAGCGGCAGCGAGATGGCCCGCGGTTGCAGGACCGTACCCAGGGCGCGGCGTAAGGTGTCCTGCAGTGGCTTGAACGAGGTGCGCAAAGCGGTGTGCTGATAGGCGGGGAATTCTGGAGGCAGCCGGTTTTCTTCGGTGAAAGTCACGAACTCGCCACAGGCCTGGCTCATATGCAGGTACAACTGCTCGGGGTGTGTCTGCCCCTGCCTGGCCAAGTGCTGGAAGCACGGCCACCAGCGGTTCATGGCCTGCAGCAGGTTGAAGTCGCGGATGTCGGCAATACCGGACTGGCCCGATGCACCTATCCGGCTAGCCAGGTTGCGCGAGCGCTCGCGCAGGGTATTGGTGATCTCCTCGAGGTAACGCTGGAGTGCCGGCACCGCCCGTACCGAGACGCTGGTCGGGTAGAACCCTTCATCCAGTTGCAGGCTGCCATCGGGCCGGCGCTCCAGAATGTGTGCCATGGCAAGACGGGTGTAAGCGCTGCTGTCATCGGCCTTGCGTTTGAGCTGAAGGTTGGGTACTGCCAGATCGACCTGCGCCAAGTCGCCGTCGGCGCTATGGGTGTCCTTGATTTCCTGAGCCTGTGCGCTGTAGCGGAAGTTGGCGGCATTGTCGGGCCAGCTCACCTCTCGGCCACCCTCGGTGCGCAGTGGCAGGCAGAGGTAGATCTCGCTGTCTTTCGCGCCGTTGTCCTCGATTTCCAGCGGCGGCGGCGGTGGCAGATCTGCCGGGATATCGAACACCGTGCCGTCCGGCATGATGCCGCGTGCGCGGGTGATGGCGATCTTGCCCAGGCTCAAATATTCGTCGTTCAGTTGCAGCTTGCTGAATCCATAAAAGGCTGCGTTCAGGCTGCCAAGGCGTTGATGCAGGGCCGCTTCAGCGGCACGGCCAGCCTGCTGGAAATGCTGCGGTTTGACGAATAGACCTTCAGGCCACAGGACGGGATTACGTGAACTCATGAGCGCTCCATGTCAGCGTGAGTAAGTGAGAAGGGCAGGCTTGCAGGCGCCATCAGTCCTCCTCCTTGAGCAGGATCTGCGTGTCGTTGAGCAAGACCGACAAGATGATGTGTTGGCCGCGCGGTGGAATGCGCAGTACCTGGTTCCAGGTCGCGTTTTCCTGGTGGCGGTAGTCGGCGATCACCGCGATGAACCGGGTCTCGGCCTCGATAGCGGCAAACGGAATGAACTTGAATTGCCCGGGGCGTAGCAGGTAGTCGTCATCACGAACGTAGGTGCTACGCAGCACCTTGGCGGGGGCCTTGTCCAACAGCTCATAAATGCTGTTGCGCAGCAGCGAGTCGTCGCGCAGTTGCAGGATCTTGATGGCCATTGGGGTGGCGGCCAGCTCGGGGGCCACTGTGGTTGCACGCGGTAAGGTCAGCACTACATCCGAGTCTTCGTAGTGGCCCGGCGTGCTTTCCTCCAAGGGAGAACGAGGCGGCTCATCGGCCTCGTCCTCTGGCAGTTCGACGGGCGAGATGGCCGGGAATTGCTCGTGAAGAAACTCGAGCAGGGTCCCGACTTTCTCGGTCAGGGCATAGGGGTCGCCCGCGCTCAAGCTGACCGCGTAGGGGCTGGGCTCCAGACTGCTTTCTTGCTCAGTCGCTGCTTGCAGGCTGTTGGGGTTGCTGTTGAGCGTGGGGCTGGCGTTGATGCTGAACGCGATTTCGGTGGGCTGATCCTTGGTCGCGCCGACGGGTATCGAGGGGTCCATCGCCACTTGGCCCATTTTGCTCAGGGCGGTGCAGCCCGAGAGCCCGATCATTGTTGCCAGAAGGCCGGCCATGAGTGAATGACGCATCATGAGTGTTCTCCTGCGAGCAGGCGATCCAGCGGGTTCTCTTGCACCGGCCGTGTCACTGCTTCCAGGGCAGCCAAGGGATCGTTGCCCATGCCCGGATCGAAGACCGAGCAGATCTCAGCGACCTCTGGGGCAGCCGTGGGCTTGTGCAGCCAACGCTGCGCGGATGCATCCAGGATGAGTCGGTCGATCACCCGCAAGTCAGTGTTGAACAACTCTTCCAGCGAACGGGCATCAGCTTGTGAAAGCTGAACCAACAGTCGATAAGCGCCAACACGTAGCCGGTCACCCTCGAGCAAGCGCCTGGCCGATAGCGGCCCCAGGCTATCGAGGTTGTCGTTCAGGTAGGTGCGCTCGCAGCGGTCGATCACGCAGAAGCCGCCTTCGATCCAGCGGATCTCGCAATGGATCGGCGCCACGCCCTGCTCACGATCATTGATCAGCCACGCGGCTCCCGCGCTGCCGACGGTGCCACCTGCACGATCGAATTCGTGCCGGGCGGTGACGTTGTGCTGCAACTGGTCGAGGTTGGTGATGCTCAAGATCAACGTGCTCATGAACGCCCCCGGAACCGCACGATGGGGCTGATCTGGCCGTGGCGCTCATCGACGAAGCTGGTCCAGCCCAATTGGGCGCCACGGCTGGGGTGCAGGCAGAAGGGCGACAGCGCGTGCTGCTTCAGCAGCAGCTCCAGGTCGTAGGCCAAACCGTCGCGCAACAGGAAGTCGATCAGGGCACGCAAGCGATTGAAGTTGATGCCGCTGGGCAACAGGTCACGCAGCTGTGCCTGGTCGAGCTCGCTGATCACGATGGTGAACTTGCTGCTGCGAGTCCGTGTGCGGCTGCCGACCAGGAAGGAATTGCCCAGCTCACCATTGTTGCGGCCAAGGCTTACCTGTTGCTGGATTGTCGTAGGTGCCGAGCGGGTTTCGAACTCGCGAATCCGTACCTGCTTCAGGTCGAAACAGTGCGCGATAATGCCGGCGACGGTGCCCGGTGCGCGGCTGCGGCTGGCGATGACGCCGGCGAAGCTGAGCAGCCGGCTCCAGGGCAACGCCGTGTCGCCGCGCAGCTGTTTGTCATTCAACCCGAGCAGGGCAAAGATGTACTGGGAGAACCCATCGCTGGCACCTGGCTGGAAACGAATGTAGTAGCGGTACTTGCGCCAGGTGCGGTGTAGCAGACTGAGCAGGTAGTGATTGAAGAAGTCGAAGAACGCCGGGCGCACACCGATACCCTGTGCATGCTCGTATGCCACCTGCTCCAGGTAATAGGAGGGCAATGGCGAATCAGTGCCGTGCAGGCCCATGAACGTGGTGCACACGCGATAGCGATCTTGTGCCTCGGGCATGCGTTCGGCCTTGCAGATGTCCGAAACGGGAAAGCTCAGGCGCGGGTCGCTGCCAAGCCGCACGCGCAGGCGGGCTTCTTCGCTGGGCCAACGGGGTTCAAGATCGTCTCCGTGAAGCCCGTGAAGGCGCTCCAGCAACTGGTAGAAGTTGTACCGGTGCGCCCCCGCGAGCAACTTGTCGGCTAGATCAGCGGTTGCTTGCCGGTCTGGATGGGCCATGTGTAGTGCTCGTTGTTGGTGATGTTGATCACTTCCAGCTGATGGAAGGAATTGATGCTGGCGTACAAGGCGAAGAAGTGCGCGAGCACACAGCCGAACAGGTACAGGTCGCCTTCGCAGAGGAATGCGGCCTGGTCGAGCTTCAGTTGCGTGCGCAGGCCGCGAATGGGCTGCCCTTTGATCAGCCAATCCAGAGGCGCCGTTTGGATATCCCGGATGCCGTCGAGGCGTTTGCGGGTGGTGCGTGTCTGCTGGATGTCGTGCAAGGCCGCGAAGTCATAAGCGCGAATAACCGCCTTCAATGGCTCGGCTGAGAGCAACGACAAGTAGTTGAGCGACATGTTGGATATCAAGGCCCATTGCAACTGGCCGTCCAGCACCGGCCGATAGGGGCGGGTCGGTGCACAGATATTGGTGTAGGTGGTCAGCGGCGGGGTGACTTCGGAGAGCACATTGATGTCGTCGATGCCCAGAGCCAGGGGCAGATCGCGGTTGGTGCAGGTCAGGTCGATGGACGCCGTTTCCAGCTCACCGACATAGGTATTGGCGTCGGCACGCACGAAGGCGATGCGATGCGTGACGCCATCACCCCGCAGTGAGTCTTCGAGGGTGTAGCGGTAGTACAGCGCCGTGCGCCCTTGAACATGCTCGATCTCATGGGCGAACGATTCGAAGGGGCGGAAGGTTCGCAGGTGTTTACCTGTACTTCCGTCGCCTGTCGTACGGGTGCTGATCACCTGATCGACACTGAAGATTTCGTAGGCGTGGCGCTCGGCGCCTTTGGGTGTGAGCTCGACCTGGGCGGCCTCGTTGGAGAGATCAATGGGCTCGGCACTGTGCTTGAACAGGTTTACCGCAGGAGCGCAGAACAGGTTGAAATCCGCTTTGCCAATGCGCAGCGAGTCCGGCAACTGACGGGTGAAGTGGAATTCCAGGCCGATTTCCTGAGTCGTCTGATCAGGCCAGATCTTTTCCAGGCTCGTCAGGGCGAAGAAGTGAAAGCGCTCAGGAAAAATGAAGTATTCCTGCAGGATCCGGTAACCATCGAAGACGTTCTGCGGATAAGGCAACAACGCGTCGTCCGGGCTGAAACCTGGGAAGACGATGCTGCTGGCCGGCAGCCGGCGAGCCTGGCCATTGATGGTCACGCTGACATGGCTGAGATAGTGAGCGATCCAGAGGTACAGCGTGCGCGCTGTTCGGGTGGTGCCGCTCAGGTGAAAGTCCAGGCTGGTGCATTCGAGCGTGTTCAATGGGCGCTCGACCAAGGTGTGTAGGTCGATGCGAACCACTGAACTGTCGAGCGTTTGGGTTGAGCCCACCGCGTCGATCTCGAACGGGTGAATGTCCACGGCGGTACAGGTGCGGAACTCACAGGGAATTCCGTCGACAGGCTTGGAGAGCAGGCGTGCCCCCCTTGGCACGCGTTGCGACTGGCTGAGCGCCTGTTTGCGCGGTGTGAACTGGATGATCGTGGCGCTCGGCAGCGGGCGAAGGTAGTTGGGCCACAGCAGTTGCAACATGGGGTGCGTCAGCTCTGGGAGGTCGTCCTCCAACTTGAGGCGCAGCTTGGCCGTCAGGAAGGCGAAGGCTTCCATCAAGCGCTCTACGTCGGGGTCGCTACCACCCTTGCCCAGCAGCCGGGCAAGTTGTGGATTGTCCTGGGCGAAGTCGTTCCCCAGTTCATGGAGGTAGCGCAGCTCTTCGCTGAATCGATCTTTGAGCGACATCGATCACCTCACTCGGGTATGGCGGTTATGGCCGTTGACCAGCAGCTCCAGTTGCAACTGCTCCGTGTGGTTATTCACCTGCACCTGGCAGTCCAGCCTGAAATGCAGCTCCTGGGGGGCGTGACAATCGGGCACGGCTTTGAGTGAACGTACCTGCACGCGAGGCTCGAAACGCTGGATGGTGCGGCGTATGTCGGCGCTCACTTGTTTCAGGAGGTCGCCACTGCTCACGTCATGCCCATTGAAATCGCGCAGGCCCAGCTCAGGGCTGCTCTGTGAGCAACCCTGGCGAGCGTTGAGCAGCGTTTCCAAGTGGCGCTTGATGGCGGCAAACTTGTGGTACGCGTTCTCTTGCCTGGACGGCTCCCGGATCAGGGACTGATCGGCAACCAAACGGTCGAAAAATCCGCTCATTGGGTATCGAGCCGGCCTACGAGCGAGATCTCGAAATTCGCGCCCATGTATTTGAAGTGCGGGCGCACTGCGAGCGAAACCTGATACCAACCCGGATCGCCGGCAACGTCTGAAACTTCGACCTTCGCAGCACGTAGGGGACGGCGGCTGCGCACATCGGCAGAGGGATTTTCCTGGTCGGCGACGTACTGCTTGATCCATTTGTTCAGCTCGGACTCAAGGTCGCGGCGCTCCTTCCAGCTGCCGATCTGCTCGCGTTGCAGCACCTTGATGTAATGGGCCAGCCGGTTGACGATGAACAGGTAAGGCAACTGTGTGCCCAGCTTGTAGTTGGTTTGAGCCTGCAAGCCTTCCGGGGTCTTGGGGAAGTTCTTCGGTTTCTGTACCGAATTGGCCGAGAAGAACGCGGCGTTGTCGCTGTCCTTGCGCATGGTCAGTGCAATGAAGCCTTCTTCGGCCAGCTCGAATTCCTTGCGGTCGGAAATCAGCACCTCGGTTGGGATCTTCGCTTGCAACTGCCCAAGCGCCTCGTAGAGATGCACTGGCAGATCCTCCACGGCGCCACCGGACTGCGGGCCGATGATGTTCGGGCACCAGCGGTAGCGGGCAAAGCTGTCGTTGATGCAGCTGGCCAGCAGGAAGGCGGAATTGCCCCACAGGTAATTGTCGTGTCGCCCGTCGATACTTTCTTCGTAGTTGAAGCTTTTGGTCGGCTGTTCCTGGGGGTGGTAGGCCGAGCGAAGCATGAAACGTGGCCCGGTCAGCGCTGTGTGGCGGGCATCTTCGCTTTCGCGGAATGCGCGCCATTTGGCATGTCGCGGCCCTGCGAAAATGTCTTTGATTTCCTTCAGGTTGGGCAGCTCTTCAAAGCTGCTCAGATTGAAGAAATCGGGGGAGGGGGCGGCCAAGAACGGGGCATGCGACATGGCGCCGACAGAGGCCATGTAGCTTAGTAACTTGATGTCTGGCGAAGAGGGGCCGAAGTTGTAGTTCCCCAGCATGGCCGCCACCGGCTCACCACCGAACTGCCCATAGCCTGCGGTGTAAACGTGTTTGTACATACCGCTGCAGGTGATATCAGCGGCATTGTCGAAATCGTCGAGTAAGTCTTCTTTGCTGACATGCAGGACTTCAAGCTTGATGTTCTCGCGGAAGTCTGTGCGGTCCACCAGAAGTTTGAGGCTGCGCCACGAGGATTCGAGCGCCTGGAATTTCGGCTGATGAAGAATGACATCCATTTGCTTGCTGAGCACTCGATCCAGCTCTGCAATCATCTGGTCGACACGGTGTTTATTGATTAGTTGATCTGGATCATAACTTTTGAGTACTTCTGCAATAAGGGCCGATACGCCTTGACGAGCGACTTGATAGCCCTCTTGAGCGGGCACTAGTTTCGTTTCTGCCATGATCTGATCGAGCAAGGTGGCATTGCTCAATGTCTCGCCAGATAGTTCAACGGCGAGGGAAGTGCTGGTTGGCTTTGGCATGGGACGCTCCGTTGTCTCAGTCTTCTTTTGGCGCCTCAAGCACCAGGTCCAATTCTTCGGCGAGTTGTTTGCGGGCCTGCTCGTTGCTCAGCAGGTGTTGCAATTGCTTGCGGAAAGCGGGCACGTTGCCCAGCGGGCCTTTCAGTGCCACCAGCGCCTCACGCAGCTCCAGAAGCTTGCTGAGCTCTGGTACTTGGCGGGCAATGCCGTCTGGCCCGAAGTCATTGATCGATCTGAACTGCAGGTTGACCGCCAGCTCCGCGTCGGCGGCCGTGCTGAGCATGGAAGGTACCGACATGACCAAGCTGACATCGGCGTCGTTCAACACGTTGTTGAAGGTGTGTTTATCGATACGCATGACCGATCGGTCTTCCAGCGCACGGGTGTCATCCAGGCCGAAGTCGCCCATTACCAACATCTTGTGCGGCAGCTCTACTTCGGCCTGTTCATCGCCGGTGGCGGGTACATATTTGATGTTGATGCGTTCTTTGGGGGCAACCGATCCTGTGGATTTTGCCATTGCAGAATCTCTCCGTGTTCTTAAGAGTTGTCCGTATTGGATTTTAGTTACAAATTAGTGTGTAGGAAGATTCCTGGTTACTTGTCTTTGGTATAAACAAAGTTCGGGGTTGGTTGTGCGTCGCGTAAAAACATTGCGCTTGATTTTGTCATGTCGTCGAGTATGAAAATGTAAGAAAATATTTTTTTGTTAGTTGCTGGTCCGATGGGCTAGGCTCTTGCCGTTTGCGGGAATTTGAGTGCCTGAGAGGGCTGTTTCAGATCCGCTAGTTTGAGTAGGTCATATGCATTATATGAAAGGTATTTACTTGCGATGCTTGGTAATAAAACTTGTGGCGTAAGTCTTTGGCTGGTGCTCGGGTGTATGCCACTACCCGTGTACTCCGATCAGGATTGCTCGCGGATCGTGTCCAACCTTGAGCGTTTGGCGTGTTTTGATGAAGCCGCCGGAACGCCTGCACACTTGGTGCCCATGCAGTGGTCGTCGCCAGAACAGGACTCACCCACGGTTCGCCGGGTGCTGACTCACGAAGCAGGACGCCATCCCGACGACCTAACGTTTCGACTCACGCCTGAAGACGAAGGGCTGACGATCTCTGCACCTGCAATCGGTTCGGCCGCATCGCATCCCTACCTGGTGATCAGTTGTTTGCAGAACATCTCCAGACTGCAACTGGTCGCCGCGCAACCCGTTGATGCTGGTCGGGTGACGGTGCGATTGCAGGGGGAGCGGAGCACCACCGTCGCAACCCCTTGGCAGGTGACGGAGAACGGTCAGGTACTCGATGCGGGCCGGGGCTTGCCCGGAATCGAGCAGATCAAGCAACTGATTGGGGCCCATCGCATTGAGGTCCAAAGCGACAACCCCTCCATTGATGGATTGGTCTTCGATGCTCAAGGCCTGGACCCACTCATCGACGAGGCGCGCAAAACATGTCGCTGGTAGCAGAGGTCAACGCACAGGAAATTGCCCGGCTGCTCGCACCCATCGATGCGCAGGCACCGGTCGGTCTGTTCGATGTGGAGGACGAAACCTATCAGGCCATTGACCAGGAAATGGTCAAGCTGGGCGGGCTGCAGGCATTCACCATCGACTGGGCCTATATCGAGGAAGCGTCACGACAGTATCTGGCGCAGCAGTGCAAGCACTTGCGTATCGTAGCGCACCTGAGTGCTGCGTGGCTTCGCAGTGGATGTTGGGAGCGATGGGGTTTTACCTTGGCGTTGCTGGCCGGCATGGTCGAGCGCTATTGGGAGATTGCGCATCCAAAGCCTGGCCCCAAAGGTTTCCTGGGCAAGCGCAAGCTGGTTGGCCTTGTGCTCGATCGCTTGAACGAAGCGCTGCCGCGCCTGGACCGCTACACATTCACCCCTGCTCATGCGGCCATAGCTCAAGAGGCATTGCAGCGCCTGCAACAGCAGCAAGCCGTTGCTCAGTTGGATGGAGCCCTTCTGAATGATGTAGAGCGACTGCTGCGCAAGCAGGCGGAGCAGGCGGGCGGTGCTGGCGAGCCTGCTGCGGCAAAGTCGTCGGCGGCGGCCACCAGGTCTGCACCGCTGGCCGAGGTCATTGCCACCCCAATGCCTCGTGTGTCGTTAGGCAACGAGCGCGAATCACGACGGGCCGTGCTGGCCATGGCCGAGATGATCAATCAACAAGACCCCTACGACCCGACGGGCTACCAGTTGCGTCGATTCGGCCTGTGGGCCCATATCCAGGCGGCGCCTCAAATCAAGCAAGGCAATCGCACGGAACTGATGGCGGTGCCGCTGGATATCGCCAGCGACTATGAAGAGGCGATTGCTGGCACCGCGATCGACGCGGCGTTGCTTCAGCGGATCGAAAAGAGCGTGACGGCTTGTCCCTTTTGGGTACGCGGCAGTTTCCTCGTGGCCAGTGCGGCGACACGTCTGGCGATGGGGGAGGTAGCTGAGGCAATCCGCGCAGCGACTGCCCGATTCGTCCAACGCATGCCCGCGCTCCAGCAGTTGTGTTTCAGCGACGGCAGGTCGTTCGTGGACGATCAAAGCATGGCTTGGCTCAGAGGCGCAGCTGGGCAAACGCAAGCCGAATCTGCCCACGAGTTCGCAGGCCTGCGCGAAGAGTTGGTCGGTCAGTTGGACGCAGGTGGGGTAGAGCCGATTTTGCTCAAGCTGCAGGCCATGCAGGCGGACCTTCGTGCTCCGCGTGAGCGCTGCCATACCACCGTCATTGCGGCCGATCTCTTGGCAGCGCGGGGCGTGTCCTGGCTGGCCCAGGACCTGTGCGCCAGCGTCGCACGGACCATGCAGCACACCACGGCCGCCGTTTGGGAGCCAGAGGTGTTTCAACGACTGCAACAGTATGCCTCTGCTTATGTGTTGGCTGATCAGAACAAGGACTAGGCCCCCATGAATCAACTATGGACGCTATTGAAACGTTGGGGTTTGCCCCTGATGACTCGGATCGGCCTGGCCATGCCGCTGCTGCTTGTGCTGGGTACCGTGCTGATGCTGGTCGCCATCTGGTGGCTCGGGCCGCAGTGGATGTGGCGTGAACAGCACCCGCTGGCCAGCATGGCGCATCGCAGCTTGGCCAGCCTGGTGCTCGTGCTGGTGCCGTTGTTGTGCTGGCTGGTGGTGCTGCGCAGGCGATACGTTCGCCTGCAGGCTGAGCGCAAGCAGGCGGTGGCCGCTGAGCTGGACAGCGTATTGCCGCTGGTTCAGGCGCAAGAGAAAGCCTTGGACCAAGGACTTTCGCGATTTCTTGATGGCGCAGGCGGGCGACGTGCGTTGTATCGATTGCCCTGGTACTTGGTGATAGGCGATCAGCATGCTGGCAAGACCAGCTTCATCGATCGTACAGAACAAAGCTTCTCCCTGACCCGCATCGACAAGGCACAGGCACGGGGCAGGCAGGCCCAAGCGCTGGCCTTTCCGATAGGTTGGTGGGTCAGCAATGATGCGGTGATCATCGATCCGCCAGGGGCGTTCATCAGGCAGGAGTCGCTGGCAGGCTCGCCCGTCGACGAATCAGCCACACAGCAAGTGCCACCTGGAACCTCGGCCAGGCTGTGGCAGCACCTGCTGGACTGGTTGTTGCGTAGCCGCAGCCAGAGAGCCCTCAATGGCATATTGCTGGTAGTCGACTTACCCGCGCTATTACATGGCACACCCGAGCAGCGCATTGCCTTGGCGCATGTGTTGCGCACCCGTCTGTACGAGGTCAGTAGTCAATTGGGTTCGCGGCTGCCGCTGTATGTGGTGCTTACCAAGTACGACCTGTTGGACGGGTTCGACCAGCTCTATGCCGGGGTCTCCGTCTCCATGCGGGAAAAAATGCTCGGTTTCACGTTCAAGCTGGATGCGATCGGTACGTTCGACGCTTGGCTGGAGGAGTATGGCGATCACTATGAACAGTTGATCAGCCAGCTGTTCGAGCAGGTGGTGGATCGGCTCGATGCGCTGGACGGTGCTCCGCAGCGCGCGCGTCTGTTCTCATTGCATGCCCAATTGATCGGCTTGCGCCCAATACTGCTGGAGTTCCTGAAAGAAGCGCTGGCCAGTGATCGCTACACCACGCCAGCCTTGGTACGCGGAGTGTACTGGTCCTCGGTCATCCAGCAAGGTGACATGTTCAATGCGTTCGTGCGCGAGGCCGCGCAACCCTACAAGACGAAGCTCCCTCTGCTCGAGGGCAAGGCGCAAACCAAGGCGCTGCCGTACTTCATCCTGCATGCGTTCGGGCGCGTCATCTATAAGGAAGCCGGACTTGCTGGGGACAACATCAAGGTGGCACGCAGCAAGCGCCAACTCCTATGGGTGGGCTCAGGTGTAGGCGTGCTGGCTTTTTGTGTCGCCATCGCCAGCTGGCAGCGCTTTTTCGACATCAATGGCGACAAAGCCGCCAACGTGCTTGCCAAAAGCAGGGAATACAGCCATCACGAGGTGGACCAGCGTCTGGATCCTACCGGACGCAATCTACTGGAGCCGCTGGACCAGATTCGCGATGCGGTATCGGTTTTTGGCGACTACCGCGCTGCATGGCCGGGTGTTTCCGATTTTGGCCTGTATCAGGGGCGCGCTATCGGCCCGCGTGTCGATGAGGCATATCTCAGCTTGCTCTCCAAGCGGTTCCTGCCGGCCTTGGCCAGTGGTGTGATCGATGCCATGGATGCGGCGCCGCAAGGCAGTGAGCAGCAAATGGCTGCCCTAAGGGTTTACCGCATGCTGGAAGACCGTCAGAACCGCCGCACTGAATGGGTCGAAGAGTGGATGGCCCGACAATGGCAGCAGAAGTTCCCTGGCCAGGGGCAACTGCAGCGCGACCTCATGCGGCACCTTAAGTACGCCTTGGCCTACGCCGATACCGACCTGCCGCAGTACAGCCAACGTGTCGCCGTGGCGCAGGAAGCGCTGCGCAAGGTGCCGCTACCCGAGCGGGTTTACGCCGGCCTGAAACAACAGGCCGGGGAGCAGTTGCACACCGGGCTGGACTTGCGTCGTCAGGTTGGGCCTGCCTTCGACGTGGTGTATCAGCCGTCCATGGGCGCCAGGAAGGGTGATGATGTGCAGTTGGCGCCGATGCTCACTGCCAAAGGTTTCAAGGAGTACTTCGAGCCACGCAGTCAGAGCTTCGCCGATTTGGCGATGATTGACCAATGGGCGCTGGGCGAGCGTAGCCGGCTCGATTATTCGGACGCCGACAGGGAGGCGCTGCGCGAACGGCTGCGCAACTTATACAGCGCCGATTACATTGACAGTTGGCGCCGTGCCCTCAACGCTTTCAGCGTGGCTGATTTCCGTGACCTGGACCATGGTGTCGCGATCCTGCAGCAGTTGACGGGGCCTGCGGCGCCGCTGCATCGATTGCTCGATACGGTAAGGAACAACACCTCGCTCTCATCGACTGGCGTTGTTGAGGTGGCAGATGAAGCCAAGACAGTGCCACCGACAAGTAGTAAGCCTGACCATCAGCAGGCGTGGACGATTCAAAGGGCCTTTGCCGGGCTGAGCGCGATGCTGCAGGTAACAGCAGAGAAACCTAGCTACTACGATGAAACCCTGGCTGCTATCGCAGCCGTGCACGACTACGCCAAGGCGGTGCAGGACAGCCCGGACCGAGGCAAGGCTGCACTGCAGGCCGTGCATCAGCGTTTCTCGATGATCGGGCATGACCCCATCGGCACCTTGCAACGGGTATCCACCGGCTTGCCTGAGCCGATCAACCACCAGGTCCGAAAGGTGGCTGATCAAACGGCACAGGTATTGAACGTTGAAGCCCTGCGCGAGTTGGAACGGCGCTGGGACGCCGAGGTGTACAGCTTCTTCCAGCAGCGCCTGGCAGGTCGATACCCCTTCGTGGCCAGGGCCCCCGACGCGTCCCTGGATGACTTCGAGGCGTTCTTCGGGCCGAAGGGCCGGCTGCAGCAGTTCAATGAGCAGTATCTGAAGGTGTTCCTGAAGGACAACCTCGAAGCCCTGCAAACCGGCCAGCAGGGGCAGTCCCTGATCCGCAGCGATGTGATCGAGCAGTTGGAACTGGCAGACCGCATTCGCGAAACGTTCTTCGATCAGCGCGGCAACTTGAGTGTGCAGTTCAGTATCGAGCCGTTAGGGCTGAGTGCGAACCAGCGCACCAGCCTGCTGGATCTGGACGGTCAGTTGATTTCCTACACCCATGGCACGAGCCAGATCACCGGCATCATCTGGCCCAATACGCTTGGGCAACATGTGCGTAGCAACCTGACGCTGCTCAGGCAGAACGGCAACAGCAGCAGCCTGGAGTACCGAGGGCCATGGTCCATGTTTCGCCTGCTCAGTCGCGGTTCGCTCAATGGGCGGACGGCGACCAGCGTGGATCTGAGTTTCAGGACTGGTGATGGTGTGATGCGCTACCGACTCAGCGCAGAGAAGGCCTTCAATCCAATTACTCAACAACCGTTCAAAGGCTTCCGCTTGCCGCGCGGGTTACTGCAACAGCCATCCAGGGAGACTCTAGTCGGACAGACGGTCGCACCTGTCATGTAAGGAGTAGGCGATACAAAAGGAAGAGCGAGTACAAGCTTTACATTACTGTACCCAGGCGATCGAGCAACTTGAGCCGACCCCAGTCCGCAAGAAACGGAGAGCATCCCCCCGCACCGCACCCGATAGTACCCGCGCACCCTGCAAATCACCTTCAGGACGAGGTACAGATCATGCAACTGGCAGGCAAAGTGGCAATCATCACCGGTGCCAGCTCCGGCATCGGCCGTGCGGCGGCGAAACTGTTCGCCCGGCACGGCGCCACCCTGGTGCTCACGGCGCGGCGTCAGGCCGAACTCGAGCAGTTGGCGGCGGACATCACGGCAGCCGGACACGGCCGGGTCTTTACGGTGGCCGGTGACATCACCGACGCGGCGCTGGCCAGGGAACTGGTGGACACGGCGGTGTCGCGCTTCGGTGGCCTGGACATCGCCTTCAACAATGCAGGCACCCTCGGTGAGCTGGCTGCCGTTCCCGAGCTGACGCTGGACGCCTGGCAACATACCTTGCGCACCAACCTGACCAGCGCTTTCCTCTGCGCCCAGGCGCAGATCCCGGCGCTGCTGGCCCGTGGCGGTGGCTCGCTGATCTTCACCTCGACCTTCGTCGGCCACGCGGTGGGCATTCCGGGCATGGCCGCTTATGCGGCCAGCAAGGCGGGCCTGGTCGGGCTGGTCCAGGTCATCGCGGCGGAGCAGGGCGCCCGGGGTATACGCGCCAATGCGTTGCTGCCGGGCGGTACCGACACGCCGATGGGCCGCAGTGTGATGAGCAGCCCCGAGGCCCAGGCCCATGTCGAAGGGTTGCACGCCCTCAAACGCCTGGCCAGGCCGGAGGAAATCGCCGAGGCGGCACTGTTCCTGGCCTCGGACGCATCAAGCTTCATGACCGGGTCGGCGATGGTGGTGGATGGCGGGGTATCGGTGGTGCGCGGCTGAGGCGGACGGTAGCGTGCCATGGCTGGATCATCACGTCACCGCGGCGATCAGGTCGATTTCCACGGGGGCATTCTTCGGCAGCCTGAGCACGCCGACCGAAGTTCGTGTATGAGCGCCGGCTTCGCCAAACACACTGTACAAGACCTGCGAAGCACCGTTGGCCACCTCGCTCTGTCGGGTGAACGCTTCGGCCGACTGCACGAACACGGTCATGCGCAGGATGGCGCGGATGTTATCCAGCGAGCCAACCCGTTCACGCACCAATGCCAGGCAGCGCAGGGCGCTGACCATGGCTGCGGTGCGTGCATCCTTCAGGCTGACTTCGCTCCCCACCCGGCCGGGGTGGATCACCTCTTCGTCAATGCGCGGGATCTGCCCGCTGACGTACACAACGCCCTCATGGCGCACGGTGGCGGCGTAGTCGCCACCGAGTTTCAACCCTGCTTCGAAGGAATAACCCAGCTGATCAAGTATCGCGGCAAACTGTGCTTCACGGGACATAGGGCGCTTCTCGGTCTCTTCATGGCCTCGGGGCGGTATGCGCTAGGCGCAAGCCGGATGCCGATGCATAGTAGAAAGGCGCTGGCCACAGGGGCAGGGCAACTTCGGATGGAAACCTCTGAACTTTACTGCCAGGACGACCAGTACAATGCAGCGACAGCGCGCGGTGATCGCCGCCATCGAATTCCAGCCGGGGCAACCGCTGGTGCAGCAGATTGCCGAGGGTTTGACCGAGGCCATCGGGCATGGGGCTTTGGCCCCAGGGGTGCGGTTGCCGCCCATTCGTGAGTTGACCGAGCTGTTGGGGGTGAGCAAGTCCACGGTGGTGGAAGCCCTGGACCGACTGCGCGCCAGGGGGCTGGTGGTATCGCGCCAGGGCGCTGGTCACTATGTGGCACGCGAGGCCCAGGTCATGGGTACTGAGGCTGTGCGCAATCTGCTGCCCCAGGACCCGGTGAGTGTGCTCCGTCACGCACTGCTGACGGACAACGGCATGTTGCGCCCCGGCTGCGGCTTCCTGCCGCCCTCATGGATGCCCGTGGATACCCTGCTCAAGGCCATGCGCGGATGCCTGCGGGCCAGCGAGTTGCGCATGGGGGAGTATGGCTCGGCGGCAGGCTACCTGCCGCTGCGTCAATGGCTGCGCCTCAAGCTCGGTACCTTGGGCATCGATGTTCCGGTCGAGCAGATCGTCACCACGGCCAACACCATGCAAGGCGTGGACATGCTGTTGCGCCTGATCCTACGCAGGGGGGACAGCGTTTTGGTCGACGACCCGTGTTATTTCAACTTCCGCGCCAACCTGCCTTACCACGGCGCTCGCCCGGTTTGCGTGGCGCGATCGGTGGAAGGCATTGATTTCGTGGCTTTCGAGCAACTGCTGATTGCCCATCGCCCGCGGGTCTACCTGACCAACAGTGCCTTGCACAATCCAACGGGGCATTCCTTTTCGGCATTGCAGGTCCACCGCCTGCTGGAGCTGTGCCAGCGCTATGGCGTGCACGTCATCGAAGATGATCTGTACTGCGATATCCAGCATAAACGAACGCCGCGGCTGGCAGGGGTGGGTGGGCTGGACAGTGTCAGCTATGTCTGCGGCTACTCGAAGACCCTCACCGCCAATTGCCGCGTCAGTTACCTGGCCGTGGGCGCCGAATTGGCGGGGCAACTGACGCTGCTCAAGATGAAGTGCGGCGGGGTGACGTCCGAGCTGACCGAGCAGGTTATTCATCGCTTGCTGACCGAAGGCAGCTATGAGCGGCATACGCGCAGGGTCGTCGACCGGCTGCATGAGGCCAGCGGGCGGGTGGTTGGCTGGTTGCGCGAGGCAGGGTGCGAGGTGGCGTCGTGCCAAGGGGAGGGGCTGTTCCTGTGGGCCCGGCTACCCGCCGGTGTCGATGGCGAGGCCATTGCCATGAGCGGCTTGCAACATGGTCTGGTGCTGTCACCCGGCACCTTGCTGAGCGCCCAGGCCGATGCCCGTGCGTTCATGCGTTTCAATGTCGGTCACAGTGACAATGTAAAGGTCCGCGACACCTTTCTGCGCCTGCTCGACAGCCACTGAGCTGTCGAGCAGGCGCGGGCCCCGGGGCTACTTCAATCGGCCTGCTTGGGCGCAAATCGCAGGATCAGGCAGGCAATCACTGCCGATAGCAGCGAGCCCAACAAGATGCCGATCTTGGCTGCATCGATCTTCTCGGCCTGGCCCGGGAAGGCCAGTTCGCCGATGAACAGGCTCATGGTGAAGCCGATACCGCAGAGCATCGCCACGCCGTAGATCTGTAGCCAGCTGGCGCCTTGGGGTTTGCTGGCCAGGCCGGTCTTGACCGCCAGCAGTACGCCACCGAACACGCCGAGCTGCTTGCCCAGCAGCAGGCCCAGGGCAATGGCCAGCGGCAGCGGGGCAAAGATGTCGTCAAGGCCCAGGTCGCCGAACGAGACGCCGGCGTTGGCAAAGCCGAAAGCAGGCACGATGAGGAAACCGACCCACGGCGCCAGGCCATGCTCCAGCCTGAGCAGCGGGCTGGCCTCGCGGGCCTCGCTGCTGCCTGTGCTGTAGGGGATCAGCAGGGCACCGACCACGCCGGCGATGGTGGCGTGCACGCCCGACAGCAGGGTCACGTACCACAGCGCGGCCACGCCGATCAGATAGGGCCACAGGCTGACCACACGCAGGCGGTTGCAGGCCAGCAGGATGGCGATGATGCCGGCGGCAGCGGCCAGTGCCAGCAGGTTCAGCGACGAGGTGTAGAACACCGCGATGATCGCCACCGCGCCCATGTCGTCGATGATCGCCACCGACACCAGCATCACCTTGAGCGACAGCGGCGCATGCCGCCCGAGCAGGGCCAGGGCGCCGACCGCGAAGGCAATGTCGGTGGCGGCGGGGATCGCCCAGCCGTTGGACAGCCCGGGTTCACCGCCAGCCACCGCGAGGTAGATGAGCGCCGGCACGGCCATGCCCATCAGTGCCGGCAGTGCCGGCAGGCGGCGCTGTTCCCAACTGGCAAGGCGGCCGTCGACCAGCTCGCGCTTGATCTCCAGGCCCACCAGCAGGAAGAAGATCGCCATCAAACCATCGTTGATCCACATGTGCACGGTCATCGGGCCGAGTTTGTCGGTCAGTACCGGGCCGACGGGCAGGTGCAGCAGGTGCTGGTAGGCACTGGCCCAGGGGCTGTTGGCGATGACGATGGCCAGCGCGGCGGTGAACATCAGCAATACGCCGCCGGCCGCTTCGGTGGCCAGCAGGTGACGCAGCATCGAGCGCGGCTTGACGGTTGGAAGGGATGCAGTCATGTAACGGTCCTCGTTCATGGCATCACCCTCGCAATGGCAGTGGCGCGGCGGGCAACGGGCACGGCGAGACGCTGGCTCCGGACTGTACGGGCCACTGCGGCGAAGGGCGAGAAGAAGGATGGGGAATGCGGCGCAGCAACCCACGCCGTGAAGACACGGGGCAGGAAGGGCCATGGGGAATGGGGGCATGCGTGCAACATAGACGGATCTCACGGAAAACAAATGAATGTTCTCCGTATTCGGGAAGGCTCCCGGGCGCACGCAGCACACGCCAGGCGGGCATTCTAACCATCCGGGCGATGGTCTGTGCTGAGATTTTGCATCGAAATGTTGCCATGGAACATGTCCGGAGACTGGAGCGGAGTTGTGTCGTGGGCAGCACCGCACCAGCCGAACTGGACTGGGCCACTCTTTTTCCAGCTGAGGTTTGTCCCTTTTGCGATCCCGCTCGGCATAACAGAACGATAATGATTCCCAGTTCCCTGGGGTCGACTCTGCCTAGCACGGACACCCTCGATGCCTTCCGACACTTCGCGTTTCCCGGTAATGTTCTGCGCTTCATTGCTCCTGGCGGCTGTTCCCCCGGCACTGGCCGAATCGTCAACGGCCGCCCGCGAGCAGACCGGCCAGCGACAGTACTTCGCCATTCCCGCCGGCCCCCTGGGCCAGAGCCTGACGCGTCTTGCCGAACACACAGGCGCCCGCCTGGCGTACGACTCGCGCCTGGTGGACGGCTACCATGCGCTGCGCCTGGAGGGGCACTACAGCATCGCCGGCGCCCTCGAAGCCCTGCTGGCCGGCAGCGGCCTGGCGGCCTTCGATACCGGCACCGGTTACCTGATCCGCCGCGACCAAGGCAGTGACGAACAGGCCGTGCGCCTGCAGCCGACCAACGTCAACAGCCTGCACAACGAGGACGAGCAGCGCTTTTCCAACCCCTTCGCGCTCAGCGCCGAACAGATCGAAAAGCGCCCCCAGACCAACAGCAACCTCACCGACCTGTTGCGCAGCCACCCGGTGGTGCAGTTCTCCAACAGCAGCCAGAGTGGCCTGAACCAGGGCGAGATCAAGCCCGATTCGATTTCCATCCATGGCTCGCGCCCTTACCAGGGGCTGTTCAGCCTGGACGGCATGCGCATGAACAACGACCTCGATCCGGTCGACCCCGGCAACGGCGTGACCTTGGCCTCGGGCACCTCCAGCGAGCAGGGCTTCTACCTCGACAGCCGCCTGATCGACAGCCTCGAAGTGCATGACTCGAACATTTCCGCACGCTACAGCGGTTTCACCGGCGGCGTGGTCGAGGCCACCTCGCGCAGCTGGCGCGGCGGGCAGGGTGGGCGCGTTTACTACCGGCACAGCGATGCCGACTGGAACCACACCTTCAGCGACAGCCGCCTGGACTTCGACAGCGCCAACAACAGTGTCGACCGCCCGGCACGCTTCCAGCCCAAGTACCAGAAGAGCGACTACGGCGCCTGGGGCGAGACCCAGCTTGCGGACAACCTCGGCGTGGTGGTCAGCGCCTCGCGGCGCGATTCGAAGATTCCCATGCGTGATCTGGGCGGGCAGGCGGTCATGGTCGAGGGTACGGAACTGGTGCCCATCGACAGCCCGGCCAGGAATCGCCAACAGCGCCGCCAGTCCGACAACCTCTCGGCCAAGTTCAGCCTCTATGCCTCCCCGGAGACCACGCTGCACTGGACAGTGCTGTACTCCGGTTACGAAGAGCAGATGTTCCAGAACAGCATTGCCGACTCTGGTTATCGCAACAGCCACGATGGCCTGGGCAGCATACTCAAGCTCGAACAATTGACCGACCTGGGGCGCCTGGACCTGTCGGCCAGTTATCGGCACATGACCGACGAGCGTGACGGCGATACCGACTTTCGGATCCTGGTGCGCGACTTCACCGACTGGCGGGCCCCAAGGAACTACCAGTATGGTGGCCCAGGCAGCCTGGAGAGCTACCAGAACACCGTCGAACTGTCTGGCCAGTTCGCATTCGATCAACTGCGCACCGGAGTACTGGGGCACCAGGTGACCGTCGGGGCAGGGGTCAACCAGGTCGATGCCGAATTCAAGCGCGATCAGACCTACTACTCGGCAACCTTTACCGGCATGCAGGACTTCTACAACCTGCAACAGGTCGACGCTTTCTTTGCAGGTTCCGCATCTACCCGCTACACCAGCTACCACCTGTTCCTCGAGGATGCCGTGGAGTGGGGCCGGGTGACCGTGCGCCCCGGCGCACGCCTGGACCGCGACGACTTCGTCGGGCGCAACAACCTGGCGCCGCGCCTGGCGCTCTCCTGGGACGTGCAAGGTAACGGCGACACGGTGCTCAAGGCCGGTGCCAACCGTTACTACGGCAGCTCGATGCTCACCTACGCGCTGTATGGCGCGCAGAACGGTGGCCTCAAGCATTGCTACGGCGACGCCAGCTGCCTGGAACTGAACGACAACGGCGACGGCAACTGGGACGCCACCCCCGACTACGAGGGCCTCGACAGCCTCAAGACCCCCTACAGCGACGAGCTGATGGTGGGTCTCAGCCAGCGCTGGGGCAACAGCCTGTGGTCGCTGCAGTACGTCAACCGCAAGCACCGTGACGAAGTGCGCAGCCGGCCCAAGTACCCAGACAGCCGCGCCAGCGACAAGCGCAGCGTCAAGCAGTTCACCAACGACAGCAAGACTGACAGCGACAACGTCTACCTCAGCGTGAGCATGCTCGATCCGTTGCGCTGGCAGGGCGCCGAGCATGTGTTCGGCGCCTCCCTGGCCTGGCAGCGCACCCTTAGCGACACCGCGCTGGAACTGGGTTACACCGATATCGACCTGAGCATGAAGCTCGATCCGGACAAGGCCTGGTACAACGGCAAGGTGATCAGTGCCAAGGACTTGCCCGCCACCGATTTCAACGCGCCCTGGAAACTCAACCTGGACTGGCAGGCTACCTGGCAGGCCCAGGGGCTCTCGTTGTTCAACCGGTTGACCTTCGAAAGCAGCCGTGACCAGGTCTACAAGCACGACACCGATGCCGACGGCTACTACACCCTGCCCGACAGCGGCCTGCGGGTGCGCAAGTACAGTTCGGCGCGGATCGGTTCGCTGTGGCGCTGGGACACCAGCCTGCAATGGAAGCCGGCATTCGCCGGTGGGCTGGGCTTTACCGCCGAGGTGAACAACCTGTTCAACACCCGCAACCAGAGCGACACCCTCAACTGGCGTGGCGGCACCTACAAGGTGTACCAGCCGGGACGCCAACTGTGGCTGGGGCTGTCCTATGACTTCTGAGCGCTCGCTGCCGCTGAACCGACTGCGTCAGTTCTGGGCCATCTCACGGCCGTTCTGGTGTTCGCGCCAGGCCTGGCCAGCCTGGGTGCTGTTGGCTGCGGTGCTCGGCCTGACCCTGTTCGGGGTGTGGCTGAACGTGCGCCTGAACGCCTGGAACGGTGACTTCTACAATGCCCTGCAAGCGGTCGACGGCGGCACGCTGTACCGGCTCCTGTACCAGTTCGCCGGCCTGGCGGTGGCGATGATCCTGTCGGTGGTGTACGCCGACTACCTGCGCAAGCAACTGCTGATCCGCTGGCGTACCTGGCTTACCGAGCATATCGCCGGGCGCTGGCTGTGCGCCGATGCCTGCCACTATCGCCTGCAAGTGCAAGGGCGCGAGCCGGACAACCCGGACCAACGGATCGCCGACGACGTGCGGCAGATGGTCGAGCTTACCCTGCAACTGTTGCTGTCGTTCATCCGCGCGCTGCTGACCCTGGTTTCGTTCGTGGCCATCCTCTGGACCCTCTCGGGCAGCTTCGGTTTCACCTTGTGGGGCAGCGCGTACCATCTGCCTGGCTACATGGTCTGGGCGTGCGTGCTGTACACCGTGGTGGGCATCGGCCTGACCCGTTGGATCGGCGGCGCGCTGCAGCGGCTGAACTACCAGCAGCAACAGCGCGAGGCCGACTACCGCAGCGCGCTGATCCTGCGTCGGCGCGGCAGTGAGGCGATCGCCGGCCAGCGGGGCGAGGCCAGTGAGCGCAAGGCCCTGGGCCGGTGCTTCGCCGAAGTGGTGGGCAACTGGTACCAGCTGATGCGCGCCGAGCGCAATCTGGCGTTCTTCACCGTGGGCTACAAGCAGGTGACGATCATCGCGCCGTTCTTCTTCGCCTTGCCAGCGTTCCTCGCCGGGCAGCTTCAGCTCGGCGGGCTGATGCGCATCCAGTCGGCGTTCGGCCAGGTTTCCAGCTCGCTCAGCTGGTTCATCCATGCCTATCGCGACATCGCCCTGTGGTCGGCCTGTGTGGAGCGGCTGCACGGTTTCGTCAGTCTGCTCGACACCAGCCCTGGCCAGCCGACGGAGGACGGCGCGTCGCGCCAGGCGTTGCTGGAGGCACGCCTGGGTGTCGAGCATGCCGATGGCCGTCCGCTGCTGGCGCCGCTGACCCTGCACCTGCTACCCGGCAGCCTGACCCTTTTGCGTGGGCGTTCCGGGCTGGGCAAATCCACGTTGTTGCGTACGCTGGCCGGCTTCTGGCCCCATTACCAAGGCACCCTGATCTGCCGCGCCGAGGTGTTCTGGATACCCCAGCAAGGGTATCTGGCGGAGGAAACCCTCGCCGAGTTGCTGGCCTATCCCAGGCCGACGGACACCTTCACCGAGCTGCAGCTGCACCAGGCCCTGATGGAAGTCGGGCTAGGCGAGTGGACGGAGCGGCTGTGGCTGCGCGCTGACTGGCGCCAGCGGTTGTCCGGTGGCGAGCAGCAACGCTTGCTGTTCGCGCGCCTGCTGCTCAACCGCCCACGCTTGTTGCTGCTGGACGAGATCACCTCGGCCCTCGACCCGGATACCGCCAGCGAGCTGCTGTCGCTGCTGCACAGGCGTCTGTCCGACAGCGCGATCCTGCTGGTGAGCCACCAGCCTCACCTGTCTGTCCTGGCCGATCAAGTGATCGACCTGGGTGGCGTCCCCTATGCTGCAAAGGAACCCCTCGCCGATGTTCACTAGAATCCTGCTGCTCACCTGTTCATTGAGCCTGGCGGCCTGCAACGTCACCCCCTCGAGCACTGCCGAGCACGTCGAAGCTGCCAAGACGCCGGGCGAGCTGCCGGTGCGCCCGGGCCTGCGTGACTACCGACTCGACAATGGCCTGCGCGTTCTGTTGCTGCCACGCCAGGCGCCTGGCGTGGAGCTGCGCCTGCTGGTGGCCAGCGGCTCGATGCAGGAAACCGCAGAGCAGCGCGGCCTGGCGCATTTTGTCGAGCACATGGCGTTCAAGGGTAGCCGCCACTTCCCCGGCAAGTCCGGCCTGCAGGCGCTGGAACGCGAAGGTATCAGCCTTGGGCCCGACATCAATGCCGCGACCCGCTTCAACAGCACGCTCTACAAGCTGTCACTGCCCGACGGCGAGACCGACTTGGCGTTGCGGGTGATGGCCGATTGGGCCGGGCAGGTGAGTTTCGAACCAGCCGCCTTCGAGGCCGAGCGCGAGGTGATCGTCGAGGAGTGGCGCTTGCGTCAGGGCGTCGGCCAGCGCATCAACCAGCAACTCGAAGCGCTGCGCTACGCCGATAGCGACTACCGCCAACGCGACCCTATCGGCGACCTGGATATCATCCGCCATGCACCACTGCACCAGGCCTTGGCCTACTACCGCGATGGCTATCAGCCGCAACGCATGACGTTGGTGGTGGTCGGCAGCTTCGACGAAGGCAAGGTGCGCCAGGCGATCCACCGGGGGTTCGCCGGCATGCCCCGTGGCCAGGCCGTCAGCTCGACACCGCCCGCGTTCCATGGTGGTACCGACCTGCGGGTTGCCCAGGTGTTCGATGCCGAGCAAGGCCAGCGCCTGTTGCAGTTCACCTTGCAGCGCGACCTGGCGGCGCCACTCGACACACAGAACGGCCAGTGGCGCGACCTGATCGACGCCCTGTGGCTGAGCGTGTTCGACGAACGCCTCGAACTGCTGGTGGAACAGGGTGGTTTTGCCAGCGCTGGCACGGCCGAGCGCTCGACCTTGCTCGATGCGCGGCGGGCCCAGTACCTGTTCCTCCTGCGCTTGCGCGATGACGATCTGCCCGGCGCCGCCGAACGCCTGTTCACCGAGTTGCGCAGGCTGGCCGTGCAGCCGGTCAGTGCCGGCGAACTGCAGGCGGCCAAGCATCGTCTGCTGGAGAAACTGCAGGGCCAGGCCGCCGCCCAGGAACGCTATGCCCATCCGCTGCTTGCCGATGGTCTGGCCGATGCCCTGGAGTACCGCATGCCGATGTTCGACAAGCGTCAGCAACTGGCCCTGACCGAAGCCTGGCTGCCGCGTATCGCTGCCGATCACCTGCGTGCGGCGGTGGCCGAGCTGTTGCAGCAGGCTTCGCCGCGGCTGGCCTTGATCGGGCCGGACAGCGATGCCGGGCGTTTCGATGACCGCCACCTCCAGGCCGTATGGCAGCGGGCGCTGGTCAGCCAGCCGGGGGCGTTCGCCTTGCTGGCGGGCCCGCAGGCGCTGGACCTGGCGCAGCCCAGGCCCGGCAGTCTAAGTGACATGCCCGGGCTGGATGAGGTGGGCGCAGTTCAGTGGCGGCTGGGCAATGGTATCCGGGTCATCGTCAAGGCTGATGCCAGCTTGCAGGACAATGTACGCCTTGAGCTGCGCCAGGCCGGTGGCAGCTCGCTGGAGGCCGAAGGCCTGGCTGGCCAGCAGCACTGGGCCATCCAGTTGGCCGAGCGCAGTGGCTATGGTGGCTACTCGCCGCGTCAGCTGGCCCGCCTGGGTGACAGCCTGGGCGTGCGTGTGCAGCCGTTCAGCGAGAGCCTGTTCCATGGCGTGCGCGGCACCGCGCCGGCCGACCAGATGGAGGCGTTGTTCAAGCTGCTGAACCTCAAGCTGACGGCGGCGCGGTTCGATGCCGGGCAACTGGATGCGCTGCGCCAGCGCATGGCCGATGACTTGCAGCGTCAACCCGCCGAGCGGCGCTACATGGATGCGATCAACCGTGGCGCCTACGCCAATGGCCAGCATCTGGTCAGCGACCCGCAGGGGCCTTGGCGGCACTTCGACGCGGCGCAACTGGCGCGTGCCCATGGCGAGCTGTTCGGCGTGCGACCAGGCATGACCCTGGTGGTCTCCGGCCCCGTGAACCTCGCGCAACTGCGCAGCCTCAGCCGCACCTGGCTGGCCAGTCTGCCGGTCGCCGACAGCACCCGGCCACACTGGCGTGACCGTGGCGTACGCCCGCTGCACCAAGCGATGAACGAGGCCTATGCCTGGTCGAGCAGCCCGAAAAGCATGGTCAGCGTGCTGTACAGCAGCCCGGCCGACTGGCGGCGCGAAGATGTGCTGGCCTTGCAGATGCTGGACCAGGTCGCCAGCCTGCGCTTGCGTCAGGCGATCCGTGAGGACGCATCGGGCGTCTATGCCATTGGCTTCTCCCAATTGCTGGCGCGCCTGCCATCGCCTTACTACCTGGCGCGGCTCAATTTCACCGCTGCCCCGGGCCGGGCCGAGGCGCTGGCAGCCCAGGCCCGCGGGGTGATCCAGCAGATCGCCGATGGCGGTATCAGTGCCAGCGAGTTGCAGCAGGCTCGGCAAACGCTGCTCAACGACCAGCGCCAGCAGCGGCGCAGCGCGTCATACTGGAGCGAGGCCCTGATGCAGGTGGCCATGACCGATGATGATTTCAACGCCCTGGCCGCGGAGCCCGAACATGTGCGTGCGCTCGATCTGCACAGGGTCAATGGCCTGGCGACCCAGTGGCTGGGCCGCAACCCCAAGCAGTTCGTGCTGGCGCCGAAAAACGTCAACAGGGACCTGTAGATGGGGGCTCAGGCCGTCGGCACCAGTGTTGCCCAATAGCGGCTGCGGTAGCGTACCTGCACCGGCAGCACCTGGCCCAGGGTCGCCAGCACCTGTTCGGGCTGGTGCAGGTCGAAGGACCCGGAAATGCGCAGTTGGGCGATCCTTGGATCGCAGCGCAGGATGCCCGGCCGGTAGCGGTCCAGCTCCTGGACGAACTCGCCCAAGGGCATGCCTGCGCTGATCAGCAGGCCGCGGGTCCAGGCATCGGAGGCCAGCGGCAACGGCCTGCGCTCAAGGTGGTGGCGGGTCAGCAGCAACTGCTCGCCGGCCGCCACGCGATGTTCGCCATCGGCCAGCACCACGCCGACCTGGCCTCGATACACCGAAATGCGCGTCGGCTGGTCATCCAGGGCGCGGACGGCAAAGCGGGCCTGGTCGGCCTGGATCAGCGCCTGGCCGCTGCGAACCTGGGTGAGCGAAGGCAACATCTGGCGCGAGTCGACCATCACCTCGCCACGCCGCAGGGCGATCAGCGTGCCGTGGCTTTGCGCCTGGATGTCCAGGGCGGTGGCGGTATTGAGGTCAAGTGTCAGCCGCTCGTCCAGTGCCAGGCGTTGCTGTTCGCCGGTGGCGGTACGCAGGTCGGCGCCTAGGGACGGCCAGGCCAGTTGCTGGCCGGTATAGGCCATGCCGGCGGTACCCCCGAGCAGCAGGCACAGCTTGCCGGCGAAGGCGCGTCGCGAAATGGCCGACGGGGTGGCGCGCCATGCCGAAAGCAGCAGCTTGCCGTCGTCGCCCGACAACCGTTGTTGCAGTGCCTGCACCCGTTGCCAGGCCTGGCGATGGGAGTCGGACTCGTCAATCCAGGCCTGCCAGCGCTGGCGCCGCGGGTCCTCGGCATGGGCCTCGCGCAGCTCGATATACCAGTCCAACGCGGTCTCGATGCATGCCTGCGCGCCGTGGTCGTCGCTCATGCTTGCAGTTCCAGGCAGTGCAGCAGGGCCGTGCGCATGTACTTTTTCACCGAGCTCACCGTCACCCCGAGCTGTTCGGCTGCTTCGGCGTACTTCAGGCCGTCGAGCTGGCACAGCAGGAACGCCTGGCGCACCTTGGTCGGCAGATTGGCGAGCAGGCGATCGAGGGCGTACAGGCTTTCGAGCAGCGAGCAGGTCAGCTCCGGCGAAGGCGCCAGTGCTTCGGGCAGTTGCTGCAGGGTGGCGAGGTAGGCACGCTCCAGCTCCTTGCGGCGCACCTTGTCCACCAGCAGGCCGTGGGCGATGGTGCGCAGGAACGCGCGGGGCTCGCGCAGGCCTTCGAGGTTGCGGCCCAGGACCTTGACGAAGGTGTCCTGGGCCAGGTCGGCGACTTCGCTGGAACAGCCAAGGCGCCGTTGCAGCCAGCCCTTGAGCCAGCCGTTGTGCGCCTGGTAGAGGTCGGCGACGACATTATTGGAGTTCATCGTGGTTCGGCTACGTCGGATTAAAGGCTAATGATAATCATTGATGATTCATTGTGCCATCAATCTGCGCGGTCGAATGCCGACATAGAATCAGCGCTGCACTTCGGTGCCTGCACTGTGGGGGCGGGGTGGGACATGGGTGATCCAGGCGCAGGCGCACAGTGCGATCCCCGCCACGTTCAGCGAGACCGGGTTGAAGGCGTCCACCAGCATCGACGGCTGCATCACCGCCACATCCACCAGCAGCCCAAGCAGCACGCCTGCGGCGACCAGTAACGGCCAGGCCAGGCTCGGCATCAGCAGCAGTGCGGCGAGCACCAGTTCAGCTACGCCGGCAATTTGTGACAGCCAGGCTGCATGCCCGAGTCCGTGTGCCTGCAACAGCAGCTGCTCACCGGGGCTGAGGAACAGCAACTTGGGCACCAGCCCGTGGTAGGCGAAGATGAACGCCAGGCTGGCGCGCGCCAGCCAGTGCACCTGGCGCAGGCGCTTCATGGCTGGGCCTCGAGAAAGCGTCGCTGGTGGTCCGGGCTCGGCAGCAGGCATTGGTCGTGCTTGCCGAACAGGCGATAGCGATTGAGTGCCACGCGATCGTACAGCCAGTCCCGTAGCCCCTGCGGGCAAATGCGCAGTACCCGCAGCAGCGGCCAGGCGCCGGGCAGTTGCCGGACGATTTCGAAAAACGCCGCGGAGCGCACCCAGCAGTTCTGGTCACGGATCACCGCCATGGTGTCGAACGCCGCTAGCGGCAGGCCCGCCCAGGCGAGCAGCGCCTGGCCTTGCGCTGACTGCACCGTGGCCAGGCGGATACGTTGATGGCGATCATGGCGGATCACGAATTTCGCCCAGCCGTTGCACAGCTTGCATACGCCGTCGAACAGCAGGACGGTTTCCCCTGGCGCGAGCAGTGGCGCAGGGGTGGGGCGTTTCAGAGCAGCGGGCATGGTTTGATTCCGTTCAGGCGGTGGGGCGGTATTCTATAGCGTTCAGGCAGGCGAAGGCGCCTGCACGCGCAACGGGTGGATCACCTGCACATGCCCTGGCCTGCACCCTGTAGGTCGAAGCCGGTATGATACGCCCCCGCCAGCGGAGTGCCCCATGGCTAAAGACATCGACAACCCTTGCGTTTCGCTATGCCAACTCAATAGTGAGCTGTGCGTCAGCTGTGGCCGGACCCGGGACGAGATCCGCAAATGGCGCGGCATGAAGCGCCCGGAAAAGATGGCGACCGTGCAGCGCGCGGCGGCGCGTATGAAGGCCATCGTCAAGAAGAACGCCAAGCGCCAGGTCATGGCGTCGTGAACGGGTAGTCCGAGGGTTCGAAGCGTTGGTGCGTGTCCATTTGGACGCCACGCAGATGCGCGGTTTCCTCGAACACGGCATACAGCGGGTCGGCGGCATAACCGATCAGCAGCGCGCGGCGCGGTGCACCGCTGGCGTTCAGGCTGCCGGCATGTACCAGGTCGACATCGAACACCAGGGCGTCGCCCGCTCGCCCGGCAAGCTGGACGCTGCGTGATTCGTCACTGAAGTCGAAAGGTGGCGCGTCCGGGGCGGGGCGATGGCTGCCGGGGACGATACGGGTGGCTCCGTTGTCCGGGCCGTAATCATCCAGGTAGACCATCACCCCCACCGTGTCGCCCGGGCGCTGCGCCGACAGGTCACGGTGCAGGCGCTGATGGCCACCCCCGGCAACGGGGGCGCGCCCCTCGACCTGGTAGAGGAAGAACCGTTCGCCGATCAACGCGCCAACCGCTGCCAGCACATGCGGCAAGCGGCAAACGGCCTGGACCGCTGCTGCGCCATCCAGTTGCGCATGACGCCAGTCCCCGGCGCGGGGCACCGGCCAGTCCTCCGAAGGTTTCACCCCGTCCTCGAACACCCGACGCAGCTCGTCCAGGCATTGTGCCGGGATCGCCTGGCGGAGCAGGGCATAGCCCGCCTGGTGGAGCTGTTGGTGATGGGGCATGGCACTCTCGTTATCCCTGTCAGTCGTGTGTTGGCCAAGGGTAGTGAGCCTGGTCGGCTTTTGCGAGCGCCACGGGTAGCGTGCGTTTGGCCAATCACTTCTAGACTTGCGCACATCACCTGTATCCGTGGGAGAGGCCCATGCGCAGACTCTGGCAAAAGTACCTGGCACTGCTCGACGCCGACCTCAGTGCCAAGGTGTTCGACAACTTGAAGAACCTGCTGGTGTGCGCGCTGCTGTTCGCCGCAGGCACCGAGGCGATTCACGGTGACCAGCAGATCCTGCTGGGCTTGTGGGTGTCGAGTTTCACTGGCTGGGGGCTGATCCTGGTATCGGCGCTGTTGCTGCTGCTGAACGTCAGCGATACCTTGCACCGGCTGGCCAAACTGCCTTATCACACGGCGCTGCAGGTGATCCTGTGTTTGCTTTACCTGGTGCTGGCTTCGCGGGTGGTCGAGATCGTCTGGAGCTTCCGGGCGGAGTAGGGGCTGGCGAAGCCATGAAAGATGCCCGCGCGACCCGTTGCGGCTCGTCCGGCGGTATGCCAAGACATTCGCCGGCGAATCCCGGATAATACCTGCCATTTTCCGCCCCGCTTCCTGGTACCTCCTCGCATGGAAATCAAGGTCAATTTTCTCGACAACCTCCGTCTCGAAGCCAAGTTCGACGACTTCACGGTGATCGCCGACCAGCCGATCCGCTACAAGGGCGATGGCTCGGCCCCGGGGCCGTTCGACTACTTCCTGGCCTCGTCGGCCCTGTGCGCGGCGTACTTCGTCAAGCTGTACTGTCAGACCCGCGACATTCCGACCGAAAACATCCGCCTGTCGCAGAACAACATCGTCGACCCCGAGAACCGCTACAACCAGATCTTCAAGATCCAGGTCGAGCTGCCCGAGGACATCTCCGAGAAGGACCGTCAGGGCATCCTGCGCTCCATCGACCGCTGCACCGTGAAGAAAGTGGTGCAGACCGGCCCCGAGTTCATCATCGAGGAGGTCGACAACCTCGACGCCGATGCCCAGGCATTGCTGATGCCGGTGTCGGACACCACCACCTACATCCCCGGCAAGGACCTGCCGCTGGAGCAGACTATCGCCAACATGTCTGCCCTGCTGGCGGAGCTGGGGATGAAGATCGAGATCGCTTCGTGGCGCAACATCGTGCCCAACGTCTGGTCGCTGCACGTGCGCGACGCGCAGTCGCCGATGTGCTTCACCAACGGCAAGGGCGCGACCAAGGAGGCGGCGCTGGCCTCGGCGCTGGGTGAGTTCATCGAGCGCTTGAACTGCAACTTCTTCTACAACGACCAGTTCTGGGGCGAGGACATCGCCAACGCCGCGTTCGTGCACTACCCCAACGAGCAGTGGTTCAAGCCTGGGCCCAAGGACGCGCTGCCGGCCGAGATCCTCGACCAGCACTGCCTGGAGATCTTCAACCCCGACGGCGAGCTGCGCGGCTCGCACCTGTACGACACCAATTCGGGCAACAAGGAGCGCGGTATCTGCTCGCTGCCGTTCGTGCGCCAGTCGGACGGCGAGACGGTGTACTTCCCGTCCAACCTGATCGAGAACCTGTACCTGAGCAATGGCATGAGCGCCGGCAACACCCTGGCCGAGGCGCAGGTGCAGTGCTTGTCGGAGATCTTCGAGCGGGCAGTCAAGCGCGAGATCCTCGAAGGCGAGCTGTGCCTGCCGGACGTGCCGCAGGAGGTACTGGCCAAGTACCCGGGCATCGTCGCTGGCATCCAGGGGTTGGAGGAGCAGGGCTTCCCGGTGCTGGTCAAGGACGCGTCGCTGGGTGGTGAGTTCCCGGTGATGTGCGTGACCCTGATGAACCCGCGCACCGGCGGCGTGTTCGCTTCGTTCGGTGCCCATCCGAGCTTCGAGGTGGCGCTGGAACGCAGCCTCACCGAACTGCTTCAGGGCCGCAGCTTCGAGGGCCTGAACGATCTGCCGCAGCCGACCTTCGACAGCCTCGCGCTGACCGAGCCGAACAACTTCGTCGAGCACTTCATCGACTCCAGCGGCGTGGTGTCGTGGCGCTTCTTCAGCGCCAAGGCCGACTTCGAATTCGTCGAGTGGGACTTCTCGGGCCACGGCGAGGACTCCAACCAGCAGGAGGCGCAGACGCTGTTTGGCATCCTCGAGGACCTGGGCAAGGAGGTGTACATGGCCGTGTACGACGACCTCGGCGCCACCGCCTGCCGCATCCTGGTGCCGGGCTATTCGGAGATCTACCCGGTCGAGGACCTGATCTGGGACAACACCAACCGGGCGCTGGGTTTCCGTGCCGACATCCTCAACCTGCACCAGCTGGACAACCGCTCGCTGAAGCTGCTGCTCAAGCGTCTGGACAATGCCGAGGTGGACGATTACACCACCATCACCACGCTGATCGGCGTCGAGTTCGACGACAACACGGTGTGGGGCCAGTTGACCATCCTCGAGCTGAAACTGCTGATTCACCTGGTGCTGCAGCGCTTCGAGGACGCCAAGGAACTGGTCGAGATGTTCCTGCAGTTCAACGACAACACCGTCGAGCGTGGGCTGTTCTACCAGGCGCTGAACGTGGTGCTGGAGGTGGTGCTGGACGATGAGCTGGAGATGGCCGACTACGAGGCCAACTTCCGTCGCATGTTCGGCAACGAGCGGATGGACGCGGTGCTGGGCTCGGTGGATGGCAGTGTGCGTTTCCATGGCTTGACCCCGACCAGCATGAAGCTCGAGGGGCTGGACCGCCACCTGCGCCTGGTCGAGAGCTACAAGAAGCTGCATGCCGCACGGGCGAGGGCGGCTGGGTTGTACAACTGATCACGTCTTGAATGCCAAGGGCCGCGTAAAGCGGCCCTTTCTTTTTCGGTCAGCGTTCTGCACGGTTCGCGTTTAATCCTTTGCGCTTTACCGACCTCCAGCTGCGACGATGCACCACAGTTGCGCACTGAACAGGGTTGGTCTTAGCTGTTGCGGGCCCGGCGAGCGGTTGTCGCCCGTCGGGGAAGGATTGTCAGGGATAGACCCAAGGAGGGTTGGATGAACAGGAAAATGCTGGCAGGCGCGATACTGCTGTGGATGTGCTCGATGACGGCGCAGGCCGATTGCGCGGTGCTGGGGCCGTGGGAGGAACCTTGTGCCGGCCCGGTGCTGGGCCCGACGACCTGCGTGTGCGAGCGCTGATCACCGCGAAGGTGCAGGGAAGAATCAATCATTGACCAGGAGTTTACCCATGAAGAACGTCATGTTGGCTGTACTGCTGCTGTGGGGCTTTTCCGTGACGGCCCAGGCGTCGTGCCCGGTATTCGGCCCAGGCGAAGACCCTTGCGCGGGACCTGTGTTCGGGCCTTCCACCTGCGAGTGCCCTTGATCCCATGGCCGCCTGAGACGGCAGGCGCGAGCTTGCGCGGCGGATAACGGCCGGGCTGGCTGCACAACGATCACTACGTATTCGAGGGGCGTGGAACCTCTCGATGGGCGTGCAGCCCGGCCAGCACCTCGGCGGCGGTGGTGACGTGACCGAAATGGTGTTTCCACAGCTCGATGCCCAGTTGCCCGGAGCGGTCCAGCGAGGAACCCATGGTCAGGTCGGTCACCAGTGTCGGGGTAAGGCCTGCATCGAACAGGGCGAAGCCTGCGGCCAGCACGCAGGTCTCGGTCTGCAGCCCGCAGACCAGCACCCGTTCGACGCCGAGGCTTTTGATGTGGTCGAGGGTCTCGGCGGTCTGGCCGTAGCCATGCTTGACGAACACCTTGTCCGCCTCGACCAGGGCCACGTCCTCGCTGGCCGGGTGCCAACCGAGCTGGCGCTGGAAAGGCGTGACCTGCTCGTCGTGCAGCTCGACCGAGGCGATGGTGGGGATATGCGCCGACAGCACGCGGATGCCATCCACCAGTTTCTCGGAGGGGCTGAAGGTGGATTGCACATCGACGATGAGCAGGACTTGCTGCATGGCGGTTTTCCGGGCGAGGTTCGAAGGCTGGCGAGTATACCGCCGCACGCCGGTTTTTTGCGGCAAGGGGCTCTCTATGAACGTGTCGCGTTCACCGGACAAGCCGCTTCAGGGCCTCACCTGCAATTTCGCGGGTCAGTTTCTCTGCGCCCAGGTGCCTTCCCAGGCGTAACGCCTGCCCGGCCCACAGGTTGCTGAAATCACTGTTGCCTTGCGGGTCGCTGATCGCGCGCAGCGGCATGAGCGCGCCGCCGGCCAACGGGAAGCGTGGGGCCAGGGCGCTCATCGGGCCTAGCTCGCGCATGAGGCGGTTGTTGATGCCGCGGGCCGGGCGGCCGGTGAACAGGTTGGTCAGCGCGGTATCGCTGGCGGAGGCGCTGTCCAGGGCGTGGCGGTGCGCAGGTGAGACCTTGGCCTCGGGGCAGAACAGGTAGGCGGTGCCGATCTGCACCGCCGAGGCGCCCAGGGCCAGGGCGGCAAGCAGGCCGCGGTGATCAGCCACGCCGCCTGCCGCGATCACCGGCAGGCTCACCGCGTCGACGATCTGCGGCACCAGGGCGAAGGTGCCGATCTGGCTGGTGATGTCGCTGCTGAGGAACATGCCGCGATGGCCGCCGGCTTCATAGCCCATGGCGATGATCGCGTCGCAGCCATGCTGTTCCAGCCAGATCGCTTCCTCCACCGTGGTGGCGCTGGACAGCACCTTGGCACCTGCCGCCTTGACCCGCTCCAGCAGCGCCGGCGCTGGCAGGCCGAAGTGGAAGCTGACCACTTCCGGGCGCAGTTCTTCCACCAGCTTGCAGCTTTGTTCGTCAAAGGGCGCGCGATTGGACACCGGCGTCGGCGTCTCGAAGTCCGCGCCGACTTCCTCGTAGAAGGGCTTTAGCGCCTGTTTCCAGCGAGCGTCTTGCTCGGGGTCTGGCGCCGGCGGTTGGTGGCAGAAGAAGTTCAGGTTGAGCGGACCCTGGCAGGCGCTGCGAAAGGCTTCGATCTCGCCACGCAGCTGCTCGCTGGAGAGCATGGCGCAGGGCAGGGCGCCCAGGCCTCCGGCATGACCGACGGCAATGGCCATGGCTGAGCCGGTGGCGCCGGCCATGGGCGCCTGGAGGATAGGCAGCTCGATGTTCAGCAGGTCGAGGATGCGGCGGTCTGGCCAGGTGCTCATGGGCGACTCCTTGAGTGCGGTGGGATCCAGAGTGGCTACAGGGCCTTGCTGACCTGGATGTCGCTGATCTTGTCGGCGTCGTCGCCATGGATCTTGCGCAGGGCTTCCTGTGCCTGCGCCATGGACGCGTCGGTCATCAGGGCGAAATCCCAGCGGCGTTCGCCGTCGAGCTTGTACTTGATCACGTACTTGATGGTCTGGGTCATGCTGGTCTCATCCGAGTTTCGACGACGAGCGACGAATGATCTTGATCTTGTGGGTCAGGGTTGGCTTGCGCGTCACGGAGATCGGGCGGGTGGTCACGGTGTCGATGGTGATGTTCCAGAAACCGGTGCTGGGTACGGTGATCTTCGCCGGAAATTTCTCGAAGTGGCCACCGTGGTAGGTATGCCGGCCGCCATTCTTGAAGCTGCGGAAGTTGGCGTCGTTCATCAGGCGGATGTTGCAGCGCTGGGAACACTCGATGACGACGATGTCGTCCTCGTTCAGGTGTTCGCGCTGGTGTACGAATTTCATGGGGCGCTCCGCAAGGATTGTTTCTGCAAACGCGAAAGATATCACGATGTGAGGTTACACTTGCGCCCGGGCTGACCAAGCCAAGGAGATTTCCGCCAGACGTGGGAGCAAAAACGCCTGGACGTGGTCAGAGGATGACTTTGAAGTTGGAGAGTGTGTGCATGAAATGGGTAGTAGCGGCAGCGGTGCTGGCATTGGGAGGCTGTGTCAGCGTGACGGAACTCGAGCAGTCCCACGCCACCTTGGACGTGATCTCTGGCAAGACGCCACGTGAGTACGCCGACTGCGTGAAGCGCAAGCTGGCTGAAACGCGTGATCCGTTGCAAGAGGAGGTGCGCGGTGAAAACCTGCGCCTGACCGTGCCGCAGAAGCTGACGGCTGGCGTGGGGCCGGCGGCGCTGCTCGATATCGACAAGCGCGGCAGCGGCAGCGCGATCAAGGTCTACGAGCGGTTGAACAATTTCCCGCTGCGCCTGGGCGATGTGCGCACGGCCGCCACCCAATGCATCTCCGGTTCTTGATCCAGCTCAGTTAATCGGCAATTAGCTGGCGTATTGCCATTTTCCTTCCCGGCGGCACGTTGTCGCAGGCCGGGGAATAGGCCTAGTATTTCTGGGCTTATATCGTTTGAGCCTAAGCTTATAACAAGGAAATGGAGCCTCCGTGATGAAACCCCTGAGCCATGTCGTGATCGGCAGCCTGCTGATCTTGGCCTGGCCCTCGGCGCACGCTGCCGACGGCCAGAAAATCTTCAACCAGGGCGGGCAGAATCCCGCCGCCATGGCCTGTCTGGGCTGCCATGGCGCGGACGGCAAAGGCATCGCCGCCGCCGGCTTTCCCCGCCTTGCCGGCCTGCCCGCCGGCTATCTGAGCAAGCAATTGCAGGACTTTCGCAGTGGCAGCCGCAAGCAGGCGGTGATGGAGCCGCTGGCCAAGGCCCTGGACGATACGGAAATCGAAGCGATCAGCGCCTATTTGGCCAAGCTGCCGGCCGATGCCGCACCTGACACGCGGCGTCAGCAGATCACCACCGATCCGGTGGCCCGCCTGGCCATCTACGGCGACTGGAGCCGCAAGATTCCCGGTTGCGTGCAGTGCCATGGCCCGGGTGGCAGCGGTGTCGGCGAGCACTTCCCGCCGTTGGCCGGGCAGCCGGCCAGCTACCTGGTGGCACAGCTCAACGCCTGGCGCGATGGTAGCCGCAGCAACGACCCCAACCAGCTGATGGTGGATGTCGCCAAAGCGATGACCGATGCCGAGGTCAAGGCAGTTGCCGACTACTTCGCACAGCCGGCAAGCCAGGAGGTCAAGCCATGAAGACCCTTATGCCAACCCTGCTGCTGCTGGCCATGGGCACTGCCCAGGCCGCCCCTATTGCCATGGAAGACCAGTCCCAGCTCAAGGTGCCGGGCGTGCAGGCGGCCCCGCAATTCGTACCGCCCGCGGAAAGCGCCATTCCGGACAACGCCTTCGGCAAGATGGTCCGCGAAGGGCATGCGCTGTTCGTCGATACCCGCAGGCTGATGCCCGAAGCCGTCGGCAATGGCCTGAACTGCAGCAACTGCCACCTCGACCAGGGCCGCCTGTTCCATTCCGCGCCGCTTTGGGGCGCCTATCCGATGTACCCGGCGTACCGTAAGAAAAACGACAAGGTCAACACCTTCGCCGAACGCATCCAGGGCTGCTTCACCTTCAGCATGAACGGCAAGCCGCCGGCGGCCGACAGCCCGCAGATGACCGCGCTGAGTGTGTATGCCTACTGGTTGTCGACCCAGGCGCCGACGGGGGTGGAGATCGCCGGTCGCGGCTATCCGGACGTGCCGAAGCCCAAGGATGGCTACGACTTCAAGCGCGGCAAGCAGGTGTATGACGAACAATGCGCGATCTGCCACGGCGGCAACGGCGAAGGGCAGAAGGTGGCCGGGGAGTACGTGATGCCGCCGCTGTGGGGCAAGGACTCGTACAACTGGGGGGCCGGCATGCACCGGATCAACACCGCGGCGTCGTTCATCAAGTACAACATGCCGTTGGGCAAGCCCGGCAGCCTGAGTGACCAGCAGGCCTGGGACGTGGCAGCCTGGATCAATCGCCATGAGCGACCGCAGGATCCGCGCCTGGTCGAAGGCTCGATCGAGAAGACCCGGCTGAAGTTCCATGCCAATGACGGGGTCAACCTGTATGGGCAGAAAGTCGATGGCGTGTTGATCGGGCAGGGGATCGGCGGTTGAGCTGAAACCCTCGCGGGGCAAGCCCGTTCCCACGCCCCGCAAGGGGCGATCGTGGGGGCGGGCCCGTCCCGCCATGACGCTGCCAGGCGCTTAAAATTCACGGCCTTCAGGAACTATCTACACTGGAATATCTCTATGATGGCATCGGCCAGCGCGGGGGGCATTGTAAGGTGACCGCCGCCTGATTAGACTGCGCCGAATTTCGTACGCAAAGCCCTTGTTAAGGACGTATATGATCAAGAAATGCTTGTTCCCGGCAGCCGGTTACGGCACCCGCTTCCTGCCCGCTACCAAAGCCATGCCCAAGGAAATGCTGCCGGTGGTCAACAAGCCACTGATCCAGTATGGCGTTGAAGAAGCGCTGGACGCTGGCCTCAGCGAGATCTCCATCGTCACCGGCCGTGGCAAGCGTGCCCTGGAAGACCACTTCGACATCAGCTACGAGCTGGAAAACCAGATCAAGGGCACCGACAAGGAGAAGTACCTGGTCGGCATCCGTCGCCTGCTCGACGAGTGCTCGTTCTCCTACACCCGCCAGACCGAAATGAAAGGCCTGGGCCACGCGATCCTGACCGGCCGCCCGCTGATCGGCGACGAGCCGTTCGCCGTGGTGCTGGCCGACGACCTGTGCGTCAACCCGGAAGGTGACGGCGTATTGACCCAGATGGTCAAACTGTTCAAGCAGTACCGCTGCTCGATCGTTGCCATCCAGGAAGTCGACCCGCAGGAAACCAACAAGTACGGTGTAATCGCCGGCGAAATGATCCGTGACGACATCTACCGCGTGACCAACATGGTCGAGAAGCCGAAACCGGAAGACGCGCCGTCGAACCTGGCGATCATCGGTCGCTACATCCTGACTCCGGACATCTTCGACATCATCGCCAACACCGAACCTGGCAAGGGCGGCGAGATCCAGATCACCGACGCCCTGCTGCAACAGGCCAAGGATGGCTGTGTGATCGCCTACAAGTTCAAGGGCAAGCGTTTCGACTGCGGTGGCGCCGAGGGTTACATCGACGCGACCAACTTCTGCTTCGAGAACTACTACAAGACTGGCAAGGCGTACTGAGTTCGCCCGGCAGGTCCAGAAGCCACCCCTCGGGGTGGCTTTTTTGTCTGTGGCAGGTAACGGCGCTATGCTGGGCGCCTGCCTAGGAGACTGAATGCATGGCCTACGATTTTGATCTGTTCGTGATTGGCGCCGGTTCCGGCGGTGTGCGCGCGGCGCGATTCGCCGCGGGCTTCGGTGCCAAGGTGGCGGTGGCCGAGAGCCGTTACCTGGGGGGCACCTGCGTCAATGTCGGCTGCGTGCCGAAGAAACTGCTGGTGTACGGCGCCCATGTGGCCGACGAGCTGGAACAGGCCGCTGGCTTCGGTTGGACCCTCGAGGAGGGGCATTTCGACTGGGGTACGTTGATCGCCAACAAGAACCGCGAGATCGAGCGCCTCAACGGCATCTATCGCAACTTGCTGGTCAACAGTGGCGTCACCCTGCTGCAGGGACATGCCCGGATCACCGGCGCCAATGAAGTAGAGGTCGAGGGTCAACGTTATACGGCGGCTACCATCCTGATCGCCACCGGTGGCTGGCCACAGGTGCCCGACATCCCCGGCAAGGAGCTGGCGATCACCTCCAACGAAGCCTTCTACCTCAAGGCATTGCCACGTCGAGTACTGGTAGTGGGGGGCGGTTATATCGCCGTGGAGTTCGCCGGTATCTTCCAGGGTCTGGGCGCCGCTACCACGCTGCTGTATCGCGGCGACCTGTTCCTGCGCGGTTTCGACGGCTCGGTGCGCACGCACCTGAAGGAAGAACTGGAAAAGCGCGGCATGGACCTTCAGTTCAACGCCGATATCCAGCGCATCGACAAACTCGATGACGGCAGCCTCAAGGCCACCCTCAAGGATGGTCGCGAGCTGGTGGCCGATTGCATCTTCTACGCCACCGGCCGGCGGCCGATGTTGGACAACCTGGGCCTGGAAAACACCGGGGTGGAGCTGGATCCGCGTGGTTTCATCCGTGTCGATGAGCAGTTCCAGACCACCGAGCCTTCGATCCTGGCCATCGGCGATGTGATCGGCCGGGTGCAACTGACGCCGGTGGCCCTGGCCGAAGGCATGGCTGTGGCCCGACGTCTGTTCAAGCCTGAGCAGTACCGGCCTGTCGATTACCAGAACATCCCGACAGCGGTGTTCAGCCAGCCACCGATCGGCACCGTGGGCCTGACCGAGGAACAGGCGCTGGCCGCCGGGCACAAGGTGCAGATCTTCGAGAGCCGCTTCCGGGCGATGAAGCTGACCCTCACCGACATCCAGGAGAAGACCTTGATGAAGCTGGTGGTCGACGCCGAGACCGACAAGGTCCTGGGCTGCCACATGGTCGGCCCGGATGCCGGTGAAATCATCCAGGGGCTGGGGATCGCCCTGAAGGCCGGCGCGACCAAGCAGCAGTTCGACGAGACCATCGGCGTGCACCCGACCGCCGCCGAAGAGTTCGTGACCATGCGTACCGTCACTCGCTGATACGCCTTGTCGCGGGGCAAGCCCGCTCCCACGCCAGTTATCGCCGGGCGTGGGAGCGGGCTTGCCCCGCGATGCTTTTGACCCCGCGCAATCCTTTGCTCAGCCCAATCCCTTCTATTAATAATCGCGCCTTATAGCCAAAACCAATCGCAAGCATGAGCTTTGCCAATGAGCCTTTAACGGGACCAGCGGTTAGGATTCTCTCCGTCAACTGATTTCAACCCATTGAAATTCAATCCATGAAGGAGCGTCTCTCATGCCTATCATCAACAGCCAGGTCAAACCGTTCAACGCCACCGCCTACCACAACGGCGAGTTCGTCCAGGTCAGCGAAGCCGACCTGAAAGGCAAGTGGTCCGTCGTATTCTTCTACCCAGCCGACTTCACCTTCGTCTGCCCAACCGAACTGGGCGACCTGGCCGACAACTACGCCGAGTTCCAGAAACTGGGCGTGGAAATCTACGGCGTGTCCACCGACACCCACTTCACCCACAAAGCCTGGCACGACACCTCGGACACCATCGGCAAGATCAAGTACCCGCTGATCGGTGACCCGACCCACGTCATCTCGCGCAACTTCGACGTGCTGATCGAGGAAGCCGGCCTGGCCGATCGCGGTACCTTCGTGATCAACCCGGAAGGCCAGATCAAGATCGTCGAACTGAACGACGGTGGTGTAGGCCGCGATGCTGCCGAGCTGCTGCGTAAAGTGAAGGCTGCCCAGTATGTCGCCGCGCACCCAGGCGAAGTCTGCCCGGCCAAGTGGAAAGAAGGCGAAGCTACTCTGGCACCGTCCCTGGACCTGGTCGGCAAGATCTAAAGCGAAGCCTTTGATCATGTGCCAATCGCGGGCGGTAGGCAGCCGCCAAAGCTGAAGCAGTTACCGCCCCGTAAAAACGCCCGGGCGATCTCGCCTGGGCGTTTTTGTATCCGAGTATTGAAAAAGGAATCGCCCGTATGTTGGACGCCACGCTTAAATCGCAACTGAAAACCTACCTGGAGCGGGTCACCCAGCCGATCGAGATCGTTGCTTCCCTCGACGACGGCGCGAAGTCCCGCGAATTGCACGACCTGCTGGTGGAAATCGCCAGCCTGTCGAACCTGATTACCTTCGCCGCGGACGGCACCGACGCCCGTCGGCCATCGTTCTCGCTGAACCGCCCGGGCGCCGATATCAGCCTGCGCTTTGCCGGCATTCCCATGGGTCACGAATTCACTTCCCTGGTGCTGGCGCTGCTGCAAGTCGGTGGCCACCCCTCCAAGGCCAGTGCCGAAGTGATCGAACAGATCAAGGCGCTTGAAGGTGAGTTCACCTTCGAAACCTACTTCTCGCTGTCGTGCCAGAACTGCCCGGACGTGGTCCAGGCGCTGAACCTGATGGCGGTGCTCAACCCCAACGTGCGCCATGTGGCCATCGATGGTGCGCTGTTCCAGGATGAAGTGGAAAGCCGCAAGATCATGGCGGTGCCGAGCGTCTACCTGAACGGCGAAGTGTTCGGCCAGGGGCGTATGGGCCTGGAAGAGATCCTCGGCAAGATCGACACCAATGCCGGTGCCCGCCAGGCCGAGAAGATCAATGCCAAGGACGCCTTCGACGTGCTGGTGGTCGGCGGTGGCCCGGCCGGTGCTGCCGCGGCCATCTACGCTGCGCGCAAGGGCATCCGGACCGGTGTTGCTGCCGAGCGTTTCGGTGGGCAGGTGCTCGACACCCTGGCCATCGAGAACTTCATCTCGGTGCAGGAGACCGAAGGGCCGAAGCTGGCCACGGCCCTGGAAGAGCACGTCAAGCAGTACGACGTCGACATCATGAACCTGCAGCGCGGCGAAGCGCTGATCCCGGCCACCGGCGGCGGCCTGCACGAAGTGCGCCTGGCCGGGGGCGCCTCGCTCAAGGCCAAGACCGTGATCCTGGCCACCGGTGCCCGCTGGCGTGAAATGAACGTGCCGGGCGAGCAGCAATACCGCGCTCGCGGCGTGGCCTACTGCCCGCACTGCGATGGCCCGCTGTTCAAGGGCAAGCGCGTGGCGGTGATCGGTGGCGGCAACTCCGGCGTGGAAGCGGCCATCGACCTGGCCGGTGTCGTTGCCCAGGTGACCCTGATCGAGTTCGACAGCCAGCTGCGTGCCGATGCCGTGCTGCAGCGCAAGCTGCACAGCCTGCCGAACGTCAAGGTGATCACCAGCGCGCTGACCACCGAAGTGCTCGGCGATGGCGAGAAGGTCACCGGCCTGCGTTACAAGGACCGCACCACCGATGCGTTGCACGACCTGGCACTGGAAGGCATCTTCGTGCAGATCGGCTTGCTGCCGAACACCGACTGGCTCAAGGGCACCGTGGAGCTGTCGCCGCGCGGCGAGATCATCGTCGACGCCAAGGGCCAGACCAGCATTCCGGGTGTGTTCGCTGCCGGTGACGTGACCACGGTGCCGTACAAGCAGATCGTCATCGCAGTGGGCGAGGGCGCCAAGGCGTCGCTGGCCGCCTTCGATCACCTGATCCGCACTTCGGCCCCGGCCTGACCGCCTGTGGGTGCAACGCAAAAACGCCGCCATCCCTCGGGGATGGCGGCGTTTTAGTGAGTGTCGCCTGCCTCAGGCCGGTTTGCCCAAGGCCGCGTCGGTGGCCTTGCCACGCCCGCCCAGCCACACCAGCAGCAACCCGGCCGCCGCCAGCATGCCCCCGGCCATCGGCACCGCCGCGTAGCCCAGGTCCAGGCTGATCACCGCGCCGCCCAGGGCCGCGCCCACGGCATTGCCCAGGTTGAACGCGCCGACGTTGATCGACGACGCCAGCCCCGGTGCTTCGGCTGCGGCGATCATCACCCGCATCTGCAGCGGCGGAACCACGGCGAAGGTGAACATCCCCCAGACCAACAGCGCCAGCGCCGCGCCGACATGGCTGCCCAGTACCAGCGGCATCAGCAACATGATCGCCGCCAGTGCACCGAGGAATATCTTGGCGGCGCCGTCCAGCGACCAGTCAGCCAGCTTGCCGCCCAGGCTGTTGCCCAGGGTAAAGCCGACGCCGATCAGTACCAGGCCGAGGGTGACGAAGCTGGCAGAGGCGCCGGTCAGTTCGGCGAGCACCGGGGCGACATAGGTGTACAGGGTGAACATGGCGCCTGCGCCGAGCACGGTGGTGGCCATGGCCAGCAGCACGTTGGGACGGGCGATTACCGCCAGCTCCTTGCGGACATGGGGCACGTTGCCGCGCTCGCCCTTGGGCAGTGCATACCACAGTGCGGCGATGGCCAGCAGGCCGAGCACCGCGGTGCCGGCAAAGGCCATGCGCCAGCCGACCTGCTGGCCGAGCCAGGTGGCGGCCGGCACGCCGCCGATGTTGGCGATGGTCAGGCCCATGAACATGGTGGCCACGGCGCTGGCCTGCTTGTCCCGAGGCACCACGCTGGCGGCCACCACCGCGCCCAGGCCGAAGAAGGCGCCATGGTTGAGGCTGGTGATCAGGCGCGAGACAAGCAGGGTGTAGTAGTCCGGCGACAATGCCGACAGCAGGTTGCCCAGGGTGAAGATGCCCATCAGCATCATCAGCGCGGCACGCTTGCCGAAGCGGCTGAACAGCAAGGTCATGATCGGCGCGCCGACCATGACGCCGATGGCATAGGCGGTGATCAGCATGCCCGCGCTGGGAATGCTGGCGCCGACGCCATCGGCGATCACTGGCAGCAGGCCCATGGGGGTGAACTCGGTGGTGCCGATGCCGAAGGCGCCGATGGCAAGGGCGAACAGCACCCGTTTGGGGGAAAGCGTGCTCATTGGGAGCTCCGAAAAAGCGTTTGAAATCAGGGAGGTGGGCCTCCATGCCCGAAGGATATCAGTCCCAGGCCGGCGCCAGGCCGTCCGGGCTGACTTCACGGCCGTCACGCTCCAGGGTGGCGATGCGCGCCATGTCGTCGGCGTCCAGGCGCAGGCTCTGGGCGAGCAGGTTGCTGGCCAGGTTCTCGCGCTTGGTCGATGAAGGGATCACCGCGTAGCCCAGTTGCAATGCCCAGGCCAAGGCCACCTGGGCCACGGTGGCCTTGTGCTTGGCGGCGATTTGCGCCAGCAGCGGATCCTTCAGGACCTTGCCATAGGCCAAGGTCATGTAGGAGGTTGTGGCGATGCCTTGTTCCGCGAGGAAGGCGGTGAGCTTGCGGTTTTGCAGATACGGGCTGAGCTCGATCTGGTTGGTGGCGATCTCCCCCTGGCCGACCACGGCGATGGCCTGGCGGGTCAGCTCGATATTGAAGTTGGAGATGCCGATCTGGCGGGTCAGGCCCTGGCGCTTGGCCTCGGCCAGGGCCTGCATGTATTCGGGCAGTTCGACGCCGTTGCCGGGCGCCGGCCAGTGGATCAGCAGCAGGTCGACATGCTCGGTGCGCAGTTTGGTCAGGCTCTCGCGCAGGCTGGGGATCAGTTTGTCGGCGGCGTAGTTGTCGACCCAGATCTTGGTGGTGATGAACAGCTTGTCGCGCGGCACGCCGCTTGCGGCGATAGCCTGGCCGACCTCGGCCTCGTTCTTGTAGATCTGCGCGGTGTCGATGGCGCGGTAGCCCAGCTCCAGCGCCGCACTGACCGAGTCGATGACGGCCTGGCCGGTGAGGCGGAATGTGCCAAGGCCAAAGGATGGAATGCTCATGGATGTGCTCCTGTCGAGTGAATGAGTGCAGTGTGCAGGGTTCGTCGGAATTGATTAAGGCCTCGACAAACCAAGGTCCTTTGAGCTGGAGTCATGAATGGAGGGTTGGGTTGTGATCGGTGCGTGACAATAATGGCGCTCACCCGCGGAGGGATACGCTGGATAAGACCGGCCGGGCCGATAATCGCAGTCAGGCCAGCGTTACCGGAGGATGTTGTGATTGAGCTAGTGCGGCTAGGCGTGGCCATGGCTGGATCGACGAAGCTGTGGCCTGCCGTATTTCCAGGAGCAGCCTGATTTGTCAGTCAATGCCCTTTACCAGCAGCGGTTCGAGACCGTACTTACCTATATCGAGGACAACCTCGAAGGTGACCTGTCGGTGGAAACCTTGAGCGCCGTGGCACATTTTTCGGCGTTTCATTTTCACCGCCAGTTCAGTGCCTATGTGGGCGTCCCGGTTGCCCGTTATGTGCAGCTGATGCGCCTGCGCCGTGCCGCGCATCGGTTGGTCGGGCAGCCCGAACACTCGGTGCTGGACGCGGCGCTGGCGGCGGGCTTCGAAAGTCCGGAAGCGTTCAGCCGGGCGTTTCGCCGGGCCTTCGGGCATGCGCCCAGCGCGTTGCGCCGGCGGCCGGACTGGCAGGCGCTAGCGCGCAGCCGATCCGCAAATGAAACGGCCCGCCATAAGGCGGGCCGTTCAATGCAGCAGGCGACGATCAGCGGCGGCGGAACAGCGGCAGCGGCTCGTCGGTGGCGCCCTGGTAGGTCACCGAGAAGTCCTTCAGGCTCTGCAGCGCGTCTTCCGGGTCCTTGTCGGCACGGATGGCGAACGCGTCGAAACCGCAGCGGGCCATGTAGAACAGTTGGTCGCGCAGCACGTCGCCAATGGCGCGCAGCTCGCCCTTGAACTTGTAGCGGTCACGCAGCAGGCGCGCGTTGGAATAGCTGCGCCCGTCGGTGAAGGCCGGGAAGTTCAGGGCGATCACCTGGAAGTGCTCGACGTGCTCGCCGATTTCCTCGGCTTCTTCGTCGCTGTCCAGCCAGATGCCCAGGCCGCCGTCGCGGGCCTTGAGCAGGCTCGGATGGTCGCGCCACAGCTGCAGCGGCACGATGTAGTCGTCGCAGTTGGTCAGTTCGTCGATCGAGACGTCCTTGGGCAGCAAGTGCCAGGTTTCGTCGACGATCTGGTTGTTCTTAATGATTCGCTGCATAGACGCGTTCCTTGAAGGGGTCGATGCCGATCCGCTGGTAGGTGTCGATGAAGCGCTCGTCTTCGGTGCGCCGCTCGACGTACACATTGATCAGCTTCTCGATCACGTCGGCCATGTCGTCCTGGGCGAAGGAGGGGCCGAGGATCTTGCCCAGGCTGGCATCGCGCGCGGCATTGCCGCCCAGCGAGACCTGGTAGAACTCCTCGCCCTTCTTGTCCACGCCAAGGATGCCGATGTGGCCGACGTGGTGGTGGCCGCAGGCGTTCATGCAGCCGGAGATGTTCAGGTCGAGCTCACCGATGTCGAACAGGTAGTCCAAGTCGTCGAAGCGGCGCTGGATGGACTCGGCGATCGGGATCGACTTGGCGTTGGCCAGCGAGCAGAAGTCACCGCCCGGGCAGCAGATGATGTCGGTCAGCAGGCCGATGTTCGGGGTGGCGAAGCCTTGCTCGCGCAGTTCCAGCCACAGCGCGTGCAACTGACGCTGCTCGACGTCGGCGAGGATGATGTTCTGCTCGTGGGAGGTGCGCAGGTAGCCGAAGCTGTAGCGCTCGGCCAGGTCGGCGACCGCGTCGAGCTGCTTGTCGGTCAGGTCGCCCGGGGCGACGCCGGTGGGCTTGAGCGACAGGGTCACGGCGACATAGCCCGGCTTCTTGTGCGCACGGGTGTTGCGCGAGCGCCAGCGGGCGAAGCCCGGGTGCTCGGCGTCCAGCGCGCTGAAGTCGGTGTTGTCCAGGGCCAGGTACTCGGGGTCGACGAAGTGGCGGGCGACGCGCTGTACTTCGGCCTCGGTCAGGGTGGTGTTGCCGCCACGCAGGTGGACCATCTCGGCCTCGACCTTCTCGGCGAACACTTCCGGGGTGAGGGCCTTGACCAGGATCTTGATCCGCGCCTTGTACTTGTTGTCACGACGGCCGTAACGGTTGTACACGCGCAGGATGGCGTCCAGGTAGCTGAGCAGGTCCTGCCAGGGCAGGAACTCGTTGATGAATGCGCCGATCACCGGGGTACGGCCCAGGCCGCCTCCGACCAATACGCGGAAGCCCAGTTCGCCTGCGGCGTTGCGCACCGGCTCCAGGCCGATGTCGTGCACCTCGATGGCGGCGCGGTCATCGCTCGAACCGTTGACGGCGATCTTGAACTTGCGTGGCAGGTAGGCGAATTCCGGGTGGAAGGTGGTCCACTGGCGGACGATCTCGCACCACGGGCGCGGGTCGACCAGCTCGTCGGCGGCGACACCGGCGAACTGGTCGGTGGTGACGTTGCGCAGGCAGTTGCCGCTGGTCTGGATCGCGTGCATCTGCACGGTGGCCAGCTCGGCGAGGATCTCGGGGATGTCTTCGAGCGCCGGCCAGTTGTACTGCACGTTCTGGCGCGTGCTGATGTGCGCATAGCCCTTGTCGTAGTCGCGGGCGATCTTCGCCAGCATGCGGGCCTGACGTGCGTTCAGCTGGCCATAGGGCACGGCGACTCGCAACATCGGCGCGAAACGTTGGATATACAGGCCGTTCTGCAGGCGCAGAGGGCGGAATTCTTCTTCGCTCAGCTCACCGGCCAGGTAGCGGCGGGTCTGATCACGGAACTGCTTGACGCGGTCCTCGATGATCCGCTGATCGTACTCGTCGTATACGTACATATAAGTCCTGTCTCAGGCTGCATGCAGCTAATCGCGCGCACGGCCGCGCACTCCGGGGCGGAGCGGAGGAACGATAGCAGAGTGGGTTTATGCGCTAAAGTGATGTTTTTGCATATGAAAAGAACCATTTGGACTAAGTGAGACTGACTGGCATTTGTCCGTTGCGGTACATCGCAGGGCTATAATCCGGGGTTTGCTTCGCAGGGAAGTAACAGCATGCTCAAGGCCTTGTGCCAGAGCCTGTGCCTGAGCCTGCCACTGGCAGCGAGCGCGCAGGCCGCTTCGGTGGTATTTATCAACCCGGGCTACTCCGATGAAACGTTCTGGGTTGACTATTCACGTTTCATGCAGGCCGCCGCCAGCGACCTGGGCATGACCTTGCGCGTGCAGTACAGCGAGCGTCGTGCCGACCTAGCGCTGAACCAGGCTCGGGAGGTGCTGCAAGGACCGCAGCGCCCGGACTATCTGGTGCTGGTCAACGAGCTGTACGTCGCGCCGGAGATCATCCGCTTGTCGCGGGGCACCGGGGTCAAGCTGTTCCTGGTCAACAACGGCCTCACCGACAGCCAGGCACACAGCGTCCAGGCGCAGCCGGACAAATATCCTGAAGTACTCGGCACGTTGGTCAGCAACGACGAGGAGGCCGGCTACCAGATGCTCAAGGCGCTGGTGGCGCAACTGCCTGCCGAAGCCGGGCCGGTCGACCTGCTGGCCTTCGCCGGGGTCAAGACCACGCCGGCTTCGCAGCTGCGCGTGCAGGGCATGCGCCGGGCACTGGCCGAGTGCCCCCGGGTGCGCCTGCGCCAGGTGGTATACGGCGGCTGGAGCCGCGAGCGCGCCTTCGAACAGGCGCAGATGCTGCTCGAGCGCTACCCCGACACCCGTCTGGTGTGGGCGGCCAACGACCAGATGGCGTTCGGTGCCATGCAGGCGTTCGAGACGCTGGGCAAGGTGCCGGGGCGCGATGCCCTGTTCAGTGCGGTCAACAGCTCGCCGGAGGCCCTGCGTGCGCGAATCGACGGGCGTTTGAGCGTGCTCATGGGTGGGCATTTCACCTTGGGCGGCTGGGCCATGGTCATGCTGCATGACGATGCCCAAGGGCTTGCAGTGGATCGCGGCGGCCAGCGTGAGCACAGCGCGCCCGCCCTGCAACTGATCGACCCGGCCAAGGCGCGGCGCTGGCTCAAGCTGCTGGAGCAGGATGACCACGGCATCGACTTCCACCGTTTCAGTGCCGAAGGGCGGCGGGCGGATTTCCGCTACCCGTTTCTCACGTCACCCGTCGAGTATTGAAAGACCCTGCTTGAGCGAAGGGCATTGCTGGACTTAACTGCTGCTTGTGAAGTGCATTCCCATAACCACTACAAGAGGCAATGCAATGGGAAACTCTACCAAGGTCCGCAAAGCTGACAGCAGTGTCGATGCCTGGGCGATCCTGTGTCTGATCGTGCTGGTGGTGGTCACCGCGGTGTACTGGGTCAGCCATCAATAGCGGATAACTGCTCAAGACCGTGAGAAACACCTGAACCGCCCGCGGAAGGGATATCCGCGGGCGGATTGCGTTTAGCCAAGCAGTATTGCCCGGCGCGACTAGCGCGCCGTCAGGTGCATCGCCAGCTGCACCAGGCCGATCAGCACGAAGATGAAGATCAGCGTGAACACTGTCCCCATCACGATGAAATGGCTGGCCTTGCCATAGGTGAAGTCGCGGGCGCGGTTCTTGCCGCTTTGCACGCCAAACGCCGCGGCAAGGATGCTCTGCAGCATCTGCCAGAAGGTCGGTGGCTTGCCATGTTGGCTGTCGTCCATGAGTGGCTCCTGGGTTCAGAGGCAATCATCGACAGTGTAGGCGACTCAGGCCGATGCGATTGCCGGGCTTGCCTGTTCCTGCTCATCCTGGGCCACCACCCGCTCGCACAGCTCGATGATCTGCTCGCGCATCCAGCGGTTGGCCGGGTCCTGGTCGGTGCTTTCGTGCCAGTACAGGTGGGTCTCCAGCGCCGGTACCTCCACCGGCAGGGGTTGGTGGCGCAACTGGTGGCGGCGGGCGAAACGCTCGGGCACGGTCATCACCATGTCGGTCTGCTGCAGTACCTGGGAGGCCATCAGGTAGTGCTGCGAACGCAGGGCGACACGGCGCTGCACGCCCATCTTGCCCAGGGCCAGGTCCACGTAGCCCAGGCCGTTACGGCGGCTGGAGATATGGATGTGGGTCATGGCCAGGTAGTTGTCCAGGCTCAGCTTGCTGTCGGCGTGTGGGTGGCCGGGGCGCATGGCGCAGACATAACGGTCCTGCATGAGCTTGACGTGACGCACCTGAGGGTCGGTGTTCAGCGGCGCGTCGACGGCGAAGTCCAGGCGCCCGGCGGCCAGTTCCTTGGTGGTCTCGCGGCGCTTGCACAGGAAGCTCTCGATCACCAGGGCTGGCGCGAGCCGCCGCAGGCGCTGGAACAGCGGCGGCAGAATCACCGCCTCGGTGAGGTCGGTCATGCTGATGCGGAAGGTCTTGCTCGCCTGCAGCGGGGTGAAGATGCGGCTTTCCTGTACCGAGGTGCGCAGCAGCGACAGCGCGTTGCGCACCGGGCCGATGATGTTCTGCGCCATGGGCGTGGGCACCATGCCCTGGGCGGTGCGCACGAACAGCGGGTCGTTGAACGTCTCGCGCAGGCGTGACAGGGCGTTGGACACCGCCGGCTGGGTGATGCCGACGATCTGCCCGGCGCGGGTCAGGTTGGCTTCGGTGTAGATCGCGTCGAAGACGATGAACAGGTTGAGGTCGACCTTGCTGAGGTTCATGGGCGCCGCTCTTTGTTGGAGTTATGGATCGATCATATATTGGTTATGAATGTTTATACACGAAGAAAATAGACTAGGTGGATGAAGGGTGGCTGTTCTAGGCTCAGGTCCATGTTCTTCATTGACGGAAGGTAGCCCCGATGGATTTCGCCTATTCGCCCAAGGTCCAGGCACTGCGCGAGCGCGTCAGCGCATTCATGGATGCATACGTCTATCCGGCCGAGCCGGTGTTCGAGCGACAGGTCGCCGAGGGCGACCGCTGGCAGCCCACCGCGATCATGGAGGAACTCAAGGCCAAGGCCCGCGCCGAGGGACTTTGGAACCTGTTCCTGCCCGAGTCCGAGTACGGCGCAGGGCTGAGCAACCTTGAGTACGCGCCGCTGGCCGAGATCATGGGCCGTTCGCTGCTGGGGCCCGAGCCGTTCAATTGCTCGGCGCCGGACACCGGCAACATGGAAGTGCTGGTGCGCTACGGCAGCGAGGCGCAGAAACGCCAGTGGCTCGAGCCGCTACTGCGTGGCGAGATCCGTTCGGCGTTCGCCATGACCGAGCCGGACGTGGCCTCATCGGATGCCACCAACATGGCTGCCACCGCCGTGCGTGACGGTGACGAGTGGGTGATCAACGGCCGCAAGTGGTGGACCTCCGGCGCCTGTGACCCGCGCTGCAAGGTGATGATCTTCATGGGCCTGTCCAACCCGGAGGGGCAGCGTCACCAACAGCACTCGATGATCCTGGTGCCCACCGACGCAGCTGGCGTGAAGATCGTCCGCCCACTGCCGGTGTTCGGCTACGACGACGCGCCCCACGGCCACGCCGAAGTGTTGTTCGAGAACGTGCGAGTGCCTTACGAGAACGTGCTCCTCGGCGAGGGCCGTGGCTTCGAGATCGCCCAGGGCCGCCTCGGGCCTGGGCGCATCCACCATTGCATGCGCTCGGTCGGCATGGCCGAACGCGCCCTGGAGCTGATGTGCAAGCGCTCGGTCGAACGCACTGCCTTCGGCCGGCCGCTGGCACGGCTGGGGGGCAACGTCGACAAGATCGCCGACTCGCGGATGGAGATCGACATGGCCCGGCTGCTGACCCTGAAGGCCGCGTACATGATGGACACCGTCGGCAACAAGGTGGCCCGCAGCGAGATCGCCCAGATCAAGGTGGTGGCGCCGAACGTGGCACTGAAGGTGATCGACCGGGCGATCCAGATCCATGGCGGGGCAGGGGTGAGCGGTGATTTCCCGCTGGCCTACATGTACGCGATGCAGCGCACCCTGCGCCTGGCCGACGGGCCGGATGAGGTGCACCGGGCGGCGATTGGCAAGTATGAGATTGGCAAGTATGTGCCGAAGGAAATGCTCCGTAGCGAGCGCTAGGGTTTGCCGCCTGAGTCGTGGTGGCTGGCATTGACGACAGAAGACCCGCCTAGGCGGGTCTTCTGATCGGCATTCGGCCTGGCAGGATCAAACCCCCGCCGCCAGCTTTGCACCCATCTGCCGACGACGATACGCACTGTCGCGGCTGGCCAGCCACCAGTACAGCGGCGAGGTGATCGCCAGCCCCACCAGCCACGACAGGTCGGCGCCGTTGATGTGCTCGGACACCGGCCCGACATACAGCGGCGTGTTCATGAACGGGATCTGTACCACGATACCCACCGCGTAGGCGATCAGCGCCTGGGGGTTGTAGCGGCCGTAGATGCCGCCGTCGACCTTGAAGATCGAGTCGATGTCGTAGTCGCCCTTGTGGATGACATAGAAGTCGATCAGGTTGATCGCCGTCCACGGCACCAGCACCACCAGCAACACCAGCACCATGTCGACGAAGTGGCCGATGAAGTCCGCCGAGGCGAACACCGCCACCACGCAGCAGGCCGCCAGGACGACCAGCGACAGCACGGCGCGGCTCTTGGCAGTGGGGATCCAGCGGTAGGCGAAGGTCTGCACCAGGGTGATGATCGACAGCACCGCGCCGTACAGGTTGAGCGCGTTGTGGCTGATCACGCTGAGCAGGAACAGCACCAGCATCAGCGGGCCGAGAGTGCCGGTGGCAAGCTTGACCGCGTCCATGGTGTCCATCCCGGCAGGAATCGCCAGCACCGCCACCGCGCCGAAGATGAACGACAGGCTCGAGCCCAGGGCCGAGCCCAGGTAGGTGGTCCAGAAGGTCGAGGAAACCTTCACGTCGGCCGGCAGGTAGCGCGAGTAGTCCGACACGTAGGGTGCGAAGGCGATCTGCCACAGCGCCGCCAGGGACACGGTGGCCAGCCAGCCGGCCAGGTTGAAGCCGCCACGGGTGAGGAAGTCGTCGCTCTGCACGTGGCTGAAGATGTAGCCGAAGCCGACCACGATGCCAACACCCAGTACCCAGGTACCGATGCGGTTGAGCACGTGGATGAAGCGGTAGCCGATGATGCCGATGATGCCGGAGCCCAATGCGCCGATGACGATGCCCACGGAAACCGGCACCGTCTCGACCACGCCATGCAGCGACTTGCCGGCCAGGACGATGTTGGAGGCGAAGAAGCCGATGTACATCACCCCGGCGATCACCACTACCAGCAGGGCGCCGAGCGAACCGAACTGGGCGCGGCTCTGGATCATCTGCGGGATGCCCATCTGCGGGCCCTGCGCTGAATGCAGGGCCATGAGTACGCCGCCGAGCAGATGGCCGACCAGGATGGCGACGACGCCCCACACCAGGTTGAGGTGGAACAACTGCACGCCCAGCGCGCCGGTGACGATGGGCAGTGGCGCGATGTTGCCGCCGAACCACAGTGTGAACAGATCCCTTACCTTTCCATGGCGGTCTTGCGGCGGCACGTAGCCGATCGTGTGTTTCTCGATGAGGGGTGCCGAATTGGCTGCACTGGTCATGACTGACTCCAAGGCAAGGTGGGGCATCGGGTGTTGCCCGGGTGCGTGCCGGCAAGGGGCGACGCGTTCTTGTTGGCGCGATGATGCGGCGCGGGCGGGGATCGAGAAATTAGTAAATTTGTGCTCATGAGCCTTAAAAAACCTAAGGCTGGCAAAAGCTTGGGCGGCGGAGGCACAAGCCCGCCGCCATGATGCGCAGGCGTGAACACGCCTGTGGCGCAGCGGCTATGCTGTCTAGTGCGCGGGTTGAGTGGGGGAGCGCCTCATGGCGACGCTGGAGCGGGCCATCGCGATGGCCATCAAGGCACACGAAGGGCAGTTCGACAAAGGCGGGACGGCTTACATCCTTCACCCGCTGCGGGTGATGGGGCGGGTGATCACCCCTGAGCAGCGCATCGTCGCGGTGTTGCACGATGTGCTGGAAGACACGCCGCTGACCCTGGCCGACCTCGCCCGAGAAGGTTTTCCGCTGAAGATCCTCGCCGCGCTGCTGGCGCTGAGCCGGCGCGAGGGCGAGAGCTACGAGGCGTTCGTCATTCGCCTGGGTGTGGACCCCTTGGCGCGCCAGGTGAAGCTGGCGGACCTGGCCGACAACAGCGACCTTTCGCGCATCCCCTGCCCAGGCCCGGCCGATGTGGCCCGGCTCTGCCGTTACCAGCAGGCCAGCGCCTACCTGCAGACGCTGGCCTGAAGGCCTTCAGCCGCAGGCCTTGAGGTTGACCGGGCCGACGAAGGCGTTGCCGCGCCCCATCACGCATGCCACTTGCTGGTTGCGCTGCAGTTCCCAGGCCTGCGGCGGGTAGGTCTTGTTCCAGGCCTCGAACAACTGGCGGTCCTGTTTGGACAGGCGCAGGTCGTACTGTTTGCTCATGTAGAAGTAGGTGCGCGCGATCATTCCGCGGATCGACGGGCGTGGCATGACCTTCTTGGCCTTGAAGTCGACCTGGGTCAGGCAACTGCCGTACTGGCCATGCTGCTCGGGCAACCAGCCGAAGCTGAAGTTGCTGCGGTCGCCGTTGACCTCGCCGATGCTCGGCACCAGGTTGTGCAGGTCGGCCTCGGCCCGCTGGTAGACCTTGTCGTTGCGCGAGCAGTTCTTGCGCCCGCCGTCCTGCCAGCACTGGCGCTGATGGCCGATCTGCCAGGCCGGGACAATGTGCTCCCACTCGATGCGCGAGGCACGGTTGAGGTTCTTGCGCGGCGCATAGCCACAGGACGCCAGGTCGACTTTGTTGCCCTGGTACTTGCAGCCGCAATAGAACTCGGTGGACTGCGGCGCGTACAGCTTCCAGGCGACCTTCTTGGCCTCCTGGAAGGTGCGCGGGGCGTCGGCGTGGGCGAGGGGTGTGAGCAGCAGCAGGCAGGCAGCGAAAAGCGAAACTCTCATGTGCAATCAGTCTTCCTTCGGCACGGTCCAGAACACCTGCACGCCGCCATCGTCGCGGTGGGCGAGGGTGACGTTGTCGTTCTCGGCGATTTCCTCGAGCAGCGTGGCCCAGTCGTCAGGCGATTCGTGCTCCAGGCGGAAGATCAGGGCGGCGCGGCTGCGCTGGGCGGTGGGGCTGTTGATGATCTTCTGGATGCGCTGACCCAGTAGTTCATAACTGCTTGGCGACGCTGGGGCGGGTTTGGCCACGGGGCTGTTCCTTGTTTTGCTGTATGTGCATACAGTATTTCACTGTAAGCCGTTTCGCAACAGCAGGTAGGATGAAAGCCGTATAAGACCGTGGTAGAGGGATTGGTTCCATTGAAAGCATCGCGGGGCCAGCCCGCTCCCACACAATCGCCGCAGACTTGTGGGAGCGGGCTGGCCCCGCGATGGGCCGGTATGTTCAACACGCCAGCCCGAGGTGCATGCCGATCAGTATTCCCAGAAGATCCGCTGCAGCTCTTTGCTGTCCTGGGTCTTGGTCATTGCGACCATAGCCAGGATCCGCGCCTTCTGCGGGTTCAGGTCATGGGCCACGACCCAGTCGTTCTTGTCGTCAGGCTGTTCGGCATTGCGCAGCACGAAGCCGCCCTGGTTGACGTGGGACGAACGGATGATCTGCACGCCTTCCTTGCGCAGCTCCTGCAGCGCCGGCACCACGCGCGACGACACCGAGCCATTACCGGTACCGGCGTGGATGATCGCCTTCGCGCCACCCTGGGCCAGCGCCTTGTAGGCGGTGTCGGTCACGTTGCCGTAGCCGTAGGCGATATCCACGGCCGGCAGCTTGCTGATGGTCTTGATGTCGAACTCGGAGTTGACGGTGTGGCGCTTGGCCGGCAGGCGGAAGAAGTACGACTTGCCTTCGACCACCATGCCCAGCGGGCCCCACTGGCTCTTGAAGGCTTCGGTCTTGATATTGACCGCCTTGCTCACGTCACGGCCGGACTGGATCTCGTCGTTCATGGTCACCAGCACGCCCTTGCCACGGGCGTCCTTGCTGCTGGCCACGGCCACGGCGTTGTACAGGTTGAGCATGCCGTCGGCGGACATCGCGGTGCCCGGACGCATCGAACCGACCACGATGATCGGCTTGTCGGTCTTCTCCACCAGGTTGAGGAAGTAGGCGGTTTCTTCCAGGGTGTCGGTGCCGTGGGTTATGACGATGCCATCGACGTCCTTGCTGTCGGCCAGTTCGGCGACGCGCTTGCCCAGCTTGAGCAGGTCGTCGTTGCCGATGCTTTCCGAGGCGACCTGCATCACCTGCTCGCCGCGCACGTTGGCCAGGTCCTTCAGCTCCGGCACGCCGGCGATCAGCTTGTCGATGCCTACCTTGGCGGCCTGGTAAGTGGCGCTGTTGGCGGCGCTGGCGCCAGCGCCGGCGATGGTGCCGCCGGTGGCGAGGATGACCACGTTGGCGAGTTTCTGTTGTTGCGCGGCTTCCTTGGCGGAAACGCCGGTCGGCAGTACCAACAGCAGCGCCAGGGCGCTCGGTGCGAAGGTCTTGATAGCGGATTTCATCATTACTGCTTCTCTCTTCCTGGGTGAGATGTGCGTTATGTCGCACGGCTATAAGGCAGATTTCGTACCATCAACTACCGTTCGTCGCATTTCATCTTTAAACCCCTGTTCTGACTGGGAGTACTCGATGAGACCGTTGGGTCAACTTGCTTCTGGTTGTTCGGTGGGCCGAACAAGCGTAGGAAATGTGTTCGGTTTTTCGGACTAATTGCGGATAATCCGGCCTGCGTAGATGCGGCTTCCTACGCTGTGCATTGACAAACCGGCAGCCTGTTTACATAGTTAGCCACCGCAAACGTTTGCGATCCGATAAAAACCACAAGATTCGGAGTCATTTCCATGAAGCTGCCGTTTTCCGGCCGTCCGCTGGCCCTCGCCGTTCTGTCGTCGCTTATGTTCTCCCTGCCTGTCGCCCACGCCGAGGAGGCGCCCAAGGTCGCCCTGGTGATGAAATCCCTGGCCAACGAGTTCTTCCGCACCATGGAAGACGGCGCCAAGGATTATCAGAAAACCCATGCCAGCGAATTCGAGCTGGTCGCCAACGGCATCAAGAACGAGACCGACACCGGCGAGCAGATCCGTATCGTCGAGCAGATGGTCAACTCGGGCGCCAAGGCGCTGGTCATCGCCCCGGCCGACTCCAAGGCGCTGGTATCGGCGGTGAAGAAGGCCATGGACAAGGGCGTGATCGTGATCAACATCGATAATCGCCTCGATCCCGAAACCCTCAAGAGCAAGGGCATCAGCGTGCCGTTCGTAGGCCCGGACAACCGCAAGGGCGCGCGTATGGTCGGCGACTACCTGGCCCAGCAAAAGCTCAAGGCCGGTGACCAGGTCGGCATCATCGAAGGCGTGCCGACCACTACCAATGCCCAGCAGCGCACCGCCGGTTTCAAGGACGCCATGGAAGCCGCGCAGATGAAGATCGTCTCGGTGCAATCGGGCAACTGGGAGATCGACAAGGGCAACGCCGTGGCCGCCTCGATGCTCAACGAATACCCCGATTTGAAGGCGCTGCTGGCCGGCAACGACAGCATGGCCCTGGGCGCCGTCTCGGCCGTGCGCGCCGCCGGCAAGACCGGCCAGGTGCAGGTGGTCGGCTACGACAACATCAAGGCCATCGAGCCGATGCTCAAGGACGGCCGCGTGCTCGCCACCCTAGACCAGGCGGCCAGCAAGCAGGCGGTGTTCGGTATCCAGGCGGCGCTGAAGATGCTCAAGGGCGAGCAGCCGGAGAATCTGAACGCCGACAATGTCATCGAGACCCCGGTCGAGCTGATCACCCAGTGAAGTGATATCGCAGGGGCGTGGGAGCGGGCTTGCCCCGCGATGGCGTCGGAAGATGCAACAAGGGTATCTGCCCTGACGCTATCGCGGGGCAAGCCCGCTCCCACGAAAGCCCGCCTTCTAAACGCGTCATGCTTCGTCCTAGGAGAGAATGGCCATGTCAGTACCGGCCAATGAAACCGTGCTAGCCGTCAGCGGCCTGGGCAAGACCTACGCCCAGCCCGTGCTCGGCGATGTCACCCTCGAGCTGCGCGGCGGCGAGGTGCTGGCCCTGACCGGCGAGAACGGCGCGGGCAAGTCGACCCTGTCCAAGCTGATCAGCGGCCTGGAAATCCCCACCACCGGGCAGATGCTCTACCGCGGCCAGCCCTACGCCCCCGGCAGCCGCGCCGAGGCCGAGCGCCTCGGCGTGCGCATGGTGATGCAGGAACTCAACCTGCTGCCGACGCTGACCGTGGCCGAGAACCTGTTCCTCGACAACCTGCCCAGCCGCCTCGGCTGGATCAGCCAGAAGCGTCTGCGCCAGCTGGCCACCGCAGCCATGGCCCAGGTCGGCCTGGATGCCATCGACCCGGACACCCCCGTCGGCGAGCTGGGCATCGGCCACCAGCAGATGGTCGAGATCGCCCGCAACCTGATCGGCGACTGCCATGTGCTGATCTTCGACGAACCCACGGCCATGCTCACCGCCCGCGAGGTGGATCTGCTGTTCACCCAGATCGAACGCCTGCGCCAGCGCGGCGTGGCCATCGTGTATATCTCCCACCGCCTCGAAGAGCTGCAGCAAGTGGCCCAGCGTATCGCCGTGCTGCGCGATGGCAAGCTGGTGTGCGCCGAGCCGATCCAGCGCTACAACAGTGAGCAACTGGTCAACCTGATGGTCGGCCGCGAGCTGGGCGAGCATATCGACCTGGGCCAGCGCACGATCGGTGCGCCGCTGCTCAAGATCGACGGGCTCAGCCGCGGCGACAAGGTGCGCGAGGTGTCGTTCGAGGTCAGGGCAGGGGAGATCTTCGGTATCTCCGGCCTGATCGGTGCCGGGCGTACCGAGCTGCTGCGCCTGATCTACGGCGCCGACCGCGCCGACAGCGGCCAGGTCGCCCTCGGCCAGCCGCCGGTGCCGGTGACCATCGACTCGCCCAAGGCCGCGGTCAAGGCTGGCATTGCACTGATTACCGAGGACCGCAAGGGCGAAGGCCTGCTGCTGAGCCAGTCGATCAGTGCCAATATTGCCCTGGGCAACCTCGGCGCGGTGTCCCGTGCCGGCGTGCTCGACGCGGACGCCGAGCGTGAGCTGGCCGAGCGCCAGATAGGCGCCATGCGTATCCGCAGCGCCAGCCCCGCCCAGGCCGTGGGCGAGCTGTCCGGCGGCAACCAACAGAAGGTGGTGATTGGCCGCTGGCTGGAGCGCGATTGCCAGGTACTGCTGTTCGATGAGCCGACCCGCGGCATTGATGTCGGCGCCAAGTTCGACATCTACGGCCTGCTTGCCGAGCTCGCCCGCCAGGGCAAGGCCCTGGTGGTGGTGTCCAGCGACCTGCGCGAGCTGATGCTGATCTGCGACCGCATCGCCGTGCTCTCGGCGGGCCGCCTGATCGACACCTTCGACCGTGAGCACTGGACCCAGGACCAACTCCTCGCCGCCGCCTTCGCCGGCTACCAGAAACGTGACGCCCTGCTGCACGACGCAGCTCCCAGGATGGATGCATGAAAACCACAACAAACACCTCGGACGCCGCGCCAGTGCGCCGCAGCGGCACCTATTTCGGCCTGGGCACCTACCTGGGGCTGGCCGGGGCCTTGCTGGCGATGATCGTGCTGTTCTCGTTGCTGAGCAGCCATTTCCTGTCCTACGCCACCTTCAGCACCCTGGCCAATCAGATCCCCGACCTGATGGTGCTGGCGGTGGGCATGACCTTCGTGCTGATCATCGGCGGCATCGACCTGTCGGTCGGCTCGGTACTGGCCCTGGCGGCTTCGACCGTCAGCGTGGCGATCCTCGGCTGGGGCTGGAGCGTGCTGCCCGCCGCCTTGCTCGGCATGGCCGTGGCGGCCTTGGCCGGCACCGTCACCGGCAGCATCACCGTGGCCTGGCGCATCCCTTCGTTCATCGTCTCGCTGGGCGTGCTGGAGATGGCCCGTGGCCTGGCCTACCAGTTCACCGATTCGCGCACCGCGTACATCGGCGATGCCTTCGCCTGGTTCTCCAACCCGATCGCCTTCGGTATTTCCCCGGCTTTCATCATCGCCTTGCTGGTGATCGTGCTGGCCCAACTGGTGCTGACCCGTACCGTGTTCGGTCGCTACCTGATCGGTATCGGCACCAACGAAGAGGCTGTGCGCCTGGCCGGTATCGACCCACGCCCCTTCAAGATCCTGGTGTTCGCCCTGATGGGCGTGCTCGCGGGCCTCGCCGCGCTGTTCCAGATCTCGCGCCTGGAGGCCGCCGACCCCAATGCCGGCTCGGGCATGGAGCTGCAGGTGATCGCCGCCGTGGTGATCGGCGGCACCAGCCTGATGGGCGGGCGCGGCTCGGTCATCAGCACCTTCTTCGGTGTGCTGATCATCTCGGTGCTGGCCGCCGGGCTGGCCCAGATCGGCGCCTCGGAACCGACCAAACGCATCATCACCGGGGCGGTCATCGTCATCGCCGTGGTACTCGACACTTACCGCAGCCGGCGTGCGAGCCGGCGGAACTGAAACCATGGCAACCATCAAAGATGTCGCGGCATTGGCGGGTATTTCCTACACCACCGTGTCCCATGTACTGAACAAGACCCGTCCGGTCAGCGAGCACGTGCGGCTGAAGGTCGAGGCGGCGATCGCCGAACTCGACTACGTGCCCAGCGCCGTGGCCCGTTCGCTGAAGGCGCGCAGCACCGCCACCATCGGCCTTCTGGTGCCCAACAGCGTCAACCCCTACTTCGCCGAGTTGGCCCGGGGTATCGAGGATGCCTGCGAGCGCAACGGCTATTGCGTGATCCTGTGCAACTCCGATGACAACCCGCAGAAACAGCGCAGCTACCTGCGCGTGCTGCTGGAAAAGCGCATCGACGGCCTGATCGTCGCCTCGGTGGGCGAGGACCAGGACCTGCTCGACAGCCTCAGCGGCGTGCGCACGCCGATGGTCATCGTCGACCGGGCCCTGGAAGGCGTCGAGGCCGACCTGGTGCGGATCGACCACGAGCAGGGCGCCTACCTGGCCACCCGCCATCTGCTTGAACTCGGGCACCGCGAGATCGCCACTATCGGCGGGCCGGTGGACACTGGGGTCAGCCAGCTGCGCCTGGCCGGGTTCCGCCGGGCAATGGCCGAGGGCGGCGTGCGCGTTGCCCCGGGCCATGTGCTGCACAGCGATTTCACCAGCCTCGGCGGGCATGCCGCCGCGGCGCGCCTGCTCGATGGCGAGCGGCCCACGGCGATCTTCGCCGGCAACGACATGATCGGTTTCGGCGTGCTGCGTGCCGCCGCCGAACGCAATATCGACGTGCCGGGCGAGCTGTCGGTGATCGGCTTCGACGACATCGAACTGAGCCGCTATGTGTACCCGGCGCTGACCACGGTCGGCCAGTCGATCCGCGAGCTGGGTGAGAGCGCCGCCGGGCTGTTGCTGTCGCGCATCGTCACGCCACGCCGCGACGGCGCCGCCGAACAGCGCATCGTCGCCCCGCGCATCGTGCTGCGCGAATCCACCGGGCCACGCCCGGACCTGTTCAACGATTACCGTTAAGGAATACCCATGGATGCCAAGGTGGTAGTGGTCGGCAGCCTCAACATGGACCTGGTGGCCCGCGCCCAGCGCCTGCCCCGGGGAGGCGAGACCCTGACCGGCGACAGTTTCTTCACCGCGCCTGGCGGCAAGGGCGCCAACCAGGCCGTGGCCGTGGCCCGGCTGGGCGCCAGCGTGGCGATGGTCGGCAACGTCGGCGACGACGCCTACGGTCAGCAACTGCGCCAGGCGCTGCTCACCGAGGGCATCGATTGCCGGGGGGTGAGCGTGTGCCCGGGCGTGTCCAGCGGCGTGGCGCTGATCGTGGTGGATGCCGCCAGCCAGAACGCCATCGTCGTGATCCCCGGCGGCAATGGCCTGCTCAGCCCCGAGTCGGTAAGCCGTTTCGATGCACTGCTGCAGCGCGCCGAAGTGATCATCTGTCAGTTGGAGGTGCCCACGGCCACCGTGGCCTGGACCCTGGCCCGCGGCCGCGAGCTGGGCCGCACGGTGATCCTCAACCCGGCGCCGGCCAGCGGGCCACTGCCAGCGGAGTGGTACGCCTACATCGATTACCTGATCCCCAACGAGAGCGAAGCCGAGGCCCTGGCCGGGGTGCGGGTCAATGATCAGGAAAGTGCCCGCCGCGCGGCCGAGCGGCTACGCCAGTTGGGGGCGGGGAAGGTGATCGTCACCCTTGGCGGCGATGGCGCCTTGCTGGTCGACGCCACCGGCAGCCGGCACTTCCCGGCCCCTCGGGTGCAGCCGGTGGATACCACGGCGGCCGGCGATACCTTTGTTGGCGGCTTTGCCGCCGGCCTGGCGCGGGGGTTGTCGGAAGATGAGGCGATCGGCTTCGGCCAGTGCGCCGCCGCATTGTCGGTAACCCGGGTCGGCGCGCAGCCGTCCATTCCCCTGTTGAAGGAGCTGGCGCCATGAAGAAGACGCCACTGCTGAACATCGCCCTGTCGCGGACCATTGCCGGGCTCGGCCATGGCGACATCCTGGTGATCGGTGACGCCGGCCTGCCGGTGCCGCCGGGGGTGGAGCTGATCGACCTGGCGCTGACGCCGGGTATCCCGGATTTTGCCAGCGTGTTGCGCGTGGTACTGAGCGAGATGCAGGTGGAGCGGCATGTGCTGGCTGACGAAGTGTTTCAGGCCCTGCCGCCGGGGTTGGCCGAGGTCGAGCGTTTGCATGCGGGCGGTGAGCTGGGCCAGCGCCAGGTGCTGAGCCATGCCGACTTCAAGACCCTGTGTCGCCAGGCCCGGGCCGTGGTGCGTACCGGGGAGTGCAAGCCCTACAGCAATATTGCCCTGGTGGCTGGCGTGACTTTCTAGACCGAATGCGAGGGCGTGCGCCCTCGATCGCCGGCAAGCCGGCTCCCACAGGTCGGGCGCAACCTCGGGCTGCCGCTGTGGGAGCGGGCTTGCCGGTGAAAGGGCCGCGAAGCGGCCCCTTGTGAATCCATCCCCCTAGCAACAAGGAGTGCTGAATGTCCCTCAAGAACCTGCTCCAAGGAGCCGTCCTCATGTCCGCGCTGGCCGCCACTTCCCTCATGGCCGCGCCCCGCGACCTGATCATCGACACCGACCCAGGCGCCGACGACGTCGTCGCCCTGCTGCTGGCCATGGCCTCGCCCGAGGAACTGAAGATCCGCGCCATCACCACCGTGGCCGGCAACGTGCGCCTGGAGAAGACCTCGCGCAACGCCCGCCTGGCCCGTGAGTGGGCTGGCCGCGAAGAGATCCCGGTGTACGCCGGGGCAGGGCGGCCGATGGTGCGCACGCCGATCTACGCCGCCAACGTGCACGGCGAGGAAGGCCTGACCGGCGTCCAGGTCCACGAGCCGAAAAAGCCGCTGGCCCAGGGCAACGCCGTGCAGTACCTGATCGACACCCTGAGCGCCGCCGAGCCTCACAGCATCACCGTCGCCATGCTCGGCCCGCAGACCAACCTGGCCCTGGCATTGATCCAGAAGCCGGAGATCGTCAACGGCATCAAGGAAGTGGTGGTGATGGGCGGTGCCCATTTCAACGGCGGCAACATCACGCCGGCGGCGGAATTCAACCTGTTCGCCGACCCGCACGCCGCCGAGGTGGTGCTGGCCAGTGGCGTGAAGCTCACCTACCTGCCGCTGGACGTCACCCACAAGGTGCTCACCAGCGACGCGCGCCTCAAGCAGCTCGCCGCGGTCAACAACAATGCCAGCAAGCTGGTGGTGGACATCCTCAACGCCTACATCAAGTTCGACATGGACAACTACGGCATGCCAGGCGGCCCGGTGCACGACGCCAGCGTCATCGCCTACCTGCTCAAGCCTGAGCTGTTCAAGGGCCGTCAGGTGCACATGGTGGTCGACAGTCGCGAAGGCCCGACCTTCGGCCAGACCGTCGCCGACTGGTACGGCGTGCTCAAGCAGCCGGCCAATGTGATGTGGATCGAGGAGGGCGATGCCCAGGGCTTCTTCGACCTGCTCAGCGCCCGCCTGGCCCGATTGAAATAGTGTCGTGGTGCGCGTAGCGCTCGAACACCTGGTCGATGAAGCTGCGCGCCGCCTCGCTGCCACGATCGCGTACCAGCAGGTCGATGGCGATCAGCAATAGCTCTTCGGGGGTTCCCGGGCTGTAGGCGCTCTGGCCCTCGTCCCACTTGACCTTGATATCGGCGTCGATGCTGTGGCTGCTCATGGGGCGGTTCTCGCTTGGGCCTGGGTGATAGGTCGAATACCGCGTCCTGGCGTTCGAAGGGGAGGTGTTTCATGCTCCACTTCTTGCAGTAAATCATGCCTTTGCGCAACGGGATCTGCGACTTAGGCATAAGCCTTGCGTTTGGCCGAACCTGCGGTTCGGTGCAAAATTCGGTGACGATTGCGTTTCGCATCCCCTGGCCGAGTCAGGCAGAATCTTGCGGTTTTGCAACAAACCGTTGGTGGAACTGTCGCATAAGGCAGTTCCCGGATCGATTTAGGAGGATTCATGTTCCGTACCCGCGCTTCCCTGGCGACCCTGCTGGTGGCTACCGTCCTGGCAGGTTGCAGCACCGGTGGCTCTTCGGGCGCTAGCGCCCCTGCCGCCCCGGCCGGCAATGACGGCCGCTGCGAAGCCAGTGGCGCCGATTTCACCGTCGGCAAGCCGGCCAGCGCCGAGCTGCTCGAGCAGGCGCGCAAGGCCAGCGGCTCGCAGATGGCACGCATCCTCAAGCCGCACGATATGATCACCCTGGAGTACCGCTCCGAGCGGTTGAACCTGAATGTCGATGACAAGGGTGTGGTGACTCGCGTCAACTGCGGCTGATTGCCCGCACGCGGTCACCTGGCGCGGGCTGGCCCGCGCCTTCCTGTGCTCACGCCACGGTCGCCGGTTTGCGCCGTCCTTCGCTGGCGAACATCCTCTCTCCCAATGCGCGGGCGGTTCGCAGATGCCGTGCCGGATCCTGCCCTTCGCTGTCGTCCAGCAACGTCGAACTCAACACCCGAGCGCCGCAATAATCGAAGATGCCGTGCTCGATCTGCACGCGCATGGCCTCGCCGTAGCCGTGCCGCTCGAAAGTGCCGGCATCGGCCCCGGCAACGCCAATCAGGTGCGCAGTCAAATCGTGCAGGCGCTTTGTGGTACTACCGTCCGCAGCCTGGTAGAAGGCCCAGCCATTGCTGAACACACGCTCGACCCAGCCCTTGAGCAGGGCCGGGAGCGACCACCAGTAGATGGGATAGACCAGCACCACGGTGTCGGCGCGTTCGATGCGCGCCTGCTCGGCCAGCACATCGGCCGGCGGCGGCCCCAGGCGGCGGTGCACGGCGTGGTCGGCCAGGGTGAAACGGGGGTCGAATCCTTCACGGGCCAGGTCGGCGAACTCGCTGGTGTGGCCCGCCGCGCGCAGCCCTTCGGCGAGCTGCTCAGCAAGGGCATGGGTGAGGGAGGCGGGGTCGTGGTGACCGATGACGATCAGGGCATGCATGGTGGAATCTCCAGAATCAGGATGCGAGTGCGTCGGGAGCGTTATATACTCCCAGTAAGTTACTATTGGTAAGTTACTTTTGGTAGGTAATCAATGTCAAGCGAGGAAAAGACCACGCCGCGCAAACGCCTGTCCCGCGAGGAGCGCCGCCGGCAACTGCTCGATGTGGCCTGGCAACTGGTACGCGAGGAAGGCACCGATGCCTTGAGCCTGGGGCACCTGGCCGATCAGGCGGGGGTGACCAAGCCGGTGGTGTATGACCACTTCGAAACCCGCAACGGATTGTTGCTGGCGCTGTACCAGGAGTACGACGCGCGCCAGACGGCGATGCTCGACACGGCCCTGGCCGGTTGTCCGACGGACCTGCCGGGGCGGGCCTGGGTGATCGCTGAGGCCTATGTCGACTGCGTGGCGACCCAAGGGCGCGAGATCCCCGGTGTCAGCGCCGCATTGGCAGGCTCGCCGGAGCTCGAGGCGCTCAAGCGGGGCTATGAAGGACCTTTCATGGACAAATGCCGGGAAGCCTTGGCGCCCTTCGCGGCGGGCGGCGATATCGGCGTGGCCGGCCTGTGGGTGCTGGTGGGGGCGGCGGATGCGCTGTCCCTGGCGGCGGCGGCCGGCGAGTTGGCCGCCGAGGCCGCCAAGCGCGAGTTGCAGGCGACCATCGTGGCGATGGTCCTGCGTCAGTAGCTGGCGGTGCGAGGCGGACCAGCGATCAAGCCGGCAGGCTCTGGTACGTCTGCTCCTCGCCGGGGCTGCGGGCGAACTGGCGCTTGTACTCGCGGCTGAACTGCGAGGTGCTCTGGTAGCCTACCCGATGCGCCACCTGGGCCACGCCCAGGCCTTCGCCGATCAGCATCTGTTGCGCCTTGAGCAGGCGCAGGCGCTTGAGGTACTGCATCGGCGCCAGGTCGGTGCAGCGCTTGAAGTGCTCATGGAAGGTTGACACGCTCATGTTCGCCCGGCCGGCCAGTTCATCCACCCCCAGCGGCTCGGCGTAGTGCTCGCGCAGGTAGGCCAGGGCCGAGGCGATCCGGGCAAAATGCCCCTGTTGTTCGACCAGTGCCCGCAGCACCCCGGCCTGAGGGCCGCGCAGCGCGGTGTAGAGCACCTCGCGCACCCGCGCCGGCCCCAGCACCCTGGCGTCCAGCGGGTCCTGCAGGCACTGCAGCAGGCGCTCGACACTCTCGCGCATGGCCGTGTCCAAGGCTGCCGAGGTCATCGACTGCGGAGTCTGTACCTGAACCGCGGCATCCGGCCCCAGGTTCATGGCTTGCACCAGTTCGCCGAGCATGGCGCGATCGATGTCCACCGCCACGCCCAGCAGCGGCGCCTGTGGGGTGGCGAAGGTTTCGCAGAGGAAGGGCACCGACAGCGCCTGCACCAGATAATGCCCGGCGCCGTACTCCAGGGTTCGCGGGCCCAGGCGCGCCAGCTTGCTGCCCTGGGCGACGATGATCAGGCTGGGTTCGTAGATCTGCGGGCTGCTGGCCACGTAGTGGTCCCAGGTCAGGACCTGGACCTGGGGCAGGGCAGTGGGCACGAACCCCGGGCGCGTGGCGAGGGTGCGGATCAGTGAGCAGAGCGTGGCATTGGCATCCACGTGGCAAGTCAAGTGCATGGCGAAACCGGGCAGAGAATCGGACACTGTCATCTTCGCAGATTGGATAGCTTGCGCCAGAGGGTAGCAGGCAGGTCCGGAGAATCAGGCATGCATGCCGGAGAATCGGCCGTGGCCGGGGCGGGCGAGGCTGCGCAAAATACGCCGCCTGAACCGTTTCACCTGAGAGAGGTCCGCATGTACACCGCCATCGGCTACGCCGCCCAGTCCCCCACCAGCCCCCTGGCCCCCATGACCTTCCAGCGTCGCAGCCCGCGGGCCGACGATGTCGCCATCGAGATCCTCTACTGTGGCGTGTGTCACTCCGATATCCATCAGGCCCGCAACGAGTGGGGCATCGCCGTCTACCCGCTGATGCCGGGCCACGAGATCGTCGGTCGGGTCACCGCGGTTGGTGCGCAGGTCAGCCGCTACCAGGTGGGCGATCTGGTCGGGGTCGGCTGCATGGTCGACGCCTGCCGTCACTGCGAAGCCTGCCGCCAGGGCGTCGAGCAATACTGCCTGGAAGGCCCGACCATGACCTACGCCACCCCCGACCGGGTCGATGGCAGCAATACCATGGGCGGCTACTCCAGCAGCATCGTGGTCAGCGAGCATTTCGTCCTGCGCATTCCCCAAGGCCTCGAGCTGGCCAGCGCGGCGCCGATCCTCTGCGCCGGCATCACCACCTACTCGCCGCTCAAGCACCATGGTGTTGGCCCGGGGCACAAGGTCGGCGTGCTGGGCATGGGCGGGCTGGGCCACATGGGCATCAAGCTCGCCAAGGCGCTGGGGGCGCATGTCACGCTGTTCACTCGTTCCGCGGCCAAGGCCGAGGAGGCGCGGCGCCAGGGGGCTGATGAAGTGATCGTGTCCACCGACGCCGAACAGATGCGCGCTGCGGCCGGCCGTTTCGACTTCCTGCTCGACACCATCCCGGTCCAGCACGACCTCAACCCCTACCTCGAAACCCTGAAGTTCGACGGCGTGCATATCCTGGTCGGCTTGATCGAGCCGGTCGACCCGCCGCTGCATGCGGCCAACCTGGTGATGAAGCGTCGGGTGCTGGCCGGCTCGCTGATCGGTGGTGTCGCCGAAACCCAGGAGGTGCTCGACTTCTGCGCCGAGCACGGGATCAGCTGCGATATCGAGATGCTCGACATCCGCAACATCAACCAGGCCTACGAGCGGATGATCGCGGGCGATGTGAAATACCGTTTCGTCATCGACATGGCCACGTTGAAGGTCTGAGTCGACAGGGCGCCGCTGACGCGGCGCATCGCTGGCAAGCCAGCTCCCACCTCGCCCGCGCAGTTCTTGAGTCTTGCGCTATCCCTGTGGGAGCTGGCTTGCCAGCGATGAGGTCTTTGAAGGCAGTCTGCCCACACACCGGCACGGCACATTATCTGAGGGGGGCCGCATATGCCTGGCGCAGGTCGACGCCCCAACCATCGAGCACGGCCTTGACGTTGTCGGCCGTCATCACCTGGCGGTCGTTCTCCAGCGGCACGCCAGTGCCTGCGAGCATCGCCTCGCCCACCACTCGCCCGCTTGTGCCGGCTTCGAACGACAGTTCGGTGGCAATTTCGCTGTCCCGGTCGCGCATCCCCACGGCACTGCTTACTCCAGCCGCGACCAGGGTGATCGGCAGCCACTCGTAGTACCGCAGGCTTTGTGCGTCGGCGCTGATGCGGGTAATGGCCGGTCTGACAACCAGCGTGTTCGGGCCAGGGCTATCCACTACCTTCATCACCTTGCCTATTTCCTTGCGCAGTACCGCGTCGTAGTAGTGGCTGATCGAGGCGAGGGTAGCCTGGGGAATACGCGGGCTCGGTTCGGGTGTCGGGTAGAAGCGGCTGGGCGCCAGGTAGACCTCGATATAGCGCCCCCGTGGCCACTTCGGGTCGGCCCAGCTCAGTACGGTACCGCCAGACGGCGCCTGGTGCGGGGTGAGCAGGCCGTAGTCCTTGAGAAACCCGGCCGGTGCCGGCTTGTTGCTGCTGCATGCCGAGAGGCTCAGGGTGCTGGTCAGCATGACCGTCAGCAGATGCCGCCTGCTCATGGGCGGCGCTCCTCTTGCGCGGCGGCCTGCCAGGCCTGGGTCGGGGGCGCGTCCTGCGAGGCCTGGATCTGCAACTTGCCATGCGCCATCAGCCAGTGGATCAGCTCACGGATGGGCACGGTATGGCTGTATTCGACCCATTCGCCACAGCCCGGGTCGTAATGCTCGAAGTAGCGCCGCAGGGTGATGTAGCCCAGGTCGTCCGCCAGGCCCAGGCTCTCCTGCTGCACGATCAGTGAGCCCGTCTGGCCGCGGCTGGTGTGGCGCTGGCTGAGGATCAGGGGGGCGGAACCTTCTTGCACATCGGTGCTGTTGCGGCTGTCGGCTATCTTCATGGGGAGCCCTCGGCGAATGGAAGGCCCGCAGGGTGCAGGGTAATGTTTGCCAGGTGATGTCCGAATCGTGTCACTCGTGACGAAATGTTGCCCGATTGAAATAAATGACCCGGGCAGCGCAATGGTTTTAGATACGCCTTTTTTCCGGACCTGTACCACCGTGAGCAGACTGCTGATCGTCGATGACGATGTGGAAATCCTCGCCCTGCTGAAGCAGTTCTTCGTCCAGCAGGGTTACGAGGTGGACCTGGCCGCCGAAGGCCAGGCGATGTGGGCGGCCATCGAGCGCCAGCTCCCGGATGCGATCATCCTTGACCTGATGCTGCCGGGCGAGGGCGGCCTGAGCCTGTGCCAGAAACTGCGTGCGCAGGTCGGGGTGCCGATCATCATGCTCACCGCCATGGCCGAGCTGAGCGATCGCATCATCGGCCTGGAGCTGGGCGCCGACGACTACCTGACCAAACCTTTCGACCCGCGCGAACTGCTGGCCCGCCTGCGCGCCGTGCAGCGCCGTGCCGGCGAGCAGGCCCCGCGCGGCGAGGCGGCCAGGCCGGTGATCGGTTTTGCCGGCTGGCACCTGGACGTCACCTGCCGCGAGTTGCGCTCGCCCGAGCAGGTGATGATCCCGCTGTCCGGCGCGGAGTTCGACCTGCTGGTGGTGTTCCTCGAACATCCCCAGCGCATCCTTACCCGCGAGCAGTTGATCGACCTGACCCGTGGCCAGGGCCATGACGCCTACGACCGCAGCATCGATGTGCAGGTCAGCCGGCTGCGGCGCAAGATCGAGCCCGACAGCAAGCGCCCGGAGCTGATCCGCACCGTGCGCAATGGCGGCTACCTGTTCACTGCCAAGGTCACTCGCTCGTGATCCGTCGCCTGCTGGGCCGCGATTCCTTGCGCAAACGGATCGCCCTGACCATCTTCGTCGCATTGCTGGCGTCGTTGGCGTTCAACGCCTTGTTCGTCAAGCTGGCCGGTAGCTGGGCGCGTCCGCCCATCGACCGCACCGGCCTGCTCGAACAGATCGCCGTCACCACGCGGGTGATCGAGCGCGCACCGCCGGCGCTGCGCAGCCAACTGGCCCAGGCAGCGAGCACGCCGACCCTGGAGGTGACCTGGAGCCGCCAGCGCAGCGATTTCGGCCTGCCCGGTCCTGGCGTACAGTTCACCTCCGGCCAGGTGCCGGCGATGGGGCAGTTGCTGGGGCCGGCACGCGTCATCGAGGTCTACAACCCCGACGACTGGCCCAAGGGCAGCCCCGAGGCCCACTACGTGGCGCTGGTTGCCCTGGCTGATGGTAGCTGGCTGTTGTTCGTACCGCCGGAGCGCAGTTGGGGCATGAGCGCTCCGGCGCGGCTGGCGGTGATCATCGGGCTGGGGCTGGTGGCGACCCTGCTGGTGGCCTGGCTTGCCACCCGTCAGCTGGCCGCGCCGCTGCAGCGCTTCGCGAATGCGGCGCGGCGCTTCGGCGGCGATCTGCAGGCGCCGCCCATCGCCATTGAAGGCCCCGAGGAAATCCGCCAGGCGATCATCGCCTTCAACACCATGCAGGCGCAGATCCAGCACTTCATTCGCGAGCGTACCCATATGCTGGCGGCCATCTCCCACGACCTGCGCGCCCCGCTGACACGCATGCGCCTGCGCAGCGAGTTCATGGAAGACCTGGACCATAAGCACAAGCTGATCCGCGATGTGGAAGAGATGCAGAGCATGATCAACGAGGCCCTGGCGTTCTTTCGCGAAGGCACGCAGCTTGAGCAGCGCACGGCCTACGACCTGTCGGAGCTTTTGCAGACCCTGGTCGACGACTACCGCGACCAGCAGCTCGCCGTCGCCTTCAAGGGCCCGGCGCACCTGGTGCATGACGGCCGTCCGCTGGCGACCAAACGGGTGATCGTCAACCTGTTGGAAAACGCCATGAAGTATGCCCGCGAGCCGCAGATCATCCTGAGTCACGCCGGGCACCTGATCGTTATCGAAGTAGGCGACCGCGGGCCGGGCATCCCCGAAGAGGCCTTGCAGCGGGTGTTCGACCCGTTCTACCGGCTGGAAGGCTCGCGCAACCGCGACACCGGCGGCGTGGGCCTGGGGCTTTCGGCGGCCCGTGCCAGCGTGCGCGAGCAAGGCGGTGAGCTGACCCTGCGCAACCGCAGCGGCGGCGGGCTGGTGGCCCGGGTCGAACTGCCCGATGGGCGCTGAGCGGGTCAGTACACCCAGACTTCGACGCGACGATTGCGCAGGCGTCCCTGTTGCAGATCGTTACCGGCTACCGGCAGTTCGTCGCCCATCCCCGTCACGTCCCTGGCCTGGACCCCGGTCCGGGCCAATTCGCGACGTACCGCCATGGCCCGCAGCCGCGACAGCAGGGCGGCGCGTCCTGGTGTCTCCTTGGGGTCGCCGAAACCCACCAGCACCACCTTGCCCTGCAGCTTGCCAGCCTGGCGCAGGTAGTCGCTGACCCGTTGCACATCGCGCAGGGCCTTGTTGTCGAGGCTGGCGCTGCCTTCCTGGAAGCGGAAGTTGACGCTCAGGCGTTGCGCTTCGCTGGCCAGTGCCCGGTAGCGCGGCGGCATGTCGGCCTGGGTCGGTACCGGCTGTGGCTTGATCTGCTGGGAGACGAACCCCTGGTCGGCGACGATCGCCTGTCCGGCGGGGCTCTGGGCGAACTCCGCCAGGGCCTTGGCCTGGGGCGTGGCGTGGGCGGGCAGGTAGAAGAACAGGCGACGCGACAGCGGGTAGTCTTCGCTGGCCACCAAGGCGCGGCTGGGGAGCAGGGCAGGCGCGTCACCCTCGGCCACCGCCAGCACCTTGGCCTGGTGGACCGTGCCCAGGCCGCTGAAGCCGATGGCCTGGCGGTCGGCCATGACCTGGGCGGCCAGCGCATCGGCGGATTCGAAGCGACGCGCCTGGGTGGCCAGCGCCTGGTTGTGCGGGACAAGCACCAGGGCCTTGAAGGTCTCGAAGGTGCCGGAGTGGTCGTCGCGGGCATACAGGTGGATCGCCCCGCCGGCCACGCCCAGCTGTTCCCAGCGCTGCAACCGCCCGGAAAACACCTGCGCCAATTGCCCGGTGGTCAGTTGCGCGAGGGGGTTGTCCGGGTGGGTGATCACCGCCACGCCATCCAGGGCGATGACCTGCTCCGAGCCCGCGCCGCGCAGGTTGCCCAGGGCCTGCAACTGTTGCACCTCGCTGTCACTGATCGGTCGCGAGGCTGCGGCCAGGTCCGCTTCGCCGCGGGCCAGTGCGGCGAAGCCCGTGCTGGTGCCGTGGGCGGCGATGTCGACACGCAGGGGCAGGCCGTTGCGATCGACAGCGTGAAGCGTGGTCTCGTTGGCGGAGGCACCAGGCTGGCGCTCGATGGCGCTCGCGCCTTGCGCTTGCAACAGGCCCCGCACCAAGGCTGGGCCAAGCGCGGCGCCGATGGTGTTGGAGCCCTGGATGCGCAGTTGCGCCGGCGCGGCGCAGGCCAGGCCGGCAAGCAGGCACAGCAATAGGGGGAGCAGGCGAGGCATGCCGAAGACCTGTGGCACAGAGTTGCACCGCAGATTACGACAGTTGTTTGACCAAAAAATGACAGGTCTGGCTCCCGCAGCAGCCAAGCGCGCTGCTGCGGGATCTGTACCCGCGACCAGGCTCAGCGTGCTTCAGGCACGATGATGCTCGCCGGCGCCTCGGCCGCCCGACGGCGCGCCACGCAGTAGTACAGCACGCTGGGTACCACCAGGCCTATCAGCCACGACACGTCCACGCCGCCCAGGTGCGCGACCATGGGTCCGGTGTACAGCTTGGTGTCGATGAACGGCATCTGCACCAGCACGCCGAAGGTGTACACGCCGATGCCTGGCCAGTTCCAGCGCCCGTAGCGGCCATCCGGGTCGGCCAGTGCCGGAATGTCATAGCGTTCCTTGGTGATGAAGTAGTAGTCCACCAGGTTCACCGCGCTCCAGGGCACGAAGAAGGTCAGCAGGAACAGGATGAACGACTTGAACGCGCTGAGGAACGAATGCTGCCCGAGCAGCGCGACCAGGGTCGCCGCGCCGACGATGCCGAGCACGAACACCAGGCGCTGCACGCGACTGATCTGCAGGTGGCCACGAAAGCCGCTGATGATCGTGGCGATGCACATGAAGCTGCCGTAGCTGTTGAGAGTCGAAATGGTCACCTTGCCGAAGGCGATGCAGAAGTACAGCAGAGCCGCCGTGGTGCCGGCACCACCCAGGCCGACGATGTAGGCCACCTCGCGGCCGGAGAACTGGCCACCGGCGATGGCTGCGGCGAACACGCCGAGGATCATCGAGGCCTGGGCGCCGATCACCGAGCCCAGGCCAGCGGCGAGGAAGGTCTTGAGTGGCGAGGTGTGGCTGGGCAGGTAGCGCGAGTAGTCGGCCACGTAAGGGCCGAAGGCGATCTGCCAGGAGGCGGCCAGCGACACCGCGAGCAGGAAGCTGGCCCAGCTGAAGTGGCGATTGTCGAGCAACTGGCCGATATCGGCCAGCATCAGGATGCGGCTGAACAGGTAGACGAAGGCGATGATCCCCAGCACGCTGGCCACGCGGCCGATCCAGTGAATCACCCGGTAGCCGGCCAGGGTCGCGAGCACGATCACCCCGGCGAAGATCAGGATGCCGGCGCTGTCGCTGATGCTCAGCAACTGGCCGATGGCCTGGCCGGACAGCACCGTGCCGGTGGCGGTAAAGCCCAGGTACATCAGGCACACCAGGGCCATGGGGATGGCCGCGCCGTAAACGCCGAACTGCACACGGCTGGAAATCATCTGCGGGAGCCCCAGGCGCGGACCCTGGGCGGCATGCAGGGCCATCACCGCGCCGCCGACCAGTTGCCCGAGCAAAAGGCCGATCAACGACCAGAACACGTCGCCGCCCAGCACCACGGCCAGGGCGCCGGTGACGATCGCGGTAATCTGCAGGTTGGCTCCCAGCCACAGGGTGAATTGGCTGTAGACGCGTCCATGGCGCTCAGACTCGGGGATGTAGTCGATCGAGCGGCGCTCGATCACGGGTTTGCTGGACATCGGGGAGGCTCCGCTTCGTTGTTTTTGTGAAAGGCGGCGGCTATCGGCGGGACGCAGGGCGGATGGCCGAAGCCCGATATGAGCATGTATATACAAGTCTGGTCAAGTGAAGCTTGCCAAGGTACGCCTAGGCTTTTGCCGGCCATCACAGCCGACTGTTACACAAGGCTGGTACGCAACTGTGCTGGTCCGCGGCGGCGTGATGCCCGTATGCTGTAACCAAATATGTCTACAACAAGCCTGAAGAAGGAATGCCTGCAATGCCACTCAAGGACCTGCTGATCGCCCTGGTGGTGATCATCGCCTGGGGCGTCAACTTCGTGGTCATCAAGGTGGGGCTCGACGGCCTGCCGCCGATGCTGCTCGGGGCGCTGCGTTTCCTGCTAGTGGCCTTCCCGGCGGTGTTCCTGATCAAGCGCCCGAACCTGCCGTGGCGCTGGCTGATCGCCTATGGCGCGACCATTTCCCTGGGCCAGTTCGCCTTCCTCTTCCAGGCCATGGCCAGTGGCATGCCGCCTGGGCTGGCCTCGCTGGTGCTGCAGTCCCAGGCGTTCTTCACCCTGGGCTTCGCCGCGATGTTTCTCGGCGAGCGGCTGCGCCTGGCCAGCGTGCTCGGCCTGCTGGTGGCCGCCAGCGGCCTGGCCGTGATCGGCAGCGAAGACAGCGGCCACGTGCCGCTGGTCGCGCTGCTGCTGACCCTGTGCGGCGGCGCCATGTGGGGCATGGGCAACATCATCACCCGGCGTTTCGGCCAGGTGGACCTGGTCGCCCTGGTGATCTGGGGCGGGCTGATTCCGCCGCTGCCGTTCCTGGTGCTGTCGTGGTGGCTGGAAGGCCCCGAGCGCATTGGCCATGCCCTGGCCAACATCGGCTGGAGTTCGGTGCTGGCCCTGGCGTACCTGGCGTTCGTCGCCACCATGGTCGGCTACAGCCTGTGGAGCAAACTGTTGTCGCGCCACCCGGCAGGCAAGGTGGCGCCGTTCTCGCTGCTGGTGCCGGTGGTGGGCCTGAGCTCCGCGGCGCTGCTGCTGGGCGAGCGCTTGAGCGAGGCACAAGGCTGGGGGGCGCTGCTGGTGATGCTGGGCCTGTTGATCAACGTGTTCGGGCCGCGCCTGGGAATGCGCCTGCGCACCGCCAGCCCCGGGCGCACCTGAGCGGCGCTCATACCAGCAAGGCCGACCAGGCCGACACCAGCAGCAACCCCGCCAGACCCTGGTTGAACAGGCGCAAGGCCCGCGACGAGCGCAACCAGCGTGCGCTGCCGATGCCCATCAAAGCCCAGGCGGTCATGCTGGGCAGGGCGACCAGCAGGAACACCAGGGCCAGCCAGCCCATCGGCAGTGCCGGGGTGGCGAACAGGCCGACCATCGCCACCGCCGTCACCCATACCTTGGGGTTGACCACCTGCAGGGTCGCCGCGCTCAGTGGGCCAAGGCCGCCGTCGCTACCCGCCAGCAAGGGGGCGCCGGCACTGCGCAGCATCTTCCAGGCCAGCCAGCTGAGCCACAGGGCGCCGGCCCAGCTCATGGCCATCTGCGCCAGGGGGTAGCGCAGCAGCAACGCGCCCAGCCCCATTCCCACCAGCCACACCACCGCCGCCGCCGCGCAGCAGGCCGCCACGATCGGTGCCAGGCTGGCGCGTAGCCCGCGCCGGGCACCGTGGGCGAGGATCAACAGGTTGGTCGGCCCGGGGCTGATGCTGGCGGCCAGGGCAAACAGGATGAAGGGCAACAGCGACTGCGACTGCGACATGGTCAGGGCTCCGTGTGATCGAAGCACCATGGTCGCGGCCTGCGCGGCTTCAGTCTGGAAGGTTTGAGCAGCGCTTGCGGTAGTCCGCCGGGGTCAGCCGGTAGGCGCGGCGGAACCAGCGGCCCAGGTGGCTCTGGTCGGCAAAGCCCAGGGCAGTGGCGACGCTGGCTGGCGTCTCGCCCAAGGCCAGCAGCCGCCGCGCGCGGGCCAGGCGCAGCTGGATCAGGTAGGCATGCGGCGCCAGGCCGAAAGCTGCCTTGAACGCCCGGGTCAGGCGGAAGCGGTCGATGCCGCAGACCTTTGCCAGCTCGACCAGTCCGATGTCCTGGTCCAGGTGCGCGTGCAGATAATCGCGGGCGACGTGGGCGCACAGTGGCAGGCGTGGATCGGGGTCCAGGCGTTTGCGCCAGTGCAGGTGGCCGGTGAGGCAGCTCAGCAGATCGTCCAGGGCGGTCTGGCGGACAATGCGCAGGTCGTTGTAGTGCACCGTCTCGAAGGCCCGGGCGGTGGCGCCGGCAAGGCGCGGATCCTGGTGCAGCAGGGTGCCGAAGCAGGGCAGGGCGCCTGAGGGCGCGTGCTCGAACAGGGCGCGCAGCTCGGTTTCCAGCCAGTTGGCGTCCAGGTACAGGGTCGAATAGGTGAAGCCTTCCACGGTCGGCGCATGGCCGTCATGCAGGTCGCCAGGCTCGAGCACGAACACCTGGCCGGGCGTGCTGCAGTGGCGCTCGCGGCGGCAGTTGAACTGCTGCACGCCTTGTTCGGTGACCCCGACCAGGAAGCTGTCGTGCCAGTGCGGGTCGTAGGCGTGGCCGGTGAAATGCGCGCGGACCGACTCGATGCCGGTGTCGGCGTCCTGTCTGAGGTCGATCCAGTTGCTCATGGGGCGGGCCGTGTGGGTGGTCGATGGATGACCTTAACGCACAAACGACCCGGGTGTTTAGAACGATTGTGCAGCCTTCAGCGCTGCGCCAGTGCCAGGTTGAGGCCAAGCCCGGCGAATGAGGCGGCGAAGCCGCGGCGCAACCAGGCTTGCACCCTCGGCGACTCGATCACGGCGCGGCGGAACAGGTGGGCGAGCAGGCCATAGATCACGAAGACGATGAAGGTCATGGCCATGAACACCGCGCTGAGGCTGAGCATCTGCACGGTCGCGGAGCCGGCCTGCGGGGTGATGAACTGTGGCAGGAAGGCGAGGAAGAACAGCGTCAGCTTGGGGTTGAGGATATTCAGCAGGCAGGCTTTGATCACCAGTTGGCTGGCGGCGGCGGCGGCGGGGGTGGCGTGCGCGTCCACGGCGAAGGCCGCACGGTCGCGCCAGGTGGCGTAGGCCAGGTACAGCAGGTAGGCGACGCCGGCGAACTTGAGGCCCTGGAAGGCCAGGGCACTGGTGTGCAGCAAGGCGGAGAGGCCCAGTACCGACGCCAGCAGGTGCGGGACGATGCCCAGGGTGCAACCGGTGGCGGTCCACAGGCAGGCCTGTCGCCCGGCCACCAGGGCGCTCGACACGGTGAGGATGACCCCGCTGCCGGGGATCAGCACGATGATCAGCGCGGTGACGAGAAATTCCAGGCTCGGCATGAATGACAGCTCCTTGCGGTCGGGGGTGGATGCACTATACGCCCGGCGACAACGGCTGCAGCATGTCGTCCGGGCGCAGCGCGGCGAAACGCTCGCGCAGCCAAAGGTGCAACTGGGCCACGGCGGGGGTGAGCTGCTTGCGGTGCGGGCACACCAGGGTCACCGGGGTCAGCTCGCCGGGGTACTCGGGCAGCAGCAGTTCCAGCTCGCCGGCGGCGACATCGGCGCTGACATCCAGCCACGACTTGTAGACGATGCCTTCGCCTTCCAGCGCCCAGCGCCGCACCACGTCGGCATCGTCACTGAACAGCGGCCCGCGCACCTGCACGGTGCGGTTGCCCAGGCGCCATTTGTCGTACACCCGGCTTTGCTGCAGGTACAGCAGGCAGTCGTGTTGCTGCAGGTCCTCGGGGGTCAGCGGGCGACCATGGCGCGCCAGGTAGTCCGCAGAGGCCGCCAGCACCCGGCGGTTCCACGGCGCCAGGGGCAGGGCGATGTAGTTGGCGTCCTCGTTCTGGCCGTAGCGGATGGCGACATCCACCGGGTCGCGGTACAGGTCGGCCAACTGGTCGGAGAGGAAGAAGCGCAGGCCCAGCCCCGGGTGCTCGCGGCGAAATGCACTGAGCCAGGGCCGCAGCAGGTTGCGGCCCAAGTCCGAGGGCGCCGCCACCTGCAACACACCGCGCAGGCAGCTGTGGCTGCCATGCAGGTCCTCGCGGCCCTGGCGCAGGGCATCGATCACGCGCTGGGCGGTGGGCAGGTACAGCTCGCCTTCGGCGGTCAGGCGCAGGCTGCGGGTGGTGCGGGCGAACAGGCGCACATCGAGCTCGCGTTCCAGGCGCTTGATCGCCGCGGCCACCTGGCCGGGCAGCAGGTCGGCCTCGTGGGCCGCGGCGGTGAAGCTACCCAGGGCGCTGGCACGGGCGAACAGTTCGAGGTCGTTGATGCGCAGCATTTTCACTCCAGGGATGAAAGTGTTGCTGCATTGTGCTGGTTTTTCTTTGCGGTCGGGAAGATAAGATGCCATTCATTCACGAACCCTTGAGGTATTGCCGTAGATGGACACCGTTGCCCTCGCCAAACGCCGTTACACCACCAAGGCCTACGACGCCAACCGCAAAATCCCCCAGGCCACCATCGACGCGCTGCTCGAGCAGTTGCGCCACAGCCCGTCCTCGGTCAATTCGCAGCCCTGGCACTTCGTCGTGGCCGACAGCGCCGAAGGCAAGGCGCGCCTGGCCAAGGCTACCGATGCGCGATTCGCCTACAACAGCCCGAAAATCCGTGACGCCTCGCATGTGATCGTGTTCGCTGCCCGTACCAACATGACCGAAGCCCACTTGCAGGCCGTGCTGGGGCAGGAAGCCGCCGATGGCCGCTTCCGCAACGAACAGGCCCGCGAAGTCCAGGACCAGACCCGCCGCGGTTATGTCGACCTGCACCGCCATGACTTCAAGGACCTGCAGCACTGGATGGAGAAGCAGGTCTACCTGGCCCTGGGCACCGCGCTACTGGGCGCTGCCGCCCACGGCCTGGACGCCACGCCGATCGAAGGCTTCGACGCCAAGGCCCTGGACGCCGAACTGGGCCTGCGCGAGCAGGGCTACACCAGCGTGGTGCTGCTCAGCCTGGGCTATCGCAGCGAGGAGGATTTCAATGCCGGGCTGAGCAAGTCGCGGTTGGCGGCGGGGCAGGTGTTTACCTTCCTGTGAGTATCGGCAGTGGCGCTTGACCTGGGTCAGCCCTGAATCAGCGGCCCCAGGCGCTCGGCCAGGGCCTGGACCATCGCGCTCACCTTGGGCAGGTGTCCGCGGTTGCGGCGCCAGGCCAGATTGATCGGCAATCCTTCCATCGCGTACGCCGGCAGTACCTGCTGCAGCGTTCCGTCATCGAGTTGGCGCTGCACCAGCCAGGTCGGCAACTGGGCGATGCCGTGCCCGGCGCTGACGGCTAGCGCCTGCCCTTCGGCATCGCCGATGGCCAGGCTCCCGGGCATGCCGCGCAGCTGCGTCAGGCCCGGGCGGGCGCCGGCAAAGTGCAGGGCCGGCGTGCTGCCGTCTGCGCAGGCATAGAGCACGCAGCCCTGGGCCTGCAGTTGCTGCAGGTCGTGGGGCGTGCCGTGGCGGGCCAGGTAGGCGGGGGCGGCGCAGAACACCAGGCGCTGGCTGCCCAGGTAACGGTGCTCGATGCCTGGCTGCCAGGTTTGTGGTCCGCCGATGCGCACGACGATGTCGATGGCGTCCTCGACCAGGTCGACGAAGCGATCGGAGAGGGTGATGTGCGGTTGCAGCCGTGGATGCCGCGCGGCGAAGTCCAGTACGGCAGGAAGCCCGTGCAGACGGCCGAAGGTGGCCGGCAGGTCGATGCGCAGCTTGCCGCAGGGCGTCTGGTGTTCGTCGTTGAGGGCCAGCTCGGCTTCCTCGATGTCCGCCAGCACGCGGGTGCACGCGCGGTAATAGTCGGCGCCGCTGTCGGTCAGAGCCAGGCGCCGGGTGGTGCGTTCGAACAGGCGCACCTGCAGGCGTTTCTCCAGGCGCGCGACGCCCTTGCTCACGGCGGAACTGGTGAGGCTCATGCGTTCGGCGGCGGCGATGAAGCTGCCAGCGTTGGCCACGCTGACGAAGAAGTCGATGTCCTTGAGGCGTTCCGAGGCAGACATGGCGAGGCCTTTTATTAATGAATCTGATTCACTTGATAAAGGAATAAATACCAGGAATCGGAACTTAATTCCGGATTAAGCTGGCCTGCCATTCAACCAGGATCGCAGCCGATGTCCACTTCCAGCCTGACCCACGCCACCCTCACGCGACCAGCGCCGCGTACGGGGTTGTCCATCGGCCTGTTCGCCATCGGCGGCTTCGCGGTACTGACCACCGAATTTCTGATTCTCGGCCTGCTGCCGGCGCTGGCCCGCGACCTTGGCCTGTCGGTTGCGGGCGCGGGCCAGTTGGTCACGCTGTTCGCCGTGACCGTGATGCTGTTCGGGCCGCCGCTTACCGCCTGGCTGTCGGCAGTGCCGCGCAAGGTGCTGTTCATCGCCATCCTGCTGGTGTTCGCCGCGTCCAACGCGCTGTCGGCGCTGGCGCCGAACATCTGGGTGCTGGCATTGGCACGCTTTATCGCCGCGCTGGCCTTGCCGGTGTATTGGGGCACCGCCAGCGAAAGCGCCGGGCAATTGGCCGGGGCGGGGCGCGAAGGCTGGGCGGTGTCACGGGTGTACCTGGGCATCACTGCGGCATTTGTCTTCGGCATTCCATTGGGCACGCTGGCCGCCGGGCTGGTCGGCTGGCGTGGCAGTTTCGCGTTGCTCGCCGGGCTGTGCCTGCTGGTGGCGCTGTTGATGTGGGCGTGGCTGCCGACTGTGCCGGCGGCACCCGCCCGTGCGCCGGGGGAGCGGCAGACGGTAATCCTCAAGGACCGCCGTTTTATCGCCCATGTGCTGCTCTCGGCGCTGGTGTTCACCGCCATGTTCACTGCCTACACCTACCTGGCCGAGACGCTTGAACAGCTGGCCGCCGTGCCGGCCGGCGAAGTGGGCTGGTGGCTGATGGGCTTTGGCGTGGTCGGCATGCTCGGCAACGGCCTGGCCGGGCGCATCGTCGATCGCAGCCCGTTGCGGGCGACCCTGTTGCTGTTGGCGATGCTGGCGCTGGGCATGGGCGCGGTCACCCCGTTGCTCGGCACTGCATGGCTGCTGGGAGGCGCGCTGGTGCTGTGGGGCATCGCCTACACGGCGCTGTTCCCGGTCTGTCAGGTGCGGGTGATGCAGGCCGGCGCCAAGGCCCAGGCCCTGGCCGGGACCTTGAACGTGTCGGCGGCCAATGCCGGTATCGCTGCCGGTGCGGCGTTAGGCGGCGCGACGATCCAGGTACTGGGTCTGGGCGCCCTGGGCTACGTGGCGTGTGGGTTCGCCGTGCTGGCGATGATCGCGACCCTGGCCATGCTGGCGAGCGAGTGAGGCCTACACCGCCCGGGTGTTGAGCAGACGCACGCCCAGGCCGATGAACAGCGCGCCGCTGGCGCGCTTGAACCAGGCCGCCAAGGACGAGGCCTTCAGGCGCAGGCCGAAGCGCCAGGCCGTGAAGCAGTAGAAGGAGTGCACCAGGCAGACGATCAGCGAGCCGCTCAGGTACATGGCCGCGAACTGGCCGAAGATCGGCCGCCCGGGCTCGAGGAACTGTGGCAGGAAGGCGCAGAAGAACACCAGGGTCTTGGGGTTGCTCGCCGAGACCAGGAAGGCTTCCACGGCGATCCGCCATTGCGTCTGGGGCGGCGTCGCGGCCACCTGCGCCGTCGACGCGGTGGGGGCGCCTTTATCCAACAACTGGCGCAGGCCGAGGTAGATCAGGTAAGCGGCGCCGGCCAGCTTCAGCACCAGGAACGCCGTGGGCAACGAGATCAGCAGGGCGCCCACGCCCATGGCCACGGCGGTGATCGTCAGCAGTTGCGCGGTGAGGTTGCCGAACAGGGTCATGCCCATGCCGGAAGGGCCATAGCGCAGGGCATTGCGCACGGTGAGCAGGACATTCGGGCCGGGCAGCAGCGAGGTGAGCAGGTAGGCGAAGGAGAACGTCAACCAGAGGTGCAGGGCCATGGAGCGCGTCCTTTGCGCTGGGAAAGACACACAATGCCAGTAATCGGCGCGGACCGCCATTGGGCACCGTTGAGGGAGCGGCTTGCCCGCTCCCAGAGAAGGTGCCCAGGCCAGTTCAGCGCGCCAGGCGCCCGCTGACGAAGTGGGCGACATCGTTGAAACCGGGCGTGGAGGCATGGCCAGGCGTCACCAGCGAATCGATGAAGGCCTCGTCCTCCGCCGTGACCTTGACCTCCAGCGCACCGGCATAGGTGTCCCACTGCGCCTCGGTGCGCGGCCCGACGATGGCCGAGCTGACCAGGCGGTTGTTGAGCACCCAGGCGATGGCGAACTCGACGATGCCCACGCCCTTGGCCTCGGTATAGGCATGGATCTTCTGGGCGATGGTCAGCGATTCCTGGCGCCATTCCACTTCCATGATGCGCTTGTCCTGGCGGCCGGCACGGCTGCCTTCGTCGGGAGTGGAGCCTGGCGCGTACTTGCCGCTGAGCACGCCACGGGCCAGCGGGCTGAACGGCACCACGCCCAGGCCATGGTAGGCGGCTGCGGTGAGTTGTTCGGGCTCGGCCTGGCGGTTGACGATGTTGTACAGCGGCTGGCTGACCACCGGCTTGGCCACGCCGAGCCTTTGCGCCACGTTGCAGATCTCGGCGATGCGCCAGCCGCGGAAGTTGGACACGCCCCAGTAGCGGATCTTGCCTTGCGCCAGCAGGTCGCCGATGGCGCGCACGGTTTCTTCCAGCGGTACCGAATGGTCCTCGCGGTGAAGGTAGTAGATGTCCAGGTAGTCGGTGCCCATGCGCGTGAGGGTGGCCTCGATGGCATTGAACAGGTGTTTGCGCGACAGGCCGCTGCGGTTCGGCAGGCCATCGACCGGGCCATAGCCGGCCTTGGAGGCGATGATCCACTCGTGACGGTTGCGCGCCACCGCCTCGCCGACGATCTCTTCGGAGCGGCCGCCATTGTAGACATCGGCGGTGTCGACGAAGTTGATGCCCTGGTCCCAGGCCTTGTCGATGATGCGCAGCGAGTCTTCGGTGCTGGTCTGTTCACCGAACATCATGCTGCCGAGCGTCAGGGCCGAGACTTGCAGGCCGGAGTGGCCAAGGGGGCGGTAGATCATTGCAGATAATCCTTTTCTGACATCCTGAGAGGGGTTCCCCTCTTTTACACAGTTCCGCCCTGCTTTGAAAGCGCGGGCCAGGCGCCGTTTCCAGGCGCTGGCGAATGGCTCATCCCTCTGGCCAGGCATCGATCAGCTCACGCGCCTCGCGGCTCGACAGCGGCCGTTTCATGCGCTGCGACAGCACGGCCATGGCCCGTGAACAGCCCTTGGCAATCACTGCCTCGACCTGGTCGTCCAGGCATTGCAGGGCAACGAAGTCGCCTTGCTCCGGCGTGCCGACGTACTCGATCCGGTTCCAACCCACGGCATGCCCGAGCACCTCGTAGGTGCGCCCGTGCTGGTAGGTCCAGAAAAACGGCACGTCGTCGTAGCGGCGCCGCTCGCCGAGCATGTTGGCGGCGGCGATCACGCCGTGCTGCTGGGCCAGGCGCCAATGCTCGATGCGCACCGGGCGGCCGGCCAGGGGGAAGGTGGCGATATCGCCGGCCGCCCACAGGCCGTCGGCGGCCTGCAGGTGTGCGTCCACCGTGAGCGAATGGTCTTCGGCCAGGGGCAGGCCCTGGACGAAACGGGTGGCCGGGGTGACGCCAGTGCCCAGCAGCACCAGCGCGGTCTCCAGGCGCTCGCCATTGGCCAGCAGCACGGCCTCGACGCGCTCGTGGCCGTCGAAGCCGATCACCTCGGTCGGCCCGTGGAACTGCACACCCTTGCGCTCATGCAGCTCGCGCAGGGTCTGGCCGATGCGCTCGCCCAACTGCCGGGCCAGCGGGATGGCGTGGCGCGTGACCACATGCACCTGCAGGCCGTACTTGCGCAGGGCGCTGGCGGCCTCCAGGCCGATGAAACCGTCGCCGACGATCACCACCGGCTGGCCCGGCTCGGCCAGGTCGAGCAACTGCGCGGCATCGGTGCGCGAGCGCAGTACGCAGATGCCGGGCAGTTGCACGCCGGGGAGCTGGGGGCGGTTGGGCTTGCCGCCGGTGGCCAGCAGGGCGGCGTCGTACTTCAACTGCTGGCCGTCGGCAAGGCTGATCACGCGCTTGCCGGCATCCAGCGCGCGTACCTTGCCGTGCATGCGCTGCAGCTGGCCTCGGTGCAGGTCGACTGGCGCGAGCAGTGAGGCTACCTCGTCCACCGGCATCTGCCCGGCGATGACGAATTTGCTGAGGGCAGTGCGATCGTAGGCGTTCGGCTGTTCCTGGTCGATCCACAGCAGGCGGCCGGCAAAGCCATGGTCGAGCAAGGTGGCGATGGCGGCCGCCCCGGCGGCGCCGGCACCCACCACGACGAAGGTGCGCGCGTCGCTGTGGCGGGGCGCTTCAGCCTCGGGCAGTGGCTGGTCGTCCACCCATACCTGGCCGTCCCTGACCTGCACGGCATGCCGGCGCAGACCGGCCAGCGCCGGGGGCTCGCACACCGCGCCGTCGTCCACGGCGAAGGCAGCCTTGTGCCAGGGGCAGATCAGCAACCCACCACAGACCGCGCCTTGCTCCAGTGGCGCGCCCTCATGCGGGCAGTTGGCCTGGTAGGCACGCACCCGCTCGCCCTGGCGTACCAGGACGAGGTCTTCGGTGCCGGCCTGGACGCGCAGGGGACGGTGTTCTTCGAGCTGGTCGAGGCTGGCCACGGCATGGAAGGTCATGGGGATCTCCTCAGCAGATAGTGTTCATTTGACGCCTGCCATGGAGCCAGGCTGCGCTCAGCCGACGATCGGAAGGGTGATTACAACATTTCACAAAAACTTCAAATGAGACCAAATTGACTCAAATTCAATCTGTAAGTACCATTCGGGCCAATTTTAGTTAACGGCTCGGGTGAGTTCATGAGCAATTTGCGTGCAATAGGGATGGTCAGCTGGCTGGCAGTGGCGGTAGCACTGGCCGGCTGCGGAGCGGCTGAAGAACAGCAGGCCACGACTGAAACGGTATTTCCGGTGGAGACCGTGACGCTGGCCAGCGAACAGTTGGCCCTTACCTCGACCTTGCCGGGCCGGGTCGAACCGATGCGGGTGGCCGAGGTGCGTGCCCGGGTGGCCGGTATTGTCCTGCACAAACGTTTCGAGGAAGGCGCCGACGTCAAGGCCGGCGATGTGCTGTTCCAGATCGACCCGGCACCCTTCAAGGCCGCCCTGGCGCGTGTCGAGGCCGACCTTGCGCGGGCCCAGGCGGTGCAGCAGGAGGCCCAGGCACGGGTCAAGCGCTATGAGCCGCTGGTCAAGATCGAGGCGGTCAGCCAGCAGGACTTCGACACCGCCAGCGCCGAGTTGCGCAGCGCCCAGGCGGCCGTGCGCTCGGCCCAGGCCGACGTGCAGACCGCGCGCCTGAACCTGGGCTATGCCACGGTCACCGCGCCGATCTCCGGCCGCATCGGCCGCGCCCTGGCCACCGAAGGCGCCCTGGTCGGGCAGGGCGACGCCACCTTGATGGTGCGCATCCAGCAGCTCGATCCGATCTACGTCGACTTCACCCAGTCCGCCGCCGAAGCCCTGCGTCTGCGTCAGGCCCTCAAGGACGGCGCGCTCGGTGGTGGCGACGACAAGGCGCTGACCGCCCAGGTGGAAGGCACCGACTACCAGCGCCAGGGCGCGCTGATGTTCACCGACGTGGCGGTCGACCGTGGCACCGGCCAGGTCACCTTGCGCGGTCGCTTCGACAATGCCGACGGCATCCTGCTGCCGGGCATGTACGTGCGCGTGCGTACCCCACAGGGCACCGACCAGCAGGCCATCCTGGTGCCGCAGCGCACGGTGCAGCGCGGCAGCGACGGCGAGGCGCGGGTGCTGGTGGTCGGCACCGGCAACCTGGCCGAGGCGCGCAGCGTGCGCACCGGCCGGATGCACGGCTCGCGCTGGCAGATCACCGAGGGCCTGCGCGCCGGTGACCAGGTCATCGTCGGCGGCCCGGCCGGCCTTGCGCCTGGCATGTCGGTGCAGCCGGCCCAGGCGCAACAGGCCGCGGCACACTAAGGCGAGGGTAGCGAGATGTCCAAGTTCTTCATCAATCGGCCGAACTTCGCCTGGGTCGTGGCGCTGTTCATTTCCCTGGCCGGCCTGCTGGTGATCCCGGCGCTGCCGGTGGCCCAGTATCCCAGCGTGGCGCCGCCACAGATTTCCATCACCGCCTCCTACCCGGGCGCCTCGGCCAAGGTGCTGGTGGAGTCGGTGACCAGCATCATCGAGGAGTCGCTGAACGGCGCCAAGGGCCTGCTTTACTACGAGTCCACCAACAACTCCAACGGCGTGGCCGAAGTGCTGGTGACGTTCGAGCCCGGCACCCAGCCGGACATGGCCCAGGTCGATGTGCAGAACCGCCTGAAGAAGGCCGAGGCGCGCATGCCCCAGGCGGTGCTGACCCAGGGGCTCAAGGTCGAGCAGGCCAGTTCCGGCTTCCTGCTGATCTACGCCTTGACCAGCACGGCCGGTGATCAGGGTGATACCACGGCCTTGGCCGATTATGCCGCACGCAACATCAATAACGAGCTGTTGCGCGTGCCAGGTGTGGGCAAGCTGCAGTTCTTCTCTTCGGAGGCGGCCATGCGGGTCTGGGTTGATCCGCAGAAACTGGTGGGCTATGGCCTGTCCATCGACGATATCAACAACGCCATCCGTGGCCAGAACGTCCAGGTGCCTGCCGGCAGCTTCGGCAGCACGCCGGGGGCCAGCGAGCAGGAACTGACCGCGACGCTGGCTGTGCAAGGCACCCTGGAAACGCCGGAGGCGTTCGCCGCCATCGTCCTGCGCGCCAACCCGGACGGCTCCAGCGTACGCCTGGGCGATGTGGCACGCATGGCCATCGGTAGCGAGAACTACAACCTGTCCTCGCGCCTGGATGGCAAACCGGCCGTGGCCGGCGCGGTGCAGCTGGCACCTGGCGCCAATGCCATCCAGACCGCGACGCTGGTCAAGGAGCGCCTGGCCGAGCTGTCGCAGTTCTTCCCGGAAGGCGTTGAATACTCGGTGCCGTACGACACCTCGCGCTTCGTCGATGTGGCCATCGAGAAGGTCATCCATACCTTGATCGAAGCCATGGTGCTGGTGTTCCTGGTGATGTTCCTGTTCCTGCAGAACGTGCGCTACACCCTGATCCCGTCGATCGTGGTGCCGGTGTGCCTGCTGGGTACGCTGATGGTCATGAAGCTGCTCGGTTTCTCGGTGAACATGATGACCATGTTCGGCATGGTGCTGGCCATCGGTATCCTGGTGGATGACGCCATCGTGGTGGTGGAGAACGTCGAGCGGTTGATGGCCGAGGAAGGCTTGTCGCCGGTGGAGGCCACCATCAAGGCGATGGGGCAGGTATCCGGGGCGATCATCGGCATCACTTTGGTGCTGGCCGCGGTGTTCCTGCCGTTGGCGTTCATGTCCGGATCGGTCGGGGTGATCTATCAGCAGTTTTCCGTCTCGCTGGCGGTGTCGATCCTGTTCTCCGGCTTCCTCGCCCTGACCTTCACCCCGGCGCTGTGCGCCACCCTGCTCAAGCCGGTGCCCCATGGCCACCATGAAAAGGGTGGTTTTTTCGGTGCCTTCAACCGCGCCTTTGCCCGCGTCACCGAGCGCTACTCGGTGATGAACAGCGCCCTGGTGGCCCGTGCCGGGCGCTGGATGCTCGCCTACGTCGGGATCCTGGTGGTGCTCGGCTACTCCTACCTGCGCCTGCCGGAGGCCTTCGTGCCAGCGGAGGACCTGGGCTACAGCATCGTCGACGTGCAGCTGCCGCCCGGCGCCAGCCGGGTACGCACCGACCACACCGCCGAGGCACTGGAAAAGTACCTGATGTCGCGCGACGCGTTGGCCAGCTCGTTCATCGTCAGCGGCTTCAGCTTCTCGGGCCAGGGCGACAACGCCGCGCTGGCGTTCCCCACCTACAAGGACTGGTCCGTGCGCGGCAAGGAGCAGTCGGCAGAGGCGGAAACCGCAGCCATCAACGCCCAGTTCGCGGCCAATGGCGATGGTGCCATCACCGCGGTCATGCCTCCGCCGATCGACGGCCTGGGCAACTCCGGCGGTTTCGCCCTGCGCCTGATGGACCGTGGCGGCCTGGGGCGCGATGCGCTGCTGGCGGCCCGTGACCAGCTGTTGGCCCGCGCCAACGGCAACCCGGTGATCCTCTACGCGATGATGGAGGGCCTGGCCGAGGCGCCGCAGCTACGCGTGCAGATCGACCGCGAGAAAGCCCGCACCCTGGGCGTGAGCTTCGAGACCATCAACAGCACCCTGGCCACCGCCTTCGGTTCAGCGGTGATCAACGACTTCACCAACGCCGGGCGCCAGCAGCGCGTGGTGGTGCAGGCCGAGCAGGGCGAGCGCATGACCCCGGAAAGCGTGCTTCGCCTGTATGCACCCAATGTCAGCGGCGAGCAGGTGCCGTTCAGCGCCTTTGTCTCCACTCGCTGGGAGGAGGGGCCGGTACAACTGGTGCGCTACAACGGTTACCCGTCGATCCGCATCGCCGGTGACGCCGCGCCTGGCTACAGCACTGGCCAGGCGATGGCCGAGATGGAGCGTCTGGTCAGCGAGCTGCCACCTGGCATTGGTTATGCCTGGACCGGCCTTTCGTACCAGGAAAAGGTGTCCAGCGGCCAGGCTGCCGGCCTGTTCGCCCTGGCCATCCTGGTGGTGTTCCTGCTGCTGGTGGCGCTGTACGAGAGCTGGGCAATCCCGCTGACGGTGATGCTGATCGTGCCGATCGGCGCCTTGGGCGCGGTCTGGGCGGTACTGCTCACCGGCATGCCCAACGACGTGTACTTCAAGGTCGGCCTGATCACCATCATTGGCCTGGCGGCGAAGAACGCCATCCTGATCGTCGAGTTCGCCAAGGAGCTGTGGGAGAAGGGTTACAGCTTGAGCGACGCCGCCATCGAGGCCGCGCGCCTGCGTTTGCGCCCGATCGTGATGACCTCCATGGCCTTCATCCTCGGCGTGGTGCCCCTGGCCATCGCCACCGGCGCCGGCGCGGCCAGTCAGCGCGCCATCGGTACCGGGGTGATTGGCGGCATGCTCAGCGCCACCCTGCTGGGTGTGGTGTTCGTGCCGATCTGTTTCGTCTGGGTGCTGAAGCTGCTCAAGCGCAAGCCGGCCCCTGTGCAACACGCTGTCGAGGTAAGGAAGTGATGGTCATGGGTAAATGTGCACTCCCGTTCGCGCTGGCCGTTACCCTGGTCGGCTGCTCCCTGGCACCGACCTAACAGCGCCCGGAGGCGCCGGTGGCGGCTGCCTGGGGCGATGCCGCCGGCCATCATGGCAAGTCGGTGGAGCAGCTGGACTGGCAGGCGTTCATCGTCGATCCGGCCTTGCGTCAACTGGTCGCCACGGCACTGGACAACAACCGCTCCCTGCGTCAGACCCTGCTCGACATCGAGCAGGCCCGAGCGCAATACCGCATCCAGCGGGCCGATCGGGTGCCTGGCCTGAGTGCCGGAGCTTCCGGCAATCGCCAGCACTTGCCGGCGGACCTGTCGAACAGCGGCAGGGAAGGGGTCAGCAGCAGCTACCAGGTGGGGCTGTCGCTGCCAGAGTACGAAGTGGACCTGTTCGGTCGGGTCAAGAGCCTGAGCGATGCGGCGCTGGAGCAGTACCTGTCCACCGAGGAAGTCGGCCGTGCCGCGCGCATCGCGCTGATCGCTGATGTCAGCCAGGCCTACCTGACCCTGGACGGTGCCGAACGGCGCCTGGCGCTGACTCGCCAGACCCTGGCCAGCCGCGAGGACTCGCTGGCCCTGGTCGGCCAGCGGCGAGGCGCCGGCACGGCCACGGCGCTGGACCACCAGGAAGCGCTGGGGCTGGTCGAGCAGTCACGGGCCGAGCTGGAAGGCATCGTGCGCGAGCAGCGCCAGGCCTACAACGCCTTGGTGCTGCTGCTGGGCAGCGCCGAGGCGGCCAAGTCGATTCCTGCCGAGCGGGCGCAGGCGCCGATGGTCCTGCAGGACATCGCCCCAGGCGCGCCGTCGGGGCTGATCGAGCGCCGCCCGGACATCCTCGCCGCCGAGCACCGGCTGCGGGCGCGCAATGCCGATATCGGCGCGGCGCGGGCGGCGTTCTTCCCGCGGATCAGCCTGACCGGCAGTTTCGGCACCTCCAGCGCGCAGATGTCCGGGTTGTTCGACGGTGGTTCGCGTAGCTGGACGTTCATGCCGCAACTGTCGCTGCCGCTGTTCGACGCCGGGCGCAACAAGGCCGGCCTGAACCTGGCCGAGGCGCGCAAGGACTCGGCGGTGGCCGCTTACGAAGGCACGATCCAGAGCGCCTTCCGCGAAGTGGCCGACGCCCTGGCCGCCACCGATACCTTGCGTCGCGAGGAAGCCGCGCGGCGTGCCCTGGCCGACACCAGCCGGGCGACCGTGGCGCTGGCCAAGGCGCGCTATGAGGGTGGGGTGGACAACCACCTGCGCTACCTGGACGCGCAGCGCAGCGGCTATGTCAACGAAGCGGCGTTCATCCAGGCCAGCACCCAGCGCCAGCTGGCACTGGTCGATCTGTTCCGTGCCTTGGGCGGTGGCTGGCCGGCCCAAGGTTGAAATGCCTCCTTTGGTTGGCAAATCCAACCGCTTGGCCCCAGGTGTCCCTGCCTTGGGGCCTTTTTTTGCCCAGTGATAGGGGCCGAACAGGCGAGCGTTAATCGCGCAACAGATCCGGACTGTTGAAGTTGCTCAACCGCGCATCGTCCTCGGCACACGCCAACCCCTGCACATTCGCCTGCAGCAAGGCCTTCTGCAAACTCCGTTCGCCCACCTGCCAGGCTTGCTCCAGCAATGGCAACACGCGCCGGGGCAACACACTGAACATCGGCTGCCAATACCCACCCTGGCGCACCATGGCCGCACTGTCGTGCGCCACGGCCAGGCGCAGCAGGTCCTCGACCAGCGCCCGGTCGATGCGCGGCGCATCGCAGGCCAGCACTACCACCCATTCGTGCCGGGCTGCCCTGAGCCCGCTGATCACGCCGGCCAGCGGGCCGGGAAAGTCCGCTTCGGCGTCGGTGACGAGCTGGTCGGCGTAGATCGCGTAGGCCGCCTGGTTGCGGTTGCAGGAGATCACCAGGTCATCGCTCAGTGCCCGCACGGCGCGTTGCACATGCGCCACCAACGGCTCGCCGCGCCAAGGCACCAGCCCCTTGTCGCGCCCGCCCATGCGCTGGCCACGGCCGCCGGCAAGAATAAGGATGGAGCAGGGGGGAAGAACGTCGGGCATGAAAAAGGGTTCCGGGCAGTCAATGCCGGGAACCCTCCCATTTACCGCAGGGCTTGTCCAGTCAGGCCTGGTGGGTGGCCACCTGCGCCGCCTTGGTCTTGCCACGCCCGGCCAGGCGCATCACCACGACGAAGAACACCGGCACGAACACCACGGCGAAGGTGGCGCTGAGCATGCCGCCGATCACTCCGGTGCCGATGGCTTGCTGGCTGGCCGAGCTGGCGCCGCTGGCGATGGCCAGCGGCACCACGCCGAGGATGAACGCCAGCGAAGTCATCACGATCGGGCGCAGACGCAGACGCGCGGCCTGGATCGCCGCGTCCGCCGCATCGACGCCCTGGTCCACCAGGTCCTTGGCGAACTCGATGATCAGGATGGCGTTCTTCGCCGACAGGCCGATCAGGGTGATCAGGCCGACCTTGAAGAACACGTCGTTGGGCAGGCCACGCAGGGTCACCGCGAGCACCGCGCCGAGCACGCCCAGTGGCACCACCAGCAGCACCGCGGTGGGGATCGACCAGCTTTCGTACAGCGCGGCCAGGCACAGGAACACCACCAGCAGCGACAGCGCCATCAGCAGTGGCGCCTGGCTGCCGGACAGGCGTTCCTGCAGCGACAGCCCGGTCCACTCCAGGCCGGCACCTGCCGGCAGCTGCGCCACCAGGCGCTCGATCTCGGCCATGGCCTCGCCCGAGCTGTAGCCGGCCGCCGGCTCGCCGGAAATCGACACCGCCGGGTAGCCGTTGTAGCGGGTCAGCTGCACCGGGCCGGACTGCCAGCGGGCGCTGACGAAGGCGCCCAGCGGCACCATCTTGCCGCTGCTGTTGCGCACGTGGATCTTCAGCAGGTCCTCGACCTGGCTGCGCCGGTCGCCTTCGGCCTGCACCACCACCCGCTGCATGCGGCCCTGGTTGGGGAAGTCGTTGACGTAGTTCGACCCCACCGCGGTGTCGAGCACCGCGCCGATATCGGCAAACGACACGCCCAGGGCGTTGGCCTGGCGGCGGTCCACTTCCAGTTCAACCTGAGGGCTTTCGGCCAACGACGCTTCGCGCACGTTGACCAGCACCTTGCTCTTGCGCGCCGCGTCCAGCAGTTGGTCACGAGCTTCCATCAGCCCGGTGTGGCCCATGCCGCCGCGGTCCTGCAGGCGGAACTCGAAACCGGTCGACTCGCCCAGGCCGTCCACCGGCGGCGGCAGCACCGCGTAGGCGATGGCGTCCTTGAGCTGGGTGAAGGCCATGGTGGCGCGCTCGGCGATCGACTGCGCGCTGTCGTCGCCACCGCGCTCGGACCAGTCCTTGAGCGTGGTGAAGGCCAGCGCCGCGTTCTGCCCGCTGCCGGAGAAGCTGAAACCGAGGATCAGCGTGGTGTTGGCCACGCCGGGCTCTTCGGCGTTGTGCGCCTCGATCTGCTGCCCGACCTCGATGGTGCGTGCCTGGCTGGCGCCCGGCGGCAGCTGGATGTCGGTGATGGTATAGCCCTGGTCCTCGGTGGGCAGGAAGGCGGTGGGCAGTTGGCTGAAACCGTACACCAGCACGCCGACCAGCGCGGCGTACACCAGCAGGTAGCGACCGCTGCGGGCCAGGGCGTGGGTCACCCAGCGCTGGTAGCCGTTGCTCATGCCCTCGAAGCGGCGGTTGAACCAGCCGAAGAAGCCCTTGCGCTCATGGTGCTCGCCTTTCTCCAGCGGCTTGAGCAGGGTGGCGCACAGGGCCGGGGTCAGGCTCAGGGCGAGGAACGCCGAGAACAGGATCGACACCGCCATCGACACCGAGAACTGCTGGTAGATCACCCCCACCGAGCCTTGCATGAAGGCCATCGGCAGGAACACCGCCACCAGCACCAGGGTGATGCCGACGATGGCGCCGCTGATCTGGCCCATGGCCTTGCGCGTGGCTTCCTTGGGCGGCAGGCCTTCCTCGGCCATGATCCGCTCGACGTTTTCCACCACGACGATGGCGTCGTCCACCAGGATGCCGATGGCCAGCACCATGCCGAACAGGGTCAGTACGTTGACCGAGAAACCCAGCACGTTCATCACCGCGAAGGTGCCCATCAGCGCCACCGGCACCACCAGGGTCGGAATCAGCGTGTAACGGAAGTTCTGCAGGAACAGGAACATCACCGCGAACACCAGCACCATGGCCTCGAGCAGGGTGTTGATCACCTGCTTGATCGAGACCTTGACGAAGGGCGAGGTGTCGTAGGGGATGTCGTACTTCACCCCGGCCGGGAAGTAGCGCGCCAGCTCATCGAGCTTCTGCTTGACCAGGGTCGCGGTTTCCATGGCGTTGGCGCCGGGCGACAGCTTGACGCTGAAGGCGCTGGTGGCCTTGCCGTTGAGGCGGGTGCCGTACTGGTACTCCTGGGCCCCGATCTCGACCCGCGCCACGTCACCGACGGTGACCGTGGAGCCATCGGTGTTGGCGCGCAGGACGATGGCGGCGAACTCCTCGGGGGTGCTCAGCTGGCCCTTGACCACCACGTTGGCGGTGATCTCCTGGGTCGGTCGGCTCGGCAGGTCGCCGATGCTGCCGGGGGCGACCTGGGCGTTCTGCGCGGCGATGGCCTCGGCCACGTCGTTGGGCGTGAGGTTGAAACCGACCAGCTTGGCCGGGTCGATCCAGATGCGCATGGCCCGTTCGGAGCCATACAGCTGCGCCTTGCCGACGCCCTTGAGGCGACGGATCTCGTTCATCACGTTGCGCGCGAGAATGTCCGACAGGGCGATCTCGTCGAGGCTGCCGTCCTCGGAGGTGAGGGTGGCCAGCAACAGGAAGCCGGTGGACACCTTCTCCACCTGCAGGCCTTGCTGGGTGACCGGGCGCGGCAGGCGCGACTCGATCACCTTGAGGCGGTTCTGCACGTCGACCTGGGCCATGTCCGGGTTGGTGCCGGGCTGGAAGCTGGCGGTGATGGTGGCGCTGCCCAGGCTGCTCTGGGATTCGAAATAAAGCAGGTTGTCGGCACCGTTGAGCTCCTGCTCGATGATGCTGACCACGCTCTCGTCCATGGTCGCCGCCGAGGCGCCGGGGTAGACGGCGTAGATTTCCACCTGCGGCGGTGCCACGTCGGGATACTGGGCCACCGGCAACTGCGGGATGGCCAGGGCGCCGACCAGGAGGATGAACAAGGCCACCACCCAGGCGAACACCGGGCGGTCGATGAAGAACTGCGGCATGGATCAGGCCCTCATTGGCCGTTGTGTTGGGCGACTGCGGTGGCGCCTGGTTGTTCGTCGACTTGCACCTGGTCGCCGGCCTTGACGTGTTGCAGGCCCTCGACCACCACGCGATCACCCGGAGCCAGGCCCTCGCTGACGATCCAGCGGTCGCCCTGGGCACTGCCCAGGGTCACCTGGCGTTCGCTGATGCGGTCCTGCGGGTCGACCAGCAGCACCTTCGGCACACCGGCGCTGTCGCGCAGGATGGCGCGTTGCGGCACGCTGATGCCCTGGGGCTGCACGGCCTGGTCCAGGCGCACGCGCACATAGCTGCCGGGCAGCAGGTCGAGGTCCGGGTTGGGGAACTCGCTGCGCAGGGTGATCTGGTTGGTGCTCGGGTCGACGCTGATATCGGAGAACAGCAGCTTGCCGGCCAGCGGGTAGGCGCTGCCGTCGTCCTGGATCAGCGTGGCCTTGACCTGGTCGCGGCCCACCTGCTGCAGCTCGCCGGCACGCAGCGAGCGGCGCAGGGCGTTGAGTTCGCGGGTCGACTGGGTGACGTCGGCGTGGATCGGGTTCAACTGCTGGATGGTGGCCAGCGGCGTGGTCTCGCTCTGGCCGACCAGCGCGCCCTCGGTCACCAGGGCGCGGCCGATGCGCCCGGAGATCGGTGCGGTGACGGTGGCATAGCCCAGGTTCAGGCGCGCGCGCTCCAGCGCCGCCTTGGCTTCGCCGACCGCTGCGTCGGCCTGGAGGAAGGCGGCGCGGGCGTTGTCGTACTCCTGGCGGCTGACGGCCTTGTCCTCGACCAGTTCACGGTAGCGTTGCTCCTGCAGGCGCGCCTGGTACACGGTTGCCTCGGCCTTGGCCAAGGTGGCGCGGGCGCTGTCGAAGTCAGCCTTGAACGGCGCCGGGTCGATCAGGAACAGCACATCGCCCTGTTTCACGTCGCTGCCTTCGCGGTACACCCGCTTGAGCACCACGCCGGCCACCCGGGCGCGCACCTCGGCGGTGCGGGGGGCAAGGATGCGGCCGCTGAGTTCGGTGCTGATGGCCAGCGGCTGCACGGCAAGGGTTTCGACCCGGACCTGGGAGGGCGGGGCCTTTTCTTCCTGCTCGGCGGCGTCGTTGCAAGCGGCCAGGGAAAGGGTCATCAGCGCCAGCAGCGCCAGAGGGCGCAGGCGCAAAGCACGGAGCGTGGACATACGGATCTTCCAGGTTTGATCCAGCGTATGCTAAAGCAGCCGTTCGGGTGGCGGCTGTTAAGCTGTGTTGGGCGTGTGTGAAAAAGTGTGAACAATCGGCGGTGGCCCGCCCGGGATTCTATATCCTGCCTTACTTCAATCTTTCGTCAAATCCCCTTATGCCGAACATTCTCCTGGTCGAAGACGACAGCGCGTTGTCCGAACTGATCGCCAGCTACCTGCAACGCAACGATTTCCATGTCCGGGTGATTGCCCGCGGCGACCATGTGCTGGACGAATTCCGCCGGCAGAAACCGGACCTGGTGATCCTCGACCTGATGCTGCCGGGCCTGGACGGCCTGCAGGTATGCCGCCTGCTGCGCCAGGAGAGCCAGAGCCTGCCGATCCTCATGCTGACCGCCCGCGACGACAGCCACGACCAGGTGCTGGGGCTGGAGATGGGCGCCGACGACTACGTCACCAAGCCGTGCGAGCCCCGCGTGCTGCTGGCCAGGGTGCGCACGTTGCTGCGCCGCAGCAGCGTCAACGAGCCGCGCCTGGACTGCGACCTGATCCAGATCGGCGGCCTGTGCATCGACCTGGCCGAGCGCACGGTCACCTGGCGCGGCGAAGAAGTGGAGCTGTCCAGCGGCGAGTACAACCTGCTGGTGGTGCTGGCGCGCAACGCCGGCGAGGTGATGAGCCGTGACCGCATCCTCCAGCAATTGCGCGGCATCGAGTTCAACGGCACCGACCGTTCGGTGGACGTGGCCATCTCCAAGCTGCGCCGACGTTTCGACGACAGCGCAGGTGAAGCGCGCAAGATCAAGACCGTATGGGGCAAGGGCTACCTGTTCAGTCGCGTCGAGTGGGAGTACTGATACGCCATGCTGAAGATCCTGGTGCGGTTGTACCTGGTGATCATCGTCGCCTATGCCGGGGCGATCGCGCTGATTCCCGACACCATCGTCGGTTTGTTTCACGATCGCTTCATGGCCTACAACCTCGACCAGGCCAAGGGCGTGCAGACCCTGATCGTGCGCCAGTTCCAGCAGGCGCCGCGGGAGCAGTGGCCGACGGTGGAAAAGGAACTCGCCGCGGCGTTCAAGCCGTTGGAGGTGCGCTTGCTGCGCATGGACGACGCCGAGCTGAGCAGCGAGGAAAAGGCCCGACTCGAGCATGGCCTGTATGTGGTGCGCATGGCCGACTGGGGCTATTACGAAACGGCGCTGGCGCCGCTGGACCAGGACTGGCTGGTACGCCTGCACTCGCCGGACGACCCGCTGGACATCAACGTGCTGTCCTGGGGCGTGACCGTGCTGATCGGCGCGGCCATGCTCGGCTGCCTGTTGCTGTGGGTATGGCCGCACTGGCGCGACCTCGAGCGCCTGAAGGACACCGCCCGGCGCCTGGGGCGCGGCGAGATGTCCGAGCGCACGCATATCTCGCCGCGCTCGAACATCGGCGAGCTGGCCGGGGTGTTCGACACCATGGCCAGCGACCTGGAGCGCCACGTCAATCAGCAGCGTGAACTGCTCAACGCGGTGTCCCACGAGCTGCGCACGCCATTGACCCGCCTGGACTTCGGCCTGGTGCTGCTGTTCGACGAGGTGCCGCCGGCCAGCCGCAAACGCCTGCTGGGGCTGGTGGGCCATGTGCGCGAGCTGGACGAGCTGGTGCTTGAGCTACTGTCCTACAGCCGCCTGGAAAGCGCCGACCAGGCCCGCGAGCGGGTCGAGGTGTCGTTGCTCGAGCTGGTGGACAGCGTGCTCGGTGGTTTCGCCGAAGAACTCGACGATCGCGGCATCCAGTGGGAGGTGCAATGCGACACAGACCTGCCACGCTTTGTCCTCGATCCGCGGCTGACTGCCCGCGCGGTACAGAACCTGGTGCGCAACGCCATGCGCTACTGCGACGAAAGCCTGCTGCTGCGCCTGCGCCTGGAAGAGGATGGCGCCTGCCTGGTGACGGTCGAGGACGACGGCATCGGCATTCCAGTCGAGGAGCGTGAGCGGATCTTCCAGCCGTTCTACCGGCTGGACCGCAGCCGCGATCGCAACACGGGTGGTTTCGGCTTGGGCTTGGCGATCAGCCGGCGGGCCATCGAAGGGCAGGGTGGCACGCTCACAGTGGCGCAATCGGCGTTGGGCGGGGCGCAGTTCAGGATTCGCTTGCCCGCTGGTTGATGCAGCGCCTGGGCCGGCCTCATCGCGGGGCAAGCCCGCTCCCACGCTGATGATGGACACTGGTGTGGGAGCGGGCTTGCCCCGCGATGCTCATTGTCCTGACAAGCTTGCCGACCAGGTCACGAAGCGGTCCTTGCCCGTGTGCTTGGCCTCGTACAGCGCCTGGTCCGCCCGGATCAGCGCCGTGCTCAGGGTATCGCCGCTGTCGATCCGGGCCAGGCCGATGCTGATGGTCACCGGGTGAGCGCCGAGGTCCTCGCGTACCCGCCGGCACAGCGCGGCGACCTGCTGCTCGGCAGCGGCCTCATCCAGCCCCTGGAAGAAGATCGCGAATTCCTCTCCGCCTAGCCGGGCGATTTCGTAGCCGATCATCGCCGCCTTGATGTGCGCTGCCACGCGCTTGAGCACCTCGTCGCCGATGTCATGGCCGAAGCGGTCGTTGACCTGCTTGAAATTGTCGATGTCGATCATCGCCAGGTACTGTTCGCCGGCCTGTTGCAGCTGCTTTTCGGCCTTGGCCATGAACGAGCGACGGTTGGGGATGTCGGTCAGCGCATCGATATAGGCTTGCTCCAGCAGTACCTTGGTCAGGTAGTAGTTGTGCAGCTTGGCCTGGCGGATGCGCAGGTAGCTGTAGATCACCAGGCCGCTGAGGCATACCGCGTAGCTGATCAGCATCGCGCCTTCGAGCTCCAGGGCTTCGATACGGGTGTGGAGGAAAGGATTGAGCATGATCCAGGTGATGCCCATGGCGCAGAAGAACGACCAGCGTCGCACCGGCAGCACCGACACGGTGTACAGCACGGTGGAGACCCCGAGCACCAGCCATACCGGGCGCAGGGCGATGGGGATGCCCTCGATCACCAGGCGCATGGCCAGCGTGATCACCGCCACGAACAGCAGGTTGAGCACGTCGAAATGCTGGCTCCTGCGGGTGAAGCCCAGGACCACGGTGAGGCTGCACAGCAGGGCGATGAATACTCCGGACAGCCAGGTGAAGCCCTGGCCGCCGAGGTAGCTGACGATCAGGTCGAAGACCAGCCAGATGGCAATGCCGATGCAGAAAATCAGCAGGCAAAAACGGCGCATGGCCTCGAATTCATGCTGGCGGAACTCGGCGCGCAGGGCGGCGGGGGCTACCTTTTGGCGGATGTGGGCTTCGAGGGTCTTGTACATGCTGGAGGATGCCCTCGGCTATTGTGCTGTTCTTGCCGGCCCCACGTTGAGATTCGTTCAGGCGGCTGGTTTCAATCCCTGGAAAGCGTCCCTCTGGCCCAGGGCCGATAGCGCAGGGCGAACACAGCCTCGGCGTGGCAACCTCCGCTCAGCGCCGGCTGCGCAGGTTCTGCGCGGAACGGTTGGCCAGGCTTGCTGACCTGGCGAAACGCCTCGCGCACGATGCCTACCTGGCAGGGCAGGGCCTGTTCGTAGCCTTGGCGCACAACTGGCGCCAGGCGGCCCGTGCCGGCGCCATCCTGCCACCAGACGTTCAGGCCAAGGCTGGCCAACTGCTCCAGCCACGCGCCATTGACCCGCGGCGACAGCTGGCCGGCGCTGAACGCGCTGATATGCAGGGGCTTGTCCAGTTGCCGGTTGAAAGCCTGCAATTGCGTGTGCAGCGCATCGCGCCTGGCCGGGTCGCGAAAGTGCAGGTCGTCCAGTTCCATGGGCAGGTACCAGCCGGCCACCGGCAGCGCCCAGTCGGCCTTGAGCTGCTGGTACTGGGTGAGCGAGCGTCCCAGCTGCGCCTTGAAGTAACTGTTCAGGCCTTCGCCGTCGAGCTGTTCGAGGCGCTGGTAGTAGGCCGGATCCATGTACAGGCCCAGCACCAGCTCCAGGCCTTGGGCCCGCGCTTCGCGCAGACTCCCGGCCAGCCAGCCCTCGGAGCCTCCAAAGTCGCTGTCGCCGTAGGCGCTCCACTGCACGATCAGGGTCTTGCCGCCCTGCGCCACGGTGGCTCGCCACAGGTTTTGCCACTGCGCCGGGGTGACGTCCGCGTCACGGTTGAGCGGCTGGTAGAACAGGCGCTGGTCGGCCTGGGCGGGTAGCCACAGGATGAACAGGCAGAGAGCCAGGAAGCTACGCATCAGAAGTTCATCTCCACACCCAGCAGCACGCCGTTGCCACGTTCGTAGAGGTTGCCGCCCAGTGCCTGCTGGTACTCGGCGCGTACTTTCAGCGAGCCGCGATAGGCGTTGTAGCGGTCGTCGTCGAACCACCACTGCCAGCGCACGCCGACCCCGGCGCGGGCGTCCTGGCGCCATTCGTTGCTCGGGTCCTGGCTGGAAAATTCGAGAAAGCCGTAGGGCATGATCGTCTGTGGCGACTGGCTGGGCAGTTTCCACGCATGGCCCTGCTGGAAGCGCGACAGCCAGGCATGGTCGCCAGCACGGGTCCACCAGGCGGCGTCGAGGTAGAGGAAGCGCTCGTCCCAGTCGTCCTCGTCGATACGCCAGTCGTTGCGGTACTTGCCCTGATCCAGGAACGAAGCCGTGGCGCGCAGCAGCAGGTCGTTGCTCGATTCGGCGTTGTGACGCAGGTCGCCCCAGTTGCCACCGACCTTGGCCGGGCTGAGCAGTTCGCCCAGGCTCAGGCCGCTGTAGTGCGTGCTGTCGATCTGGCGCTGGTGGTACAGCTCGGCGTACAGGTTGAGGTTGGCCTGACCGAGCGGCTTGTAGCGCAGGCCAACACCGGTGCCCATGCTCTGCGCATAGTCGGTGCGGCTCTGGCCACCGAACAGCACGCGGCCGTAGACCGACAGGGTGCTGCCATTGCGGCTGGGCTCCTCGCCCAGGGCGTGGTCCCACATCGCCAGCTGCACGTTCTGCGAGCGGGCCCGGCGCGAGCTGCCGCTGCGTTCGCCGTTGTCGAGGAACTTGTCGTTGGTCGAAGTGCCGGCGGGCGACCAGGTGCTGGCCAGGGTGATGCTGTCGCGGCGCGACAGGGCTTCATGGGCGCGGCGCTGGCGGTACTTGCGCGCCTCAAGGCTGCCGTACTCGTCGTCGCCGTCGACCAGGTTGCGCTCCACGTCCAGTACCCGGCGCAGCTCGCGGCGGGCCGAGGCACTGTCCTCGACCTCGTCGTAGCGCAGGGCCAGGGTCTCGCCCAGGCGGTAGTCCTCGGGGAAGTCGCGGCTGGCGCGCTCCAGGTAGCGTATGGACTGGCGGCGTTGCTGCTTGTCCGCCGAACCCGCCAGGCGCATGCCATAGTCGGCGCGGTAACGCGGCTGGTCCGCCGCCAGGCGCACGGCCTCGGCCAGCCAGGCGCTGCTCTGGGCGCTGTCGCCGGCCTGCTGGGCGGTGCCGGCGGCGGCGTAGTAGTGATCGGCGCGCGGGGCATGCCGCAGCGCTTCGCGCTGGAAGCCCAGGGCCTGCTGCGGGTCGCCCTGGCGCTGGGCAATGGCGGCGCCCAGCGCCCAGTCGTCGGCACTCTGGTGCGCCGCCGCATCCCAGTGGCGGCGGGCGGCGTTGGCGTCACCGGCGTTCAGCGCGCCACGGGCGGCGGTCAGGCGCGCATTGTCGGTCCAGGCGCTGGCCGGCAGGCTGTTCCAGATCGGCAGTGCCGCCTGGGAGTCGCCGGAGGCTTCCAGGGCGTAGGCCAGGGGCAGGCGACTGCCGCTATCGCCCAGGCGTTCGGCGGCCTGGTAGTAGACCACCGCTTCGCCTGGCTGATCCGGCATGGCGCAGCGCCCCAGGGCGCGATACTGCCCGGCTTCGACCGGGGTGGCCGGAATGGCCTTGTGCACGGTTTCGCACTGGCCGGCTTCGGCCAGGCGGCCCAGTAGCTGGCCACGGGTGACGGCATCGACCCGTGGCACCAGGGCGAGCATGCGTGGACCGTCCAGCGGGCCGTCGTTGCGCGCATAGAGGTTGCCCAGGCGTTGCAGCAGCGAGGGCGTCAGCCTGCCCTGGTAACGCGCATACGCGTTGTCGAGCAACTGCCTGGCGCGCTCGCTCTGGCCGCTGTCGAGCAGCATGAAGCTGGCTTGTTCCAGGGCGGCGAGATCGCCAGTCTGTCGGTAGCGTTGCTCCCACTGCGCCGCGGTGCGCGGTTGCTCAGGCTGCGTGGGGTCGCCATACAGGCGTTGCCTGAGGATGGCATAGCTGCGCGGGTTGTCGCGGGCCTGGCATTGGCCGAGCTGCTCGCGGGCCAGCTTCAGGTCCTTGTGGGACAGCCAGTCGACGGTCTCCAGGCACGGGCGTTGCAGTTCATTGCTCAGCTGGCGCACCAGCGACGCATCATCGCCTTCACGGGCCAGCTGCCACAGCTGCTGACGCTGCTCGGGGTGCTGCAGTTGCTCGGCGGGCAGGCTCTGCAGCCAGCGCTCGGCCTGCTGGTTATGGCCCATGGCGATGGCGCGGTTGGCCATGGCCAGGCGGGCGCGGGTCGCCGCTTCCTGGGAAGGTGCGCTGGCCAGGAGTGAGTTCAGGCCCTTTTCATCGACCTGCTGGATATAAGCATTGGCCAGGCGCTGCCAGTCCTGCGGGGGCAGCTGGCCCTGGTCGGCCAGCGGTTGCAACTGGTCGATGGTCTCTCCCCAGTTGCGCAGCTGCTCGGCGAAGTTGGCCCGGGTCATGCGCAGCACCATGCCATCGTCGCGTACCGGCAGATGGTTGAGCCACTCCAGGGCCTTGGCCGCGCCGCCGAACTTGGCCAGGCTGACGCTGTAGGCCTGCCACAGGCGCACGCGCTGCTGGCCCTGGCTGTCGGCGAGCCAGGCCTCCACCTGGCTCGCGGCCGGCGGGTCCTGTTCGATCCAGGTCAGGCGCAGTTCCAGCAGGGCATCGGCGTGTTCAGGATTGTCGTCGAGGTCTTCGGCAATGGCCTGGGCTTCCTTGTACCGCCGTTGATGGGCCAGGGCTTCGGCCAGCAGGGCGCGGGCCTCGTTGTTGTTCGGCACGCGTCCCAGCACGTGGCGGGTCAGGCGCTCGACCTCGGCCCAGTTGTCCTTCTGCGCCTCCCGATAGCCACGCTCCATGAAGGGGTAGCTGGTGAAGCGCTGGAAGTCGGTCATCGGCTTGGTCGGCGCGGCCAGGGCGGAAGAACACAGCAGCAGGCTGGCGATGGTCAGGGAAAGACGGGGCGTCATGCCACCTCCCGGGTCAGGTCGTAGGCGGCCTGCTGTTCGCTGGCCTGCTCGGCGAGGGCTTGCTGCAGCACTTCCTCGGTGATGATGCCGCGGGCGATCAGGTGCTCGCCCAAGCTCTGCTGCTCAGGGTTGAAGTCGATCAGGGCCTGGTTGAACAGGGTCACCGGCACCATGCCGCGCACCTGCAGCAGCGAACCGAGCATCACCTGGTGGGTGCCGACCTTCTCCAACAGCGCGGCATCGTCCTGGTGGCGTTCGAGTACCTCGAGCATTTTGCGGGTCTCGGGTTTCTGCCAAGGGCTCGGGTAGTGGTAGCGCAGGCACAGGGTCACACGCCCCTGTGGCGCCAGGCGGGCACGCACCGGGCGCTTGAGCTGGCGGCTGATGACCCCCAGCGAGACCTGGCTGACCGGGCTTTCGCTGGCCAGCACCAGGGTGTCGCCGTCTTCGTCCACCGGCAGCACGCCGTAGTGGGTGGCGAGCTTGCGCGGCAGCTTGGCGATCAGCGCCGGGGCGATCCTGAACGGATTGAGCGGCGCCCAGGGCAGGTCCAGTTGTTCGGCCAGGGTCTCGACCAGCTGTTCGCTGGTAAGCCAGCCGCGCAGCAGCAGCTCGCGGCCCAGGCGCCGGCGTACCGGGCTGGTGATGGCCTGCTCCAGCTGTTCTTCACTGATCAGGCCCTTCTCCACCAGGCGATGGCCCAGCGGCGTGCGTGCCGGCGCGGCGAGGGCAGGGAACTCGTGGGTGGTCTTGTCCCAGGCCACCCGCCGCGAATCGCCCATCTCCATCACCTGGCGCAGGGCGCGCAGGTTGGCGAAGAAGTTGACGAAGTTGCTCCACATCATCCGTGGCGCCGAGAGCAGGCCTTCGAAGACGCCGTAGTAGCGGGTGACGAACCAGAACCGCTGGAACAGGCGGTTGAACAACAGCAGGCCGTTGAGCCACAGCAAGGTGCTGAGCAGCGTGCTGTCGCTGAGGATCGACATGAATCGCCACGACTCCGGCGCGATCACCGTGACCAGCCACATGGCCAGCAGCACCAGCAGCAACAGGTTGACCAAAAAACTCAACAGGTAGGCGAACAGCCCGCGGCGGTCGCGCCAGAGGAAGTAGTTGAGCGCGCCCTTGCGGCTCCAGCCGAGGTTGCTGGTGCCCTGGAACACGATCCCGACGATCCACCGCGATTTCTGGCGGATGGCGTGCTGCCAGTCACGGGGGAAATGCTCGCGCACGCAGATCACCTGGGCAAACTCGCGGCTCATGCCGGGGCGCCACTCCTGCTTGAGGGCCAGCGCAGGGTCGGTGATGGAATAGCGGGCGAAGATGCACTTCATGCCCTTTTGCTTGAGGCGAAAACCGATGTCGTAGTCTTCGGTGAGGCTCTGCACATCGAAGGCGATGCCGTCGCCGTCCTCCAGCAGCGCGCTGATCGCCCGGCGGCTGAAACAGGTGCCGACTCCGGCGCTGGGCACCTGGCCGGTGAGCGCCTCGCGCACGATGACGTCCTTGCCGTGGTTCTCGGCGAACTCGTCGACATAGTGGCCGGCGGTGAAACCCTTCCATTCCGGGGCGTAGGGGTACACCGGGATCTGGATCATGTCCTTGTTCGGCAGCAGGTAGTTGAACAGGCGCAGTTCCATGGGCGAGATGACGTCCTCGGCGTCATGCAGGATGAAGCCGGCGAACTCGATGCGCGCGTCCTGCTGGAAACGCAGGATGGCGTCGATGATGTTGTTCAGGCAGTCGGCCTTGCTGGTGGGGCCGGGGCGGGCGCAGACCACCTTGTGCACGTTGGGGTAGTGCAGGCACACGGCGTCGACGTCGGCCTGGGTCTGCGGGTCGTTGGGGTAGGTGCCGACGAAGATCTGGTAGTTCTCGTAGTCGATGGTCGAGGCGGCCAGGCGCGCCATCTCGCCGACCACGCCGACCTCGTTCCAGGCCGGCACCATGATCGCCAGGGGCTTCTCCGGCACTTCGAACAGGCGCTTTTCGTCGGCCTTGTCGAACTTGTCGTAGATGCGGAAACGCCGGATCAGTTTGCGGCCCCAGTAGCACAGGTCGATGAACAGGTCGTCCAGGCCCAGCAGGAACATCAGTGTCGCCAGGATGATGGCAAGGATCTTCAGGCCGAACAGGACATAGGTGAGGAAATCGATGAAGGCCAGGCTCATGCGTTGTCCCGTGCGGCGGATTGCTCGGCGAACCAGCGGCTCAGGCGTTCGGCGATGCGCTCGCTGGCATGGCCGTCGCCGAAGGGGGTGTAGACTTGGGCCATGCGCTCATAGGCAACCGGGTCGTCGAGCAGTTGGCTGGTCTCCTGGACGATGCGCTCGGTGAGCGTGCCGACCAGCTTGACCGTGCCGCCCTTGAGCACCGCGGGGCGCTCGGTGACCTTGCGCAGCACCAGCACCGGCTTGCCCAGCGCGGGAGCCTCTTCCTGCACGCCGCCCGAGTCGGTGAGGATGATATGGGCGCGGTTCATCAGCCAGACGAAGTGCGGGTAGTCCTGGGGCGCGACCAGATGGATGTTGTCGCGGCCCGAGAGCACGCTGTACACCGCGTGCTGCACCTGCGGGTTGAGGTGCACCGGGTAGAGGAACTGTACGTCGGGGTAGCGCAGGGCCAGTTCGGCCAGGGCCAGGCAGATGCGTTCGAAACCGCTGCCGAAGTTCTCGCGGCGGTGGCCGGTGATGAGCACCATGCGCTGGTCGTCGCGCAGCACATTGAGCGGGGAGTCGGCGGCGGGGCGCCAGTTGTCCTTGTCCAGCTTGTCGCGCATCCACAGCAGGGCGTCGATCACCGTGTTGCCGGTGACCTCGATGTGCTCGGGCGGCACGCCTTCGCGGATCAGGTTGGCGTCGGAGTCGCGGGTGGGGGTGAAGTGCAGGTCGGCGAGCACGCCGGTCAAGCGTCGGTTGGCTTCCTCGGGCCAGGGCTGCTGCAGGTTGCCGGTGCGCAGGCCAGCCTCGACATGGCCGATGGGAATGTGACGCTGGAAGGCGGCCAGCGAGGCGATGAAGCTGGTGGTGGTGTCGCCGTGGACCAGGACGATATCGGGCCTGACCTGTTCATAGGCCTGGTCGAGCGTGTCCAGCAGGTCGCGGGCCAGGCCGTTGAGGGTCTGGTTCTGGGTCATCACCTGCAGGTCCTGGTCGACCTCGAGGCCAAAAGCGGTGAGGACCTGTTCGAGCATTTCGCGGTGCTGGCCGGTGGAGCAGATCTGCAGGTCGACCTCGGGCCAGTCGCGCAGGACGCGGGCCAGCGGGGCCATCTTGATCGCTTCGGGGCGGGTACCGAATACCATCATCACGGTGTAAGCCATCGTGTAGTTCCTCGTTCGATTCCCTGGACGAAGGTGTACGACGTGTCGACGCTTGCCAGTCATAAATACAAGCAGTCGATCATAGGGTTGTCCAATGCGCGGCATGCCCCAAGACGTGCCGGGCAGGCCTTGGCCGAGAGGCTTCTAGGCATGGGTCGTGCCGGCGGAAGGTGGTGCCGGACGCCAGGGATGGGTGTTGCGGAAACGTTTATGCTAATTTTTCTTGATTGAACGGTCAGTCAATAAAGTATTTCTGACTTTTTCTTGAGGCTTACTTCTTGTAGCTTTGCGGGTCTTTTATTCAAGGAGTTGAACATGCAAGGCAAGGCGCGCAAGGTCGTCCAGGCCATCCTTTACGAGGCCATCGCCGTGGCTTGCGTGGCACCGGCGCTGGAGCTGGCGTTCGGCGCGGGCATGGCGCAGTCGACGGTATTGTCGGTCCTCATGTCGGGCATCGCCATGAGCTGGAACATGGCCTACAACTGGGCCTTCGAGCGCTGGGAGGCGCGCCAGCACCAGCGCAGCCGCACCTTGCTGCGGCGTCTGCTGCATGCCTTGGGTTTCGAGGGCGGGCTGGTGCTGATCCTGCTGCCGCTGGTGGCGTACTGGCTGGATATCGGCCTGTGGGCGGCGCTGGTGACCAACCTGGCGTTGTTCGTGTTCTTCTTCGTCTATGCGTTCGTGTTCCAGTGGGGCTTCGACAAGGTTTTCGATGTGCCGGTCTCGGCGCAAGAAGTGGCGAAGGGCTGCTGATATCGGGGCTTTTCGCACAAGCCCTGGATTCCCCTTTGCATCGCGTATCGCCAATAATCCCCATTCACCTTTGCCAGGCTCGCATCAATGCCGCGCCCGATCATCCTGCCGCTTGCCGAGAACTACCGCCATGGCGAGCACATCGCCCCGCACTGCCATGACCGCGCCCAGCTGATCCATGCCATCAGCGGCGTGGTCACGGTCAGTGCCCGCGAGGGCAACTGGGTGGTCCCCCCCGGGCGCGGTGTGTGGGTACCGGCGGCCGTCGAACACGAGCTGCGCATGGCCGGCGTGGTGCGCATGCGCACCCTGTTCGTCGACCCGGGCGCGCGCCCGGACCTGCCGCGCCAATGTCAGGTGATCGAGATCTCGCCATTGCTGCGCGAGCTGATCATCCGTGCCATGGACATCGCCCCCGATCATCCGGCGCAAGGCCGCGAGGCGCGGATCCTGCAACTTATCCTCGACGAGATCCGCGTGCTGCCGGTGTTCGCCCTGCATGTGCCAAGCCCGCATTCGGCGCACCTGCAAAGGTTGTGCGAAGCGCTGCGCCAGGCCCCTTCCGAGGACTGGGGCCTGGCCCGCGTAGCGGCCCACAGCGGCTTGAACCCGCGTACCCTGACCCGCGCCTTCCAACGCGAGACCGGCCTGAGCCTGGTGCAGTGGCTGCGGCGCATGCGCCTGTTGGCCAGCCTGGATGCCCTTGCGGCCGGGCAGTCGGTGCTGGAGGTGGCGCTGGACCTGGGCTACGACAGCCCCAGCGCGTTCAGCGCGATGTTCCGCCGTACCCTCGGGGTGTCGCCATCGGTCTACTTCGGCAGGACCGCCGAGCGCTGGTAGGCCAGCCCCGGTGCTTCGTCCCAGCCGCCGCCCAGCGCGGTGAACAGGTTCACCTCGGCCAGCAACTGTGCCAGGCGATCACTGATCAGGCCTTGCTGGGCGCTGAACAGCGAGCGCTGCGCATCGAGGAACGTCAGGCTGCTGTCGATGCCGTTGCGGTAGCGATTCTCGGCCAGGTCGTGGTAGCGCTGGCTGGCCTCGACCAGGTCGCGCTGGGCCTGTAGTTGCTGCTGGTAGGTGGTGCGCGCCGCCAGGCCGTCGGCCACTTCCTGGAAGGCGGTCTGGATCGATTTTTCGTAGCGCGCCACCTGCATGTCCTTTTGCAGCTTGGCGTAATCGAGGCTCGCGCGCAGGCTGCCAGCGTTGAACAGCGGCAGGTTCACTTGCGGCTGGAACAGCCAGCTGCCGGTGCCGGCATCGAACAGATCGGCCAGCTCGCGGCTGCTGCTGCCGGCGTTGGCGGTCAGGCTGATGCTTGGGAAGAACGCCGCCCGTGCCGCGCCGATGTTGGCGTTGGCGGCCTGCAACTGGTATTCGGCCTGGCGGATATCGGGCCGGCGCTGCAGCAGGTCGGCGGGCAGGCCGGCCGGCACCCGGGCGATCTGCTCGTCGGCCAGGGGCAGGGGCGGCAAGTGCTCATCGACCTGCGCGCCGACCAGGCGCTGCAACTGGTTGAGGTCCTGGGCGGCAAGGCGGGTGTAGCGCGCCACGGCGGCGCGGGTGCTGTCGACGCGGGTGGTGGCCTGGATCTGGTCGAGCGCCGACAGCGTGCCGGTGCGGCGCTGGCGTTGGGTCAGGCGCAGGCTTTTCTCATCGGCCTGCAAGGTCTGGCGCGACAGGGCCAGCAACTCCTGGTCGGCGCGCCAGGTCAGGTAGGCGCCAGCGACGCTGCTGATCAGGCTGAGCTCGGCGCCGCGCCGGGCTTCGTCGGTGGCCAGGTAGGTCAGCAGCGCCTGGTCGCTGAGGCTGCGCAGGCGGCCGAACAGGTCCAGCTCGTAGGCGCTGATGCCGACAGTGGCCGATTGCTGGGTGCTGATCACGCCCTCGCCACCGGTACGCCGCCGGGGCAGATACTGGCGCGTGCCTTGGGCATTGGCGGCGATTTTCGGCAGCAGTTCGGCGCGCTGGATGCGGTACTGGGCGCGGTACGCTTCGGTATTGAGCAGGGCCATGCGCAGGTCGCGGTTGTTGGCCAGCGCGGTGTCCAGCAGTTGGCGCAGCACCGGGTCGCGGAAGACCCCCTGCCAGTCGCGGGGCAGTGCCGTGGTGGACGGCCCGCCCTGATAGGCGGGGCCGCTGGGGTATTGCTCGGCGCTGGGCGAGGGGGGGCGCTGGTAGTCGGGGGCCAGGCTGCAGCCGGTCAGCACGAGGGCAAGCAAGGAGGGTGTGATTCGCCGCATGGCAGGGTCTCTGGGTTCAGGTGCCGGCCATCCAGCGGGCCAGGCCGTGGCGTCCGCTGACGCCGAGCTTGGCGGTGGCGCGTTTGAGGTAGGTCTCGATCGAGCTGCTCTTCACGTTCAGGCGCTGGGCCATCTGCGGCACGGTGCCACCGGTGAGCAGGCCGATGCACACTTCCTGCTCGCGGCTGGACAGGCGGATCGCCTCTTGTTCCAGGCGCTCGGTGAAGACCTGGCGCAGCGACCCGGCCTCCTCGGGCAGCAGGCCGCCCGGGCGGCGACTGGCCGCCTGCAGGAACAGCTGGGCGTGATGCTCGACCAACGGCAGCAGTGTGTCGGACAGGCGCTTGAGCAGCGACAGCTCGGCCAGGGAGAACATTCCCTCGCTGCGCAGCCGTTGGCAGCAGATGACCCAGCGCCGGTTGCCGCTGCGCGATACCAGGTTGCATTGGTGCACGGGGGCATTTATCTGGATCAGCAGCGGGTCTTCCATGCGCATGATGCTCTGCAGCAAGGGGTGGCGCAGAGGTTCTTGAGCCGGTACCTCCTCGGGGCGGCCGGCACTGCCCAGTACCTTGACCTGGCGGATGCTGGCCTGGTCGCTGTCGAGGGTCCATTCGCTGAGGTCGAGGCGATGGAGCGGCACCTGGTCGCCGATCAACTGGAACATCTGTTCGGCGAAGGTGCCATCGCCGGTGCTGGCAACCAGTGCCCCCAGTTGCAGGTACAGGTGCGGGTCGTGGCAGTGTTCGAGGCTGTCGATCAGCTTCATGTGCTTGTCTTCCTTGATCCGGTAACGCGGCGGGGTCTCGCGGTCGAGTCCTCTCTGTGCTGGGGCTTGGCGCTATTGAATAGCAGGCTCCAAGCCTGCGTCTGTAGCGGAAAGCGGGGACAGGAAATGCCAATTAATCCGACAAGAAAAGTCGGTGTTTTTCCCCTGATGTACCTTGCGGATCGCAGGATTGTCGGACAATTTGCGCCAGTAAGCGGCGAGATCGGCGGCGTTTGCCACGCTCGCTCACAGGGGTAGGCCGCTGCCGGCTGCCCGCTAGCGTCAATGTCCTACAAAAGATTCCGCAGGTTCAGGCTGAGCAAAAAGGCCCTGCCATTGTCCGGGTTTGGGGGGCCATACAGGGGCCGGGGTGGGTGCTTGAATCCGCGAACGACCCCGTTTCAAGGAAGATCCACGCCATGTCCGCCGCCGACACCTTTCCCCTGACCTGCGCCCAGCGCGACATCTGGCTCGACCAGATCAGCCATGGCGATTCGCCGCTCTACAATGTCGGCGGTTATGTCGAGCTCGATGGCCGTGTGGACTGCGGGCTGTTGAGCCAGGCGCTTGACCATCTGGTCCGCGTGCACGACGGGTTGCGCACGGTGCTGGTGCGCCATGCCGGTGGCGATGGCCTGGCGCGCCAGCGCTTCGCCCGCGACGTGCGGGTCGCGCTGGACGAGCATGACCTGCGCGACCACAGCGCACCGTTCGAGGCGGCGCAGGGGCTGATCAAGACGTTGCTGCAACAGCGCTTCGCCCTCGAGCGCGGGCCACTGGTGCGCATGGCGCTGCTCCACCTGAGCGAGTGCCGCAGCCTGTTGGTCCTGCAAGGTCACCACCTGATCTTCGATGGTTGGGGCCTGGAGCAGTTCGTCTACCAGTTGGGCCAGTACTATGGTTGGCTTGAACAGGGCCTGGCGTTGCCGGACTCGGCGCCGTCCTACCAGACCTTCATCGAGGACGACCTGGCGTATCAGGGCTCGGCACGCCAGCAGCGTGACCTCGCCTACTGGCTGGACAAGTACCGGACGCTGCCCGATGCGTTGCTCAGGCCACGTGACCAGGGGCTGCCCGCCACCGCCACGCCGAGCAATGCGCTGGAGTGCAGCTTCGACACCAGATTGCTGACGCGCATGCACCAGCTGGCCGCCGAGTTGCAGGGGTCGGCCCTGCATGTGTTGCTGGCGGCGCTGCATGTCTGCTGCGCCCGGGCCTGGCAGCGTGACGACTGGGTAATCGGCTTGCCGGTGCGCAACCGCGGCAATGCCCGGGCCAAGGCGACGCAAGGGATGTTCGCCCAGGTCAATGCGTTGCGCATGGACTTCGGCAGGACCTTGAGTTTTGCCGATCTGGTGCGGCGCATTGGCGACACCCTGAAGCGCGACCTGCGCCACCAGCGCTTGCCGCTGAGCGAGCTCAACCGTGCGCTGGGCCTGTCCCGCGAGGCCCGCGGGCAGTTGTTCGAGATCACCGTGTCCTACGAGGAAGAGGGTCACGACTTGCGTTACGGCAGCCTCGGCGCACACAGCGTCAAAGTGTGCAACGACCACGAGCCCACCCCGTTGTCGATTTACCTGCGCAGCAATCCGCACAATGGCAAGGCCTGGCTGCACCTGGTGTACAACCAGGCCTGGCTGGCGTCCGAAGAGGTCGAGGTGTTCAGCACTCGCTTGCTTCACGTGCTGGCCCAAGGGCTCGAGCAACCCCAGGCGGGCATCGACAGCTACGACTTGTTGCTTGCCGAGGAACACCAGCGCCTGCGCCAGTGGAACGCCACCGCCCAAGACCCCGAGGGCCCGGCCTTGATTCACCGCCGTATCGAGGCCCAGGCTGCAACACGCGCCCAGGCGACGGCTGCGGTGCATCAGGGGCGCAGCCTGAGCTACGGCGAGCTGAACGACCGCGCCAACCAGCTGGCCGCGCAACTGCTGGCCATGGGCGTGCTGCCAGAGCAGCGGGTGGCGGTGCTCGCCCGGCGCGGCCTGGACACCCTGGTCGGCTTGCTCGCGGTGCTCAAGGCCGGCGCGGCCTATGTGCCGGTGGACCCGGCGCACCCAAGCGAGCGCCTGCAGTACCTGATCGATGACTGTGCGCCGAAGGTGGTGCTGACCCTCTCGGGCCTGCGTGACCGCCTGCCGGCCACGAGCGTGCCGGTGATCGAGCTGGACCGTTTGCCATCGGCCACGGCAGGGCTGGCCAACCCCCAGGTAGCCCAGCTGTCCGGCGCCAACCTGGTCTACGTGATCTATACCTCCGGCTCCACCGGCCAACCCAAGGGCGTGATGGTCGAGCACCGCATGCTGGCCAATCTGGTCGACTGGCACTGCGCTGCCTTTGACCTGCACGCGGGCAGCCATACCTCCAGCCTGGCCGGCTTCGGCTTCGATGCCATGGCTTGGGAAGTCTGGCCAGCCCTGTGCGCCGGCGCGACGCTGCACCTGGCGCCGGTGGGCGAGGGGGGCGAGGATATCGATGTGCTGTTGCGCTGGTGGCGCGCCCAGCCGTTGCAGGTCAGCTTCCTGCCCACGCCAGTGGCTGAGCACGCCTTCGCCCAGGGCGAGCCACACCCGACCTTGCAGACCTTGCTGGTCGGCGGCGACCGCCTGCGGCGCCTGGCCCGGGAGCGGGGTTGCCGGATCATCAACAACTACGGCCCGACCGAGGCCACGGTGGTCGCCAGCGCTGGCGAGGTGCACCCCGGACAGGTGCTGCATATCGGCGCGCCGGTGGCCAATGCGCGCCTGTACGTGCTGGATGCCCAGGGGCGACAACTGCCGGTTGGCGCCGTGGGCGAGTTGTACATTGGTGGCGCGGGGGTCGCCCGTGGTTACCTGAACCGCCCCGAGCTCACCGCCGAACGCTTCCTTGACGACCCTTTCGCCCAGCAGCTTGGCGCGCGGATGTACCGCACAGGGGATCTGGTGCGCTGGTTGCCCGAGGGCACCCTGGAGTATCTGGGCCGCAGTGACGACCAGGTGAAGATCCGCGGTGTGCGAGTGGAGCTGGGCGAGATCGAGAGTGCGCTGGCGAGCCACGCGGCCGTGCGTGAGGCCGTGGTACTGCTGCGTGACGGGCAGTTGGTGGCCTGGTATGTCGCCGGGCAGGTACTGACCCCGCTGGACCTGCATGAGCACCTGCGCAACCGCTTGCCCGCGGCATTGCTGCCTTCGGCCTATGTGGCGATGGCGGCCTGGCCGCTGACCGCCAATGGCAAGCTCGACCGTCGCGCCTTGCCGGCACCGGACAGCGAGGCCTCGGTGCGGCGTACCCACGAGCCGCCGCAGGGCGAGCTCGAGCAGCGCCTGGCCGCGCTATGGGCCGAGCTGCTGGAGGTAGAGCAGATCGGGCGGCATGATCACTTCTTCGAACTGGGGGGCCATTCGCTGCTGGCGGTACGCCTGATCGAGCGCATGCGCCAGGCAGGGCTGCACGCCGATGCCCAGGTGCTGTTCGGCCAGCCGACCCTGGCCAGCCTCGCCGCGTCGCTCGGCAGCGCCCCCGCGCAAGCGGTACCGGCCAACCGCGTGGCGCCGGGTTGCCAGCGCATCACCCCCGAGATGCTGGCCTTGACCCACCTCGACCAGGCCAGCATCGACCAGATCGTCGGCACGGTTCCGGGCGGCGCGGCCAATGTGCAGGAGATCTACCCCCTGGCGCCGTTGCAGGAAGGGCTGCTGTACCATCACCTCACCGACGAGCGCGATCCCTACCTGCAGCAGGCGCTCTTCGCCTTCGACAGCAGGGCGGCGCTGGAGGCGTTCAACCAGGCCCTGGCCCGGGTCATCGAGCGCCACGACATCCTGCGCACCAGCCTGGCCTGGGAAGGCCTGGCACAGCCCCAGCAGGTGGTGTGGCGCCAGGCTTGGCTGCCATTGAGCGTGCTCGGGCCCGGCCCGGGCGATGCGGCCGCGCGGCTACTCGAACAGGGGCTGCGGCTTGACCTGCGCCAGGCACCGATGATGGCCCTGGCCTGTGTCGAGGACAGCGTGCAGGCGCGATGGCTGGGCCTGCTGCATTTCCACCATCTGGTCAACGACGCGGTCTCGGTGCAGGTGCTGCTCGCCGAGCTGGCGACGCTGATGGCAGGCGAAGGCCATGACCTGCCTGTTCCGGTGGCTTACCGCAACTATGTTGCGCTGAGCCGCGATGAGCGCCGGCAGGCCAGCCATGAACGGTACCTGCGCGAGGCCCTGGCCGGTGTGCTGGCGCCGCCCCGGCTGGCCGGCATGGCTGAAGGGCCGCAAGGGGGGGCGCAGGTCGAGACCTGCGCCATCACCGTGCCCGAGGCCCTGGCCGCCACCCTGCGCCAGCGCGCGCGCCAGCACGATGTCGGCCTTGGCAGCCTGATGCACCTGGCCTGGGCGCAGGTACTGGGGGCGCTGGGCGGCCGTGACGAGGTGGTCTTCGGCACCGTGCTGCTGGGCCGGGTGATGGCCGGCGAGGGCGCCGACCGTGCGCTGGGCATGTTCATCAACAGCCTGCCGTTGCGCGTGTCGCTGGCCGGGCGCAGCGTGGCCCAGGCCCTGGCCGGTACCCATAGCCAACTGGCGGCGCTGCTCGGGCACGAGGACGCGCCATTGGTCCTGGCCCAGCGTTGCAGCGGCCTGCCAGCCGGCGTGGCACTGTTCGACAGCCTGCTCAACTATCGGCATGGCGCGGCGCAGACTGTGTCGTTGCCGGGCGTGTCGCTGCTCGAGGCCAGCGAGGTGTACAGCCATGCCCTGGTGCTGACCGTGGACGAGGAGGGCGACACCTTGCGCCTGAGTGTGCGTGCGCCCCGTGAGCTGGGCGCCGAGCGCGTGCTCGGGCATGTGTCGTGCGCGCTGCGGGCCTTGGCCGAGGCACTGGCCGGCCAAGCCCCGGTGGCGCTGGAATCGCTGTCGACGTTGCCGGAGGACGAGCGCCGCTACCTGCTGGAGACCGTCAACGCCACCGAGCTGGCGCTGGACCCTGGATACCCGCATCTGCCAGCCATGTTCTCCGCCCAGGTGAGGCGCGCGCCGGATGCCGTGGCGCTGCAGACCGAGCAGACGCAATTGACCTACCGCGAGCTCGATGCCCAGGCCAATCGCCTGGCGCACCACTTGATAGGCCTCGGTGTGCGGCCCGACACGCGGGTCGCCGTATGCCTCGAGCGTGGCGTGGCGCTGATCGTCGGCTTGCTGGGCGTGCTCAAGGCTGGTGGCGCCTATGTGCCGCTGGACCCCGACCACCCCGACGAGCGCCTGCACTACCTGCTCGCCGACAGCGCACCGCTGGCGCTGCTGGTGCAGGGCGCCACCCGCGGCCTGTTCGATGGCCAGCAAACACCGTTGGTGGACCTGGACCAGGGCGCCTGGCAGGCGCACGGCGACCAGGCGCCCGCGCTAGCGGAGCTTGGCGGCGGGCACCTGGCCTATGTCATGTATACCTCAGGCACCACCGGCACGCCGAAGGGCGTGATGGTCGAGCACCGTGGGCTGTGCAACCTGATGCGCTGGGGTAGCGACCTGTGCCCGCCGCAGCCCGATGATGCATTGCTGCAACGGGCGCCGTTCAGCTTCGATGGCTCGGTATGGGAGCTGTTCTGGCCATTGTGCGCGGGGCTGCGCCTGGTACTGGCGCGCCCTGACGGGCACCGTGACCCGGCCTACCTGGTGCAACTGATCCAGGCCCGCCAGGTGACCACCGTAAAGTTCGTGCCGGCCTTGTTGCATGCCTTCCTCGACACCCCGGGCGTAGAGCGCTGCACCAGCCTGCGCGATCTGTTCTGCGGGGGCGGCGAACTGACCCTGGCACTGGCGCAGCGCGTGCGCGAGCGACTGCCCCGGGTGCGCCTGCACAATGTCTATGGCCCCACCGAGGCCACCGTCGACAGCACAGCCTGGACCTTGGAACCGCAGCAGCCACTGCCCGTCGTCGCCCCACCGATCGGGCGGCCAATCGGCAACACCCGCCTGTATGTGCTCGACGCCCATGACCGCCCGGTGCCCATGGGGTGCGCCGGCGAGCTGCACATCGGCGGTATCGGCGTGGCCCGTGGTTACCTGGGCTTGCCGGCACTGCAGGCCGAGCGCTTCATCGCCAGCCCGTTCGTGGCCGGTGACCGGCTGTATCGCACCGGCGACCTGGTGCGTTACCGCGCCGATGGCGAACTGGAGTTCCTTGGGCGCAACGATTTCCAGGTCAAGCTCAATGGCCTGCGTATCGAGCCAGGCGAGATCGAGGCTCTGCTGGCGAGCCACCCGGCCCTTGGCCAGGCCGTGGTGCTGGTGCGCGAGGATCGCCTGGTGGCCTATGCCAGCTGCCGCGATAACCACGACGCGCCAACACCTGAGGCGTTGCGTAGCTACCTGCTGGCGCGCCTGCCGGCCTACATGGTGCCGTCGGCCTACGTGCTGCTGGCCGAGCTGCCGCTGAGCGCCAATGGCAAGGTCGATCGCAACGCCTTGCCGGTGCCAGGCGCTGCGGCGGTGATCAGCCGGGCCTACCAGGCACCGCGCGATGAGCTGGAGCAGGCGTTGGCGCAGATCTGGACCGAAGTGCTGAAGATCGAGCAGGTCGGTCGCGACGACAACTTCTTCGAGCTGGGCGGGCATTCACTGCTGGCGGTCAGCCTGGTGGCACGCATGCGCCAGGCCGGCTTGCACGCCGATGCACGGTTGCTGTTCAGCCAGCCGACGCTGGCGGAACTGGCGGCCAATACCCGCCGCGAGCAGGTACAGGTGGAGATCGCCCAGACCACCATCCCGGCGCTCAAGGGCAGGCGGCGGATCTGATGGCGTAGCGTGACGAGCACTGCGTGGGGGGCTACTTCGGCGAGATGCGATAGACGCAACGCCGGTCCCCCGAGATCAGGTGCTCGCAGCGCTCCACCAGCCCTTGCTCGCCGATTGCCGCCTGGAACACCTGCAGCTCGCTGCGGCAGAACCCCTGGCAACGGGTGGCTGCGATACAGATCGGGCAGTGGTTCTCGACGATCAGCCAGTTGTCGCCGTCGGCCTGGATCTCGGCCATGTAGCCTGCGCGCTCACGCAGTTGCACAAGGATGCGCACCTTGTCTTCCAGGCTTTCGGCACCTGCGCAGGCTTGCTGGTACTCGCGGCTGTTGCTGTCTTCCATGCGGCTGATCAGGCGGTCGACGCCGTCGCTGCCGAACACCTGCTCGACGCTCTCGATCAGTTGCAGGGTCAGCACGCTGTGGGAGTCGGGGAAGCGGCGCTGGGCGGTGGCGGTCAACGCCCATTTCTGCGAGGGCCGCCCGGCGCCCTTGGCCGGCACGCTGATGCCGCTGATCAGCTCGGCCGCCTGCAGTTTCTGCACCTGCTGGCGGGTGGCTTCGAAGGTGATGGCGAGCAATTGGGCAAGGTCGGCGGTCTTGAGCGGCCCGCGGGTCTTGAGCAGGAACAGGATGCGGTCGGCGGTGCAGTTCGAATCTACGGTGGTCGAGGTCATGGAGCGCTGGAAACCGGGCGTGAATGAGCGGATCGGGCACTCTCCTGGGCCATCCTTTGCGCAGGCAAGTGGGCGAAGGATAGCCCGGATTCGCGGTGATTTGTGCAAGGGGGAACGATTATCGATGAGAAAATTCATATGCGATAAAAATATAAAAGGTATTAGTTGTATTTATTAGATCCGCGTCTAGGCTGATCTGCGGAGCCTGTGCTTGCCGGTCCCAGGGAGGGGTGCGTGCAAGTGCGTCAACACCTTGCTGGCAAATGCCGGGCATGGGCCCATCAACAACAACTCGACAGGGATGTGAGTGCATGAATGCCCAGAAACCCGTGACCATCTATGAACACGCCGATGAAGTGAGCAGCCTGCAGGGCGTGGTCGACCTGGTGAAGCTCTCCGACCAGTACCGCCAGTCCGCCATCCTGCATTCGGCGCTGGCCCAGCGCGTGTTCGACCACACCCGCCAGCCAGTCGGTGCCGAGGCTTTGAGCGATGCGCTGGGTTGGGTGCCGAACAAGGGCCGTATCTTCCTCAACGCGCTGGTGGCCATGGGCCTGCTCAAGCGCACCGCACAAGGCTTCGAGAACCTGCCGCTGAGCCAGCGTTTCCTGGTTAGCGACAGCGCCGAGTTCATCGGCCCGATCATCGACCATCAGCGCCTGCAGTGGCACAACTGGCCACGCCTGGACGAAGTCCTGCGCAGCCGCGATTCGCTGGACTTCCAGCAGGAAAATCGCTTCAAGCACGACCTGGCGGCCCGCGATGCCTTCAACGACGCCATGGTCCGTTTCAGCCAGCCCATGGTGGACGTGCTGCGTGACCTGCCGCTGTTCGACAAGGCCCGTCGGGTGATCGACCTCGCCGGCGGCCACGGCACCTACCTGGCCGAGATCGCCAGCCGCCATCCGCAGGTCAAAGGGGAGGTCTGGGACCTGGAGCCCACCCGCGAGGCGGCCGCGGCCACCTTCGCCAAGTACCGACTCGACGAGCGCCTGGGTTTCCATGCCCGCAACCTGCTGGACCTGGCCCAGTACCAGGGCGAGCGCGCCGATGTGGTGATGCTCAACGACTGCCTGCACTACTTCACCCGCGAGCAGGTGCGCACCCTGATCGCTGGCGCCGCCGGCATGGTCGAGGGCGACGGCGCGCTGCTGGTGCTGAGCATGGCCCTGGAAGACGATGAGATTCATCCGGCCCTGTCGGCCGACTTCTCCCTGCACATGATGCTCAACACGGTCAACGGCGAACTGCACCCCAGCCGTTACCTGATCGACAGCATGGCAGCGGCGGGGCTCACGGTGGAGCAGGAACCGATCGGCCGCTACACCCTGCTGATCGGCCGGAGGGCTGCCTGATGTTGCGTCTATTGGCATTGCACGCCGCGCCGCTCGGTGACGCGGCGGCCCAGGCCCTGGACAGCCTGGGCAGCGCCGCGGCCGCAGCGGGTTTCAGCCTGCAGGTCAGCCAGAAGCCGGTCGGCCAGGGGCCGGTGGACGCGGTCTGCCTGCTGCTCGACAGTGCCACGCCCCCTGCGGCGCTGAACACGCTGCTCAGCGAGGCCGCCGGGCTGTGCCGTAATACCGCGCTGGTGCTGGTGCGGGTGCAAGGCACGCTGGCGCAACTGCCGTCCGCCACGGGGGTGATCGCCCAGTGGCAGCAGGCCAGCCAGGGCTTCCTCTACCCGTATCCGCTGGATATCGCCAGCGGGCAGGTGCCCGGGGTGGCGATCAAGGACTGGCTGGCGGGCTTCGCCAAGTTCGCCGCGGCAACCAAACTGTGGCGTTCCCTCGACGGCCTGGGGCTGGACGAGGCGGCGCGGGCCAGGCAGCGTCCGGAAATGAACCACGTGAACATCCTGACCCGCGACCTGGAGGCGTCCAAGGCCTTCTACAGCGACATACTCGGCGCCAACTACTGCTACAACCTCGGCCCGCGCAAGGCAGTCATGGAGCTTAACGGCTTCGACTTCTTCATCGAACAGAGCGAGTCGTTCAGCTACCCGGCCGGCTACCACATCGGCATACGGGCACTGCCCGAGGATGTAAGGCGCATTGCCGACCAGGTCACCGCCGCCGGCACCATCAAGCTGGTCAAGGGCAACGGCCCGGCGCCGGGTTATCACCATGGGCCGGACAACGTGCGCAGCGCCGTCTACTTCGAAGACCCCGATGGGCTGGTGATCGAGGTGTACAGCGCCGAAGTGGAGATGATCGAAAGCAACCCACGGTTGCTCCTCGACCGTCTCTGACCCCACGTCGTCACACGCCTGCCGTGCCTTTGCGCGCGCAGGTGTGTGCCCAGGCAGGTATTCGCATGAACAGCTACAAACAGTGGCATTGGCCACGGCTGCCCAGCCCGCTGCCCAAGGATGTCAGTGACCGGGCGTTGATGGGCTATTCCGAGCAGTACCAGGAGCATCCCCTGCAGGCCAAGGTCGGCGAAGCGTTCGCCAATCTGCTCCAGGCTCCGCTGGACGTCCTGCTCGCCATTCTGGAACAGCCGCGCCAGCCTTTGGCGCGTCGCATCGGCGCCGGCGAGGTGCTGGCGCTGCGCGGTGATCCACGCATCGACACCTTCGCCCCGGACATGATCGACATTCCCGCGGCGCGGGTGCACATCGGCCTGGACCCAGGCGCGGTGGCGCAGGTGATGGACCAGTTCGACGGGCTGGGCCTGGACCGCAGCTGGATCGAAAAGGAGACCCCGCGCCATGCGGTCGAGCTGGCGGCGTTCCGCATCGCCCGCTTCCCGGTGACGCACCAGGAGTATCGCCAGTTCCTGCTCGACAGCGGTCATGCCGGCATCCCCGACGGCTGGGCCTTCGGCCGTTACCCACGGCACCATGCCAACCACCCAGTGTACAGCGTTTCGGCCAGCGATGCCGATGCCTATGCCCGCTGGCTCAGCGAGCGTACCGGCCGGCGCTTCGCCCTGCCCACGGAGGCGCAGTGGGAGTATGCCGCCGCCGGTGCCGAAGGGCGCCAGTTCCCCTGGGGCGACGCCTACCAGGTCGAGCACGCCAACACTGCCGAGCTGGGCTACCTGGACAGCACGCCGGTCGGTGTGTTCATCGATGCGGCCTCGCCGTTCGGCGTGCTGGACATGGCCGGCAACGTCGAGGAGTACGTTGCCGAGGACTACCAGCCTTACCCCGGTGGCCCGCGCATCGAGGACGACCTGGTGCTCGATGTTGGCACCCACCGCGTGGCCCGTGGTGGCAGCTTCACCCGTTTCCGCGACCTGGCGCGTACCGCGCGCCGCCACGGGCGTTACCCGCGACCGATCTACGTCATGGGTTTGCGCCTGGTTGAAAACCACAACTGAGTTTTTCCGTCTTCCGTGCAAGAGGTCTGATTCCATGAACAAGGATGTTTCGCTTCACACCATCGTGCCGATTTCCATCCTCGGCGGCGATGTCGATGCTCATTTCTTCGGCTTCCACGGCTTCGAGCGTGACCAGGAGCATTTCGCCGTGGGTATCGGGCGCGATCAGTGCGACGTGCCGCTGGTGCGGGTGCATTCCGAATGCATCACCGGCGATGTGTTCGGCTCGCAGCGCTGCGATTGCGGCCCGCAGCTGCAGGAGGCCCTGCGCACCCTCAAGGAGGTCGGCGGCTACCTGATCTACCTGCGCCAGGAAGGGCGCGGTATCGGCCTGTACTCGAAGTTCGAGGCCTATCTGCTGCAGGACTCGGGCCTGGACACCTACGAAGCCAACCTGCGCCTCAACCACCTGGCTGACTCGCGCTCCTTCGACCCTGCCGTGCAGATCCTGCGCGCCCTGGGCGTGGACCAGTGCCGCCTGCTGACCAACAACCCGGAGAAGGTCGCCCAGTTACGCGCCGGCGGCATCGATGTGATCGAGCAGGTACCCACCGGGGTGTTCCTGACCAACCACAACCGCAACTACCTGCAGGCGAAGGCCGTCAAGTCCGCCCATTCGATCAAGCTCTGACCCCCAGCGAAAAAGGATCTTTCGATGAAACACATTGGCCCTATCAGCGGTATCGCCGCCCATGCCGCGCACTTCGTCGCCACCGCAGGCTACGACAACCAGGTGATCCTGTGGAACGCGGCCACCGGCGAGCCGATCCACCGTGTGCACCATGACCACCTGGCCAACCAGTGCGCCTTCAGCAGCGACGGCAAGCACCTGGTCAGCGCCAGCAGCGACTACACCGCGCGTATCTGGGAAGTGCCGAGCATGCGCCTGAAGGCCGTGTTGCAGGGGCACAACGACGACGTCGAGATGGCGGTGTTCTCGCCTGACAGCCAGCGTGTGGCGACCTGCTCGCGTGACCACGTGCTGCGCATCTTCGACCTCGATGGCGTGCAGCTGCAGGCATTCCATGGCCACCAGGCCGACGTGATCTCGGTGGTCTGGTCGCCGGATGGCCAGCGCCTGATCTCCAGCAGCGATGACGGCACCGTGCGCCAGTGGGACACCCGCAGCGGCCAGCAATGCGACGAGGTGGACATCGGCGGCGTGGAAACCGACACCATCGCCATCACCCGCGAAGGCGTGGTGTTCGCCGGCGATGACGAGGGGCGTATCTCGATCATCGCCGACGGCCAGGTGCAGACCGTGCCGGCCCATGCCGCAGGGATCAAGCGCATTGTCTGGAACGACGACAAACGCCTGCTGGTGAGCCTGAGCTACGATCGCTCGGCGATACTCTGGACCTTCGACGCCGGGCGCAACCTGGTCAAGCGCCGCAGCACCGCACTGCCGAGCATCGTCTGGCCACGCAGCTGCGCCTTCGTCGGCGACGAGCAACTGGTGTTCGCCACCTTCGGCTCGCGCTACGCCACCTGGAACTACGAGCAGGACCAGTGGCAGGTGTCGGGCATCGAGCCGGCGGTGAGCATCAATGCCGTAGTGCGCAGCGAAGAGCGCCAGTACAGCATCGGCGACGCCGGTATCCTGCACCGTGACGACCAGCCGGTGACCTGTGTCGGCAGCCTGTGCAACTTCCTCCTGCCGTTCGGGCCGCTGCTGCTGACCGGTGGTCAGATGGGCCAGGTGTTCGATGGCCTGTCCGGGCGCATGCTCTACCAGCACCGTTCGCCGCTCAACTGTGGCGCCACCTTCGTCAAGCAGGGCGAGGACCTGGCGCTGATCGGCACCTACACCGGTGAAGGCCTGGTGTTCGGCCATGACGGCAAGGGCGGCCTGCGCCTGGTGGCGTCGATCCCCATGCACGACAACGCGATCAAGGGCGTGGCCGCCGACGAGCGTCACCTGTTCAGCGTCTGCGCTTCGGCCGACGCCGCGTTGCACAGCATTGCCGACTTCAGTTGCGTGCGGCACATCGAGGCGGCGCATACGCGCATTTCCAACGGCTGCTGCCCGATCACCGGCGGTTTCGCCAGCATCGGCCGCGACCTCAAGTTGCGCCTGTGGCTGGAGACCGGCGACGAGGTGTTCGATTCGCCGCACCAGCACTCGATCAAGTGCATCGCCGCCTCCAGCGATGGCCGGGTGATCGCCACCGCCGCCTACAACGGCACCGTGGCGCTGTTCGACCTGGCCTCGCGGCGCTGGCTGCCGGTGCAGCGGCCCACCGCCAGCGGTATTTCCTGCCTGACCCATGACGCGGCCAGCGATGCGTTCCTGGCCAGTTCCTATGACGGGCGCATCTACGGCATCGACGCCCGCCTGGCATCCTGAAGGAGCAGCACGATGAGCAAGCAAGCAAGCGACTTCATGCCCCAGGGCGACTACCGCAAGGCCCTCGACACTTCGTTCGTGCACCGCTACAGCCACGGCGAGGACGAGTGGTCGTGGGATATCGGCATGATCCAGGCGGCCAAGGCTTTCCTCGAGCGGCTTGACCCGCAGGGTGACCAGCATGTGCTGGATATCGGCGTGGGTCGTGGCCGCGATGCCTCCACCTTTATCCTCGCCGGGCACCGCGTCACCGGGCTGGATATCGTCGAGAACTCCAGCTGGCCACTGCTGCGCAAGCGCTGGGGTGATCGCCTCGACCTGGTGAACAAGGCCATGCAGGACTGGCAGCCGGCGCCGGGGACGGTGTTCGACGCGGCCCTGGACAACGGCTGCTTCCACCATCAGCACCCGGACGAGTGGGGCCCTTACCTGGCCCATGTGCGCCGCCTGTTGCGCCCCGGCGCGCTGGTCGGGCTGAACGTGTTCGGGGTCGATGATGCCCACCCCGAGGCGGGGTGGCGGGAAATGGACAACCAGCGCCAGGGCTATTTCTTCACCGACGCTGGCATCCGCCAGACACTGGAGGCCCATGGCTTCACTTGGCAGGGCCTGGAGGTGATCGAGCGTCAGCATGGCGAGGCCCGCTATCTGCTGGCGCTGGTCCGCACGTGAGTGCGCTCGACCGCCATTACCTGGACATGGCCCTGGCGCTCGCCAGCCAGGGCCTGTACAGCACCATGCCCAACCCGCGGGTCGGCTGCGTGATCGTCAACGATGGCCAGGTGGTAGGGCGCGGCTGGCACCAGCGCGCCGGCCACGCCCATGCCGAGGTGCTCGCCTTGCAGGAGGCAGGCCCGGCGGCGCGCGGGGCCACCGCCTATGTGACGCTCGAGCCTTGTGGTCACCATGGGCGCACCCCGCCGTGCGCCGATGCCCTGGTGGCCGCCGGGGTGCGCCGGGTGGTCACGGCCAGTGCCGATGCGTCGCAGAGCATCGGTGCGCTTCGGCTGCGCGAAGCGGGCATTGCGGTCGAGGCCATGCCCTGTCCCACGGCGCGAGCACTCAATCGCGGGTTTTTTTCGCGCATCGAGCGCCAGCGCCCCTGGGTGCGGGTGTTGCGGCCGGCGGCGTTGGCCATTGGCGCGATGGGTGAGGGCGCGATGCTCAGCCATTGCGACGAGCAAGCGCCGCTGGAGCACTGGCGGGGCAGGGCCTCGGCGTTGTTGACCACCTGTGACTGGGTCAAGGCCTGCGACCCGTCGCTGCTGGCGCAGGTTCCGGCACAGCGAGTCGAGCCGGTGACTCCGTTGCGGGTGGTGGTTGATCAGCGGCTCGATTGCCCGGCCTCGGCCAAGGTGCTGGATGGCCTTGCTCCGACGCTGGTGCTGCATACGGCGCAGGCGATGCGTGACGGGCGCTATGCCCGGGCGCGCTGCCAGGTGATCGAGGAGGTTGATGCTCAGCGGGTGTTGCAGGCGTTGTACGCGCTCGACTGCAATGAAGTCCAGGTCGAGGCGCAGCCTGCGTGGTGCGAGGTTCTGGCGCGCCAAGGGCTGGTGGATGAGTGGCTGGTGCAGGTCTGAGCGGGGACGCCTTGTGCGTCCCATCGCTGGCAAGCCGGTTCCTACAAGATGGCGCATGGCTTGAGGTTGGACGCGATCGGTGTGGGAGCCGGCTTGCCGGCGATGCGCCGCGTTGGCGGCGCCAGCGATCTCAGCGGCTGCAGATCAACCCGACTTGCAGGCTGTTCTGTTCGAACAGGTCCCAATACCCCGGCGGATGCGCCTTCTTGCGGATGCCGCTGATCAGCGGGGCGATCCAGCGCACATTGCGCAGGCCCACGTCATGGGCGGCCTGCTCGTAGACCGCCTTGTGCCAGCGGTAGTAAGTAAAATCCGCCGGCGGCGTGCTCATGAACTGTCCCTGGCAGCGGAAGCCGCCTTCGACCGGTTGTTCGTCCAGTACGCGGATGCCGTACTCGGTGAAATTGCCACGGGCCAGGTCGAAGGCCGGGTTGGCGGTATAGGCAATCAATCGACCGGACGGCTTGAGGTTGAGGGCGACGCTTTCGAACATGCGCCGCAGCTCCTCGACGCTGCCGGCGTAGTTGAACAACCAGGCGGCGGTAACCTTGTCGTACTGGCCGATGCGGCCCATCTGCGCCACGTCGCGCACTTCGTAGGCGATGCCGTCGTTGGCCTGGCGCGCCTGATAGATCATGCTCGGCGAGATGTCCACCCCATGCACCCGCGCCGCGCCCCAGTCCTTCAGGCGGCGGCTGAAGAAACCATGGCCGCAGGCCAGGTCGAGGATCTCCTCGCCGATCACTTCGCCGGCCATGTAGCGAAAGGTGTCGACCTCGACCCCGCGCTGGCTGGCGTGGCTGGTGAAGTCTTCGAACTGCTCGCTGATGCGCTCGTAGACTTCCTTGGATTCCTTCATGGTCACTCCTTGCGTTCAGAGGTGAGGCGCAGCGCCAATGGCAGGGCCAGCAGCGGTGCGCAGGCGAATACGGCGAACAGCCACAATGCCGCCCGGCGCGCGCCCTCGACGCCACCGGGCTCGACCAGCCCGGCGCTGTTGGCTACCAGGCCGGCCAGGGCCGCGGCCAGCGCGGTGGCATACAGCTGCACGGTGGTGATCGAGGCCGAAGCGAGGTTTTCCTCGCCGGGGCGCGCCGCTTGCAGCACGCGGGTAAGCAAGTGCGGCCAGCCCAGGCCGATGCCCAGGCCCACGCCGGCCAGGGCCAGGGCAAACACGGCCAGGCCCGGCGTGCTGGCCACCCACGCCACGGCGGGTGTCAGCAGAGCCAGGGCCAGTAGCGCCAGGGCCACCAGCAGCGGGCCGCAGCGGATCTGCCAGGCGCCGCCATCGCGGTCACGCCCGGCGCTGGCCAGGGCGCCGACCGTCCAGCCGGCGGCCATCACGGCCGTCAGGTAGCCCGCGGCCAGGGGGCCGAAGCCATGGATGCGCTGGAGGAAATAGGGCACATAGATCTCGGTGGTGATGGCCGCCACCAGCAGGCACATCATGGCGAACAGCGCGCCCATCGGTTGCCTGAGACTGTAGGCGCCGGTGGGCAGCAGGTGGTGACGGGCACGGGGATCGAGGCGGGCGATCAGCGCGGCGATGGCCAGCCCGGCGACGATGCCGGCCAGGTTGACCCACAGTGAGTCGGCCAGGCTGGCCGCGCAGATCGCCAACACCGAGGCCACCAGGCAGGCGATCAGCCCATAGGCCGGGCGTGCGCCATTGTCGTCCAGCGCCTGGCGCGCCGGCAGGCGCAGGCAGACGATCAGCGCCAGGGCGGCGGCCACCGGCAGTAGCGACCAAAATGCCCAGCGCCAGTGCCCGCCCTCGGCGAACACGCCGCCCACGGCGGGGCCGCACAGCGTGGCCACCCCCCACATCGCCGAGACCAGGGCCATGGCGCGGGGCCACAGGCGGCTCTCGAACACCAAGTGGATCAGCGCATAGCTCAAGGCGAACAGGATGCCGCCGCCCAGGCCTTGCACGCTGCGCCCGATCAGCAGCAGCGGCATGCTGGTGGCCATTGCGCACACTGCCGAACCGAGGGTGAACACCAGCAGTGCCAGCAGGTAGGCGACCCGTGGCCCACCGCGGGCCAGCAGGCGGGTGGAAAGGGTGGAGCCGATGATCGAGGCCACCACGAACAAGGTGGTGTTCCAGGCATAGAAGGCCAACCCGCCGATTTCGTCGATCACCGTGGGCAGCAGCGTGGTGACGATATAGACATTGACGGCGTGCAGGGCGACACCGCCGGCCAGGGCGATCGAGCGCAGCGCATTGCCACCGCTGAGCAATTCGCTCCAGCGTGCGGGGGGCTGTTCGGGGATGGCGGTCATGAAGGCTCCTTGCGTGATCCTGCGCTGGGAGTCTAGGAGCCGGAAAATCATTATTCAAGAAGTTGCTTGTGTAATTTGGCCGCGGAGGATTTGTTAGGATCGTGCTCTTTTGTCTTGTTCCAGGAGCTTCACCCATGATCATCAGCACCACCAGCCAGCTCGAAGGCCGCCCCGTTGCCGAATACCTCGGCGTGGTCAGCGCCGAATCGGTGCAGGGGATCAACTTCGTGCGCGATTTCTTCGCACGCTTTCGCGACTTCTTCGGTGGCCGTTCGCAGACCCTGGAGAGCGCCCTGAAGCTGGCCCGTGAGCAGGCCACCGAGGAGCTTGTGGCGCGGGCACGACAGTTGCAAGCCGATGCAGTGGTGGGCGTGGACTTCGAGATCAGCATGCCGTCGGTGCAGGGCGGGATGGTCGTGGTGTTCGCCACCGGTACGGCGGTGCGCTTGAAGTAAGGCCAGTTGCCACTGGTCGGGCAAGGAGTTTTTGTCCGGCTGGTCTGCAAATGACCGGCTAGTCTCACTTCAACGGGCCGCTGCTTCACTAGGCAGGTGCATTGCCTGCCGGCACGGTCGCCATTGGAGGGAGTCAGGGCATGAGCGAATCTTTTTTTGAAGACCTGAACGATGCGTTTCCGATCAACAGCCAGGTGCGCTGCGGGCAAGCGGCCTTGCGCCTGGGCTTTGCCAACATGACCCTGGACGAATCGGAGCAACTGCAGCCGGCGCACCTGCAACGGGCCAAGAAGGGGCGGTTCACGCCGCGTGTCCCGTCGAAAAAGTGAAACAGCACATTAGCGGGGCAAGCCCGCTCCCACAGACCTTGCTAGAAATCTGTGGGGGCGGGCTTGCCCCGCGATCATGTTGGTCCGAACACTGCAAAACCGCCCAACGGCACGCATTTCCCGCCATTTCTTGATCCCGCTCATGGTATCGGCGCGTCCCCCTCGCCGCCGGTTCGAGGCTGTGCTTTTCTTGCGCGGCATGTCAGACACGGAGTATCGACTTCAATGCGAATCAGGGAAGAGACCTACTGGCAATGGGCCGATGTGCAGTTGCACAGCCGCAGCCATGACGAGGAGTTGAGCGACGGCACCAGCATCGATGTGCAGGTGCGCCTGTCCAGGGTTGGCGCCACGCAGCTGTTTCTCGGGCTGTACGCCCGCGACGGCAAGGCACTGCTGGAGGAGTACTACCCCTCGCGTCCGGGCGAAACCATGACACGGGCCCTGGTGTGGGGCGTTGACCGTGCCCGCGCCCTGGCCACGGGCGCCTTGCCGCTGCCGGAAGCGATGCCGCGCAGGCGCCAGGCATGAAAAAGCCCGGCCTTTGTCGGGCCGGGCTCAAGAAACGGTGTAAAGCCGCGGTATCAGTTCAACGCGTCGATCACCTTGATTGCCTGCCGCTCACGGGCGGTAGGCCATTCTTGTTGCAGGGTCTCGAGTACGCGACCGACGAAGGAGGTGTCGGCGGCGGCCTTCTTGCCGACGTAGCCCTGGCCACGGCGGTAGACCTTGAAACGGGCGCGCATGCTGGGCATGTGCGATTCGAACTCGTCTTCGACCGTGTTCGGCGGCAGGCGATCCAGGCGGACCTCGCCGGATTGGCTGACCCACAGCAGGTGGTCGTCGAGGCTGTCCTTGCGCGCGGCGAACAGCTGGGCCAGTTGGTCGATGGTTGGATTGTTGTTCAAGTTCATCATAAAGCCCCCATTACTCACATTCGTTGGTGAAGTTCGTCTGAAGTTCACATTGGCGCCACACCATGTAGCGCGCTAACCAAGGCTGCTACAGCAGCTTCGCAACAGGGGCTTTCTCACGCTGCCTTCTGGGCAGTTTCCCTCTCCACGGACGGCCTGCGTTACCGCGCAGGCCGTCTGGAACACCCTTGCCACCGCTCCCGATCAGGGAGACGGCCTCATCATGCCCAAGGCGCAGGAAGGGCGTCAACCGTTTTGTAGTGATTATTTTTAGTCACTACATCTTGTCGGACAATCCTCTTCGTTGTGTCTGTCGAGTCCGTTCGCCGGCGCCAGGAATCGGCCGTCATGGCTCCAGGCTTGAGAGGATGCGTTGCGCGACACGTACCCGCTCCTCGTTGGGGTAGTTGCGGTTGGCCAGCAGCACGATGCCCATCTGTTTCGACGGCACGAATGCCACGTAGGCGCCGAAGCCACCGGTGGCGCCGGTCTTGTTGTACCAGGCGGCAGGCTCGGCGGGCAGCGCCGGGTTCAACGCCTTTATCGGGTTTTCTCCGCGGATGATCTTGGCACCGTTGTATTCCAACAGGGTGTCGAGGCTGACCGGGTAGGGGTAGCGCTCCCAGCCCAGGCCCTGGGTCATGGCGCCGACCTGGAAGTAACCGGCCTGGGTGATGGCGATGGCCTGGCGCAGGGCAGGGTCGAGCGCGGCAGGTTGCAGTTGCAACTGGACATAGCGCAACAGGTCGCTGGCGCTGCTCTTGATGCCGTAGGCCTGCTCGGCGTAAGGGCCCGGGCTGACCCGTACCGGCTTGTCCTTGGCATCGTAGCCCTGGGCATAGAGGCCACGGGCGTTGGCCGGTACTTCCAGGTAGGTGTGCTCGAGGCCCAATCGAGGCAGCAGCCCCTGGGTCATCAGTTCGGCGAATGGCCGCTTCTGCGCGCGGGCTGCCAGGTCACCGAACAGGCCCAGGCTGGGGTTCGAGTAGCAGCGCTGGGTGCCGGGTTCGGCGCGGCGTTGCCAGTGCTGGAACCAGGCCAGGGTCTGCTCCTTCGTCTGCACCTCGTCGGGGAACTGCAGTGGCAGGCAGTCGCCGCTGTAGGCGCCCAGCTCAAGCACACTGGCGCTGCCGATCGGCGCCTTGGCCAGGCCGGGCTGGTAGCGGCTGGCGGGCGCCGCGAGGTCGAGCTTGCCCTCGGCGCTGGCCAGGGCGGCGAGGGTGGCGGTGTAGGTCTTGCTCACCGAGCCGACCTCGAACAGGGTGTCGCGGGTCACTGCCTGGCCGCTGGCCTTGTCGGCCAGGCCATAGTTGAAATAGTGCGCTTGGCCATTGGCATACACTGCCACGGCCATGCCGGCGATGCCGTGCTCGCGCATCAGCGGCTGGATGACGCCATCGACGCTGTGCTGCAGGTCGCCTGCTAACAGGGGTGGCGCGGCCAGCGTCAGGGCAGTGGCCAGCAGCAGGTGCGGGGGACGTTTCATGGTGCAAGGTTCCTTTTCGTGATTCAGTCGCCGGGTTGTCCGTTGGGCGACACTGACGGGGGTTCCGGCGTTAGCGGCATAAAGGCCGGGACCTTATCGTCCAGGCTTGCACAAAGACAAGGCGGAATCTGTGATGAGATATTTGCGCATGCTGTTCGACAACTTCACCCTGGCCCTGCTCGGGGTGGTGTTCATCGCCACCGTGCTGCCGTGCGCAGGCGAGGGCGCGGTGCTGTTCGGCTGGCTGACCAACCTGGCCATCGGCCTGCTGTTCTTCCTGCACGGCGCCAAGCTGTCGCGCGAGGCGATCATCGCCGGCGCCAGCCACTGGCGCCTGCACCTGCTGGTGTTCTCCTGCACCTTCGTGCTGTTCCCGCTGCTGGGGCTGGCGTTCAAGCCGCTGTTCGTGCCGCTGGTGGGCAATGAGCTGTACCTGGGCGTGCTCTACCTGTGCGCCTTGCCGGCCACGGTGCAGTCGGCCATCGCCTTTACCTCGCTGGCCCGTGGCAACGTGCCTGCGGCGATCTGCAGCGCGGCGGCCTCGAGCCTGCTGGGGATCTTCCTCACGCCGCTGCTGGTGGTGATGTTGCTGGGCGCCTCGGGCGACACCGGCTCCGGGCTGGACGCGGTGCTGAAGATCACCCTGCAGTTGTTGGTGCCCTTCGTCGCCGGGCAGATCGCCCGCCGCTGGATCGGTGCCTGGGTCAAGCGCAATGCGCGCTGGCTGAAACTGGTGGATCAGGGCTCGATCCTGCTGGTGGTGTACACCGCCTTCAGCGAGGCGGTGGTGACCGGGTTGTGGCACACGGTGTCGCCGCAGCACCTGGCGGGCCTGTTCGCCGTGTGCGGGATCCTGCTGGCGGTGGTGCTGCTCGGCACGCGGCTGCTCGGGCGGCTGCTGGGCTTCAATGTCGAGGACCGCATCACCATTCTCTTCGCAGGTTCCAAGAAGAGCCTGGCAACCGGCGTGCCCATGGCCCAGGTGCTGTTCGTCGGCGGTGGCATTGGGGCGATGATCCTGCCGTTGATGCTGTTCCACCAGATCCAGCTGATGGTCTGCGCGGTGCTGGCGCAGCGTTATGCGGCGCGGCTCGAGGAGGGCGGGCAGGCGACGGCGGCTTCCTGAGACGGATCCCTGCCGCCGGCGCGCGCCAGCGATCTACCAGGCCAGAGGCCGGTCGAACCCTTTCCAGCACAACCAGCGCCGCACCTCGGCATGCGCCCCCGTGCCGATCTGCCACTGCGGTCGGCCACGATCCAACGCGATCTGCGAAATGAACCCGGCATGGCTGGCCACCACCAGGGTGCGGCCGTCGGCGCTGATGTCCATGGCGCTGATCGTCGAACCAAGATAGTGCTGCCAGTGCTCGTGGCCGTCCTCGCCGAAGGCGCGCAGGTAGCCATGGGCGTCACCGACGATGTATTCGCCATCGCGGGCCACCCCGGCGTAGACCCTTGCGCCGTCCTGCAGCAGTGGCGTGCGCGGGTCATTGCTGTAGAAACCGGTATCCAGCTCCGGCAGGTCGGCCACCCGCACGCCGACGGTGCCGCCCTGATAGAAGTGGCAAGCATTGAGGATCAGCTGGTCGCCCCGGCGGTTGAACAGCGCGAAGTGCGGGTACTCGCTGGCCGGGCCGACCTCTGCGATGCGCCTGAACTGCTCGTCGAGCACCAGGTGACGGCCGCATTGTTCGCCCAGGGCGACCAGCCTGCCGTCCGGTGACAGTGCGGCATGTGCCATCGTCAGGCCCAGGGCGATGTCGTCCGGGTCAGTGCCCCGGCGCAGCTCCTCGAGAATGTCGTCCTCGCGTGGCAGCAGGCGCGTGGCACCAGCGGCGGCAAGCACGAAGATGCCGTCGCTGCTGACCAGCAGGACCCGCTGGCCATCGGGGAAGGGCAGCAGCGCAGTGGGCGTCGGCGGCAGGTCGAAGGGGTCGAACGGGTAACCCGCCGGTAACCCTTCCAGACCATGGGGCCAGGCCAGCCGGGCCACTTGCGGGCCACCCCAGCCATCGGTCACGCGTACCCCCTCGGCGTTGGCCAGGGCGAAGTAGCGCCGCCCTGGGCAGCGCCCGAAGTGCTCGACACCGATCACCGAGGTGACGCCCTGGCCGTCGAGGCGCAGCACCTGGCCGCGCTCGAACGGCATGCCGATGCGCACCAGCAGGCTGCCGTCGTCGAGCAGCAGCAGGTTGCCGATGCCCTGGGCCTGTTCGTCGAGCAATGGCAACAGCGGCAGATGCGCCGGGGGCCAGGCTTCGCGGAACAACTGGCGTTGCTGTTCGTCGGTGCCCGGGCGGTTTATCGCCAGCAGCGCCGCCTGCCAGGCGTCGAGCAGATGCTCGGTGGCCGGCGCCTGTGGTTCCTCCAGATCGTCCCAGCCTTGCGCGCGGCCCTGCGCGACATAGCGGTTGATGGCCTCGGCATAGGCGATGACCGCCTCGCGCCATTGCTGCTGGGGGTGCTGCTTGTCCATGGGCGGATCGAACTCCTTGTTCCGCAGGGTAGGTGATGTGCGACAAAAGGGTGCACGCAGGCGCGCATGGTACTCCGTCCGCGCCCGCGGTTGTGAGGCTCGGCCTTGATGCGTACCATGCCGGACATCCTTTCAATAAGAAAACGTGCGTCACCGGCCTGGAACCTGGGCAGGCGATGCGCGTCCTGTTGCCTTGTCCGCGGAGAAAAACATCTTCACATGAATGGTCCCGTCCCCACCTCCATGCCTCCCACCGCCGGCAGCGGCAGTTGGCTGAGCGTCATCGCCCTGGCGCTGGCGGCGTTCATCTTCAATACCACCGAGTTCGTCCCGGTGGCGCTGCTCAGCGATATCGGCCGCAGCTTCGAGATGAGCACCGCACAGGTCGGCCTGATGCTGACCATCTACGCCTGGGTGGTGGCACTGGCCTCGCTGCCGATGATGCTGGTGACCCGCAACATCGAACGCCGCCGCCTGCTGCTGCTGGTGTTCCTGGTATTCATCGTCAGCCACCTGATGTCGTGGCTGTCGCAGAGCTTCGCCATGCTGCTGGTCAGCCGCATCGGCATCGCCCTGGCCCATGCCGTGTTCTGGGCCATCACCGCGTCGCTGGCGGTGCGCGTGGCGCCGCCCGGCCAGCAGGCCAAGGCGCTGGGCCTGCTGGCCACCGGCACCACCCTGGCGATGGTCATGGGCATCCCGCTGGGGCGTGTGGTGGGTGAGGCGCTGGGCTGGCGCATTACCTTCCTGTGTATCGCCGGGGTGGCGCTGGCGACCATGCTCTGCCTGATGAAGTCGCTGCCGCTGCTGCCGAGCCAGAACTCCGGCTCGCTGCGCAGCCTGCCGGTGCTGTTCAAGCGTCCGGCGCTGGTGATCACCTACATGCTGGTAACCCTGGTGATTACCGCGCAGTTCACTGCCTACAGCTACATCGAACCCTTCGCCCTGCACGTGGCACGGATCAGTGGCGAACACACCACGTTGCTGCTGTTGCTGTACGGCGGTGCCGGCGTGTTCGGCTCGGTGTTGTTCAGCCGCTACAGCGAGCGTTTCCCCCATGGCTTCCTGGTGGGCGCCATCGGCGCGCTTGCCGCGTGCCTGCTGCTGCTGTTGCCGCTGTCGGGCAATTTCCAGGTGTTCGCCGCCCTGAGCATGGTCTGGGGCGTGGCGATCCTGAGCTTCAGCCTGGCCTTGCAGTCCAAGACCCTCAAGCTTGCCTCGGATGCCACCGACGTGGCCATGGCGTTGTTCTCCGGTATCTACAACATCGGTATCGGTGGCGGTGCGTTGCTTGGCAGCATTGTCAGCAGCCAGGTGGGCGTGGCGCATATCGGCCTGGTGGGGGGCGGCGTGGCGGTTGTCGGCCTGGCGCTGGCGTTGGCCAGTACCCAGCGCTTTCGCGAAGCCCTGACTCGGGTGCCTGGGCAGGCGTGAACCACGCCTTCTGCAGGAGCGGTCAAAGCCGCTCCTGCAGGCATTCCATTGACCCAGAATCCCGGTTCCTGGCACCTCCAGCCCTGCAAATGTCTCCCGACTGATCCGCATCAACTTCCCTGGCAACACGCGCCCCTGTAATAGGGGCGCTTGTGTATCGGCAAGGCTGCCTCTAATATCCAAGCGTTTTCTTGTGTAATTGCCTGGCGTCCCGCCCAGGCCATCAATACGGACGTTGATATGGATTTGCACACCTCCCTGTGGCTGTTCCAAGCCATCCAGGCCGTGGGCCTGGCGTTGTGGCTGAGCATCGCGGTACTGAACAACCTGCAGGCCTTCGCCAGCTCCGTCGGCGCCATTGGCGCCACCTTGGCCATGGCGCCACTGCGCCAGCCGCCGGCCATCGAATTCCCCTTGTTGCGCAGGGCCTGTCATTCGGCAGGCTTGGCCCGCGCCGCGCTGCTGGTGATCCTGCTGCTGCAGATCGTCGCCAGCCTGGCGGCCTGGGTCGGCACCTATGGGCTGATCGTCGCCCAGGATCCGCTCCTGGCCCGGGCCTGGTTGAACCTGGCACTTGGCGCCTTCCTCGCCTTCACTTTCGCCATGCTGCTCGGGGGCCTGTGGTTCGGCTACTGGATACGCCAGGAAGGCCTGCAGCTCACCCACCTGGTGCTGGTGCTGTGGGCGACCCTGGCGTTCTTCCTGTTCAACCTGGATTGGGCCTCAGGCGAGGACGCGCAATGAATAGCAAGGCAATACTTAGCAGTGCCCTGGTGCTGGCCCTGGCCACCGCCGGTGGCCTGGCCTGGCGCCACACCGGGCAGGCCCAGGCCACGGCAGCCGCGCCGCGGCACCTGGTCAAGGTGGCCCTGGCCACGGTACAGAAAGCACCGCAGAAACGCGCCTTCGCCGGCGTCGGCGAGCTGGAGGCGGTGCACCAGGTGCTGGTGTCGGCCGAGATCGGCGGGCGGGTGACGGCGATCAACTTCAGCTCCGGCCAGCAGGTGCGCAAGGGTGATGTGCTGGTCACCCTCAACGATGCCCCGGAGCAGGCCGAGCGCCTGCGCCTGAAGGCCCAGCTGGACAATGCGCGGACCAACTACCGGCGCGTCAAGGACCTGCTGCGCGAGAACGCCGCCACCCAGGAACAGCTGGACAACGCCCTGGCGGCCCGCGACATGGCCCAGGGCGAGCTGGCCCGTACCGAGGCGGTGATCGCCCAGAAGGCGGTGCGCGCACCCTTCGACGGGCGCCTGGGTATCCGGCGGGTGAACCAGGGCCAGTACCTCAATGTCGGCGACCCGGTGGTCAGCCTGATCGACACCCGCAGCCTGTACGTCAACTTCTCCCTCGAGGAGCAGCTCAGCGCCCAGCTGCGCACCGGCCAGGCGGTCGAGGTGCGGTTGGATGCGTTCCCCGATAAGGCCTTCACCGCGCACATCACCGCCATCGACCCCTTGATCGGCCGTTCGCGCACGGTGCAGGTGCAGGCCACCCTGGCCAAGCCCGATGCGCGCCTGTCGGCCGGCATGTATGCCAGCGTGCAGGTAGCCAGCCCCGATGACGGCCAGGTGTTGACCGTGCCGGAAACCGCCGTTGCCTATACGGCTTACGGCGACACGGTGTTCGTCGCCCGCCACGATGCCGCCGCCGATGCCCTGGTGGTACAGCGCGTGGCAGTGCGTACCGGTGAACGCCAGGCCGGGCGGGTGGTGATCGAGCAGGGCCTGCGCGAGGACGACCAGGTAGTGGTGTCCGGGCAGTTGCGCCTGAGCGACGGCGCCGCCGTGCAAGCCACCGAAGACACCCTGCAGGCCCCGGCCAGCGGCGCCTGACCCCAGCGAGAAAACGCCATGACATTCACCGACCTGTTCGTGCGCCGGCCTGTGCTGGCGCTGGTGGTCAGCACCTTGATCCTGCTGCTGGGGCTGCTGTCGCTGCTGCAGTTGCCGATCCGCCAGTACCCCTTGCTGGAAAGCTCGACCATTACCGTGACCACCGAGTACCCCGGCGCCCCCGCCGAGCTGATGCAGGGTTTCGTCACCCAGCCGATCGCCCAGGCGGTGTCGTCGGTGGAAGGTATCGACTACCTGTCGTCCTCGTCGGTGCAGGGCCGTAGCCTGGTGACCGTGCGCATGGAGCTGAACCGCGACTCGACCCAGGCCCTCACCGAGGTGATGGCCAAGGTCAACCAGGTGCGTTTCCGCCTGCCGGAGCGGGCCTACGATCCGGTGATCGAGCGTTCGGCGGGCGAGTCCACGGCCGTGGCCTACATCGGTTTTGCCAGCGCGAGCCTGCCGATCCCGGCCATGACCGACTACCTCACCCGGGTGGTCGAGCCGCTGCTCAGTACCATCGAGGGTGTGGCCAAGGTCCAGGTGTTCGGTGGCCAGACCCTGTCCATGCGCCTGTGGATCGACCCGGCGCGCCTGGCCGCCCGGGGCCTGACCGCGGCCGACGTGGCCGAGGCGGTGCGCCGCAACAACTACCAGGCGGCGCCGGGCAAGGTGAAGGGCCAGTACGTGATCGCCAATATCCGCGTCGACACCGACCTGACCTCGGTCGGCGACTTCCGTGAGCTGGTGATCCGCAACGACGGCAACGGCCTGGTGCGCATCCGCGACATCGGCACGGTCGAGCTGGGCGCGGCTTCGGCCGAGACCAGCGCCAGCATGGACGGCGTGCCGGCGGTGCACCTGGGGCTGTTCGCCACCCCGGGCGGCAACCCGCTGGTGATCGTCGACGGCATCCGCCAGTTGCTGCCACAGATTCGCCAGACCCTGCCGCCGGACGTCAAGGCGGAGCTTGCCTTCGAGACGGCGCGCTTCATCCAGGCCTCCATCGACGAGGTCACCAAGACCTTGCTCGAGGCCTTGGCAATCGTCGTGGTGGTGATCTATCTGTGCCTGGGCTCGCTGCGCACGGTGCTGATTCCGGTGGTGACCATCCCGCTGTCGATGCTCGGGGCCGCGGCGCTGATGCTGGCCTTCGGTTTCAGCGTCAATCTGCTTACCCTGCTGGCCATGGTGCTCGCGGTGGGGCTGGTGGTGGACGACGCCATTGTCGTGGTGGAGAACGTCCACCGCCATATCGAGGAAGGGCGCACGCCGGTGGCGGCGGCATTGATCGGCGCCCGTGAGGTGGCCGGGCCGGTGATCGCCATGACCATCACCCTGGCTGCAGTGTACGCGCCGATCGGCATGATGGGCGGCTTGACCGGCGCGTTGTTCCGCGAGTTTGCCCTGACCCTGGCCGGGGCGGTGGTGGTCTCCGGCGTGGTGGCCCTGACCCTGTCGCCAGTGATGAGCTCGTTCCTGCTCGACGCCCGCCAGTCCGAGGGGCGCATGGCCCATGCGGCCAACCGTTTCTTCGACTGGCTGGCCGAGCGCTACGCCCATGTGCTGGGCTTCTCGCTGAAACACCGCTGGATCAGCGTCGGTTTCGCCTTGCTGGTGCTGGTCAGCCTGCCGCTGTTGTACGCCTTGCCGCAGCGCGAGCTGGCGCCGACCGAGGACCAGGCCGGGCTGCTCACCGCGATCAAGGCACCGCAGCACGCCAACCTGGCCTATGTGGAGCGCTTCGCCGACAAGCTCGATGCGGTCTACCGGACCCTGCCGGAAACCGTCAGCACCTGGATCATCAACGGCAGCGACGGCATCGCCTCGGGCATCGGCGGCATCAACCTGCAGCCATGGGGCGAGCGCGAACGCAATGCCTCGCAGATCCAGCTCGACCTGCAGGCGGCGGTGAACGATGTCGAGGGCACCAGCATCTTCGCCTTCCAGCTGCCCGCGCTGCCGGGCTCCACCGGTGGCCTGCCGGTGCAGATGGTGTTGCGTAGCTCGCAGGACTACCGGGTGCTGTTCGACACCATGGAGCAGGTCAAGGCCAAGGCGCGGCAGAGCGGCCTGTTCGCCGTGGTCGACAGCGACCTGGACTACAACAACCCGGTGGTGCAGGTGCGGGTCGACCGGGCCAAGGCCAACAGCATGGGTATCCGCATGCAGGACATCGGCGAGTCGCTGGCGGTGCTGGTGGGCGAGAACTACCTCAACCGCTTCGGCCTGGATGGCCGCTCCTATGATGTGATCGCGCAGAGCCCGCGTGACCAGCGCCTGACCCCGCAGGCCCTGACCCGGCAGTACGTGCGCAGCGAGGAGGGCAGGCTAGTGCCGCTGTCCACCGTGGTGCAGGTCAGCGAGCAGGTCGAGCCCAACCGCCTGACCCAGTTCAACCAGCAGAACGCCGCGACCTTCCAGGGTATTCCGGCGGCCGGCGTCACCCTGGGCGACACCGTGGCCTTCCTCGAGCAGGCAGCCGCCGAACTGCCGGCGGGCTTCAGCATCGACTGGCAGTCCGACGCGCGCCAGTACCAGCAGGAGGGCAACGCCCTGATGCTGGCCTTCCTCGCCGCCGTGGTGGTGATCTACCTGGTGCTGGCGGCGCAGTACGAAAGCCTGGTCGATCCGCTGATCATCCTGATCACCGTGCCGCTGTCGATCAGCGGTGCGCTGCTGCCGCTGGCGCTGGGGGTGGCCACGGTGAACATCTACACGCAGATCGGCCTGGTGACGCTGATCGGCCTGATCAGCAAGCACGGCATCCTCATGGTCGAATTCGCCAACACCTTGCAGGCCGAGCAGCACCTGGACCGGCGCACGGCCATCGGCAAGGCAGCGCAGATCCGCTTGCGGCCGATCCTGATGACCACGGCGGCCATGGTGGTGGGGCTGATCCCGCTGTTGTTCGCCTCCGGTGCCGGTGCTGCCAGCCGCTTCGGGCTCGGCGTGGTGATTGTCACCGGGATGCTGGTCGGCACCTTGTTCACCCTGTTCGTGCTGCCGACCATCTACAGCCTGCTGGCCCGTGACCATGCCAGCACGGCGCGTTCGGCACGGGCCCGATCGTTGGCCGAAACCCTGGAGGGGCAGCCATGAAGCCGGTATTCGTCGTATCCCTGCTCGCCCTGGCCTTGTCGGCCTGCAGCGTCGGCCCCGACTACCGCAAGCCCGAGGCACCTGGCAGTGGCCTGCACAGTCCGCAGCGCGCCGCGTTCGCCGCCCGTGGCGAGATGCCGGAGCAGTGGTGGCGGTTCTTCGACGATCCGCAGCTGGTGCGCCTGGTCGACCAGGCCCTGGTCAACAACCACGATATCCGCCAGGCCCATGCCAACCTGCTGGCGGCGCGGGCGCTGTTCGACGACCGCAGCCTCGACCGCTACCCCTGGGTCACCGCCCGCGCTGGCTACAACCAGAGCCTGGAGCAGCAGCAACCGGCCGATGGCAGCGACCCGCGGCGCATGCGCACCGAGCAGTACCGCGCCGGATTCGACGTGCAGTGGGAGATCGACCTGTTCGGCCGCCTGCAGCGCCTGACCGACGCCGCCGAGGCGCGTGCCGACGCGGCGGCGGCTGACCTGCGCCAGGTGCGCTTGAGCATCGCCGCCGAGGTGGCGCGCAATTACTACCTCAAGCTCGGGCTCAAACGCAGCCTGGTGGTGGCCGAGGATCAGGTCGAGGCCTGGCGCGAGACCCTGCAACTGACCAGCGCCCAGGTGCGCGCCGGCAGTGGCCAGTACGAAGACCAGCAGAACGCCCATGCCAACCTGTTGCTCAGCGAGGCGGCGGTACCGCCGTTGCAGGCGGCCATCGAGCAGGCCAGTTATCGCCTCGATGTGTTGACCGGGCAGGTGCCGGGCGGCCTGGAGCAGGGCGCCGCGCCGTTCCTGCCGCCGTTGGCGCGCCAGTTGCCGCTGGGTGACGTTGATGCGCTGATTGGCCAGCGACCTGATGTGGTCAGTGCCGAGCGTGAGCTGGCGGCCAGCACCGAGGACGTCGGTGCGGCCACTGCCGAGCTGTACCCACGCCTGGACCTGGGCGGCTTCATTGGTTTCTTCGCCTTGCGCAGCGGCGACCTGGGCAGCGCGGCCCGCGCTTATGAGCTGGCACCGGTGGTCACCTGGCCGGCCTTGCGCCTGGGCAATGCCCGCGCCCGCCTGCGGGTGCGCGAGGCGCTGGCCGAGGGCAGCCAGGCGCGCTACCAGCAGGCGGTGCTGTTGGCCCGCGAGGAAGTGGAGAACGCCGTCACGCAGTTGGTACGCAACCAGGCACGGCTGCAAAGCCTGGTGGCCTCGGCCGGGCACGGCAGCGAGGCCATCGATATCGCCAACAAGCGCTATCGGCGCGGCGCCGGCACCTACCTGGCGGTGCTCGAGAACCAGCGTGCGCTGTTCTCGATCAAGCGCGAGGTGGCGGAGGCGGAGACGGCCTCGTACCTGGATGCGATTGCGCTGTACAAGGCCTTGGGGTGGGGGAGCGAGGCGATGTAGCCTGTGTTGCCAGGTACGCTGTGGCAGCCCGGCAAGACATGCGGGCTTCCCTCCTTTGGCAAGACCACGAGCAATGGCCTAATTTTCCCCGCGCGCCTTTCGTTTTCATGGAAGCCGCCCTGCGCCCGGCGCGTTCGGCCCTCATCATTCAAGGAGACAGGCAATGACTTCCGTTTTCGACCGCGACGATATCCAGTTCCAGGTAGTGGTCAACCACGAAGAGCAGTATTCCATCTGGCCCGACTACAAGGCGATCCCCAATGGCTGGCGCGCAGTGGGCAAGAGCGGCCTGAAGAAGGACTGCCTGGCCTACATCGACGAAGTCTGGACCGACATGCGGCCCCTGAGCCTGCGCCAGAAGATGGCCGAAGTCGCGGCGCAGTAAGGCGGTGTCGACCCTGAACCTGTTGTGCCTGCCGTATTCCGGTGCCAGTGCGATGGTCTACAGCCGCTGGCGGCGCAAGCTGCCGGCCTGGCTGCAGGTGCGCCCGGTGGAGCTGCCCGGGCGCGGCGCGCGCATGGCTGACCCGCTGCATACCGACCTGCGGGCCCTGGCCCGGCAGTTGGCCCATGAGCAGCGCGCCGTCACCCATGCGCCTTACGCCGTGCTCGGCCACAGCCTGGGGGCGCTGGTCGCCTTCGAGCTGGCCCATGAGTTGCGTGCACTCGGCTGCCCGCCGCCAGTGGCCTTGTTCGCCTGCGGCACTGCGGCGCCGACCCGGCGCGAGGATTACGCCGGTGGCAAATGGACCGAGCCGCGTGGTGATGCCGAGTTGATCGCCGAGCTGCGCAAGCTCGGTGGCACCTCCGAGGAAGTGCTGGCCAACGAAGAGCTCATGAGCCTGACCTTGCCGATCGTGCAGGCGGATTTTCTGCTTTGCGGCCGCTATGCGTACGAGCAGCGCCTGCCGCTGCAATGTCCCTTGCATGTATTCGCCGGCGAGAACGATCGCGCCAATGACGAACAGTTGCAGGCCTGGGGGCGGGAGACGGTTGGCGAGTATTCGCTGGCGAAGTTTCCGGGAGGGCATTTCTTTATTCACGAGCATGAAGAACGCGTGCTTGATGTGCTGTGCAGGACATTGGAGCCATTGCGGCTTTGTGCGTGATAGGTGGGGCAGTTTCTAGAATTCGCCTTACAGTTTTATAATTCTGCAGTGGCTTCATGCCTGGTTGTCGACGAGAGGCCTGACTGCATATAAGAACTTCAAACTCCCAATCCAGAACTTATTTTCTTGCTCTTGCTCTTGCTTCTAAGCGCGCGATAGTTCAGGCGCCACAAATTGCGACTTCAGGAGGCCGAGCGGAGTTCTTGCGAAGGGAGGTGACGGCCATGGATGGCCGTCAAGCGCTGCGCCCCAGGATGGGGCGTTCAGCGCGGTACTCCCGGGAGCAAGAACGGAGCGAGGGAACCCCGGAGCGAAGCGCAGGGGCCGTATGAACGGAGCCGAACGGTTTTGCCTACTTTTCACGAGAAAAGTAGGCCGCCGTAATGGCGGAAAGGTGACTAAAAGTCGACATCACCTACGAATGTGCATACAAAAACCAAAACAATAACCAAAGAACCTACTCCAAAACCATCTCCAAAAACGTAGCCACCACCCGCCGCATCCGCTGTTCCTGCAAACACACCAACGTCTCCGTCAAATGTCGCTGACAATCCACAATCGGCAAAGCACAAACCCGAGCATCGGCCCCGAATTCAGCCGCGGACACCACCCCCACACCAATCCCCACGACCACCGCCTCCCGCGCCGCCTCCCGCCCTTCGACCTGGATCGCCGACCGAATCCGCAACCCCGCCCGCTGCATCTCCTCCTCCAGCGTCTGCCGCGTCACCGACCCCGGCTCGCGCAGCACCAGCGGCGTATCGTCCAGGTCTGCCAGGCTGATCTGTCCACGGCTGGCCCAGGGATGCTGGTGCGAGACGAACGCCACCATCGGGTCGCGCCGCATCGGCACGCAGAACAGCCGCTCGTCATCGACATCGCGCCCGAGCAGGGCCAGGTCGGCCTGGTAGCTGAACAACCGCGCCAGCGACTCATCGGTGTTGCCGGTCTCGATCTTCACCTGGATCCCCGGATAGCGCTGGCAGAACCGGGCAATCTGCGGCAGCACATGCACTGGCGCGTCCACCGCCAGGGTCAGGCTGCCGGTGTGCAGGGCGCGTGAGTCCTGCAATAGCTCCTGGGCCTCGGCCTCGCAGGCGAACAGGCGCTGGGTGACGCCCAGCAGGCGCTCGCCCAGGTCGGTCAGCTGCACCGAGCGTTTGTTGCGGTGAAACAGCAAAACGCCAAAGCGTTCCTCCAGTTTGCGCACCTGGTCGGACACCGCCGGCTGGGTGAGAAACAGCTTTTGCGCCGCGCGGGTAAAGCTGCCTTGCTCGGCAACCGCGTGGAAGGCCTTGAGTTGAGCGTGGGAAACCGACATCGAACACTCCGCTTACAAGCTGGGCTTATGTGTGAAATACGATAAATCGATTTTATTTATCAGTCAGTAGCTGTTTCCATGTGTTTCAACCCGACGCCGCTGCCACGAGCAGCGGCATGTCGGCCATGGCGGCACCACCGCCATCTGACCAGGTGACGTCCCTCCGTCACGCAGTGCGCAACACAACAACAAGACAGGCGTTTCTTCACATTCTGCCGGCACACTCAAACAAGAGGTCAGAGTCAAATGAACCAATCCCTGGGCGCCATCAAGCGCTGGCGCGTGCAGATTTTCGCGATCACCTGGCTGGCCTATGCCGCCTTCTACTTCACCCGCAAGGCCTTCTCGGTGGCCAAGCTCGGCATCGGCGAAGACCCGACCTTCATGCTGGACAAGGCCGCCATGGCCAACCTCGACGCCATCTACCTGGCCGCCTACGCCGTGGGCCAGTTCACCTGGGGCATGCTCGCCGATCGCTTCGGGCCGCGCGTGGTGGTGCTCGGCGGGCTGCTGATCTCGTCGGCCGCCGCGGTGGTGATGGGCAGTTACGCAACCTTCCCGATCTTCGCTACCTGCATGCTGGTCCAAGGGCTGGCGCAGTCCACCGGCTGGGCGGGCTTGTGCAAGAACATCGGCAGTTTCTTCCCGGCGTCCCAGCGCGGACGGGTACTGGGGCTGTGGAGTTCGTGCTACGCCTTCGGTGGCCTGGTGGCCTCGCCGTTCGCCGGCTGGTGGGCCTACACCCTGGTCGGCACCTGGCACGCGGCATTCTTCTCCAGTGCCGTGGTGGTGGCCGTGGTGGCGGTGCTGTTCTTCATCTTCCAGCGCAACAAGCCCGAGGACGTCGGCCTGCCGGCCGTGGAGCCCGAGCCACAGAGCATGGCCCCAGGGGCGAACCTGTGCAGCGTGTGGGCGCCATTGCGCGAGATCCTGCGCAACCGCACGGTGCTGACCCTGGGCCTGGCCTACTTCCTGCTCAAGCCGGCGCGCTACGCCATCCTGCTGTGGGGGCCGGTGATCGTCTTCGAGCAGATGCCCTCGGTGGGCAAGGTCGGCGCGGCGATCATCCCCACGGCCTTCGAGCTGGCCGGGCTGCTTGGCCCGATCCTCATCGGCCTGGCTTCGGACAAGCTGTTCGGCGCCCGGCGCATGCCGGCCTGCGTGATCAGCCTGGTGCTGCTGACCCTGACCCTGGCCGGCTTCATGGCGGCGATGCACAGCGGCAGCGTGGCGCTGGTGGTGGCCTTGCTGTTCGTCATGGGCCTGACCCTCTACGGCCCGGACTCGATGATCAGCGGCGCCGCGGCCATCGACTTCGGCACGGCCAAGGCCGGCGCCACCGCGGCCGGTTTCGTCAACGGCTGCGGCTCGGTGGGCGCAGTGCTTGGCGGCTTGCTGCCGGGCTACTTCGACAGCGTCACGGTATTCATCGTCTTCGCCGGCACCGCGCTGTTCTCCGCCCTCGTGCTGCTGCCGCACTGGAACAGCCGTCCGGCAACGGCACCCCAGGCCACCGACGTGGCCCCCAATACCGGCATGGCGATCAAGCCACTGCGTACCTAGAGGAAAGCGAGCAGATGAGACCCTTCTGGCTGCAACAGGCCCTGGACCAGGAAGACGAGGCCCTGTGCCCGCCGCTCGCCGGCGATGCGCGCTGCGACGTGTGCATCGTCGGCGGTGGCTACACCGGGTTGTGGACTGCCTTGATGATCAAGGAACAGGCGCCGCAGCTGGAGGTGCTGCTGATCGAGGCCGACATCTGCGGCGCCGGGGCCAGCGGGCGCAACGGTGGCTGCGCGCTGTCCTGGTCGGCCAAGTACTTCACCCTCGAACGGTTGTTCGGGGTGGCCGAGGCGGTGCGTCTGGTGGGCGAGTCCGAACGCAGCATCGGCGCCATCGGCGAGTTCTGCGCGGCCAATGGCATCCGCTGCGACTTCCGCATGGACGGCACGCTCTACACCGCCACCAACCAGGCCCAGCTCGGCGGCACCGATGCGGTGATCGCCGCGCTGGAGCGCCACGGCATCAACTCGTTCCAGCGCCTGGCGCTGGAACAGGTGCAGCGCCTGGCCGGCTCCCAGCGGCATCTGGAGGGCTGGTACTCGCCGGCCGCGGCCACGGTACAGCCGGGGCGTCTGGTGCGCGGCTTGCGCCGGGTAGCCTTGCAGCGTGGCGTGCGCATTCACGAAGGCACGGCGATGACCGGCCTGGAGCATGGCGCGCCGGCACAGGTGCGCACCCGGGCCGGCACCATCCGCGCCGACCGCGTGGTGTTGGGCCTCAATGCCTGGATGGCGCGGGCTTTCCCGCAGTTCGAGCGCAGCGTGGCGATCGTCTCCAGCGACATGGTGATCACCGAGCCGTGCCCCGAGCTGCTGCGTCAGATCGGCCTGGACAGCGGCGTCAGCGTGCTCGACTCGCGGATCTTCGTGCACTACTACCACAACACCTCCGACGGTCGGCTGATGCTCGGCAAGGGCGGCAATACCTTTGCCTACGGCGGGCGCATGCTGCCGGTGTTCGACCAGCCGTCGCCGTATCAACCGTTGCTGCGTGACAGCCTGGCCGAGTTCTTCCCGGCGCTGGCCGAGGTGCCGTTGGCGGCGAGCTGGAACGGGCCGTCGGACCGCTCGGTGACCGGCCTGCCGTTCTTTGGCCGGCTCGATGGACAGGGCAACGTGTTCTATGGCTTCGGCTATTCAGGCAGCGGGGTGGGGCCGTGTCACATGGGCGGGCAGATCCTCTCGTCGCTGACCTTGGGGCTGGACAACGCCTGGACCCGCTCGCCGCTGGTCAAGGGTCCGCTGGGGCGTTTCCCGCCGGAGCCGGTGCGCTACCTGGGGTCGCTGATGGTGCGCAACGCCATTCGCCGCAAGGAGCGCGCCGAAGACCGCGGCTTGCGTCCACGCGGGCTGGATGTGCGCCTGGCGAAGTTCGCGGCGGCGGCGGGGAAGGCCGACAAGGGCTGAAGCTGATGCGATTTCTTGTCGAACCCGGTGCGCAGGGCGTATAAACTCTCCCCACTTTTTGGCCGGTCGCTTCCTGAACCGGCCGCTGAAACAAAGAGAGTCGATATGGGCGCACAGTGGAAAGCCAAGCATAGAGAAACGGCGGCCAACGCCAAGGGCAAGATCATGGGCAAGCTGGCCAAGGAGATCCAGATCGCCGCCAAGTCCGGCGCTGACCCGGACATGAACCCGCGCCTGCGCCTGGCCATCGTCCAGGCCAAGAAAGCCTCGATGACCCGTGAGACCCTGGAGCGCGCGATCAAGAAGGGCGCAGGTCTGGACGGCGAGGCCGTGCAGTACCATGCCGTCAGCTATGAAGGCTTCGCCCCGCACCAGGTGCCGCTGATCGTCGAGTGCCTGACCGACAACGTCAACCGCACCGTGGCGCAGATCCGCGTCCTGTTCCGCAAGGGCCAACTGGGTGCCAGCGGTTCGGTGGCCTGGGACTTCAACCACGTCGGCCTGATCGAGGCGACCCCGGAAGGCGACGCCGACCCGGAAATGGCAGCCATCGAAGCCGGTGCCCAGGACTTCGAGGACGGCGAGGAAGAGGGTTCGACCCTGTTCATCACCGATACCACCGACCTGGACGCCGTGCAGAAGGCCCTGCCCGAGCATGGCTTCACCGTCACCTCGGCGAAGATTGGCTACACCCCGAAAAACCCGGTGAGTGCGGCCAGCCTGAGCGCCGAAGCCCTGGCCGAGGTCGAGGCATTCCTCGAGGCTATCGACGAGAACGACGACGTGCAGAACGTCTATGTCGGCCTGACTGACTGAGCCTCGCGTTATCCTCGCGGGGCAAGCCCTCTCCCCAGTGCGTCTGTGGGAGCGGGCTTGCCCCGCGATCATTTCCGGACCTGTGCCATGCACCCCAGCTTCGCCTCCCTCAGCCTTGCCCACCTGCGTACCCTCGACTGTCTCCTGCAGCTGAAGAACCTCAGCCACGCAGCCGAGCGCCTGGGCTGCAGCCAATCGGCGCTGAGCCGCCAGCTAGCCAGCCTGCGCGAGGCTTTCGACGACCCGCTGCTGGTGCGCCAGGGGCGTGGCTATGTGCTCAGCGAACACGCCGAAACGCTGGTCGAGCCATTGCGCCAGGTACTCGACGAGCTCAACGCCCTGCGCCAGCCCGCAGCGTTCGACCCGGCGCGCTGCGAACGGCGCTTCTGCCTGGCCGCCTCGGACTACGTGGCCGAACATATGCTGCCGCAGCTGGTGAAAGCGTTGGAGCAGGAGGCGCCAGGGGTATCGCTGGAGTACCGCACCTGGCAGGCCGGGCAGTACGCCTTGCTCGCCAGCGGCGAGATCGACCTGGCCACCACGCTGTTCGACGAGTCGCCACCCAACCTGCACGGTCGGCTGCTGGGCGAGGATCGGGCGGTGTGCCTGATGCGCCATGACCATCCGCTGAGCGCCCGCGCCGAACTGAGCCAGGATGACTACCTGGCCTTCAAGCACGTGCGGGTGTCCGGTGGCGGCGACAAGGACAGTTTCATCGACCGCCATCTGCGTGCCCAGGGGCTGCAACGGCGCGTCAGCCTGGAGGTGCCGTTCTTCAGCGCGATGGTCCAGGTGGTCGGCAACGGCCAGGCGCTGGCCACGGTGCCCGAGCATATCGCCCGGCAACTGGCGCGGTTGCATGGGCTGAGCTGGCGGCCGATGGGCTTTGTCGAGCACACCCAGCGTTACTGGGTGGTATGGCATCAGCGTCTGCAGGCCTCGGCCGAACATCGCTGGCTGCGTAACCGGGTGTTCGAGGTGTGGCGCCAGTCGCAGTTCGGCGTGCAGGGTGGGCATGCGCCTTTGCCATAGCAGCTATGCGTGAAGCGGGGTTATTCGGCGGGTGATGGAGGCCTAGACTGCGAGGCATTGTCAGCCAGGAGACCGCCCATGACCCCCGAGCAATTCCGCCAATACGGCCACCAACTGATCGACCTGATCGCCGATTATCGCCAGACCGTCGGCGAACGCCCGGTCATGGCCCAGGTCGAACCCGGCTACCTCAAGGCCGCGCTGCCCCAAGGCGCGCCGCAGCAAGGCGAGCCGTTCGAGGCCATCCTCGCCGACGTCGACAAGCTGGTGATGCCCGGCCTGTCCCACTGGCAGCACCCGGACTTCTACGGCTACTTCCCCTCCAACGGCACTCTGTCATCAGTGCTCGGCGACTTCCTCAGCACGGGCCTGGGCGTGCTCGGCCTGTCGTGGCAGTCCAGCCCGGCCCTCAGCGAACTGGAGGAAACCACCCTCGACTGGCTGCGCCAGCTGCTCGGCCTTAGCGGGCAATGGAGCGGGGTGATCCAGGACACCGCCTCGACCAGTACCCTGGTGGCGCTGATCTGCGCCCGCGAGCGTGCCACCGACCATGCCCAGGTGCGCGGCGGCCTGCAGGCCCAGGGCAAGCCCCTGGTGGTCTACGTCAGCGCCCATGCCCACAGTTCGGTGGACAAGGCCGCGCTGCTGGCCGGATTCGGCCGTGAAAACATTCGCCTGATCCCCACCGACGCACACTACGCCATGCGCCCGGAGGCGCTGCGCGACGCCATCGCCGAGGACCTCGCCGCCGGCAACCAGCCCTGCGCCGTGGTGGCCACCACCGGCACCACCACCACCACCGCGCTGGACCCGCTGCGCCCGATCGGCGAGATCGCCCAGGCCAACCAGCTGTGGCTGCACGTGGACTCGGCCATGGCCGGTTCGGCGATGATCCTCCCGGAATGCCGCTGGATGTGGGACGGTATCGAGCTGGCTGACTCGGTGGTGGTCAATGCCCACAAGTGGCTGGGCGTGGCCTTCGATTGCTCGATCTACTATGTGCGCGACCCGCAGCACCTGATCCGGGTGATGAGTACCAACCCCAGCTACCTGCAGTCGGCGGTCGATGGCGAGGTGAAGAACCTGCGCGACTGGGGCATCCCCCTGGGGCGTCGGTTCCGCGCCTTGAAACTGTGGTTCATGCTGCGCAGCGAAGGTGTCGAGGCCCTGCAGCAACGCCTGCGCCGCGACCTGGAAAACGCACAGTGGCTGGCCGCGCAGGTGGAGGCGGCTGCCGCGTGGGAGGTGTTGGCGCCGGTGCAGTTGCAGACCTTGTGCATCCGCCATCGTCCGACGGGTCTCGAGGGCGAGGCGCTGGATGCCCACACCCGTGCCTGGGCCGAGCGCCTCAACGCCTCGGGTGATGCCTACGTGACCCCGGCGACCCTGGACGGGCGCTGGATGGTGCGGGTCTCGGTGGGGGCGCTGCCCACCGAGCGTGAGCATGTCGAGCGGCTGTGGGCTCGGTTGCAGGGGGTGGTGGCGGAGTAAGCTTCGTTCAGGCCAGCAGGTCCTCGTGGAAGGCGCCGTAGGCGTGCTCGGGATGAGCGATCTGGATCTCGAGGATCCACAGCCCGGCGCCGGGGGCGCCTTCGAAATCACCCAGGTCACCCGCACGATAGATGGCGTGGGGGAAGTCGCTGACGCGGTGCCCCTTGATGTCCATGTTCAGCTTCCAGCCCAGCTGGCGAGCACGCTCGGCGGCGAAGTGATAGAGCTCGACGCCGCTGACCCCCTGGCCGCGCCACTGGGCCTGCACCTCATCGAACAGGGTGCGGGCCGCCGCTGCGCAGGCGGCCATCTGCGGGTCGTTCCCGCTGACGAAAGTGGTGCCGGCATCGCCTTCATGGCCTTGCCAGACCACGCCCATGTCGATGAAGAAGATGTCGTTGTCGCCCAGCACCGGATCGCCGTCGGAGCGCTGCTTGAAGGTTTTCAGCGTATTGCTGCCGAAGCGGATGTGGGTGGGGTGCCAGATGCGCTGCATGCCCAGCTCGACCAGCACCTGTTGGCCCAGCTCCCGGGCCTGTGATTCACGCATGCCAGGATGGATGCCTTGGGCGATCCGCTCGACGGCCTCCCAGGTCATGCGCTGGGCATGCCTCATCAGTTCCAGCTGGTAGGGGGGGCCTACGGCTTCCTTGGCGGCGTTGACCGGGGTCTTGACGGTGCTCCTTGTCGATAGGTCAGTCGTTGTATTTTTAGTTATATATCGGTCATGCGCTCCTGCCCAGTGCGCAGGGCTCCGGACGCAGGCCGCGCAAGAGTAGCTCGGCCTGGGCCTGGGTCGAGGCGCGGGATGGCTTGATCTGCACTGAGCTGCCGGGTGCCATGCCGAAGCGGAAGGTCGCCAGGGACGTAGACCACAGGTACAGCAGCAGGTGCTCGGGCGTGGTCCGCACGATCAGCCCGCGCTCCATCCACTGCGCCAGGCAGGCCAGCGTCTGCCGGCCACTGCTGCGCAGCAGCTCGGCGCGTTCACCGGGCAGTTGCCGGGCGCCATGCAGCATTTCCTTGAGCCAGACGCGTACCGCGCCGGGGTGTTGGCGCGCCACCTCGGCCTTGGCCTTGAAGTAGCGGGGCAGGGCCTGTTCGGGGTGAGCCTCCGGCACCAGGCTGCGCGAGGCGCGCAGCAAGGGTTCCATCACCAGGTCGAGCACTGCGGTGTAGAGCAGGCGTTTGTTGCGGAAGTAGTAGAACACGTTGGCCCTGGGCAGCCCGGCGCGGGCGGCGATAGCGTCGACCCGGGCGGCGGCGAAACCATGGTGGGCGAATTCCTCGCTGGCGGCGGCGAGGATCAGTTGCAGGTTGCGATCACGGATACTGGGCATGGCAAACACGTACTTCTGAATCGATATGTTCAAAAGTATATAGCGGTAACGTGTTCGCCGACAGCTGCCCAGGCTCGTGTTCAAGCGAGCCTGTGTCGGATCAGCAGGCTTCGCGCCAGGCGCGGATCTGCTCCAGCGTTGCGGTGGCGCCACCGCAGACGATCACCAGGACATTGCCAAAGGCCGCCACTGCGTCGGGGTGTTCGAGCAAGGCCAGCGCCGCGCCGCAGGCCGGCTCCACCAGCAGGCGGTGATCGCGCAGCAGGCGTTCGCAGGCGTCGAGCGCCTCGCGATCACTCACCAGGTGGCTGACCACCGGGTGCTGGCGGGTGCAGGCCAGCGCCTGTTCGGCCACCCGCTTGGCCCCCAGTGAAGTGGCTACCGAGGTGATCCCCGGCAGTTCCACGGTGTGCCCGGCAGCCATGGCCGCGTGCATCGACGCCGCGCCTTCGGTTTCCACGGCCAGCACCGGCACATCCTGCCAGCCATTGCGCTGCAACCCTTCGACCACGCCGCGCAGCAGGCCGCCGCCGCCAACCGACAGCACCACCGCATCCGGCTTGCAGCCGGCCTGGGCCACTTCATCGATCATGCTGGCGTGGCCAGTCCACAGCAGCGGGTCGTCGAACGGGTGGATGAAGGCGTCACCCGCGCCCAGCAGGGTCTGCGCGTGCTCGTTGGCTTCCTGCCAGGAGCTGCCGCGCACCACCACGCTGGCGTCTTCCAGGCGCAGCAGTTCCTTGGCCCGTTCGGTGGTGGTCTCGGGCACCACCACGGTCACCGGCACGCCGAGTTTGCGGCCGGCGTAGGCCACCGCCAGCCCGGCATTGCCGCCGGACGAGGAGACGAAGTGACGGGCGCCGCGAGCATGGTGCGCCTCGCAGGCGTGGCCGACGCCGCGCAGCTTGAACGAGCCACAGGGTTGCAGGGCTTCGAGCTTGAGCCACACCGGGCGGCCGGCGCTCAGCGACAGCGGGCGGGATTCGATCAGCGGGGTAGGGATATGCAAGGGCATGGTGGGCTCCGTGGCTCAGTCGCGGGCAGCCGCGGCGGGCTCGCCGCGCAGCTGCTCCAGGTAGTTGTAGACGGTGTAGCGGGTCACGCCGAGGGCCTCGGCGGCTTTCTCGACGCCGCCCTTGACGATGAACAGGCCGCGCTCCTGCATCACGCGCACGGCCTCGACCTTGGCCTGCTTGGTCATCCGCCCCTGGCCGCTGCGCTGCAGTGCGTCCTGGATGATCCCGGCCATCAATGCAGTCATGTCGGCGGGCTCGTCGGCGGTTACCGTGGCTGGCGCGGCGCCCAGCGGCTGCAAGTGCCGCAGAAACGCCATGGCGGCGTCCAGGCCGGTGACGTCGGTGTTCACGCACAGGCTGGCGAAGGGCTGGCCGGTGCTGTCACGGTAGATCGCCGTGGCGCTGCGCAGGCTGCGCCCCTTGAGGGTGGTGGGGTAGTCGGGCAGCACCACAGGGTCGCAGCCCTGCTGGTCGGCGGCGGCCTGCATCAAGGCCTTGAACCCTTGGTCCTGTTCGGGAGCGGCGAGTATCGGGCTGCCGACCTGGCGGCCGGAGAGCTCGCCATTGACGATCGCCACCACCGAGCGTTCCGGGTGTTCGAGGTCGTGCAGAAGGATTTCCACATTTCGCGGGACGACGCTGCCCAGCGCCTGCAGGGCGGTCTTGAGCACGTTCAGGGTGAGCTGGCGTTCGTGGGCGAGGGTGAGCATGGTCGGCACCAGATTCAATATTGTGTTGAATATTACACAAAAAGTTGAATTTGGCGAAGGTGTCGAACGCTCAAAAGCAATCGCGGGGCCCTCCCGTTCCTACCCAGGGCAGGAGCGGAAGGGCCCCGCGATCAGGTGCGTCAGCCCAGTTTCGGCGTACGCGGCGGGACGATGCGGCGCGAGCCGGTAGACTCGAAGGCGGCGGCGAATTTCAACAGATTGTTGTCGCTGTACGCCTTGCCCGCGAAGGTCAGGCCCACTGGCATGCCGATATCGGCCATCACGCCCATCGGCACGGTCACGGTCGGCACGCCCAAGTGACGGATCGCCAGGTTGCCGTTGGCCACCCAGATGCCGTTGCTCCAGGCGATGTCTGCCGATTCGGGGTTCACATCGGCGTCCGCCGGGCCGACATCGGCCACGGTGGGGAACAGCACCGCGTCCAGGCCTTGGGCGTCCATCCAGTCTTCCAGGTCGAGCTTGCGGGTGGCTTCCAGGCCGCGCAGGCCGTCGGGCACGGTGGCGATCTGATCCCAGCTCTTCAGGCCGCGCTTGGCCATGTTGACGTACTCGTCCATGCCGGCGGCAAGGTCGTCTTCACGGTTGGGCAGGGTGCCGGGGTCGTGGGGGAAGATCTGCGGGCCATCGACATCGGCCAGGCGGTTGAGCTTGGGATCGTCGTTGGCGCGCAGGAAGTCGTCGAAGGCCCAGCCGGACAGTTCCCACAGTTCGTCATGCAGGAACTCCTTGCTGACGATCCCACGGGTGAACACGGTCGGCGCGCCGGGGCGGTCGCCCTCGCAATTGGAGACCAGCGGGAAGTCGGTCTCGACCACTTCGGCACCGGCCGCTTCCAGGGCCTGGCGGGCTTGCTGCCACAGCTCGATCACGCTGGCACGGGTATTGATGCGCTGGCCGGTCGGGCCGCCGATGCCGGGCTTCTCCGAGGTGCCGGCTTCGGCGTCGGCATTGATGTACATGCGTGGCACGGCAAAGCGCTTGCCCTTGAGCGACTCGGCGCCCACGGCCAGGTCCAGGTACGAGGCAGGGCGCACGCTCGAGGCGGCCGGGATCGGCACCCAGGGTTGCAGGCGCCACAGGTCGCCGCGCTTGTCGGCGTCGTCGGCCACCACCACGTCGAGGATCTCCAGCAGGTCGGCCATGGTCCGCGCATAAGGTACGACCACGTCCATGGTCGGCGTCAGCGGCCAGTTGCCGCGCACCGAGATCACCCCGCGCGACGGGGTGTAGGCGCACAGGCCGTTGTTCGAGGCCGGGCCGCGGCCACTGGACCAGGTTTCCTCGGCCAGGCCGAAGGCGCTGAAGCTGGCGGCGGTGGCGGTGCCGGCACCGTTGGAGGAGCCGGAGGCGAAGGGGGCTGTGAGGTAGGCGGCGTTGTACGGGCTTTCGGCGCGGCCATACACGCCACGCTGCATGCCGCCATTGGCCATCGGCGGCATGTTGGTCTTGCCCAGGCAGATGGCGCCGCCGGCGCGCAGGCGCTCGACGGTGAAGGCGTCGCGCTGGGCGACCAGGTCCTTGAACGCCGGGCTGCCGGAGGCGGCGGTCAGGCCCTTGACCAGGTAGCTGTCCTTGGCGGTGTAGGGGATGCCATCCAGCGGGCCGAGGGCTTCGCCACGGGCACGGCGGGCATCGGAGGCTTCGGCCTCTTTCAGGGCCTCGGGGTTGCGCACCACCACGGCATTGAGCCGCGTGGCGGTGTCGGTGCCGTCGTAGGCGTCGATGCGGGCCAGGTACGCCTTGACCAGCTCGACGGCCGTCGTGCGGCCGGACTCGAGCGCGTCGCGCAGCTCGGCAATGGAAACCTCGGTTACCTCGATCATGCTGTCACCACAGTTGTGCAGGTGGAAAATCATGGCGGCGAGTGTAGCAAGAAGGTCTTGATGGGCGCAGGCATGCAGCGGGGAAATGGTTGGTTGCAGCCGGGCAATCGAACGGCGGGTCGGTGTGCGCAGTTGCCTATGCCCCTCGAGGCATAGGCAACACGAATGAGGTGCACGCGTCGCTATGTGCGGGGTGACTGGGTCACTCCAGATCGCTGGCCGCGTGGCGCTCCGCCACCTGGCTGGCTTCCTCGCCCCAGGTGCGGTTGACCCGGGTGCCGCGCTGTACCGCCGGGCGCTGGGCGATGGCCTCTGCCCAGCGCTGCACATTGGCGTACTCGTGTACCGCGAGGAACTCGGCCGCGCCGTACAGGTTGCCGCGTACCAACTGGCCATACCAGGGCCATACGGCGATGTCGGCGATGCTGTACGTATCGCCGCCCAGGTAGGCGCTTTCGCCCAGGCGCCGGTCGAGCACGTCGAGCTGGCGCTTGGCTTCCATGGTGAAACGATTGATCGCGTATTCGAACTTTTCCGGCGCGTAGACGTAGAAGTGGCCGAAACCACCGCCCAGATAAGGTCCAGCGCCCATCTGCCAGAACAGCCAGTTGAGGGTCTCGGTGCGCGCGGCCAGGTCCTGGGGCAGGAAGGCGCCGAATTTTTCCGCCAGGTACAGCAGGATCGCGCCGGACTCGAACACCCGCACCGGCGGTTCGACGCTGCGGTCGAGCAGGGCGGGGATCTTCGAGTTGGGGTTGACCTGCACGAAGCCGCTGCCGAACTGGTCGCCTTCGCCAATACGGATCAGCCACGCGTCGTACTCGGCGCCGCCGTGGCCGAGGGCCAACAGCTCTTCCAGAAGGATGGTGACCTTGACCCCGTTGGGCGTGGCCAGGGAGTAGAGCTGCAGCGGATGCTTGCCGGTGGGCAGCGGCTTGTCGTGGGTGGCGCCGGCCACCGGGCGGTTGATGCTGGCGAACTGGCCGCCGGAAGGGGCCTCGAAGGTCCAGACCTTGGGCGGGACATAAGGGGGCTTGCTCATGGGAATCTCCTGGAGGGCGCGAGGTGGCCGGGTAAGGACGTGGACAGCTTTTCTATGCCATGGGTTCGCCGTGCAGGGCAAATGCAATGCGTGCCCGCAGCGGATGCATGGCGCCTACAGGGACCGCGCCGAGGCCGGGATCGGTGCGGTTGGCGCCTCTGGCTTTTTCGCCGGTTTCAGCCGCGATACCCCGAACAGCACCAGGACCAGCCCGGCCACCTGGTACAAGGAGATCGCCTCGCTGAGGATCAGCCATGAGGCCAGCATCGTCAGCACCGGCCCCAGGTTGCCCACCGCCGCCGTGTGCGTGGGCCCGAGGCGCTGGATCGCCAGCGCCACCCAGTAGATCGGCAGCACCGTGGAGAACAGCGCCATCAATGCCGCGTTGAGCCACACCGTGCCGGGCAGCTGCAGCAGCGGCGCGACATCGGCCACCAGCAGGTAGTGGGCCAGCACCATAAGCGAGGAGGCGGTACCGCACAATCCAGCCAGGCGCATCGAATTCATGCGCTTGAGCATCATGCCGGTGCCCGAGTAGTACAGGGCATAGGTGACCGCGCTGGCGAACACCCACAGCGAGCCGACCAGCACCGCATTGCCGCCGCCCGAGGCGCCGATGTCGTGGACAAAGGCGATGCCCAGCCCCAGGTAGCACAGGCCCATGGCCGCCAGGGTGCGCAGGGTCGGGCGTTCGCGCTGGACGATGGCCTGGATCACCAGCACCAGGGTCGGGTAGGTGAACAGGATCAGCCGCTCGAGCCCGGCACTGATGTATTGCAGGCCGTAGAAGTCGAACAGGCTGGCCAGGTAGTAGCCGAACAGGCCAAGCAAGGCTACGCGCAGGCCGTCGCCGGCGCTCAGCGGCGCGCCGCCCTGGCCACGGCTGGCCCACACCAGCCAGGCGAACAGCGGCAGCGACAGGGCCATGCGCAGTGCCAGCAGGCTGATGGCGTCCACCGGGCCTGCGGCATAGGCGAGCTTGACGAAGATGGCCTTGAAACTGAAGCCCAGGGCGGCGAGTACGGCGTACAGGCTGCCGTTGGCAAGGGCGCGCTGGAGCGGGGCGGGCAGGCGGGTCATGGCGGGTCCGTGGCACAGAAGAAGTGCGGTTTATTCTGCGCAGAACACACCCACGCTAGAATCGCTTTTTCTCGAACATGGCGTTCTGATTTGGAGAAGCCCTGATGCACTTCGACCTGGCCGACCTGCGGCTGCTCGCCGCCATTGCCGCCACCGGTAGCCTGAGCAAGGCGGCGGCGACCTTCCCGGTGGCGGTATCGGCCGCCAGCACCCGCCTGCGCCTGTTCGAGGCGCGCAGCGGGTTGACCCTGTTCCTGCGCAAGGCCGACGGCATGCAACTGACCCCGGCCGGGCGCCTGGTGCTGGAGTCGGCGCGGGGCGTGCTGGGCGAGGCGCAGAAGCTGCAGGACACGCTGCGCGAACTCGCCGGCCAGCGGCGCATCACCCTGCACCTGGCGGCGTCCACCGTGACCAACAGCACCCTGTTGCCGGCCGTGCTCGGGCCGTTCCTGGCCGACTACCCGGAGGTGGACCTGCAACTGGTCGAGCACAAGAGCATCGATGTCCTGCGGGTGGTGCTGGCCGGGGAGTGCGAGATCGGCGTGTACGACGGCAACCTGGTCAACGAGGGCGTGGTATCGCTGCCGTTTCGCACCGAGCGCCTGGTGCTGCTGGTGCCGCTCGATCACCCGTTGGCCGGGCGCGGCCAGCTGCGCCTGGCGGACGCGCTGGGTTTTCCCTTCGTCTGCCTGCCCGCCGAGCGTGCCATGCAGCGCTTCGTCGAGGAACTGGCGATGAACCTGGCCATGCCGCTGAAGGTGCGGGTGCGCGCGCCCAGCTTCGAAGCCATCGCCCAGCTGGTGGCCCAGCACGCGGGTATCGCCATGCTGCCGGAAACGGCGGCCGTGCGCGCCGAACAGGAACTGGCGGTGCGCCGGGTGGCGCTGGAGGAGCGTTGGGCGACCCTGGAGTTGCGTATCTGCTTCCGCAGTTGGGAAGCGCTCAGCTCGCATGGGCGACAGTTGGTGAGCTTCCTCTCCGGGCAATGACAGGTGACTGTCGTCTGGTAGGCGGATGAATGGGTTATCAGTCCGAATGCCATCATTTGGATATCATTTATGCCTGTGCATTGACCCTTGAACGCATACAATCACCGTTCTGAACGGTAACCCAGATACAGGCCACTTCCACCCATGGCGTTCGACGCTTCCACCATGCTGACCCTCACCATCGCCCTGGCCGCGGCCGCCGCGCTGTATCTGGCCGTGGAGTGGCGCAGCGTGCGCGAGTCTTCGCTGCTGTGCTGGAGCGCCAGCTTCGCCACCATCAGCGTCGGTTCCTCGCTCGCCTTGCTGCGTGGCAGCGGTTATCTGTTCATCGGCATCTGGTTCGCCAACGGCATGCTGGTGGCCGCCCACTGGCTGTTCCTGCTGGGGGTGTCACGCTTTACCGAAACCCGTCTGTCACGGCTCTGCTACCTGGCCCCGCTGGCCTGGCTGAGCCTGTTGCTGCTGCCGCAGTGGCCCACCTGGTCGAAGACCTTCCTGGTGGCCAACTCGCTGCTGGTCGCCGCGTTCACCCTGTACGCCAGCGCGTTGCTGCGCCCGCACGGCAAGTCGTTCAGCGTCGGCGCGGTGCAGTTGCGCTGTATCCTGCTGCTGCACGGGCTGTTCTACTTGGCCAAGACGCTACCGGCGCTGCTGCCGGGAACGCTGATCGACCTGACCGCGTTTCGCGGTCAGATCATCCAGGTGTCGCTGGTGGAGGGGGCCATGGCGATCATGCTGATCGCCCTGTCGATGACCGGCACCGTGCGCTACCGCCGCGAGGAGCGCATCGAGCGCCTGGCCGCGCGCGATCCGCTGACCGCGCTGTACAACCGCCGCGCCCTGGAAATGCGCGCGGCGAGCCTGTTCAACGAGGTTTCCCCGGCAAACCCCGGGGCCTTGCTGCTGATCGACATCGACCACTTCAAGCTGGTCAACGACCTGCATGGGCATGCCGCCGGCGACCACCTGCTGGTGGCATTGAGCGAGATGATCCGGGCCATGCTGCCGGAGCGGGCGATCGCCGCACGGCTGGGCGGCGACGAGTTCGTGATCCTCCTGGCCGGGGCTTCGCGCGACGCCATCCAGCGCCTGGCCGAGGCCCTGCGCCAGCAGTTCCAGGGCACCGCCGAACAGGCATTCCGCACCCCCGAGGCGGTGACCCTGAGCATCGGCGCCAATCTGTTCGACCGCCCGCCGGCCAGCCTGGCGGCGTTGATCGAGCAAGGCGACGTGCTGCTGTACGCCTCCAAGCGCAGCGGGCGCAACAGCCTGCAACTGGTGGACGGGCTGCGCGGCTGAACTACTTGTTGTTGATGCACTGCGACTGCACCGCGTAGCGCACGGTGCGCAAGGTGCCCTGGCTGTCTTCGAAGGTCATCAGCCGCGGTACCACCTCGCAGGTGCGCGGGTCGCCCGATTGGCGGACGAGGCGGGCAACGTCGAGCTTCATGCCATAGCGGTAGTCGACGATCTCCGGCATGGGCTTCGCCCGCTTGGCCGCATAGGCCGCCACGGCCTGCTGGTGGTCCGCCAGCAGCTGTTCGCTGTCCAGCCTGGAAAAGCCGCTGGCCTGGGTCGAGAGGGAAAGCGCCAGCAGGGCGGCGGTGAGGGTCGGTCGTAGCATGGTCGTGCCTCCGAAAAATTCGTTTCGCAGACCACGCTAGCGATGCCCGGCAAACAGGGGCATGACGGCCGGGTTACAGATCTGAAAGCTGGGCGCGCACGCGGCTCCCCCCGCTGCGCATGACACGATTGTAATGCCCCCATCACCTTCCCGTTATCCGCCAGCGGCGAGCATCAGGCTCGGCCAATGGGGCTGGGTGCGTGCGCATCTGGCCAGACCAGGGAGGCTCCAGCGCCAGGGTCTGACAACAAGAACAGCCGCAATCGAAGGAGCAGTGGATGAAGAGCAATCCGACACTTTCCCTGGCCGCCCTGGTCGCGCTGGCCGGCTTCGGCCCGGCGGCCTGGGCCGCAGAAGAGCAGAAGGAAGGGTTCATCGAGGGCAGCCGCCTGAGCGTGCTCAACCGCAATTACTATTTCAATCGTGACCATCGTGATGGCCCGGCCCCCACCTACAACAGCGGCAAGGACAGCGGCAACGGCTACTCCGAAGCCTGGGCCCATGCCGTGATCACCCGCTTCGAGTCCGGCTTCACCCAAGGCACGGTGGGCGTCGGGGTGGACGCCTTCGCCATGCTCGGGCTCAAGCTCGACACCGGTGGCGGGCGCAACGGTGGGCGCAGCTCGTTCGACGTGCTGCCGGTGGACCGCGATGGCCAGGCCCGCGACGAATACACCAAGCTCGGCGGCGCGGCCAAGGTGCGCCTGTTCGACACCGTGCTGCGGGTGGGCGATGTGTTCCCGGTCAACCCGGTGGTGGCGGCCGGCGACTCGCGGCTGTTACCGGAAAGTTTTCGCGGCGTGACCCTGGAGAACACCAGTGTGCAAGGCCTGATGCTGCAGGCCGGGCGCCTGCACGCCATGAGCCAGCCGGTGTCCAGCGACTTGCGCGACAACTTCGTGACGTTCTACGGCGGCCCGGTGGATTCGCCGTGGATCGCCTACGGCGGTGGCGACTACGCGATCAACGAAAACGTCAGCGTCAGCCTGTTCGGCAGTCGCTTGAAGGATGTGTGGAACCAGTACTACGCCGGCACCAGCGTGACCTGGCCGCTGTCGGATGAGCTGGCGCTGATCGGCGGGTTCAATTTCTACAACGCCAGGGACGAAGGACGTCAGCGCCTGGGCCAGTTCGACAACGACATCTGGAGCGCCAAGCTCGGCGTGCGCTACGGCGCCCATACCCTGGCCCTGACCCACCAGCGCAACAACGGCGACGACGACTTCGACTACCTGCGCCAGTCCGATTCGATCTTCCTCGACAACTCCATCCAGTACAGCGACTTCAACTCGCCGAAAGAGCGCTCATGGATGCTGCGCTACGACTTGAACATGGCCGCCTACGGTGTGCCGGGGCTGTCGTTCATGACCCGCTATGGCCGTGGCAGCGACGCCGACTACAGCCATGCCAACGCCTACTACATGCGCCGCGATGGCAACGGCGACCCGCTCACCGACCAGAAGCGCTGGGAGCGCGACATCGAGATCAAGTACGTGGTGCAGACCGGCGCGGCCAAGGACCTGGCACTGCGCGTGCGCCAGGCCACCACCCGGGCGACAGCCTTCGAGTCGGACCTGGACGAGGTACGGGTGATCGTCGAGTACCCGTTGTCGATTCTCTGAACCACCCGGATTCACCTTGAGAAGCCCCTGTGCTCCTTTGGTTGCGGGGGAATGTCTTGACGCCTCTGACGAGGCGTCTTTCTTTCGGCACCGCCGATGTCAGTGGCCGAACGCTTTCAGGTTGCCCTTGCGGCTCGCTTCATAGGCTTCCCGTGCCATGGGTTGTGCCTGCGGGTTGCCCAGGTCTTCCATAGCCAGTCGGTGGGTTTCCGGTGCCAGGTAGGCGGCCAGCGCGCACACGCAGGTGATGAGGAACGCCAGCCCGCCGACCACCAGCGGGATATTGTCCGAGCCCGGCGGCGCGACTGCGGCGAACAACGCCGGCAGCATGGCGGTGATCATGGTGCCGAGGTTCTGCGCGATGGCCATGGCCGAGACCCGGTAGCGGGTGTGGAACAGCTCTGGGTAGAAGCTCGGGAACACCGCGTTATAGCCCTGGTAGACCATGCCCCACATGATGATCGAGGCGGCGAAGGCCAGCGGCACGTTCTGGATGCTGATCGCATACAGGTAGACGAACGCCAGCAGGCCCGAGCCCAGGCAACCGGCGATCATGGTCGGGCGCCGGCCGATCCTGTCGCTGAGGTTGCCGACGAAGGGGATCACCAGCACCGCGACGATGTTGCCCACCACCGGGATCCACAGGTACACGCTCTTGTCAAAGCCGATGCCGTAGGCCGGCTGCACCGCGTAGGCGGCGCCGAAGATGGTGGCGACCACCGGGATCACGTTCATCAGCGCCATGAACATCACCAGCACCATGTGCTTCCAGCTGTGGCGGAAGGCCTCGCTGATCGGCGACTTGGCCACCTTGTCCTGTTTCTCTTCCCTAACGAAGGCCGGGGTCTCGTGGACCTCCTTGCGGATGATGAAACCAGCCACCAGCACCAGCGCGCTCATCAGGAACGGAATGCGCCAGCCCCAGTCGTTGAAGGCCTCGCTGGGCATGAAGTAGGCCAGCGGCAGGAACACCGCGGCGGCCATCACCTGGCCGGCCTGCACCCCTTGCAGGGTGTAGCTGGCGTAGTAACCACGCCGGCCGAACGGCGCGTGCTCCATGATCATCGAGCTGGCGCCGGAGATCTCGCCGGCCACGGCGAAGCCCTGGACCAGGCGCAGCAGGACCAGCAGTGCCGGGGCCAGCAGGCCGACATCGTGGTAGGTCGGCAGCAGGCCTACGGCCATGGTCGAAAGACCCATGAGGAACATGCACAGCAGCAGCACGTTCTTGCGCCCGCGGGTATCGCCCCAGTGGCCAAGCACGAAGGCGCCCACCGGGCGCGCCAGGTAACCCACGCCGTAGGTGGCCAGCGAGGCGATGATGGCCATCTTCGGGTCGGCGGACGGGAAGAAGATCTGCGGGAAGATCAGCGCCGCGGCCTGGGCGTAGATGAAGAAGTCGTAGTACTCGAGGGCAGAGCCGATCCATCCGCTGGCGGTGGCTTTCTTGGCTTGGGAACTTGAGCGGGCCATGTTGTCTCCGTTGTTCTTGTCAGGGGCCGGATTGGTCAGCGCTTGAGGCGCGGGCAGGGGCTGTGTGGAGAAGACGAACGAGGCGGCGCGGATCGCAGGGCGAGCAAGGTGTGCATAGGTCGGTACCCGTTTTCTTGAACTTATTATGTGGTGACGTTGGGTATTGCAGCGCAGGTTCCGCCGAACGACCGGCGTGGCGGCGGGAAGGGGCGGCGGGCCTGCGACTGGTGTTCATGGTTGTTCACGGGGGTGGGTGACGCAATTCGCTGGAACGGGTTTTGTTCGGTAATCGAACAAAAACTAACTGTTCCGTACAAAGTTCGTTGCCGGGGCGACTTTACCTGCGAATAATCGATCGTGCCAGGCCTCACTCAATAACAAGGAATACCCGCCATGCACCGTTCGATTGCCACCGTTTCCTTGAGCGGCACCCTGCCGGAAAAGCTCGAAGCCATCGCCGCCGCCGGTTTCGACGGCGTCGAGATCTTCGAGAACGATCTGCTGTACTACGCCGGCAGCCCCCGCGAAGTGCGCCAGTTGTGCGCGGACCTGGGGCTGGCCATTACCCTGTTCCAGCCGTTCCGCGATTTCGAGGGCTGCCGCCGCGACCGCCTGCGCAAGAATCTCGACCGCGCCGAGCGCAAGTTCGACCTGATGCAGGAGCTAGGCACCGACTTGGTGCTGGTGTGCAGTAATGTCCAGCCCGACGCCCTGGGCGACGAACAGTTGCTGGTGGACGACCTGCGCCTGCTCGCCGAACATGCCGGCGCGCGGGGCCTGCGCATCGGCTACGAGGCCCTGGCCTGGGGGCGCCACGTCAATACCTGGCAACAGGTGTGGAACCTGGTGCGCCAGGCCGACCACCCGGCACTGGGGGTGATCCTCGACAGCTTCCATACGCTGTCGCTCAGGGGCGACCCCAGCGGCATCCGCGATATCCCTGGCGAGAAGATCTTCTTCGTGCAGATGGCCGATGCGCCGATCCTGGCCATGGATGTGTTGGAGTGGAGCCGGCACTTCCGCTGCTTCCCCGGCCAGGGGGAAATGGACCTGGCGGGCTTCCTGGCGCCGATCCTGGCCAGCGGCTATCGCGGCCCGTTGTCGCTGGAGATCTTCAATGACGGTTTCCGCGCGGCGCCAACTCGGCAGAACGCCGCCGATGGCCTGCGCTCGCTGCTGTACCTGGAGGAGAAGACCCGCCGCCAGCTCGAGCGCGAGGCGCGGGCGGTCGAGCCGGGCGTGCTGTTCGCGCCGCCGGCCGCCAGCCGCTACGACGGCGTGGAGTTCCTCGAGTTCGCCGTCGACGAGGCGGTCGGCGCACGCCTGGGCGCCTGGCTCAAGCGCCTGGGCTTCGCCGAGGCCGGCGAGCACCGCAGCAAGGCCGTACGTCTGCTGCGCCAGGGCGATATCAACATCGTCCTCAATGGTGAACCTTATTCGTTCGCCCACAACTTCTTCGAAGCCCATGGCCCGTCACTGTGCGCCACGGCCTTGCGGGTCAACGCTGGCCAGGACGCCCTGCAGCGCGCCATGGCCTACCGTGGCCAGCCGTTCCGCGGCCTGGTCGGCCCCAACGAGCGCGAGATCCCGGCGGTGCGCGCACCGGACGGCAGCCTGTTGTACCTGGTGCAGCCCGACGGCAACGGTCAGACCCTCTACGACACCGATTTCCGCCTGGACCCGACAGCCCGCGCCAGTGGTGGCCTCAAGCGAATCGATCACATGGCCCTGGCGTTGCCGGCCGAGGCGCTGGACAGCTGGGTGCTGTTCTACAAGAGCCTGTTCGACTTCACCGCCGACGACGAGGTGGTGTTGCCCGACCCCTATGGCCTGGTCAAGAGCCGTGCCCTGCGCAGCCACTGCGGCACCCTGCGGCTGCCACTGAACATCTCGGAAAACCGCAACACCGCCATCGCCCATGCCCTGGACAGTTATCGCGGCTCGGGCGTGCACCACGTCGCCTTTGACTGTGACGACATCTTCCGCGAGGTGGCCAGGGCCAAGGAAGCCGGCGTGCCGTTGCTGGAAATCCCGCTGAACTACTACGACGACCTGGCGGCGCGCTTCGACTTCGATGACGAGTTCCTCAGCGAGCTGGCGTATTACAACGTGCTGTACGACCGCGATGCCCAGGGCGGCGAGCTGTTCCACGTGTACTCCGAGCCGTTCGAAGGGCGGTTCTTCTTCGAGGTCCTGCAGCGCAAGGGCGGCTATGCCGGCTATGGCGCGGCCAACGTGGCGGTGCGCCTGGCAGCGATGGCCAAGGCGCGCAGCGGGGCAGGGCGCAAGGTGGTGTTGTGAGCGAGGCCCTTGGCCGGCGACGGCGCCTCTAGGCCAAACCTGACCAGCCGACCAACACCGCGCTTCCCAGCATCGCCCGGCTCACGGATAATCGCCCGGATTACTACAACGAGCCTGTGAGTCGGTATGAGTGATTCGGTCGTCAAGCCTGAAGTCGAAGGCCTGCGCAAGACGCGCAAGAACAATCCGGAAAAGACCCGCGAGAACATTCTCCAGGCCGCCATCACCGAGTTCGTCCAGCAGGGCCTGGCGGGCGCCCGGGTCGATGCCATTGCCGAGCGCACCGCCACCTCCAAGCGCATGATCTACTACTACTTCGGCAGCAAGGAGCAGTTGTACGTCGAGTGCCTGGTCAAGCTCTACGGCGACATTCGCAAGACCGAGCACAGCCTGGACCTCGACTCGCTGGCGCCCGAGCAGGCGATCCAGCGCCTGGTGGAGTTCACCTTCGACCACCACGCCAACAACGTCGATTTCGTGCGCATTGTCTGCACCGAGAACATCCACTACGGCGAGTACGTCAAGCAGTCGCCGGTGATCCGCGAAATGAGCAGCATGGTGCTCGACGCGCTGGGCAAGATTCTCGCCCGTGGCGTTGCCCAGGGCGTGTTCCGCCCCGGCATCGAAGTGATCGACCTGCATATGCTGATGAGCTCGTTCTGCTTCTACCGGGTGTCCAACCGCCATACCTTTGGCGACATCTTCCAGATCGACCTGTCCGACGAGCAGGTCAAGCAGCGTCACAAGCAGGTAATCTGCGAGGCGGTGATGCGTTACATCAAGGCCTGAATGCAAGCGCGGGGCAAGCCCGCTCCCTCTTTCATGGGAGCGGGCTTGCCCCGCGATGAGCTGCCTGGCGACTAGAAACTGGCGAAATGCGCCTGCATCCGCGCGGCATCCGCCGGGCGCCCACTGAACAGCTCGAACGCCTTGACCGCCTGGAACACTGCCATGGTGCCGCCATCGAGGGTGCGACAGCCCAGGGCCCGGGCCTGGCGCAACAGCTCGGTCTCCAGCGGAAAATAGATGATCTCCGCCACCCAAAGCCCTGCGTGCAGCAACGCCGGCGGCAAGGGGGTGCCCGGCAGCTTGGCCATGCCCACGGGCGTGGTGTTGACCAGGCCATCGGCGCCGGCCAGGGTCTCGGCCAGATCGTTGCCGAGCATGGCGCGGCCCGCGCCGAAGCGCTGTGTGAGATTGTCCACCAGCGCTTTGGCGCGGGCCGGATCCACCTCGAACACGTGCAGTTGCTCGACGCCTTCGGCCAACAGTGCGTGAGCCACCGCCGCGCCCGCGCCACCCGCGCCCAGCTGCACCACGCGGCGTCTGGCCACCCCGGGCAGGCCCCGGCGCAGACCTTCGGCAAAGCCCAGGCAGTCTGTGTTGTGGCCGACCCGCCTGCCATCGTGCAGCACCACGGTGTTCACCGCGCCGATGCCGCGGGCCTCGTCCGACAGTTCGTCGAGCAACGGCAGGATCGCCTGCTTGAACGGAAAGGTGATGTTGAGCCCGCTGAACCCGGTGTGTTGGGCCGCGTCGAGCAACGCGGGCAGGGCGCTGTCGTCCAAGCCCAGCTGGTCGGCGTCGATCAGCCGGTACAGGTAGCGCAGCGCCTGGGCGTCGCCTTCGCGCTCGTGCAGCGCCGGTGTGCGCGAGGCCTGGATGCCACGGCCGATGAGGCCGGCGAGGATGCCTTGGGTGCTCATGCCGCGTGCTCGCGCAGGTGTTCGCTGAAATAGCCCAGGGCCATGCGGTAGCCCTGGCTGCCAAGGCCGCAGATGACTCCCACGGCGATGCTGGAGACGAACGACAGGTGACGGAACGGCTCGCGCTTGTGCACGTTGGACAGGTGCACTTCGATCACCGGCAGTTCACTGGCCACCAGAGCGTCGCGGATGGCCACCGAGGTGTGGGTCCAGGCGGCGGGGTTGATCACGATGCCGTGGCAGCGGCCACGGGCGGCGTGAATCCAGTCGAGCAGCTCGCCTTCGTGGTTGGTCTGGCGGAACTCCAGTTCCAGGCCCAGTTCGCGGGCACTGCCGGCGCAAAGGCTGGCAAGGTCGGCAAGGGTTTCATGGCCGTACTGGGTAGGTTCGCGGGTACCCAGCAGGTTGAGGTTGGGGCCGTTGAGCACGAGGATTCGGGGTGTCATGGCGGGTATCGCTTTGTTGTTTTTGAATACTCCGATATTTGTACTATCTGGTTAGTTTCGTCAAATCCCGAAGGATTGAAAACGGGCGATTATCGAACTGGGTGGACTGGCCTTGTCGCGGGGCAAGGGATCAGAAAACACTGCGACCATGCCCGAGCAAAACACTCGGCTAAGCTTGTCCTCCAGGCGCACGGAATGACCAAAACGGGAGAGCACATGAACCTCTACAAAACGCCCAGATGGGCATTGGCGGCCCTCACCCTGGCCCTGGGGCTGCATGCCCAGGCCGCCGACAACAAGCGCGTCGATGTGCTGCTGGTGGGCGGCGGCATCATGAGTTCCACCCTGGCGGTGTGGCTCAACGAGCTGGAGCCGGGCTGGTCGATGCAGATGGTCGAGCGCCTGGACAAGGTGGCCGAGGAAAGCTCCAACGGCTGGAACAATGCCGGCACCGGTCACTCGGCGCTGGCCGAGCTCAACTACACGCCGGAGAAGGACGGCAAGATCGACATCAGCAAGGCGGTGGAGATCAACGAGTCGTTCCAGGTCACCCGTCAGTTCCTCGCCTGGCAGGTCAAGCAGGGCGTGCTGAAGAACCCGCGCTCGTTCATCAATACCACGCCGCACATGAGTTTCGTCTGGGGCGACGACAACATCCGCTTCCTCAAGAAACGCTACGAGGCGTTGCAGGCCAGCCCGCTGTTCAAGCCGATGCAGTACTCCGAGGATCACGCGCAGATCGCCAAATGGGTGCCGCTGATGATGCAAGGGCGCGACCCCAACCAGAAGCTCGCCGTCACCTGGACGCCGATCGGCACCGATGTCAATTTCGGCGAGATCACCCGCCAGTACGTGGGCTACCTGCAGACCCGGCCGAACTTCGACCTCAAGCTGTCCAGCGAGGTGCAGGACATCACCCGTAACGACGACGGCAGCTGGCACGTCGAGTACAAGAACCTCAAGGACGGCGGCACCGCGAGCACCGACGCCAAGTTCCTGTTCATCGGTGCCGGCGGCGCCGCGCTGCACCTGCTGCAGAAGTCGGGCATCGACGAGGCCAAGGACTACGCCGGCTTCCCGGTGGGCGGCTCGTTCCTGGTCACCGACAACCCGGCCATCGCCCAGCGCCACATGGCCAAGGCCTACGGCATCGCCGCCACCGGCGCGCCACCCATGTCGGTGCCGCACCTGGACACCCGGGTACTCGATGGCAAACGCATGATCCTGTTCGGGCCGTTCGCCACCTTCTCCACCAAGTTCCTCAAGGAGGGCTCGCTGCTCGACCTGTTCGCCAGCATGTCGCTGCACAACACCTGGCCGATGGTGCGGGTCGGGGTGCGCGAGTTCGACCTGGTGCAATACCTGATCGGCCAGCTGATGCAGTCCGACGACGACCGCTTTGCCGCGCTGCAGACCTACTTCCCCGAGGCGAAGAAGGAAGACTGGCGCCTGTGGCAGGCCGGGCAGCGGGTGCAGATCATCAAGAAGGACGACAACCTGGGCGGGGTGCTGAAGCTGGGTACCGAGGTGGTCACCGCCAAGGACGGCAGCATCGCCGGTCTGCTCGGCGCCTCGCCGGGCGCCTCGACCGCGCCGCCGATCATGCTCGACCTGCTGAACAAGGTGTTCAAGGACAAGGTGGCCACGCCTGAGTGGCAGGCGAAGATCAAGCAGATCATCCCCTCCTATGGCATCCGCCTGAACGAGCACCCCGACAAGGTCCAGGAAGAGTGGACCTATACCAGCGAACTCCTGCAACTGGCATCGCCCAGCGAGGTGGCCGCGCCCTGAAAGTCCGGCCATGACCAACCGGCCACTGGGAAGTGGCCGGCGCTGGCACACAGTTTTTTCTCCCCTTGGCCCAACTCCCGAGTGCCTGATTCGCCATCCTCCGGAGCGTCCCCTCCCGTACCGCCTGCGCCGGCTCATGGCCAGCCCGCCGCACACCCGAAAAGCGCCCGCCGACACCCGAGCTTTTCCCCGCCGAACTCCCGATGTTTTTTCCTTTGCCTGTCACCACAAGCTGCGAATGTTGGCCCCGTGGACAGGCCTCAGCCCCTCTGGATCAGGGTATACGGCCTGTGGCCACACCAATGCGCGACCCACTCAACGTATGAACACGACGATAGGAGATTGCTTCATGTTTAAGCGTACTGTGATCGCCGCCTCCCTGGTGGCTGCTACCCTGGCTTCGGCCCAATCCATGGCTGCTGTTGTCGGTGGCGGCGCCACCCTGCCGGAAAACCTCTACAACGGCACCTCGAGCCTGCCGCGCCTGCTGCCGGCCGACTTCAGCTACACCGGTGTCGGCAGTGGTGGCGGCAAGACGGCGTTCCTGACCAACGCAGCGGCCTCGATCAACCAGCCGGCCGGCACCAACGTCGACTTCGCCGGCAGCGACTCGGTCCTGAGCGCCTCGGAGCTGTCGACCTACAACAGCAGCAAGGCCGCCACCTGGGGCAAGCTGGTGCAGATCCCATCGGTGGGCACCTCCGTTGCCATTCCCTACAAGAAGTCGGGCGTGACCAACCTGCAACTGACCGGCGCCCAGCTGTGCGGCGTGTTCTCCGGTACCACCACCACCTGGGGCCAGCTGCTGGGCACCGCCGACGCCACGCCGATCAAGGTCATCTACCGCTCCGGCAGCAGCGGCACCACCGAGCTGCTGTCGCGCTTCCTGGCTGACGCCTGCCCATCGTCCTTCGTGGTCAGCAGCACCTTCACCACCGCCAACGTCGGCAGCGAACCGGCCACCTGGCAAGCCGTCGCCGGCAGCGCCGATGTGGTCAACGCGGTCAACGCCACCGATGGCACCATCGGCTACGTCAGCCCTGACTATGTCGCCACCGGCAACAACGCCGTGGTCGCCCGCGTCAGCAAGAACGCCATGGCCGCCGGTACCGCCCCACTGCCAACCGCCGCCAACGCCCGCACCGCCCTGGGTACCGCTGTCGCCCCGAGCACCGCAGCCGACCGCGCCGACCCAAGCAAGTGGGTGCCGATCTTCAACGCCGGTGGCGTGGTACCGACTTCGGGCTATCCGATCGTCGGCTACACCAACCTGCTGGTCGGCCAGTGCTACCAGACCGCCGCCGATGCCACCGCCATCCGCAGCTTCCTGAACGATCTGTACACCGGTGCCAAGGCCGCCACCATCGCCCAGCACTCCTTCGTCAGCCTGCCGGCCGCCTACGCCGCCGAGATCAAGAAGGTGTTCCTGGACAACGGCTACAACGAAGGCACCAACATCGCCAACGCTTCGGTCTGCAACGGTATCGGCCGTCTGTAAGCGTCACGCGAAGCGCCAAGCCCGCAACGGGCGGACAACCGACGGTGGCCGGCACGGCACCGTCGGTTTTCGCGTGTGCGCGTACCCCAGGCAGATGAACTTTGCATGACAAAGCTTCGGTCCGCGCCCGGGCCGACTGCCTTATGGCAAAGCGGCATCACGGCCGCACCGACCTGCCTTCCATGACCCTGCACAAGGAACCCTGCAATGTCGCGCGGCCAGCACCAGCCAGACCTACCAGCCACCGTCGCCCGCCGGCGTCGCCAGCCTGCAGGCCACGCGCCGATGCTGCTCAAGCCCTTGGCCCAGGCCATCGCACTGTTGTTGCTGTCCGGCACGGCCCAGGCCGCGCAGCCGTTCAGCTCGGCCTGGTTCGCGGCCAAGGGCGCCGCGCCCGCAGCCGGTGGCGGCGCGGCAGCGGGCCACGTGCAACTGCCCGGCGCGCCACCTCCGCTGGCCCAGCAGCAGCGCCTGCAGCAACGGTTCCAGCGCTCCCTGGGCAACCTCGACAACACCGTGGCCGCCATCGCCGCGCAGCAGGCGGCGCAGGCCGCCGGCCGCACCCTGGCGCAGGTGCAGCCGCAGACCGTGCCCAACGGCCTGGGCGAGGGCGGCCTGAAGGTCGACGAGAACCCGCTGACCAAGGGCTGGCAGAACGCCAAGGCGCCGCAGCAGAGCCAGGTGGGCGGCAAGACCCAGGTGCTGATCGAACAGACCGCCGACAAGGCGATCCTCAACTGGGAAACCTTCAACGTTGGCCGCGACACCACGGTCAAGTTCGACCAGCAGGCGCAGTGGGCGGTACTCAACCGGGTCAACGACCCCAACGCCCGGCCGAGCCAGATCCACGGCCAGATCGAGGCCCAGGGCACGGTGATGCTGCTCAACCGCAATGGCGTGGTATTCAACGGCAGCAGCCAGGTCAACGTGCGCAACCTGGTGGCGGCGGCGGCGCAGGTCAGCGACGAGCAGTTCCGCGAACGCGGGCTGTATGTCGACAGCAACGGCAGCCAGGCCACCTTCACCCAGGCCGGCGGCAAGGTCGTGGTGCAACGGGGCGCGCAACTGCAGACCCGCGCCCCAGCCACCTCCACCGAGGGCGGCGGCTATGTGCTGCTGCTGGGCAGCGAGGTGAGCAACGAAGGCCAGATCATCACACCCCAGGGCCAGGCAACGCTTGCCGCCGGTGACGACTTCTACATCCGCCGGGGCAGGGGCACCCAGGCCAACGCCTTCTCCACCACCCGCGGCAATGAGGTCGCCAGCAGCCTGAAGCCCGGCAGCAGCGCCGGCAACGTGGTCAACAACGGACTGATCCAGGCGGCGGGCGGCGATATCACCCTGACCGGCCATGCCGTGCGCCAGGATGGCGTGGCCCTTGCCAGCACCGCGGTGGACCGGCGCGGCAGCATCCACCTGCTCAACTCGGCCAGCGACACCAGCGGCACGGTCAGTTTCGGCAAGGGCAGCGTCACCGCCGTGCTGCTCGACGACAGTCAGGCCCTGGACAGCCAGCGCGAGGCCTCGCGGCAGGGGGTGGATGGGGTCAGCGGCAACAATGCCACGGGCCGCTTCGACAACCTGAGCAAGGTCATCGACCGCCCCGAGCAGTCGCGGGTGGAGGTGGTCAGCGGTGGCACCGTGCATTTCCAGGAAGGCGCCCTGACCCTGGCCACCGGTGGCCAGGTGGCCGTCAGCGCCGGGCTGCGCAGCCTGGTGGACGATGGCGCGCGCATCGACGTGGCCGGGGCCCTCGGGGTCAAGGTCGCCATGGAAAGCAATGTCATCAAGATCAACGTGCAGGGCAACGAACAGCGCGACGCGGCCGGCAACCGTGACAAGGGCGGCCTGATCAACCGCGATGTGTGGGTGGACGTGCGTGAGCTGGTGCATGTGGAAAAGGGCGTCAACGGCTACGCCAGCGAGCGCTGGTACACCGCCGGTGGCCTGCTCGAGGTGGGCGGCTACCTGGGCACGCGCAACCACAGCGTCGGCGAGTGGATGGCCCAGGGCGGCACGGTGACCTTCACCGGCCAGGACCTGGTGACCCGCGCCGGCGCCGAGATCAACTTGTCTGGCGGCACCCTGGCGGTGCAGGACGGCTACATCCGCCAGAGCTGGCTGCGCGGTGAGGACGGCCGGCTTTACGAACTGTCGAAGGCCCCGGGCGACCTGCTCTACACCGGCCTGTACAACGGCTACGAGGCGCACAGCGCGCGTTGGGACCAGACCCGCACCTTCTACAACCCGCTGATTGCCCCCGGCCAGCGTTACGAGCAGGGTTATACCGTGGGCCGCGACGCCGGCAGCCTGGTGGTGGCGACCCAGAGCGCGCTGCTCGACGGCCAGTTGCTCGGCCAGACCTGGCAGGACGAGCGCCAGGTGCAGGCGCCGGTACGCGGGCGCGACGGCTATCGCCAGGTGCACACCGCCCGGGCCCAGGGCGCGCAACTGGTGATCGGCCAACAGCTGCCCGGCTACCTCAGCGACGCCAAGGAGCTCGGCTTCAGCCTGACCCCGGTCATGCAGCAGGTGCTGATACGCCAGGGCGCCGGGGGGCAGAGCGCCGACGTCGGCCTGCAGGCACCGTTGGACGAGCAGCGCCGTGGCCAGCTGGCACTCGACAGCGACTGGCTCAACGGCCTGGAGCTGGGTGGTTTGAGCGTTGCCGCCCAACAGCGCATCGAGGTCGATGATGCCGTGCGCCTGGCCGATGGCGGCAGCCTGACCTTCTATGCCCCGCAGGTCCAGGTCAATGCCGACCTGACCGCCAGGGGCGGGCAGATGGTCCTGGGTGATGTGCTCCGTCAACGTGTTCTCGCCGGCCTGCAGGACCAGGCGCTGGCCACCCCGGCAGGGCTGCGCGCGCAGGTCGGCGTGGCCGCCGGGGCGCGCCTGGATGTCAGCGGTCTGCGCAGCGAGGGCACCGACCCGGGTGAGCGCGCCTGGCGCAACGGTGGCAGCCTGAGCCTGCGTAGCAGCGGCGATGTGCTGCTGGACAACGGCAGCGTGCTGGACGTATCCGGCGGTGTGGTACGCCGCGAGGGCAACCGCCTGCTCGGTGGCAGTGGCGGCAACCTGACCTTGCAGAGTAGCGCGCTGGACAACAGCGGCACCGGGCGCATGCGCCTCGATGGCGAGCTGCGCGGCTACGGCAGCAGTGGCGCAGGCACCCTGACCCTGGCCGCCGAGCGGGTGAGTGTGGGGGGCAGCGGGCAGGGCGAGACCGGCGTGCACTTGGCCGAGGATTTCTTCAACCGTGGTTTCGCTCATTACGCCATCACCGGCAACCATGGCCTGAGTGTGGCCGCTGGCAGCCGTATCGACGTCACCCGGCCGGTGGAGCAACTCGACGCCAGCCGGCCGCTCGGCGATCCGGCGCTGATCGTGTTGGCGCCGCTGTTGGCACAGAACGCGGTGGCCGGCAAGCTGGAGCCGCGCGCTGGCGCGAGCCTGGCCCTGGCGGCGGGTGATAGCCGCTTCGACCAGGCGAGCCGTGAAGCGGCGGTGCTCGAGGTCGGGCGCGGCGCGACGATCAGCGTCGACCCCTTGCAGTCCATCAGCCTGACCAGCACCGCGCAGTTGAACCTGAACGGTACCCTCAATGCCTGGGGCGGCAGTGTCAGCCTGCTGCAGCAATGGTTGCCGACCATGGACTCCGGCGTGACGGAAGGGGCGCACCAGCGCTCGATCCGCCTGGGTGACCAGGCCCTGATCGATGTGTCCGGGCGGGCGTTCACCGCGCTGGATGCGCAAGGTCGCCGTTATGGTCGGGTCGACGATGGCGGCAGCATCGTGATCGGCGGGCAGATCGACCATGACCAGGGCACCAGCAACGGCGCCTACCTGTTCCTGGACATGGCCGAGGGCGCTCGCCTGCGCGCCGATGGTGCCCAGGCCACGCTGGATATCCGTGGCCAAGGGCCGCTGGCCATGGCCAGCAACGGCGGGCGCATCAGCCTGGCGTCGAGCCACGGGCTGCGCCTGAACGGCAGCTTCAGCGCCGCTTCCGGTGGTCTTGGCGCCGCAGGCGGCAGCCTGGAGGTGGCGCTGGATAGCGGTCTCTACCTCAACGGTAGCCTGGTCGACGCCGTCAAGGCGCCACGCGAGCTGGTGCTCGGCCAAGGCGCGGCCAATGCCGAGCAAGGGCCGCTGCGCTATGGCCAGGGGCGGCTCGACGTTGCTCAGGTTGCTGCGGGGGGCTTCGACAGCTTGTCGCTGCTCAGCGATGGTGTAGTGGCCTTCGAGGGTGACCTGGACCTGCGCATGGCCCGTAGCCTGCAGCTGTACACCGGCTCGCTGGTGCTGGCCCAGAGCAGTGCCGGCGATGCCCGTGTGCACTTGCAGGCGCCCTATGTGCGGCTTGCCGGCAGCAACCATCGCAGCGCCGACCAGGCGACCCGGCCGACCCTCAAGGGCGGGCTGTCGATGCAAGACAGCGCGGCGCTGTTGCAGGTCGACGCCCACCTTCTGGACCTGCGCGATGCCATGACCTTGGGCGCCCATGGCAGCCTGGCGCTGGCCGCCGGTGGTTCATTGGACTTCGACCGCCGAGGTTTTGCCTTGGGTAGCCTGCGCAGCCAGGGCGACCTGCGGGTGCTGGGCAAGGTTGGCGAGGGCACCGACAGGACCCTGCTGCGCAGCAATGCCGACCTGGAGCTGCTCGCCGCGCAGATCTACCCGACCACCGGCGCCTTCGGCCAGATCGAGACGGCCAGCGACGCCACCTTGCGCATCGGCAGGGCTGGGCAAGGCACGCCCGACCAGCCGTTCTCGGTGTTCGGCCGGCTGGCGCTGGTCGCCGGCAAGGTCGAGCAGGGCGGTGTGCTGCGCGCGCCCCTCGGCGGGCTGTCGCTGGGGCAGGAAACGGGGGGCACCAAGTCCGTCACCCTGCTGCCGGGCAGCATCACCTCGGTCAGCGCGGCAGGGCTGGTCATGCCCTACGGCGGGACGGTGGATGGCCTGAGCTACCTGTTCGCAGGCCTGGCGGTGAAGCTGCTGGGCGCGGCGGGCGACAGCCTGTATGGGGTATCGCTCAACGGCAAGTCCATCGACATCCGCCAGGACGCGCTGATCGACCTGTCCGGAGGCGGCACGCTGACCGGCGCCGGCTTCGTCTCCGGGCGTGGCGGCTCCACCGACGCCCGCTACCATCCGCTGATGCAACTCGATGGCGAGGGCCGCCTGGTCCTGCCCACGCTGGGCAGCAACCCGGTCTACGCCATTGTGCCGAGCTTCACCGGCCCTTACGCGCCGGTGACCGGCGAGGCCGGCGTGACGGCGCCGGGGATCGGCCAGCAGATCACCCTGGATGGCAGCGTTCCTGGCCTGGCGGCGGGTACCTACACCTTGCTGCCGGCCAGCTTTGCGCTGCTGCCGGGGGCGTTCAGGGTCGAGCTCAATGGCCTGGCCATGGCCGGGGGCAGCGCTGCCAGCCTGGCGATGCGCAACGGCTCCTGGACTACCACGGGCAGCCTGTCGGTGGCCAACACCGGTATCCGCCAGCCGCTGTCGAGCCAGGTGATCCTGACCTCGGGCGACGTGTTGCGGCGCTATTCGCAGTACAACGAAACGTCCTACGCCGCCTTCGCCCGTGCCGATGCCTCGGCCAAGGGCGTGCCGCGCGCGGCGATCGAGGCCGATGGCAAGTGGCTGAACCTGCGGGTGCAGGGCAACAACGAGGCCGCCAGTACCTTGCGCGTCGCCGGCCGGGTGAACTTCGCCGCCGCCGAAGGCGGTCATGCCGGCAGCGCGGCAGTGTTCGGCGCCCGCGGCCTTGAGGTGGTGGCCGATGGTGGCGCCGGCCAGGCCAGCGGCGAGAACATCGCGGTGCTGTCGGCCCGCGAGCTCAATGCCTTGCAGGCACCCCGGCTGACCTTGGGCGGCCGCGCCAACGTACTCTACGGCCAGGGCGGCAACCAGATGACCTTCCTCGAAGGCACCAGCGATATCTGGCTGCGTTCGGGGGCGGTGCTGCAGGCCGGTGAAGTGTTCCTGACCAACAACGACCCGCGTGGCAGCATCGTCGTCGAGCAGGGGGCCGGGATCGTCACCCTTGGCCGAGGCGCGGTGCCTTTCGATGCCGATGACGGCTACTTCATCAACAGCAACGGCCGTGCCTTGCTGGCGGTGTCCAACGGCCGGCTGGATGTGGTGTCGTCGCAGTTCACCAGCAGCTGGTCGCCGGGCTCCATCCTCATTGGCGGTTGCAGCGCCGGCGGTTGCCAGGGCACCACCCGGCTGTACTCGGAAGGCTCGTTGTTCGCCGCCACCGACAAGACCTTCAGTCTCGATGACGGGGTGGCCTTCGGGACCCGGCACCTGGGCCTGGCGGTCGGGCGGATCAACGTCGGCAGCGCCGACGCGCTGGCTCGCGCCCTGGCGGACGGCGTGCTGGGCCAGGGCCTGACCCTCAACCAGCAAGTGCTCGACCGTCTGCTGCAGGGCAGCCCGGCCGAGGCTGTGCCGGCACTGGAGACCCTGACCCTGGCGGCGTCCGACTCGCTGAACTTCTTCGGCACCACGGCGCTCGACACCTACGACCCGGTCACCGGCAAGAACCGCCTGCAGGCGCTGGTGCTCGGCGTGCCGGCCATTTATGGCCATGGCCAGGCCGGCGACCAGGCGACCATTCGCACCGAACGGCTGATCTGGAGCGGTGCGCGCAACGCCGCGGGCGCGCCGATCGCAGGCGGGGCCGGCAGTGGCGATGGCCTGCTGGCGATCCGTGTCAAGGACCTGGAATTCGGTTACGGCGCCAACAGCCAGCCCGATGGCAGCGCCGACATGGCGCGCCAGACCCTGGGCTTCAGCCGCGTGGAACTGCACGCCAGCCACCAGGTGAGCGCCAACCACAAGGGCAGCCTGCTGGTCCACCACCGCCGTGGTGACTACCAGGCCGACGGCAGCTTCGCCTACAGCGGCGGTGACCTGCTGGTGGACACACCGCTGTGGACCGGCAGCGCCGGCTCGCTCAATCGTATCGAGGCCGGTGGCACCCTGCGCGTGCAGGGCGGCGGTGGCACCCTGGCCAGCGGTCGTCAGGCCCTGGGCGCCGAGCTGAGCCTGAAGGCGCGGCAACTGCTGGTCGATGGCACCTTCAGCCTGCCCAGCGGCCGCCTGACCCTGCAGGCGCTGGACGACCTGCGCCTGGGTGACGCCGCACGGCTGGACCTGGCCGGGCGTACCTTGACCCTCAACGACGTCACCCAGTACAGCTGGGGCGGCGAGCTGGTGCTGGGCAGCCAGTTCGGCGACATTCACCAGGCCGCTGGCGCGCTGATCGACCTCAGTGCCCGCGGCAACCGCGCCGGGCGGCTGACGGCCATTGCCCTGGGCGAGCAGGGTGGGCGCATCGAACTGCTCGGCCAGATCCTCGGCGCGGCCAGTGGCCGTTACGACGCCACCGGCACGCAGGTCCCGTACGCGGGCGGGGTGGTCGATATCCGCGCCCGGCAACTGGACGACTTTGCCGGCCTCAACCAGCGCCTGAACCGCGACCAGGTGTTCGGTGCGCGCAGCTTCCAGATCAAGCAGGGTGACCTGGTGATCGGCGATGAGCTCAAGGCCCAGCAGATCAACCTGTCGCTGGACAACGGGCAGCTCACGGTCAACGGCCATGTCGATGCCAGCGGCGAGCAGGTTGGCAGCATCCGCCTGGCCGCCAATCGAGGCCTGACCCTGGGCGCCGGGGCCTTGCTTGACGCCCATGGCAGTGTGCTGCGGGTCGACAGCTATGGCGCGATCATCGATGCGCCCAACCGCGCCGTGGTCGAGCTCAGCAGTGGCCAGGGCCAGTTGACCTTGGCCAGCGGCGCACGCATCGACCTGCGCCACGGTACCGCCTCCGGGCAGGGCGATGGCCGCCAGCGCGGCACCCTGGAGCTGATCGCCCCGCGCCTGGGCAGCGATACGGCGGGCGATATCGCCATCGACGTGCGTGGCCCAGTGGACATTCTCGGCGCGCGCTCCATCGCCGTGGTCGGCAACCAGCGCTACACCGACGCGGCGCCGGGCGGCACTTCGGCCAGTGGCCGGCCGATCCAGGTCATCGACCAGGACTACTTGACCCGCAAGCACGACCAGAGTGTGCTGTTCATCGACAACCTGCTGCGCAACCGTGACCTGCTCGACGTGCGCCTGGCCGGGCTGAACAACGCCCGCTACGCCCAGGCCCTGCACCTGCGCCCGGGCGTGGAGATCGCCACGGTCGATGCCGGCACCGACCTGGTGGTGCAGGGTGATCTGGACCTGTCTGGCCACCGCTACGCCAGCCTCAACCCGCTGACGCCGAAGACTGCTGTCCACGGTTCGGGCGAGGTGGGCAACCTGGTGCTGCGCGCCGGCGGCAACCTGGAGGTGTATGGCAGCATCAGTGACGGCTTCATGCCGCTGGACCTGGCCAGCGACGAAGCGCGCATGGACGGCAAGGGCTGGTTGCTGCTGCCCGGCAAGCAGCCGTTCGACAGCGACCTGGTGATCCCGCGCAGCGGCGTCGAGCTGGCCGAGGGCACGCAGTTCCCCGAAGGCAGCCTGCTCAACTTCGACCTGCCGTTCGCCGCCACCACCTTGCCGGCCAACCTGCGGCTGCCCAGCGCCATGAGCCTGTCCACACCGCTGACCCTGCCCGCGGGCACGGTACTCGAGGCCGCGGTACGCGACGCTGGCGGCAACCTGTTGTACGCCGCCGGCACGCTGCTGCGCGAGGCGGTCACCCTGGCCTTGGGCACGCGCCTGGACGCCGGCAGCCGCCTGCCGGTCAGCGTGGCTGTGCAGGGCGGTATCTGGAGCAAGGGCATCGCCCTGCCCAGTGGCGGCCTTACCCAAGGCAGCGCGCTCACCCTGGCCGTTGGCTCGCGGCTGCCGGCGGGCACCGATGTCAAGCTCGCCGCAGGCGTCGACCTGATCGAGCTGCGCCCCGCAAGCAATGGCCAGCAGGGGCGCAACTGGGCGCTGGCGCAGATGCTGCCGGCAGGCTCGCAGTCGTGGTCGATGCGCCTGGTGGCCGGCGCCGACCTGGACGCCGCCGACAGCCGCATCACCCGCGCCGACACCGATGCCGGCGTGCTGCGCCTGGCCGACCTGCACTACATCGCGCAGCAGAAGCGCAGCGGTGGCGGGGCTGGCGGCACCGGCATGGTCTGGGGGCCGGACAACACCTACGGCATGGAGCCCGGTACCCCGGTAGCCCCCGAGGACCTGGCGTTGTGCGACATCGCCGGTTGGTGCGAGCCGGCGGTGAAGACCATCAAGGTGTGGGGCCCCGACAACACCTACGGCATAGAGCCGGGCACGCCGGTGGCGCCCGAGGACCTGGTGTTGTGCGACATCGCCGGCTGGTGCGTGGACCAGACGCTGGGGGGCAAGAAGCTCTGGGTCTGGGGGCCGGACAACACCTATGGCATGGAGCCCGGCACCCCGGTGGCCGACGCCGACATGGAGTTGTGCTCGATCCCCGGCTGGTGCGTGGAGATCGACGCGCCGACCGAGCCCGAGCGTATCGAGGTCACGCCGCACACCCTGATGTTCAGCGTGTTGCGCACCGGTACCGGCGACCTTGACCTGCTCAGTGCCGGCGACTGGCGCATGGACTCGCTGTTCGGCGTCTACACCGCCGGCACCCAGGCGCCGTCGCTGTGGCGCGACGGCGTCGATCCGCACCAGCTCGCCCGTGGCCGGCTGGCCGACGGCAGCGTGCTCGGCAGCGCCGGCGCGCCCTATGAGGCGCTGACCGAAAGCCTGTACCGCGCCTGGTATCCGGAGCAGGGCGGCAACCTGCGGATCACGGCCGGGGGCGATCTTGCCGGCAACCTGGTGGCGAGCAAGACCGGCGGCGCCCTCTCCAGGCCGCAAGTGGCATCGGCCGCGCTGGGCAACTGGCTGTGGCGCCAGGGCCAGACCAGTGCCGATACCCCGGCGGCGTGGTGGGTCAACTTCGGCACCTTCGCCCAGCAGCCCCAGGCCTTGGTGGCAGAACCTTGGCTGGTGGGCTTCACCGGCATCGGCACCCTGGGGGGTGGCAACCTGGACGTCGGCGTGGGTGGCTCGGCCGGCCTGTTGCAGGCCAGCAACACCGCAGGCGTCGAGGCCGAGCGCAGCCAGGGCCTGAACCTGGTGGTCGGCGGCAGCGGCCGGATCGTCGAGGATGGTCGCCTGGTGCAGACCGGCGGCGGCGACCTGAACCTGCGGGTGGCCGGTGGCATCAACCCGGCGTCCGCGGCACTGGAGATGGCGCGGGTCACCCCCGACCTGGGCGGCACGCTGGTCAACCTGCGGGGTGCGCTGAATGTCCAGGCGGGCAGCGTCGGGGTGGTCAGGCAGGTGTATGGCAGCAGCTTCGCCTTCAATGACAGCAGCGAGTCGCGCGCCTACGACCCCTATACCTCGACCAAGGCCGCGGCGCTGGGGGGGCTGACGCTCATGCCTGGTGATGCCGCGGTGCGCCTGGACAGCCGCGGCGACCTGGTCGTGCAGGGTGTCGGTGACCCGGGCCGGGTGCCGCAGTTCAACATGACCGGCTTCCTCGGCGACAACGGTGTGCGCTATGCCGGGCAGGGCAACAGCTGGTTCTCGTTGTGGCGCGAGACCACCGCCGTGGACATGCTCGCCCTGGGCGGCAATGTCACGCCGGTGAGCTTCGATGAGCTGCGTCCGGGCCGTAACCTGCCGCTCTACGGTGGCCGCCTGTTCTACCCGACGGCGCTGCGGGTGACGGCGGCCAACGGCAGCCTGTACTACGGCAGTTCGGCCAGCGAGCGTGGCATCGCCACCTCCGCCTATTCGTTGATGACCGCACCTTCGGCGCGCAGCGCTTTGCAACTGATCGCCGGTGAGTCGATCTACGCCGGCGGCTATGTGATCAGCCAGGCGGGCACCGACACCTCGGCCATCGCCACGCCGCAACGGCCGGCAATGCTTGGCCAGGACTTCTCGTACGTGTACCAGGCCAGCAACCTGAGCGCGGATATCGCCGCGAGCCTGGATGCGTCGCCGCTGTTCACCTATGGCCTGAACACCTACAAGGCCGGGTCGCGGCCGCAGACACCCGCGCGCTTCTATGCCCTGGCCGGGGATATCGTCGGCTTGAACACCGGCGAGATCATCGAGTACCAGCAGACCGGGCTCAAGCTGTACCAGGGCGCGGGGCCGGTGCGGGTGATGGCCGGGCGCGACATCGTCAACGCCGGCAAGGCGCTGGGCGTCGAGCGCTTCGGCGCGCCGGGCATGGTGGCGGGGGACCAGGGCAACGTCTATTCCTCGGGCAACCTGGTCATCCATGGCGATGCCCTGGATGTCTCGCTGATCAGCGCCGGGCGCGACATTCGCCTAAGCACCTTCAATGTTGCCGGGCCCGGCCAGCTGGAGGTGGTCGCCGGGCGCAACCTGTTCCAGTCCGGCCAGGGCGTGGGCTCGGCTTACCAGGAGGCGGCGATCAACAGTATCGGCCGGGTCGATGGCAGTGGTGGCGGCAACGATGGCGCGGCTATCGCCATCGTCGTCGGCGCCGGCAAGGCCGGCCCGGACTACCAGCGTCTGCTCGAGCGCTACCTCGGTGCGGAGCAGCCCGCCGACAGCGGCCAGGCGGACAACGTGTTCAAGCGCTATGACCTGGAGCTGCAGGCCTGGCTGCGCGAACGCTTCGGCTTCAGCGGCGACAGCGCCGACAGCCGCGCCTACTTTGCCGCCTTGCCCGCCGAGCAGCAGCGCATCTTCGCCCGCCAGGTCTACTTCAGCGAGCTGCGTGAAGGCGGACGCGAGTACAACGACGTCAACGGCCCGCGTACCGGCAGCTACCTGCGCGGTCGCCAGGCGATCGCCGCGTTGTTCCCCGACAAGGACGTGGCCGGCAATCCGATCCGCTACGACGGCAGCGCCACCGTCTACGGCGGCGCGGGCATCCACACCGATTTCGGCGGCGGCATCCAGGTGCTGACCCCAGGTGGCCAGCAGGTGTTCGGCATCGAGGGCGAAGCGCCGCCGTCCACCGCCGGGGTGATCACCCAGGGCAGCGGTGACATCCAGCTGTACTCCCAGGGCAGCATCCTGCTCGGCCAGAGCCGGATCATGACCACCTTCGGCGGCTCGATCCTCGGCTGGTCGGCCCAGGGCGACATCAACGCCGGCCGCGGCTCGAAGACCACCGTGGTGTACACGCCGCCCAAGCGCACCTACGACCTGTGGGGTAACGTCGGCCTGGCGCCGAGCGTGCCGAGCACCGGTGCTGGCATTGCCACGCTCAACCCGATTGCCGAGGTGGCGCCGGGGGATATCGACCTGATCGCACCGTTGGGCACCATCGATGCCGGCGAGGCGGGGATCCGCGTGTCGGGCAACGTCAACATCGCCGCGCTGCAGGTGGTCAACGCTGCCAACATCCAGGTGCAGGGCGATGCCAAGGGCATGCCGGAGGTGGCCGCGGTGAATACCGGGGCGATCGCTTCGGCCAGCGCCGCGGCGTCGTCGGCGAGCCAGGCGGCCGAGGAGGCGGGCCGCCAGCAACAGGCCGCGTCGCGTCAGCGCCAGCCATCGGTGATCACCGTGCAGGTGCTGGGCTTCGGTGGCGAGCGGCTGGTGCCGGGGCAGGACGGGGCGAGCCTTAATCCGCAGTACAACCGCCAGAGCCCAGTGCAGGTACTGGGCGCGGGGGCGCTGGATGAGCGGGCCAAGGCGCAATTGACCGAGGAGGAGCGGGGCAACCTGTTGCTGTGAGGGGCCGCGCTACGGCCCCTGGTTGGCTCAATGCGCCCCGGCGCCCTTGCTCAGGTCGCTCTCGGCCCAGTCGGTGTAGACGCACGCATCCGCCACGGCCCAGCGCACCCTGACCTGGTCGCCCGGCTGCATGGGCATGCCCGCGGCGGACAGCGCCTTGACCGTCAGCGCCGTACCGCCCTGGGTGACCACGTGGCAGGTCTGGCTTTCGCCGAGGAACAGCAACTCGGCGACCGTGGCGCTGACTTCGTTCCAGCCTGCCGGCAAGGGTTCGCGCGCGGCCTGCTCGACGGTCAGCGCTTGGGCCTTCTCCGGGCGCACCATGATCAACGCTTCCTGGGCGTTGGCCAGGCCCGGGGTCAGGCGTACCGCCACCGGCTGGCCCTCGAAGTGCCCGCCGCCATTGCCGCTGGCAGTGAAGCGCAGGAAGTTGGAGTTGCCCAGGAACGAGGCGACGAAGGCATTCGGCGGGTTCTGGTAGAGGTCGTAGCCGGTGCCCAGGCCGACGATGCGGCCATGGCTGAAGATGGCGATGCGCTGGGACAGGCGCATCGCCTCCTCCTGGTCGTGGGTCACGTAGACGATGGTGATGCCCAGGCGCCGGTGCAGCTGGCGCAGTTCGTCCTGCAGGTCTTCGCGCAGCTTCTTGTCCAGTGCGCCGAGCGGCTCGTCCATCAGCAGGATGCGCGGCTCGTACACCAGCGCCCGGGCGATCGCCACGCGCTGCTGCTGGCCACCGGACATCTGCGAGGGCTTGCGGTGGGCGAAGGGTTCCAGGCGCACCAGCTTGAGCATCGCCTCCACGCGCTTGCGGGTCTCGTCGGCGCCGAGCTTGCGGATGGCCAGGGGGAAGCCGATGTTGTCGCGCACGTTCAGGTGCGGGAACAGCGAGTAGCGCTGGAACACCATGCCGATGTCGCGCTTGTGCGGCGGCACGTTGACCAGCGACTGGCCGTCGACCAGGATCTCGCCGCTGCTGGGCGTTTCGAAGCCGGCCAGCATCGACAGGGTCGTGGACTTGCCCGAGCCGCTGGAGCCGAGGAAGGTGAGGAACTCGCCGTCCTGGATCTCAAGGTCGAGGTTGTCCACGGCGGTGAAGTCGCCGTAGTGCTTGTTCAGGCCGCGCAGGCTGACCAGGGTCTGGTTGCGCGTATCGTCTTTGATCACTGCACTCATTGTCATTGTCTCCAGGCAGTCAGGCGTTTTCGGCGCGCCGGCGCAGGGCGGCGGCAATGAACATCACAAGCAGGGACAGGCCGATCAGCAGCGTCGAGGCCACCGCGATCACCGGGCTCAGGTCCTGGCGCAGGGTGGTCCACATCTTCACCGGCAGGGTCTGCAGGTCGGGGCTGGCCATCATCACGCTCAGCACCACCTCGTCCCACGACACCAGGAAGGCGAACAAGCCGCCGGCGATCATCCCCGGGCGGATCGCCGGGAAGGTCACCTTGACGATCGCCTGCAGGCGCGAGGCGCCGCAGATCACCGCAGCGTCCTCGATGGATTGGTCGAACAGCTTGAGCGAGTTGATGATCGAGATGATGGTGAAGGGCAGGGCGACGATCACGTGGCTCACCACAAAGGCGAACAAGGTGCCGGTGTAGCCCAGCTTGAGGAACAGCGCGTACACCGCCACGGCGATGATCACCAGGGGCACGATCATCGGCATGGTGAACAGCCCGTACAGCAGCTCGCGGCCCGGGAAGCGACCGCGCACCAGGGCAAAGGCAGTGGGCAGGCCGAGCGCCACGGCGGCGGAGGTGGTGAGCAGCGCCACCTTGAGGCTGGCCAGCGCCGCGTCCATCCACTCGGGGTTGGCGAAGAACTGCGCGTACCACTTCAAGGTCCAGCCTGGTGGCGGGAACACCAGCCACTGTGACGAGCCGAACGACAGCAGGATGATGAACACCACCGGCAGCAGCAGGAAGGCGGCGATCAGCCCGGTGGTCAGGTACAGCCCGGTGCGCAGTGGGCGACCCATGGCATTGGGGGAAAGCAGCATGGCGGTTTACCTCGCGTTGCCGACCGGGGACTCCGGCTGCAGCTTCAGGTATAGGTAGAAGAGCACCAGGGTGATCACCACCAGCAGCGCGGCGGCGGCGCTGGCCAGGCCCCAGTTGAGGAACGACTGAACCTGCTGGATGATGAATTCGGGCAGCATCATGTTCTGCGCGCCGCCGAGCAGGGCCGGGGTAACGTAGTAACCGAGCGACATCACGAACACCATCAGCGCGCCGGAGAACAGCCCCGAGCGGCACAGCGGCAGGAACACCTTCCAGAAGTTGGTCCAGGGGCTGGCGCCGCAGATCGAGCCTGCCTGCAGCACCATCGGGTCGATGGCGTGCATGGTCGCCTGCAACGGCAGGACGATGAACGGGATCATGATGTAGCTCATGCCGATCACCACGCCAGTGAGGTTGTGCACCATCTCCAGCGGCGCATCGATGATGCCCAGCGCCATCAACACCTTGTTGATCACCCCCGAGCTCTGCAGCAGCACCAGCCATGAGTAGGTGCGCGCCAGCAGGCTGGTCCACATCGACAGCAGCACGATGTTCAGCAGCCAGCGGCCCCAGCCCTTGGGCACCAGGGTGATCGCCCAGGCCAGCGGGAAGCCCAGCAGCACGCTGATCAGGGTGACCAGGCCGGCCACCGAGAAGGTGTTGAACAGCACCCGGGCATAGGCCGAGTTGGCGAACAGCTGCGCATAGTTGCCAAGGCCCGGCTCGGGCTCCAGCACCCCGCGCAGCAGCAGGCCGACCAGCGGGGCGAAGAAGAACAGGCCGAGGAACAGCAGCGCCGGCAGCAGGTTGCGGCTGCCGCGCCAGCGTTGGCTGATGGGCGGGCGACGCTCGGCCGCCCCGGGCGCGCCGGTGCCGCTGGGGGCACCTTGCGCGTTGTGCAGGGCATTGATGGCGACTTTCATTTGACCAGCCACTCATTCCAGCGGGCGGCGATGGCCTGGCCGTTCTTCGCCCAGTAGGCGAAGTCCAGGGTCACCTGGTCCTGGGCGTAGGCAGTCGGCAGGTTCGGCGCCAGGTCTTTGTCGAGCTTGGCCACGCTGTCGACGTTGACCGGGGCGTAGGCGGTCTTGTTGGCGAACTCGGCCTGGCCTTCGGCGCTGCTGGCGTTGGCCAGGAACTTCATGGCTGCGTCCTTGTTCTTCGCGCCTTTGGGGATGACCAGGAAATCGGCCATGACCAGGTTCTGCTTCCAGCTCACGCCGACCGGCGCGCCGTCCTGCTGCAAGGCATACACGCGGCCGTTCCAGAACTGTCCGAGCGAGGCTTCACCCGAGGCCAGCAGTTGCTGCGACTGGGCGCCGCCGCCCCACCAGACGATGTCTTTCTTGATGGTGTCGAGCTTCTTGAAGGCGCGGTCCAGGTCCAGCGGGTAGAGCTTGTCTGGCGCCACGCCGTCGGCCAGCAGGGCCAGTTCGAGCACGCCGGGGCTGGGCCACTTGTACAGGGCGCGCTTGCCGGGGTAGGTCTTGGTGTCGAACAGGGCGGACCAGTCCACCGGTTTGTTGGCGCCGAGCTTGCCCTCGTTGTAGCCGAGCACGAAGGAGAAGAAGAACGAGCCGACGCCATGGTCGGAGACGAAGCGCGGGTCGATCTTGTCGCGCTGGATCTGCTTGAAATCGAGGGGTTCGAGCAGGCCTTCGCTGGCGGCGCGCAGGGCGAAGTCGGCTTCGACATCGACCACGTCCCACTGCACGTTGCCGCTTTCGACCATGGCCTTGAGCTTGCCGTAGTCGGTGGGGCCGTCCTGCACCACCTTGATGCCGGACGCCTTGCTGAAGGGTTCGGCCCATGCGGCCTTCTGCGCATCCTGGGTGGTCCCGCCCCAGCTGACGAAGTTCAGGCTGTCGGCCGCCTGGGTGGCCTGGCAGGCCAGGGTCAGCAGGCTGGCGGACAGCACTGCGGTTACTCGTTTGCTCAACAGCATGGTTACGCCCTCGTTGCTTTTGTTATTCGAGGCGGGCTTCTGTCGCCCGCCAATCATGTTCGGGGAGCAGCGTCAAACGGGTGGAGCGTGGCCGTCATGTCAGTGTAGGTGCGGCCGGCAGAATCAAGGTCTACGGAATGTCATATTATGGTATTCCAAACTTTTCGCAAGAGGTCGGTGCTGACCGGCCATCACTCCGCGTGGCGACAGGGCCGCTTTGCGGCCCATCGCCGGCAAGCCGGCTCCCACAGATACGGCGCGGGTCTCAGGAATTGCGAGGTCCCTGTGGGAGCCAGCTGACAGGCAGTGCTTGCAGCCCCGTGAAATCAATTGCCCTCGAACGGAATGCTCTGCACCACCTCCAGCTCGTACCCGGCCAGCCCGGCGTACTTGAGTGGCGGCCCCAGGTGGCGCAGCTTGCCCACGCCCAGGTCCTGGAGAATCTGCGCGCCGGTGCCGACCTCCGAGTAGACCTTCGACTGGCCACGCTGGTAGGGCCGGGCCGGCTGAGTCAGTTGCGGCACGCGTTCGAGCAGGGCCTGGGAGGATTCATGGTTGGCCAGGATCACCACCACCCCGGCACCTTCCTCGGCGACCTTCTGCAGCGCCGCCCACAGCGTCCAGTTGGCCGGGCCTGCGTACTCGGCGCCAACCAGGTCGCGCAGCGGGTCGATCACATGCACGCGCACCAGGGTGGGCTGCTCGCGGCGGATCTCGCCCATGACCATGGCCATGTGCACGCCGCCTTCGATGCGGTCTTCGTAGGTGACCAGGCGGAAGTTGCCGTGCACCGTGGGCAATGCGCGTTCACCGATGCGCTTGATGGTCTGCTCGGTGCTCAGCCGGTAGTGGATCAGGTCGGCGATGGTGCCGATCTTGATGCCATGCCGGGCGGCGAACACTTCCAGGTCGGGCCGGCGGGCCATGCTGCCGTCGTCATTGAGCACCTCGACGATCACCGATGCCGGGCTGAAGCCTGCCAGGCGGGCCAGGTCGCAACCGGCCTCGGTGTGCCCGGCGCGGGTCAGCACGCCGCCTTCGCGGGCACGCAAGGGGAAGATGTGGCCGGGCTGTACCAGGTCTTCGGGGCGGGCGTCGGCGGCCATGGCCGCGGCCACCGTGCGTGCCCGGTCGGCGGCGGAAATGCCGGTGGTCACACCGCTGGCGGCTTCGATCGAGACGGTGAAAGCGGTACCGAACACGCTGGCGTTGCTTGGCACCATCTGCTCCAGGCCCAGGCGCTGGCAGTGCTCATCGGTGAGGGTCAGGCAGATCAGGCCACGCGCCTCGCGGGCCATGAAGTTGATGGCCTGGGCGTCGCAGCGCTCGGCGGCGATCAGCAGGTCGCCTTCGTTTTCCCGGTCCTCGTCGTCCACCAGCAGGACCATCCGGCCCTGGCGGTAGTCGTCGAGGAGTTCTTCGATGTTGTTGAAGGCCATGTTGCACGCTCATACTGGTCAGGAAAGTTTTATGGTATACCATAATACGGTAATGACCATGCAACAGGAGCGCGACGAATGAAGGCCTACTGGATCGCCCATGTGGACGTCACCGACCCCGAGCAATACCTGCAATACACCCAGCGCGCCCCGGCGGCGTTCGTCGCCTTTGGCGGGCGCTTCCTGGCCCGGGGCGGGCGCAGCGAGGCGCTGGAGGGGCGGGCGACGCCGCAGCGCAGCGTGGTGATCGAGTTCGATTCCTATGAGCAGGCCGTGGCCTGCTATCGCTCGGACCTGTACCAGGAGGCCTGCCGCCATCGCCAGGGCGCGGCGATGGCGCAGGTGATCATCGTCGAGGGGCTCGCACCCTGATCAGACCCGCAGGTGCGGGCCTTTCTTCTCGGCAATGTTGTCGGCGGCCATGGCGGTCGGCTTGTTTTCTGTGGGCAGTGGTTCGTCCTGCGCTGGTTGCGGGGCGGCCGGTTGCTGCTGATTGCGCGTGCGCAGCAACGACAGCAGCACGCCGCCGAACAACAGCCCGAACGTGACCCCCAGCGAAATCCCGGCTGGTACCTTGCCCACCAGCCCGTGCCAGAAGATCTTGCAACCGATGAAGATCAGCACCAACGCCAGCGCGTACTTGAGGTAGACAAAGCGGTGCATCAGCGCCGCCAGGGCGAAGTACAGCGAGCGCAGGCCGAGGATGGCGAAGATGTTCGAGGTGTAGACGATGAACGGGTCCTGGGTGATGGCGAAGATCGCCGGCACGCTGTCGACGGCGAACACCAGGTCGGCCAGCTCGATCAGCACCAGGGCCAGGAACAGCGGCGTGGCATAGCGGATGGCGCGGTCGGTTCCGGGCGGCGTGAGATGGACGAAGAAGTGCCGGCCATGCAGCTGGTCGGTTACCCGCATGTGCCGACGCACGAAGCGCAGCACCGGGTTGTTGGCCAGGTCCGGGTGGGCGTCATCCTTGGACAGGGCCATCTTCACCCCGGTGAACAGCAGGAAGGCGCCGAAGATATACAGCACCCAGGCGAAGTGCTGCACCAGCGCGGCGCCCACGCCGATCATGATTGCCCGTAGCACCACCACCCCGAGGATGCCCCAGAACAGCACGCGGTGCTGATAGCGGCGGGGGATGGCGAAGAAGCTGAAGATCATCGCCATGACGAACACGTTGTCCATCGACAACGACTGCTCGACCAGGAAACCGGTGTAGAACTCCAGCGCCGGCTGCGCTCCGAGCTCATACCAGACCCATACACCGAACAGCACGCCGACGCTGAAGTAGCCCGAATACAGCAGCAGGCTTTCGCGCATCTCGATCTCGCGGTCCTGGCGGTGCAGCACACCGAGGTCGAGGACCAGCAAGGCGATGACGATGGTGATGAAGACCAGCCACAACCAGGTGCTGGTGCCGAGAAAAGGCGTGAAAAGGAATGTGTGCAGAGCCGTCATAAGCCCCTCCTTGATTGTCGACGTTGCATGGCAACAGTGATTCCGACATGGCGGCGCAAACCGTCAGAGGGGCCCGGCATCACATGCCATTGAGCCTAGTCGCGTTCGCCGGGGTTGCCGAATGGCAGGCTGTTACATTTCTTTGCCTGGATCCAATTAATGCGAAATGTTCGCAATTGTAAAAAGTTCGTAAAAACCCTAGGATGCGCCGCAGCCGTCGCAGAACGGGCGCACAACCACAACAATCGCCAGTGATTAGCCCCACCTGCATCAAGCAGACACAACAACTAGGGGTCGACAAGCGTGCAACGACAGCACTCTCTGAACACGGTTCAAAGGGCAGGGAACGCCACCACCGTCCGCCAGCGCCATCCGCTGGCACTGGCCATCCTCGCGGCAAGCCTCGCCGCGCCGGCCGGCCCGGCCTGGGCCGAAACCGCCAGCGGCAAGGGCACCCTGGAGCTGGGCGCCACCGCCATCACCGATACCGCGCTGGGCGAGGCCACCGAAGGCAGCGGGTCCTACACCACCGGCGCCAGCCGCACCGCCACGCGCATGGCCTTGTCGCCACGGCAGACGCCGCAGTCGGTCACGGTCATCACCCGCCAGCAGATGGATGACCAGAGCCTCACCAGCATCAGCGATGTGCTGGGCAAGACGCCTGGTGTCACCGTCACCAAGCTCGACAGCAACCGCGCCAGTTTCAAGGCCCGTGGCTTCGATATCGACAACTTCCAGGTCGATGGCATTCCGGCGGCCTTCCGCTTCGGCAATGGCATCGACCAGACCGACCTGGTGATTTACGACCGGGTCGAGGTGCTGCGTGGCGCCACGGGCCTGCTCAGTGGCTTCGGCAGCCCGTCGGCGACCGTCAATCTGGTGCGCAAGCGGCCGACCCGCGAGTTGTCCGGCTATGTATCGCTCGGCGCCGGCAGTTGGGACACCTACCGTGGCGAGTTCGACATCGGCGGCGCGCTGACACCGGACGGCAATGTGCGCGGGCGCCTGGTCACGGCCTACGAGGACGGCCAGTCGTTCATGGACAACCTGTCCGAGAAGAAACAGGTGATGTACGGCATCGTCGAGGCCGACCTCAGCGATGACACCTTGCTCAGCGTCGGCCTGAGCCGCCAGAGCAACCGCCCGGAAGGTTCGTCCTGGGGGCCGTCGACACCTTTGCTGGACAGCCAGGGCAACCGCTTTGGCATGTCGCGCTCGTTCAACCCCGGGGCCAAGTGGAGTGCCTGGGACAACACCGCCGACAACCTGTTCGTCACCCTCGAGCAGCGCCTGGCCAACGACTGGACGCTCAAGGCCTCGGCCACTCGCAGCGAGACCGATGCGCCGATGCGCCTGGGTTCGGCGGCCAGTGGCTACCCCGATGCCGCCACGGGAGGCGGCATGGGCGTGTGGCTGGGCCGCTACCGCTACCAGACCGACCAGAACGCCTACGACCTGTACGCCAGTGGCCCGTTCCAGTTGCTGGGGCGTGAGCACGAATTGGTAGCGGGTATTTCCCACCGCGACGTGCGCGCCCATGAAAGCAACTGGCCGTTCCTGTTCGGGGGCGCCAATATCTACCAGTGGCGCGGCGAGTTCAGCGAACCCGACTGGGGGCGCCCGCTGTCGAAGGTCGATACCCGTGTGCAGGAAGACGCGGCCTACCTGACCGGCCGCTTCAAGCCCACCGACAAACTGTCGGTGATCCTCGGTGGTCGCCTGTCCAACTGGCAGCTCGACAGCACCCGCCTGGACACCGCCAGCGGCCAGCGCAGCAAGACCCAGGACCTGGAAGAGAACGGCGTGGTCGTACCCTATGCCGGCGTGGTCTATGACCTGGACGACAGCTGGTCGGTGTATGGCAGCTACACCAGCATCTTCAAGCCGCACGAGACCGAGCAGGACGCCAACGGCAAGATGATCGAGCCGGAGGAGGGCGACGCCTATGAGCTGGGCCTGAAGGGCGAGTTCTACGACGGGCGTCTCAACGCCAGCCTGGCGCTGTTCGAGGTTCGCCAGGACAACCTCGCTGAACTCGACCGCACCGACCCGGCCACCAACCGTGGCATCTACCGGGCGATCCAGGGCGCCAAGACCCGTGGCTTCGAGCTGGAAGTGGCGGGCGAGCTGACCCCGGACTGGCATGTGCAGGGTGGTTTCACCCACCGTATCACCCGCGATGGCGAGGGCGACAAGATCTCCACCATCGAGCCGGAGAACCTGCTGCGCCTGTCCACCACCTACCGCCTGCCGGGGGTGTGGAACAAGCTTACCGTGGGCGGCTCGGCCAACTGGCAGAGCAAGATCTGGAAGGACCTGGACAGCCCGGTGGCGGCGGGCGAGACCATCCGCTACACCCAGTCGAACTACCTGACCCTCGATGCGCTGGCGCGGTACCAGGTGACCGAGCAGTTGTCGGTGACCCTCAACGGCAACAACCTCACCGACAAGAAGTACTTCAACAACCTGGGCTTCTACAACGGCGGTTACTACGGTGACCCACGCAACTTCATGCTGACCACGCGCTACGCGTTCTGAGGGTACACGCCACGGGGGAGCGGGCACGCTCGCTTCTTACGTGGAGGGCGCAGCCTCGGCGCCCCCGAGCAACGTCTGCAACCGCGCCAGCGCCGGCCCTTCATGCTGGCGGTCGAACACCTGCAGCGACACCTCCAGCAGCCCTTGCCGCGAGCGCGACACGCGCTGCTCGCAGCGCAAGCGCAGGCGGCCCTGGTCGCATTCGAACTGCCTGACGCCCGGCCTGGCGCTGCCTTCCAGGCGCAGTTCGGCCAGGCGTCCCTGGGCGGCGAGCAAGGCCAGTGCCTTGTCGCGCAACAGCCCGTTTCCCTGGGTCATCAAGCCGCTGGCGCGCACGGCGGCGGCCATGGCCACCGCCACGATGGTCAACGCCACCAGCACTTCGATCAGGGTGAAACCATCCTCGGTGGCACGCACAGGACACCTTTCGCGCAAGGCAAAGCAGCACTGTAGAGCGGCCCGATGACGCTTTGACGACGCCGACTCCCGAGCTTTTTCAATATCCGTGACATACCGCCTTGCCACAATCGGCCCCCGATTCGAACTCACGCAAGGAATGCCGAGATGCAGATCGCCCGTCGCAACCTTCCCGCCCGCTGCTTGCGCCAGCAGGGTTTCACCCTGATCGAGATCATGGTGGTGGTGGTGATCCTCGGGATCCTCGCGGCGATGGTGGTGCCCAAGGTGCTCGACCGCCCCGACCAGGCGCGCGCCACGGCGGCGCGCCAGGACATCGGCGGGCTGATGCAGGCACTGAAGCTGTACCGCCTGGACAACGGCGCCTACCCGAACCAGAACCAGGGCCTGAAGGTGTTGGTGGAGAAGCCGGCACAGGCCAAGGATGGCCAATGGCGTGCCTACCTCGACCGCCTGCCCAACGACCCCTGGGGCCGCCCTTACCAGTACCTGAATCCGGGCGCCAACGGCGAGATCGATGTGTTTTCCCTGGGCGCCGACGGCCAGGCCGGGGGCGACGGGGTGAACGCCGACCTCGGCTCCTGGCAGTTGTGACCGGCCATGGCGCGCCAGGAAGGCATGGCCGTGATCAGTGCGCTGTTGATTGCCGCGGTGGTGGCGGTGATCGCCGCAGGCATGATCGAACGCCAGGGGCTGCAGACCCGGCAGATAGAGAACCGCCAGATGGCGCTGCAGGGACAATGGGCCCTGGAAGGCGGCCTGCAGTTGAGCCGTCGGGTGTTGTTCGAACAACGCCTGCGCGACCCGCTGGTACGTGGCGGCCAACCCTGGACGCGACCGATGCGCGATGTGCCGTCCGGTAGCGTGCGCTTCGATGGGCAGCTGGAGGATGAGCAGGGCAAGTTCAACCTGCGCAACCTGGTGGTCGATGGCCAGGTGGACAGCGAGGCACTGGCGACCTTCCAGCGCCTGTGCGCGTTGATCGGCATCGGCGAGCGGCTGGCCACGGCCATCGCCGGGCAGGTGATCGACAGCTACCCACAGCGTCCGCCGGTATCCCCCGGCAGTGCCGGTCAAGGCCTGCAAGGCGGCCGTGCGACCTCGCCAGCCGTTGCCGCCGAGCCGTTGCCGGCCAAGCGTCCGATGCTGCGCAGCGTCGATGCCCTGGCCCGGCTCAAGGGCATGGATGGCCAGGCCCTGCAACGCCTGCGCCGATTCGTCACGGTACTGCCGGCGCTGACCTGGATCAATGGCAACACTGCCAGTGCCGAAGTGCTTGCCGCGCAGGTGCCGGGGCTGTCGCTGCAGCAGGCCATGGCGCTGGTGGCCGAGCGCGACAGTGGGCGCTGGTTCATCAACCGGGGCGATTTCGTCAACCGTTTGCGCATGCCGCAGTTGGCCATGGCCAATGTGCGGGTGGGGATCAACAGCGACTGGTTCCGCCTGCGCGGCCAGGCGCGCCTGGGCAGCCGTGAACTACCCCTGCAGGCGCTGCTGCGCCAGCGCGAGGGGCAGTTGCCGGATGTCATCTGGAGCCGGGTGGGCGCATGAGTACGCTGGTTGACGTGCAGCTGCCGCCGTTGGCGGAGCTGGAGGATGCCTCGCTGCTGGATTACCGCCAGGCCGAGCGTGGCGGCCAGGCCACCCGCGCGCAGTTGCAGCGCCAGGCCAAGGGCGCGCCCTGGCGCCTGCACTTGCATGCGCACGACAGCCTGGCCCTGGCCCTGGCCTTGCCACCGCTGACGGGCAAGCGGTTGAGCGCGGCGGTGGGCTGCGCGGTCCAGGGGCTGGTGCTTGGCGATGTCGGGCAGGTCCATGTGGCGCACGGGCCGCGCCAGGCTGATGGGCAGGTCGCCGTGGCCTGGCTGGGCCTTGCGCAGATGGCGCGTCTGCAGGCGTGGCTGCAGGCCGATGGCATCCGCGTGGCCGGGCTGTTCGCCCGGCAGGACGATACAGCGTCGTCGGTCGATTTGGCCGGCGGGCTTGCCGGGCCAGTGAAATCGCCAGCGTTGGGACGCACCTTGGCGATCTGGGGCGCGGCGGCAGTGATCTGGTGCCTGGGCTTGAACCTCTATGCCGCGCACCTGGCCGACGAGGGCGAGCGGCTGCGCGCCTACATGGTCGCCCAGGTGCGCATGGCCTTCCCGCAGTTGCCGGTGGTTCTCAACCCGTTGCAGCAGGCGCGTCAGCAACTGCAGGGCGGGCAGGGCGGCGCCGGCTCGGGGCTGGCGGCCTTGCTCGACGGCGCCGGACAGGTCATGCCGTTCCTCGCGGGTAATGTCGAGGCACTGGACTATCAGGATGGCGTGCTGCGTCTCACGCCCCTGGACGATGGTGGCAAGGCCCCGGCGGACAGCGCCTGGCAGGCCGACCTCGCCGCACGCGGCATCGAGGGCCAGGCCAGTGGGCAAGGCTGGACCCTGAGGGCAGCCAACCCATCCGGTGAGGAGCTGGCCCATGTCGATTAAGGCCCACCTGGGCCTGCTGCGCGGGCAGGGCCGGCAACGCTGGCAAGCCCTGGCCGCGCGGGAGCGTCGTGCGGTCGCCCTGGCAGGCGGCTTGCTCGGCGCGCTGTTCTGCTGGCAGGTACTGCTGCTTCCCGCCCTGGCCCGGATCGACCACTGGCAGGCCGAAACACCCAAGCTGCGCAGCCAGGCGCAGGCGCTCGATGCCTTGCTCGGCGAGCGCCTGGCACATCGGCCAGCGGATACCACCCGGGCTTTGCGCCAGAGCCTGGAGCAAGCTGGCCTGCTGGCGCAGTCACAGCTCGACGGCGAGGGCGATACCTGGCGCCTGGGCTGGCAGCGGGCCCCCGCGGAAGCGGCCATGGCCTGGCTGCAGGCAGTACCACCGCGCCTCGGGCTTGGTGTTGGCCAGCTGGCGCTGCGCCGAGACCCGACCAGCGGCCCAGGCAGCCCGGTGACTTTTTCCGGAACCCTTCGCATGACTCAGGCGCATGGCGCTAAGGACCCTTCATGACGTGCCTCCGTTCACCGCGATTGCCGTTCGCGCCCTTGCTCCTGGCCCTGGCGCTCAGCGCCTGTGCCAGCGCGCCGAGCGTGCAACGCCCCCTGGCCAGCAGCGAACTGGGCCGCCCGCTGGCCGAAGCCGGTGCCACGGCGGGCACCCTGGATCATCGCGAACCGCAGAGCCGCCCGCTGCAGCGCCAGTCGCCGCCTCGGGTCGGGCAGCGCCACAGCCGCGCCGTGGCCGCACCCGCGCCGGCCAATCCACTTGGCGACCAGCCGGTACAGCTGAACTTCGTCGATGCCGATATCCAGGCAGTGGTGCGCGGCCTGTCCCGCGCCACCGGTCGCCAGTTCCTGGTCGATCCACGGGTCAAGGGCCAGCTGACCCTGGTTTCCGAAGGCGAGGTGCCGGCCGCCAAGGCTTATTCCATGCTGCTGTCGGCCCTGCGCATGCAGGGCTTCAGCGTGGTCGATGTCGGCGGTGTGGCCCAGGTGGTGCCCCAGGCTGACGCCAAGCTGCTGGGCGGCGCGCTGGTGAGCGGTGACCGCGACGCGGGCAACGGCATGGTCACCCGGACCTTCCGTCTGCAGTATGAAAATGCCGTCAACCTGATCCCGGTGCTGCGCCCGATCGTCTCGCCGGACAACCCGATCAACGCCTACCCGGGCAACAATACCCTGGTCGTCACCGATTACGCCGAAAACCTCGAGCGGGTCGCGCAGATCCTCGATCGGGTCGACATCCCCAGCGCCATCGACACCGATGTGGTGGCGATCAACAACGGTATCGCCAGCGACATCGCCAGCATGGTCAACGAGCTGCTCGACAGCCAGGGCAGCGACCCGACCCAGAAGATCAGCGTGCTGGGCGATCCGCGTTCGAACAGCGTGGTGATCCGTTCCGGCAGCCCCGAGCGCACCCAGCTGGCCCGCGACCTGGTCTACAAGCTCGACAATGCGCAGAACAGCGCCGGCAACCTGCACGTGGTGTACCTGCGCAACGCCCAGGCCGACAAGCTGGCGCAGAGCCTGCGCGGGCTGCTGACTGGCGAGAGCGACAGCGCCACTGCCGACGGCACGCGCGCGCTGCTCAGCGGTGGCGGCATGCTCACCGGCGGCAGTGGCAACGGCAACAGCGCCAGCACCGGCAACAACACCGGCATGCAGAACAACAGCACAACTGGCAGCCAGAACCGCGGCAACGGCCTGGGCGCCGGCAGCACGCCGAACGGCTACGGCGCCAGCGCGCAGCAGAATGACCAAGGCACCGCGTTCTCCGCTGGCGGCGCGACCATCCAGGCCGACAAGACCACCAATACCCTGCTGATTTCCGCCCCCGAGCCGCTGTACCGCAGCCTGCGCGAGGTCATCGACCAGCTTGACCAGCGCCGCGCCCAGGTGGTGGTGGAAAGCCTGATCGTCGAGGTCGGCGAGGACGATGCCAATGAATTCGGCATCCAGTGGCAGGCCGGCAACCTTGGCAAAAATGGCGTGTTCGGCGGTGCCAACCTCGGTGGCAGCGGGCTGGTCAAGGGGCCGAGCAGCATCGATGTGCTGCCGAAGGGGCTGTCGGTGGGCGTGGTCGATGGCACGGTGAAGATCCCCGGCATCGGCGAGGTGCTCGACCTCAAGGTGCTGGCCCGTGCGCTGACCAGCAAGGGTGGCAGCAACGTGCTGTCGACACCCAACCTGCTGACCCTGGACAACGAGGCGGCGAGCATCTTCGTCGGCCAGACCATCCCCTTCGTCAGCGGCCAGTACGTCACCGATGGCGGCGGCAACAGCAACAACCCATTCCAGACCATCCAGCGCGAGGAAGTGGGCCTGCGCCTGAACGTGCGGCCGCAGATCTCCGAGGGCGGCACGGTCAAGCTCGACGTCTACCAGGAGGTCAGCAGCGTCGATCAGCGCGCCTCCAGTGCCGCCGGCACGGTGACCAACAAGCGCGCCATCGACACCAGCATCCTGCTCGACGATGGCCAGATCATGGTCCTGGGTGGGCTGCTGCAGGACGGCTACACCCAGAGCAACGAAGGTATCCCGTGGCTGTCCGGGCTGCCGGGGGTCGGCGCGCTGTTTCGCAGCGAGCGCCGGGCCAGCACCAAGACCAACCTGATGGTGTTCCTGCGCCCGTACATCGTGCGCGATGCCGCGGCCGGGCGCAGCATCACCCTGAACCGCTACGACTTCATCCGCCGTACCCAGGGCAACCTCAAGCCCGAGCATTCCTGGGCGCTGCCGGACATGGACATGCCGCTGCTGCCGCCGGTGGAGCAGGGCGTGCCCGACCAGGGCCGCGCGCGGGCGGTGTCATCGCAGGCACCACGGGCCTCGATCCGTGCCGTGCCGGTGGACGAGGTGGCCCGTTGAGCCGCCTGCCGTATGCCTGGGCCAGGGCCCAGCGGGTGGTGCTGCAGGCCGATGGCGAGGCGAGGGCGTTACTCTCGTGCTGCCCTTCGAGCCCGGGCTGGGCGTTGGCAGAGGTGCGTCGGCGCTTTGGCCCGGTGGCTGTCGAAGCGGTGACCGATGCGAACATGGACACCTTGCTGGTCAGCGCCTACGCCGATACCGGCAGCGCCGCGGCGGTGGTGGGCGCGGCGGAGAACGAAGTGGACCTCGACCGCCTGCTGCAGGACATCCCGGAAGTCACCGACCTGCTCGAGGCCCAGGACGACGCGCCGGTGATCCGCATGATCAACGCCTTGCTCACCCAGGCGGCCCGCGACCAGGCCAGCGATATCCATATCGAGCCGTTCGAGAGCCACTGCCTGGTGCGCTACCGGGTCGACGGCACCCTGCGCGACGTGGTCTCGCCGCGCAAGGCGTTGCACGGCGCGCTGGTGTCGCGCATCAAGATCATGGCGCAGCTGGACATTGCCGAGAAGCGCCTGCCCCAGGACGGCCGCATCGCCCTGCGCGTGGCCGGGCGGCCCATCGATATCCGCGTTTCAACCGTGCCCACCGGCCATGGCGAGCGCGTGGTGATGCGCCTGCTGGACAAACAGGCCGGGCGCCTGCGCCTGGAGGCGCTGGGCATGGACGCCGCAGTGCTGGCGCGGCTGGACCAGTTGATCCGTCAGCCCCATGGCATCGTGCTGGTCACCGGCCCCACCGGCTCGGGCAAGACCACCAGCCTGTACGCTGCATTGGCACGGCTGGATGCCAGTGTCAGCAACATCCTCACCGTCGAGGATCCGGTGGAATACGACCTGCCGGGGATCAGCCAGATCCAGGTCAACGCGCGCATCGACATGAGCTTCGCCGTGGCCCTGCGCGCCATTCTGCGCCAGGACCCGGACGTGATCATGATCGGCGAGATCCGCGACCTGGAGACCGCGCAGATTGCCGTGCAGGCCTCGCTGACCGGGCACCTGGTGCTGGCCACGCTGCACACCAACGATGCGGTGTCGGCGGTCAACCGCCTGGTCGACATGGGCGTCGAGCCGTTCCTGCTGGCCTCGGCGCTGCTCGGCGTGCTGGCCCAGCGCCTGGTGCGGCGCCTGTGCCCGCACTGCCGCGAGCCTGACCCCGCCGCGCCCGGGCAGTACCGGGCGGTGGGCTGCGCGCATTGCAATCACTGTGGCTACAGCGGGCGCACCGGTATCCACGAGCTGTTCTGCGTGGACGACACCGTACGCGCGCTGGTGCATCAGGGTGCTGATGAACAGGCCCTGCGCGCCGCCGCGCGGGGCAACGGCATGCGCAGCATGCGCGAGGATGGCCAGCGCTGGGTCGACAGCGGCAGCACCTGCCTGGAAGAGATCCTGCGCGTGACACGGGATGCCTGATGAACCGTTATCGCTATGAAGCCGCCGACGCCCAGGGGCATATCGTCAAAGGGCTGCTCGAAGCCGACAGTCCGGGCGCCGCGATGGCACAGCTGCGCGGCCTGGGGCTGACCGCGCTGGAGGTCGAGGCCCAGGCCGCTGTCGGGCAGGGCGCGGGCCTGTTCAGCGCCAGGCTGAGTGATGGCGACCTGGCCTGGGCCACGCGTCAGCTGGCCAGCCTGCTGGCCGCCGGCCTGCCGCTGGAAGCGGCGCTGGGCGCGACCTTGGAGCAGGCCGAGCGCAAGCATGTGGCGCAGTTGTTGGGGGCGGTGCGCGGCGATGTGCGCAGTGGCATGCGCCTGGCCGACGCACTGGCGCAGCGGCCGCGGGACTTCCCCGAGATCTACCGGGCACTGGTGGCGGCGGGTGAGGAGTCCGGCGACCTGGCCCAGGTGATGGAGCGCCTGGCCGACTACATCGAGGAGCGCAACACCTTGCGCGGCAAGATACTCACCGCGTTCATCTACCCCGGCGTGGTCGGGCTGGTGTCGGTGGGCATCGTCATCTTCCTGCTCAGCTACGTGGTGCCGCAGGTGGTCAGCGCCTTCACCCAGGCACGCCAGGACCTGCCCGGGCTGACCCTGGCGATGCTGGCGGCCAGTGACTTCGTGCGCGAATGGGGCGCGCTGTGCTTCGCCCTGATGGCCGGGGCGTTCTGGGCCTGGCGGGTCTACCTGCGCGCCCCGGCGGCGCGCCTGGCCTGGCACGCCCGAATCCTGCGGCTGCCGTTGTTCGGCCGTTTCGCGCTGGGCCTGAACACGGCGCGTTTTGCCTCCACGCTGGCGATCCTCGGCAGCGCCGGGGTGCCGCTGCTGCGTGCGCTGGAGGCGGCGCGCCAGACCTTGGGCAACGATCGCCTCGACCAGTGTGTCAGCGAGGCCACCGCGCGGGTGCGCGAGGGCGCTGGGCTGGCCTCGGCGCTGGCGGTGGAGAAGGTCTTTCCGCCGCTACTCATCCACCTGATCGCCAGCGGCGAGAAGACCGGCAACCTGCCGCCGATGCTCGATCGCGCCGCCGACAGCCTGGCCAAGGACATCGAGCGCCGCGCCATGGGCATGACCGCGCTGCTCGAGCCGCTGATGATCGTGATCATGGGCGCGGTGGTGCTGCTGATTGTCATGGCGGTGCTGATGCCGATCATCGAGATCAACCAGCTGGTGCAGTGATTTGCTGCGCCACCTCCCGCACCTTGTTGGCGGAACCAGTATCAAGAAGGAAGGTTGAGCTGTGAAGCGAAGAGGCCCTCGGCATTTGACGCAGACTGTCTTCGTTCAGGCGGCAGATGGCTTGCGTGGCTTGTGCGGTCGGCCTGCATAGGCAGAACCTTCAACTTTGGCAAAAACGTCGATGGCGTCATCTGACAGGAAATCATCGTATTGCGCCGAAGCTCGAAAGCGGGCCAGCTTCTTGTCGGCAATCGCCTTGAAACGGGCCACGTTGGCGTTGAAATCGCCGGGATCATTGACCATTGGGGAAACCCTCCAGAGTGTGGGAAGCATAGCCACGGGCCAAGTCGTAGGCAAGGCCGATGCCCTTTACCTGGCGGAAACCATCCAGTTCGTAGGCCGCTCGCGCCTGCAGCAGAGGGTCCCGGATGACAACCCATTGCAAGCCCAACATCAGGGCGTAGTAGCGTACGCCGCTAAGGCAAAGAGGCGCGACGTAGCCTCTGGTCGGCAGGGTGCTGTCGGGGTTGCGCTGCAGATAAAGGACCATGATCTTCTCTTTACTGGCCTGGGGCGATGCCCAGCACATTCCCGCCAGTTGATCGTCATGCCAAAGTGCGATATCGAGTGCGCGGGCATTGGCAGGACGGGTTTTCCATTTCAGCACACGGTCCCAGCCGAAATCGTAGTGATCCGGGTGCCAGGCTTCGTGCGCGAGGATAGCGCGCTCATCGATCTCGTCGACTTTCAATCGAACGGCCAGCGTACCGTTCTTCTGCCAGGCGTCCTGGGTGACTTGCTCGCGTGCGGCCTGCTTGAGCCCGGCAAACTCGGCCAATTGCCATCCGTCCATGCGCTGCCCTCGAATGCAGGAATACTGAGGTAGCGTGAAGTTAACCCGAGCTGCTCTCGGACTGGGCCTTGAGAGTTGAAGGAGATTTCCTTGGAATGTGTGGCTGGTATCTGGTCAGGCGAAGTCGGAGGTGGGACGTGGTTTGGCGCACGCCCCCTCGCAAGAGGGGGACGGATCTTGGCCGGTTTCTTTCATGCAGCCAAGGCCAGTGGAGCAAAGGCGCCTCCCGCGAGGCGCCTTTGCGGTGCTCAGCTCTCTTCTTTCGGCTGCACCACGATCGCCAGGGCATCCGGCTCGGGGCCGGCTTTCCAGCGGGCCTTCTCGGTCCAGTTGGCTGTGCTGATCACCGCGACTTCGTCGCCGCCGCTGATCGCCACATAGACCCGCTTGCCATCCGGCGAGACCACCGCGCCAATCGGCAGCGCCTCTTCGCCGAGCATCGTACGGCGGTATTCGGCGCCTTCGCGCGCCAGGCCGATGCGCTTGATCTCTTTCTTGGCCACCACGTCGATCACCGCCAGTTCCGCCGACTTGGCGCAGGTGACGAGTGCATACTTGCCATCCGGGGTCATCGCGACGCGGATCGGGAACAGGCCGGTGCGGATACGGTCGGTGACCTCCAGGCGCTTGCTATCGACGATGACCACTTCGTTGCCGTCGCGGTTGCTGACCCATACCTGGGTGCCGCTGGGGGTTACCGCCACGCCTTCGCTGCCGGCGCCCGTGGGGATCTCGGCGATTTTCTTCTTGTGCAGCAGGTCGACCACCGACAGCGTGCCGCTCTCGACATGGCTGACGTAGGCGCGGTCGGCACCGGGTGACAGCGCGACCATGTGCGGTTTGCCGCCACCGATGTCGATCCGGTCGAGCACTTTGCCTTGGGCCAGGTCGACCACCAGCAGACGTTCGCTGGCTTCGCTGGTGACCACCACACGCTGGCTGTCGGGCAGGAAGCGAATGCCGTGGGGGCGGGCGTCTTCGCCCAGGTCGATGGTGCGCACGACCGTCCGGGTCGGCCAGTCGATCACGCTCAGGCTGTTGTTCGCCGTGCCTTGCGCGCCGTAATTGCCAACCACGGCCAGCAGGCCATTGCCACTGACCACCACCTCGTGGGGGCCGGTGCCTACCGGCAGGCGGATCATTTCCTGGCCACTGCGAGTGTCCAGAGCCGACACGCTGGCGTCGGCCTTGTTGCCGACCAGCAGCACGTCGTCGGCGTTGGCCAAAGTGGCGCAGGCCAGCAGGGCCCCGGCCAGGGCCAGCAGGCGGAAGGGGGGGGTGAAGGTCATGGGGTAGGGCATGTCCAGTCTCCTTGAAGGTGTGATCCATGTTGCATGCACTGGCTGTGACCCGTCGGGCCGCCCGAGAGTTTCAGTGGACATGTGCACGCCGACGGTGGCCTTCTGGCAGAGGAGGGCAGGTCATGGACGAGGCAAGGCTTCACGAGTTCATGGGCAAGCTGGTGGGCGATATGGGGGCGGTGGTGCTGCTGATCGTCATGGCGGTGCTGATGCCGATCATCGAGATCAACCAGCTGGTGCAGTGACCTGCTGCGCCACCTCCCATACCTGTTGCCGGAACCAGCGACGCAAGGGGTCGGCGTGGGTACGCGCGTGCCAGATTTGCATCACTTCGACCCGGGGCAGCGCCAGGGGCAGGGTGTGCAGGCGCAGGCCGGGGTCGCGCTCGACCGCTTCGATGGCCAGCGAGCGCAGGCAGGTGAGTAGCAGGTCGGTGCCGCGCACCAGGCGCGTAGGGGCAATGAAGCTGGACAGGCCGGCCACTACCCGACGTTGCCGACCAATAGCGCGCAGGGCGTGATCGACCCGGCCATCGAGGTCGCCGGTGAGTGTGGTCAGCAGGTGCTCGCAGGCCAGGAACGCCTCCAGGCTCATGCCCTTGGTCAGGAGCGGGTTGTCGGCGGCGGCCAGTACCACGAAGTCCTCACTGAGCAGGCGCTGTTGATGGAAGGTGTCCGGCAAGCCGTTGTAGAAACCGGCGATGGCCAGGTCGCAGGTGCCTTTTTCCAGCGCCTCGCGTGGCAGGTTGCCCTGGGTGTTGTGGGTGATCAGGGTCAGGTTCGGTGCCTGGGTGCGCAGGATCGGCAGCAGCCTGGGCAGCAGGGTCTGCTCCAGGTAGTCAGTGCTGTAAAGGTGCATCTGGGTCGCGCGGGAGAGGAAATCATCGCCGTCGCAATCCCTGTAGAAGTCCTGTAGCTGTGCAACCAGCTGCTGTATCCGGGGCGCCAGCTCATGGGCCCTGGGCGTTGGCGTGAGGCCACGCGGCGCACGCACGAACAAGGGGTCGCCGAACTGCTGGCGCAGCTTGTTGAGCTTGTGGCTCAGGGCGGGCTGGCTGAGGGCCAGCCGTTGCGCTGCATGGGAGGCATTGCGCTCTTCATAGAGCACCTGGAACAGGTGCAGCAGGTTGAGGTCCTTGTTGCTGATATTCATAAAACGAATCACAGGAATAAGTGCTTTCGAATTATCGAATCATAACGCGATGGTTAGGATGGGCCCAACTTGTTGAGGGAGACGCCCAGTGACCATTGCCATCTTCGCCACTATCCAGCCGCATCCTGAACACCGTGAGGTCACAGAACAGGCCTTGCGCCTGATGGTGGAGCAGACTCGTGCCGAGCCCGGCAACCTGCGCTATGACCTGTTCGTCCGCGAGGGCGAGGTAATGGCGTTCGAGCTGTTCGAGCTGTATGTCGATGCCGCCGCCGTCGAGGCCCATCGCAACAGTGCCCATTACCAGGCCTATCGCGCCGCCAGCGCCGGCTGGTTGGCCGCACCGACTCAGGTGCAGCTTGCCCACGGGCTGGATATCGCGCCATTCAACTGATCAGGAAAACACCATGAACATGATTGCTCCCGTCGCGCTGGCATTGGCTGGCACCCTGTTGGCTGGCCAGGCCGCCGCCGCTGCGAAGGGTGAGGTACTGGTGCTGTTGTCCAGCGAGAACCAGCTGCAGCTCAAGGACGGCAAACCGTACCCCACCGGTTACTACCTCAACGAATTCGGCGTGCCTGCCGACCAGTTGCTCAAGGCCGGCTACAAGCTGGTGCTGGTGACGCCCAAAGGCAATGCGCCGAGTGTCGATGAGCGCTCGATCGACCCGATGTACTTCGGCGGCGATGCCCGCGAGATGCAGCGTATCCGCCAGGTGGTCGACAGCCTGCCGGATATCGACGACACGCTGTCGGTGAAGGAGGTACTGGCGGGCGATATGGGCCGCTATGCCGGGATCTTCATCCCGGGGGGCCATGCGCCGCTGATCGACCTGGCCAACAACCCCGACGTCGGTGCCCTGTTGCGTCACTTCCACCAGGCCGGCAAGCCCACGGCTGCCATTTGCCACGGCCCGATCACGTTGCTGTCGGCGCAGCAGGATCCGGTTGCCTACCGCGCCGCGCTCGCCCGTGGCGAAACCCCGGCGGCCAGCGACTGGACGTACCGGGGCTATCGCATGACCATTTTCTCTGACCCTGAGGAGCAGGTGTTCGAGGGCTCACTCAAGGAGCAGCGTCTGCAGTTCTATCCCGCCAAGGCCATGGACGTCGCAGGAGGCGACATGAGTTATGCCCAGGCCTGGCAGCCCCATGTAGTGGTCGATCGTGAGTTGATCACCGGGCAGAATCCGTTTTCCGACAAGGCGTTGGCCAAGGCGTTGCTTGAGCAGTTGGAGAGTGTCGGTAGTCGCAAGAACTGAGCGAGTGCAGGTGATCGAGGCCTTGCGGATGCTGGCAGGGCCTCGGTCATTCAGGTGCGCAGGTTTTGCCTCGCTTGGGGCGGCCCGCAGTGCGGCCCATTGGATAGGCGGGGTCAGCGTTTGCTCGGCCGAGTAATGCCGTCCACCACCAGCACTGTGGCACCGGCCATGATGGCGATGTCGGCCAGGTTGAACACGCCGGTGTGCAGGGTGCCGATGTTGAGGACCAGGTAATCGACCACGTGGCCGTCGCGAATCACCCGGTCGATCAAGTTGGATAGCCCGCCCACGGCGATGAACCAGGCCGCGCTGGCCTTGACCGGTGCCGATTGCCAGTGGCGCCAGGCCCAGACCATGGCCCAGGCGCACACCACGCCGACGGCGACCACGAACACCAGTTGCTTGAGCCACGGAGCCAGCCCGGCGCCGAGGCTGAGGAACGCTCCGGGGTTGAGGCTCAGGGCCAGGTTCAGCCAGACGCTCTGGTTGCCATAGACATAGCTGTGATTGTTCAGGGCGACCAGGGCGATCAGTTTTACCCACTGGTCGAGAATGATGAAGGCAACGCCCAGGGTGAGGACGAGTGTACGGCTGGAAAACATGCTGACAGTTCCTTTAGTGCGCGAATGCGGTCGTCCGCCATTGGCGGGCAAGCCTGCGGCGCGGCGAAGATAGCGCAGGCGGGTCTAGACTTAAAGCCCGGGTCGGTTGCAGATGCGGCCCGATCAACCATCCGACCACCGCCTATCGGACCGGACGTCGCCGACGGTGGCCTTCTGGCAGAGGAGGGCAGGTCATGGACGAGGTGCGGCTTCACGAATTCATGGGCAAGCTGGTGGGCGACATGGGGGCGGCGGCGACGCTGGCCAATGTCATCCTTGGGGATGAGCTGGGGCTGTATCGGGCCATGGCCGACAGTCAGCCAGTCACACCCGAGGCCCTGGCCGAGCGCACCGGCTGCCAGCCACGGCTGGTACGCGAGTGGCTCAATGGCCAGGCTGCGGCGGGTTACCTGGTGCATCACGATGGACAGTTCACCTTGCCCGAGGAGCAGGCCATGACGTTGGCGTTGGAAGATTCGCCCGCCTACATGGCCGGCGGCGCCTCGGTGCTGGCGGCACTGTTCCATGACAAGGACAAGCTGGTGGCGGCCATGCGCGGCGATGGCGCCCTGGCCTGGGGCGATCATCATCCGTGCATGTTCAGTGGCACCGAGCGCTTCTTCCGACCCGGCTACCGAACGTTCCTGGTGGCTGATTGGCTGCCGGCTCTGGACGGGGTGGTGGAAAAGCTGCAGGCCGGCGCCCAGGTGGCCGATGTCGGCTGTGGCCATGGTGCCTCGACCATTGTCATGGCCGAGGCGTTTCCCGCCTCGCGCTTCATCGGCTACGACTACCATGCGCCTTCGGTGCTCACCGCCAGCGAGCGCGCGCGTGACGCAGGCGTGGCCGAGCGGGTCGGCTTCCAGCAGGCGTCGGCCAAGGACTATCCCGGCCACGATCTGGACCTGGTGTGTTTCTTCGATTGTTTACACGATATGGGTGACCCGGTGGGCGCGGCACGACACGCCTATCAGGCGCTCAAGGACGACGGCACGGTGATGCTGGTGGAGCCGTTCGCCGAGGATACCCTGGATGCCAATATCAACCCGGTCGGGCGCTTGTTCTACGCGGCTTCGACGTTCATCTGCACGCCGAATTCGCTGTCGCAGGAAGGGGGGCTGGGGCTGGGTGCGCAGGCTGGGGAAGCTCGGTTGCGGGCGGTGTTCGAGGAGGCGGGGTTCAGGCGCTTCCGGCGGGCGACGCAGACGCCGTTCAACTTGATACTGGAGGCCAGGAAGTAGCGATTTGCCGGTGCTAGCGCTATCGCGGGGCAAGCCCGCTCCCTCAGTTAGATCCCACAAACAGAAGGGGCGCCATCTAGCGCCCCTTCATCGTGCAGCTTAGGCTTCAGCGTCCCATGGACGATCGCCTTTTTCATCCTTGACGCGGGTCGGCAGGCCCATCACGTCCAGCGCCTTGAGGAACGGCTCGGCCGGCAGCTCCTCGACGTTGACCATGCGCCCGGCATCCCACTGACCACGGGCAACCAGTAGCGCGGCGGCTACCGGAGGCACGCCTGCGGTGTAGGAAATACCCTGGCTGTCGGTCTCGGCGTAGGCTTCTTCGTGATCGGCCACGTTGTAGATGAACACCTCGCGCGGCTGACCGTCCTTGGTGCCCTTGACCAGGTCACCGATGCAGGTCTTGCCGGTGTAGCCCGGGGCCAGCGAGGCCGGATCCGGCAGCACGGCCTTGACCACCTTCAGCGGTACCACTTCCAGGCCTTCGGCGGTTTTCACCGGTTGCTCGGAGAGCAGGCCGAGGTTCTTCAGCACGGTGAACACATTGATGTAGTGCTCGCCGAAGCTCATCCAGAAACGCACGTTCGGCACGTTCAGGTTCTTCGAGATCGAGTGCACTTCGTCGTGGCCAGTCAGGTATAGGTTCTGCGAACCCACTACCGGCAGATCGTCGGTGCGCTTGACCTCGAACATGGTGTTGCTGGTCCACTGGCTGTTCTGCCAGCTCCAGACTTGCCCGGTGAACTCGCGGAAGTTGATTTCCGGGTCGAAGTTGGTGGCGAAGTACTTGCCGTGGGAACCGGCATTCACGTCCAGGATGTCGATCGAGTCGATCTGGTCGAAGTACTGCTGCTGCGCGAGTTTCGCGTAGCTGTTCACCACACCCGGGTCGAAGCCGACGCCGAGAATGGCGGTAATGTTCTTTTGTTGGCACTCTTCGAGGTGTTTCCACTCGTAGTTGCCGTACCACGGCGGGGTCTCGCAGATCTTGCCCGGCTCTTCGTGGATGGCGGTGTCAAGATAAGCGACACCGGTATCGATGCAGGCGCGCAGCACCGACATGTTGAGGAAGGCGGAGCCAACGTTGATCACGATCTGCGATTCGGTCTCGCGGATCAGTGCCTTGGTCGCCTCGACATCGAGGGCGTTGAGCGAGAAGGCCTGGATGTCGGCGGGTACCTTGAGGCTACCCTTGGCCTTGACGCTGTCGATGATGGCCTGGCATTTGGAGATGTTCCGTGACGCAATCGCAATACGACCCAGTTCGTCGTTATGCTGTGCGCACTTGTGGGCCACCACCTTGGCGACACCTCCTGCACCAATGATAAGAACGTTCTTCTTCAATTCAGCTGCTCTCCTTCATGAAAGCCTGTCTTACGACAGGCTCGAAACGTAGTCTTCGAAACCGAACTCGCGCACCACTTCGACGCTGCCGTCGAGTTGCTTGACCGCGATGGATGGCATTTTCAGACCGTTGAACCAGTTTTTCTTGACCATGGTGTAGCCCGCCGTGTCGACGAACGACAGCCGATCACCGATGGCCAGTGGCTTGTCGAATTGGTACTCGCCGAAGATGTCGCCGGCCAGGCACGACTTGCCGCAGACCATGTAGGTGTGCGCGCCGTCGTTGGGGGCCATCTTGGCGTTGAGGCGGTAGATCAGCAGGTCGAGCAGGTGCGCTTCGATGGAGCTGTCGACCACGGCCAGGTGCTTGCCGTTGTACAGGGTGTCGAGCACGGTCACTTCCAGCGAGGCGCTGTTGGTGATGGCCGCTTCGCCTGGCTCCAGGTAGACCTGCACGCCATAGGTTTCGGCGAACTGCTTCAGGCGCGCGCAGAAGGCATCCACCGCGTAGTCTTCGCCGGTGAAGTGGATGCCGCCGCCGAGGCTGACCCATTCGACCTTGTGCAGCAGGTGGCCGAAACGTTCCTCGATGTGCGTGAGCATCTTGTCGAACAGGCCGAAGTCGCCGTTCTCGCAGTTGTTGTGGAACATGAAGCCGGAGATCTTCTCGATCACCTTCTCGATCTTCTCTGGATCCCACTCGCCGAGGCGGCTGAACGGGCGCGCCGGGTCGGCCAGCAGGTAGTCGGAGCTGCTCACCTGCGGGTTGACGCGCAGGCCGCGCACCTTGCCCTCGGACTGCTCGGCAAAGCGCTCGAGCTGGCCGATGGAGTTGAAGATGATCTTGTCGCAGTTCTCGAGCATCTCTTCGACTTCGTCGTCGGCCCAGGCCACGCTGTAGGCATGGGTTTCGCCGGCGAACTTCTGGCGGCCGAGCTTGAGCTCGAACAGCGAAGACGAGGTGGTGCCGTCCATGTACTGCTGCATCAGGTCGAATACCGACCAGGTAGCGAAGCACTTGAGGGCAAGCAGTGCCTTGGCACCGGAGTGTTCGCGCACGTAGGCGATCTTCTCCATGTTGCCCAGCAGCTTGGTTTTGTCGATGAGGTAGTACGGCGTCTTGATCATTTAAAGGCCCCCGGCCAGGCCGGCCAAAAAAAGGACACGCATTGTGCCTTCACTTGCCGCGGTACGAAAGGGCGCGAGGCGCATTTCGTCCGAGTTGTACATGCACTTGGCCAGGCAAGTGCCATCAGGCCCGTGACTGCGCCGTCCCTGGCGCGGGGGCGGCCGCTATCGCGAAGGACGGCCGAATGTGCTTTTGCATCGGGGCGAGCCCAGTTGAACAGATCAATGTGACGATCCTGATCTGCCGGCGCCACAGGCTGACAGAGCCAGGCTATCACCCCCCAATATCGCCTCTATTAGACCTCTGCCCAGGCTCGGCTAGTCTTTCTGCTGGTTCCGTGAAAAGCCGGCGCACAGGTGTGCCCGGCCATAACCGATGAGGGGCAGGCGCGCTTGGCGAACGCCTGATCCAACACCTGGCAGCGCAATTACAAGAACGCCCGGAAATCTGAATTGAACCGACCCTAAAGGTAGAAGCAGATGGCGAACGAATCGAAATGCCCGTTCCACCAGACCGCCGGTGGCGGCACCAGCAACCGTGACTGGTGGCCTGACCAGCTCAACCTGAAGATCCTCCACCAGCACTCCAGCAAGTCCGACCCCATGGACCCGGACTTCGACTACGCCAAGGCGTTCAAGAGCCTCGACTTCCAGGCCTTGAAAAAAGACCTGAGCGCCTTGATGACCGACTCCCAGGACTGGTGGCCGGCCGACTTCGGCCACTATGGCCCGTTGTTCATCCGCATGGCCTGGCACAGCGCCGGTACCTATCGCATCGGCGATGGCCGTGGCGGCGCCGGCTCCGGCCAGCAACGCTTCGCCCCGCTCAACAGCTGGCCGGACAACGTCAGCCTGGACAAGGCCCGGCGCCTGTTGTGGCCGATCAAGCAGAAGTACGGCAACAAGATCTCCTGGGCGGACCTGATCGTGCTTACCGGCAACGTCGCCCTCGAATCCATGGGCTTCAAGACCTTCGGTTTTTCCGGTGGCCGCGCCGATGTGTGGGAGCCCGACGAGGACGTGTACTGGGGCTCGGAGAAGGTCTGGCTGGGTGGTGACACCCGCTACGGCAAGGAACAGGTCAAGGCCCAGCCGCCCGGCCAGGGTGACCTGGTGGCCGAGCCCGCCAAGCATGGCGAGGAGCAGAACCGCGACCTGTCTGCCGAGCGCAACCTGGAAAACCCGTTGGCCGCCGTGCAGATGGGCCTGATCTACGTCAACCCGGAAGGACCGGAGGGCGAGCCCGATCCGGTGAAATCCGGCAAGGACATTCGCGAGACCTTTGGCCGCATGGCCATGAACGATGAAGAGACGGTGGCGCTGATCGCCGGCGGCCATGCCTTCGGCAAGACCCACGGCGCCGGCCCCGCCGACAATGTCGGCGCCGAGCCGGAAGCGGCGGGCCTCGAGCTGCAGGGCCTGGGCTGGAGCAACAAGTTCGGCACCGGCAAGGGCGGCGACACCATCACCAGCGGCCTGGAAGTGACCTGGACCTCGACCCCGACTCAGTGGAGCAACGAGTACCTGAACAACCTGTTCAACTTCGAGTGGGAACTGACCAAGAGCCCGGCTGGCGCCCACCAGTGGCGGCCGAAGGATGGCAAGGGCGCGGGGACCGTGCCTGATGCCCATGATCCCGGCAAGAAGCACGCGCCGTCGATGCTCACCTCTGACCTGGCGCTGCGCTTCGACCCGATCTATGAGCCCATCGCCCGGCGCTTCAAGGATAACCCCGACCAGCTCGCCGATGCCTTCGCCCGTGCCTGGTACAAGCTGATCCACCGCGACATGGGCCCGCTGGCACGCTACCTCGGGCCGGAAATGCCCAACGAGGAGCTGCTGTGGCAGGACCCGCTGCCCAAGGCAGGGCCTCAACCCAGCGACGCCGATATCGCCGCGCTCAAGGCCAAGGTGCTGGCTTCGGGGCTGAGTGTCGGCGAACTGGTGTCCGCCGCCTGGGCCGCGGCCTCGACCTTCCGCGGTTCCGACAAGCGCGGCGGCGCCAACGGCGGCCGCCTGCGCCTGGCGCCGCAGAACGGTTGGCCGGCGAACCAGGGGCTGGACAAGGTGCTGGCGGCGCTGGAGAAGATCCGCAGCGAGGGCGGGAACACGATCTCCCTGGCCGACCTGATCGTGCTGGCCGGCAGCGCGGCGGTGGAGAAAGCCGCCAAGGATGCCGGGCACAACATCAGCGTGCCGTTCCATCCGGGGCGCGTGGATGCCTCGCAGGAGCAGACCGATGTCGAGTCGTTCGCGGTGCTTGAGCCTCTGGCCGACGGTTTCCGCAACTTCAGCAAGGCCCGCTACAGCGTCAAGGCCGAGAAATTGCTGCTGGACAAGGCCCAGTTGCTGACGCTCACCGCACCGGAGCTGACCGTGCTGATCGGCGGCCTGCGGGTGCTTGGCGCCAATCATGGCGGCAGCAAGGAGGGCGTGTTCACCGACAGGGTCGGCGTGCTCAGCAACGACTTCTTCCGCAACCTGCTGGACATGGGCGTGGAGTGGAAGCCGATCTCGGCGGACAACGAGGCGTTCGAAGGCCGTGAGCGCAAGACCGGCCAGGTGAAATGGACCGCCAGCCGGGTCGACCTGGTGTTCGGCTCCCATGCGCAACTGCGTGCCTTGAGCGAGGTGTATGGCAGCAGCGATGCCAGGGAGAAGTTCGTCAAGGACTTCGTGGCGGCGTGGGTGAAAGTGATGGAGTTGGACAGGTTCGACCTGGCATAACGCCGATCGCGGGGCATGTTGCATCGGCGCTTCGATGCGACATGCCCCGCGATGGTTGCTTTCCCAGTCTTAAAGCCCCTGGGATGCCTGCAACGGGTCGTTGCCCAGGTTTTCCTCATGCAGCGAAACCTGCGCGGTCTCCGGCAATGCCAGCCCGCCGATCAATGCCAGCAAGGCAATCACCACCAGGTAGAACGCCGGCGCCAGGCGGCTGCCGCTTTGTTCGATCAACCAGGTCGCCACCAGCGGCGCGGTGCCACCGAACAGGGTGTAGGCAACGTTGTAGGTGATCGCCGAGGCGGTGTAGCGGCTGCGGGTGGGGAAGCACTCCGACAGCAGCGCGGCGGTGACCACGCCACTCATCAGCGCGCCGATGGCCAGCAGGATCACCCCCAGCAATGCCCCGGTCAGCGACCCCGAACTGGCCAGCCAGTAGGCCGGGAACACCGCGACCATCACCCACAGGCAAGTGAAGCCAATGGTCCGGCGTCGCCCGACACGATCGGAAAAGGCGCCTGCCAGTGGGCAGCCGGCCGCGGCGAACAGCAGCGCCACGGTCGAGACCAGTAGCGCCTGGGCGCGGCTCAGGTGGCCGACCGTCTGCAGGTAGGTGGCGAAGTAGGTGGTGAACATGTAGAACGACAGCGCCGTCAGCGAGATGAACGCGCCGAGGTTGCGGATGGTGCGGCCATGGTGGCGCAGGGTATCGCCCAGCGGCGAATGGTTGTGTGCCTTGCCTTCGGCCACTGCCTGGCGAAACGCCGGGGTTTCTTCCATGCGCCAGCGCAGGTACAGGCCGACCAGGCCCAGCGGCGCGGCGACGAGGAACGGAATACGCCAACCCCAGGCATTCATCGCCTCGGCTGTGAGGCTTGCCTCCAGGCCATAGGCGATGACCGCCGCGCAGGCGAAAGCGGAGAAGGTCGAGACTGGCACGAAGCTGCCGTAGAACGCCCGTCTGCCCCGTGGCGCGTGCTCCATCAGGTAGGCGCAAGCGCCGGCATATTCACCCCCTGCGGAAAACCCCTGCAGGCAACGGGCAAGGGTGAGCAGCGCCGGGGCCAGCACGCCAATGCTGGCATAGGTCGGCAGCAGGCCGATCAGCGTGGTGGAGCCGGCCATCAGCAGGATGGTCAGCGACAGGATGCGCTTGCGCCCGAGGCGGTCGCCCAGCGCGCCGAACACGATGCCGCCCAGCGGGCGCAGGGCGAAGGCCACGGCAAACACGGCGAAGGTCTTGAGCAGGGCGACGCTTTCATCCTCGCTGGCGAAGAACTGGCTGGCGATCAGCGTGGCGAGGAAACCGTAGACGGCGAAGTCGAACCATTCGACGAAGTTGCCAATGGCCGAGGCAGCGATCACCCGCCGCAAGGTGGCGGGTGGGACCTCGTGGGCGATGGACATGGGGTGCTCTCCGGTGGTCTTGGCAGCCTGGACGGATGCGACGCGCTCGGGGCGCGCCGTCGTTGTTCTCGGGCCAGTAGACAAGCGGCAGGGCGAGGGCGCTTTGTCGGGGGCGACATCCGGATGCCTGTTAGCACCGGATGTGGGACTCAGGGCCGCGGCATCGGCAGGCGAGAGATCAGCACAAGGGGGGCGATCACTTCCACCTGGTCGTTCTCGAACAGGCCTTCAGGCACTGGCGGGTAGGTGGTTCTCCAGCATTCGTGCTCGACCAGTTGCTTCAATTGGCTCAAGGGAGATGCCGTGACGCCCAAGGGCAACAGCCGTTCATGGACAATCGAACTGCGCACGGCCTTGCAGGCGATGGGGCGATTGTTCCGGTCCAGGGTGAGCTTGAGCGTGACTACGCCAACCAGAGTGCCTTGGTTGGCGGCATCGATGCGGTTGATGAGGGCGCTCTGCATGGCCGCCGTGAAACCGGACAGGGCGGCGGCGTCGACTTTTGCGCTGGCTTCGGGGTTGGCGCTGCAGGCCACGAGGGTGAGCAGGCCAAGCGCTGCCAGAGGGAGGAGAGTGAAACGCTGGATCTTCGGCACGGCAACGTCCTTGGCGGCAAACACCGGTACCTGCGTGTACCGGTTTGAAAAGGGACAGTAGTTTAACGTGACTGCGCCTCATTCTTCAGGGGGAAGGCTTCCCCTCACTCTCGGTCGCAATGCGCCGGCAGTGGCCAGGTGTGGGGCGGGCGCTGATCTTTCAGCTGCTCGGGCACCTCGATCGGCGGCTCGTCCGGGCCAAGCGCAGTCTCGATCTGGCGAACGCTGCGCAAGTATGGGTTCAGGTCGGTACCGAGTCCGGCCTGGTGCGGGATCCACCAGGCGATGACCTGGCGCTGTCCGTGTTCATCCTCGGTCAGCAGCACCTTCCAGAACGCCTCGGGCGTGGCGATGCCGTGGGACTGGACGAAGGCATCGTTGTCCAGGGCCGCGCCGGCATGGCCGAACACCACGCCACCGATTACCGTCACCGGGCGCAGGTCGCGGTAGCATTCGGTCAGCAGCTCGGTCTGGTACCAGGTGCGGCTATTGTGCGAGGCCAACTGCGGGACGATATTGCTCATCAGGTTGGAGGCGTCCATCGCCACCCGGTCGTCGTCGAAATGATTGTTGGCTGCCAGGTGGCCGCGGTGATAGCCCTTGGGTGTCGAGTAGGCCTTGGCCGAGAACTGGCCCATGCAACCCTCGGGCAGGCTGCGATCGATACGGAAGTTATCGACGCGAGGCAGGTGACCCTGGTCCTTGCCGAGGGTGAAGCTGAAACGGTGCGGCTCGCCGCGCTGGCAGTCGTACCAGAGCCGGAAGCGCCCATGGTCGAGCAGGGTCAGCGGCGTGGCGGCAGGCTCGGGAGGTGTTGGGGAGGGCAGGCGGGGCGCGCACGAGGTCAGGCTCAGGGCCAGCAACAGGAACAGCAAACGGCGCATGGCGCGTCTTCCTTGAACAAAATCGCGGGATGTTACAGCAGTCTGCAGGAGGCCGGCCTTTTTCCGGCCTGTGCTGGCGAAGTGTCAGGCCTGGCTGTCGATGCACACGCGGTTGCGCCCCTTCTGCTTGGCCCGGTACAGCGCCTGGTCAGCTTTGCGCAGGGTATCGCCAGGCTCGTCACCCGTCAGGGGCTGCCAGCTGGCCACGCCCAGGGACAGGGTAATCCCGCCGATAGGTTCGATAGGGGTGTGCTCCACGGTCAGGCGCAGGTGGCCGGCGATGGCGGTCGCCACCTCCAGTCCCGCGCCCGGCAGGAGCATCAGGAACTCCTCGCCACCGGTGCGGCACAGCAGGTCGCCCTCTCGGCAGGTACCACGCATCAGGCCTGCCAGCCGCTGCAGGACCAGGTCGCCGATGTCATGGCCGTGACTGTCGTTGATCCGCTTGAAATGGTCGATGTCCAGCACCACCACGGCGAAGCCGCGTTTCTCGGCCTGCAGCAAACGCAGTGCCTGCTGCATGCCACGGCGGTTGAGCAGTCCGGTGAGCGGGTCGGTCTGGGCGTCATGGTTGAGTCGGCCGATGCGCTCCTGCAACAGGTTCAGGCCGAACAGCAGGGCGCGTTTGAGCTCCGCAGCCTCGGCGTACCAGGCGCGAACCTGGTGGATGCGCTCGGTGGTCTGCTGCTCGCCCGGGCCCCGGGCGACCGTGGCCAGTTGTCTGAGCGGGTGGGCGATGACTTGCGTCAGCCAGCACAGCAGCAGGCAGCCGAACAGGGCCAGCGGCGCGGATATGGCGATGACATTGAGGATCAGGTGGCGCAGCGGTGCCACGGTCTGTTGCAGCGGTTGCTGGGAAACGATGGCCCAGCCGGTGCTGGGCACCGTGGCGAATCCGGCAAGCATTTCCACGCCCTGGCTGTTGATCAGCCGCCGGGTACCTTGGTCCAGGCCAGGCAGATCGTCGACCAATGGGTTATCGCCCACCAGGGTGCCGACCCGCTGGCTGTCGGGGTGAAACAGCAGTCGACGGTTGCGATCGATCACGTAGAGGTAGGCGCCGTTCTGGTAGAAGTGCGTACCCAGCAGACTGTTGAGCAAGTTGCGTTCGCGCAGGTACAGGCTGCCGCCGATATAGCCCTGGTAGCGTCCGTCGGCGTCGAAGATCGGCTGCGACATGATCACCAACAGATTGCCGGCCGCCGATAGGAAGGGGGTGGAAACCAGCGTACGGCGCTCGCGCAAGGCTTCCCGGGACGCGGCCGAGCTGGCCTGGGTACCGGCCAGGTGTTGCAGTGGCGCTGGCGCAAGCGTGCGCACCACACCTTGGGCGCTGACCCGCAAGGTTGAGTTGAACAGGTTGCTTTGCTGTTGCAGGCGGTCGATTTCAGCCTGTACCAGGTTATCGTCATCGGGGTGCCGGGCACATTGGCTGGCGCTGTAGGCCAGTTGCTGCAGGGCGTTGCCCAGGGTGTTCTCGGTCACGGCGGCCACTTTGGCGGCGTACGCCCGGTTGGCCTCCAGGGCACTGTCGATAAGCAGTTGGCGTTGCACCCGGTAACTGGCGAAGTAACTGGCCAGCAGCATCACCAGCGCGGTGATGGCGCAGAGCACGAGTATAAGTGTGCGCAGGTCGGGGCGCCGAGCGTGGGGTGGCATGTATCGCAATCCTTGGCCTCATGGGATGCAGCAGGTGCCTCACCTTACGCGCTAGGCGCGAGGTGAACCATGCAGGCGGGCAATTGCAGGATTAGATTACGGAGGACGCTCCGATTTCTCACAACAATCACGGACTTTGCCGTGATTGATTCCTGTGCCCTCCAGGTCAGGGCGCGGCCTGTTGCAGTACTTGCAGGTCATCCTCGACCTGCTGCATGCGCGCCTGAGCCAGGGCCTGGACCTGGGGGTCGCTGGCGCTCTCGCGCATCAGCCGGGTGAGCTTTTCGCTCAGGCGCTTGCCCTCGTCGCTCTGGCCCAGTTCCTTGGCTTTGGCCGGGTCGCGGGTGGCCTGGACGATGCTGGCGAATTCGGCGTCGTCGAAGTGCTCCTCGCTGTACAACTTGAACAGGTCCTGGCGCTGATCCTCGACGGTGAGGTGTTTGCGCAGCACCTCCTTGATCTTGTCCTGGGGCACCTGCGCGTGGGTCATGGCCAGCAGCCCGGCCATGCGCTCGATGTTGTGGTCGTAGGCTTCCTGCAAGGGCAGGTTGGCGAGGATCTGTTCCTCGCGGCTGGGCTTCTGGTCGCAGGCGGCGAGGGCGCCGAGCAGGAGCACGGGCAACAGCAGTCGGGTCAGGCGGGACATGGGGCAGCCTTGGGCACGTTAAGGCCTACGAGTTTACTGCAAACCCATGCGCAAATTCAGCGTTGCAACGGATTGCGCAGGCGCACCCAGACAATCGCCGGCAGGGCCATCAGCAGCCATTTCAGGTAGCGGTTCACTTCATAGTGCTCGCAGGCGATGCCGATGCTGGTGCAGACCACCACCACCGCCACGAACTGGATCATTCTTTCCATCGGCAGGTTTCCATCATTGCTGGGGCCGGGAGGGCCGCGGCGCGCACTTTAGCAGTGGCGCAGGCGCGCAGGCCAGGATGCCATACGGCGTAACACTTTTACGGCGCCCCATGCGCAAGAAGTTGGCTATTGTGCGGCAACCTCCACGGAAGGCGACCCGATGACTACCTACAAGGGCGGCTGCCTGTGCGGCCGTATCCGTTTCAGCGCCACGGGCGAGCCGCGGTTTCCGCATACCTGCTCGTGCGGGCAGTGCCAGCGCCACTCCGGCAGCCTTACCCTGTGCTGGGTTGAATTCGACAAGGCGGCGGTCACCTGGACCGGGGAGGGCGGGGCTCCGGCGCTGTACCGTTCCTCCGACGTTTCCAGCCGCGCCTTCTGCGTCACCTGCGGCAGCTCCCTTGGCGCGGTGGATGACGCCCCCACGGTCGCCTTGCTGCTGGGCTGCTTTGATGCCAAAGGCGCCCAGGCCTTGCGGCCCATATCGCATTCGTTTCGTGCTTGCCGGCCACGCTGGTGGAAGTTGGGGTAAGCGTTATCATGTCGTCCGCTTGCCCATACCCCTCAAGGACGACCCGCATGCTACAGCGCAACAGGATGGTGCCCGAACTGATCGTCAGCGACCTCGACAGCAGCCTGGATTTCTGGGTATCGCTGCTGGGCTTCGAGATTGCCTATCAACGCCCGGAGCAGCGTTTCGCCTACCTCGACCTGCACGGCGCGCAGGTGATGCTCGAGCAGCTCGATGCCGATGATCACTGGCTCACCGGGCCGCTGGAAAAGCCCTTCGGGCGGGGAATCAACCTGCAGATCGATGTCGCCGCTGTCGCGCCGCTGCTCGAACGGCTGGAGCGCCATCGCTGGCCGTTGTTCCAGGCGTGCGAGGAGGTCTGGTATCGCGCAGATGCCGTCGAAGTGGGGTTGCGCCAGTTCCTGGTCCAGGACCCGGATGGCTACCTGTTGAGGCTGGCGCAGAAACTGGGTGAGCGCCCGGTTGCGTAATCCGCGCGGTAGCCCTTGCTACCGGCCCCAGCAGCCGGCGTCTGACAGGCCATCCCAACCGGCACCCGCCATGCTCAACACCGTGTTCATTTCCCTTCCCGCCGTATTCGCCTACCGTCTCCTTCCACCCCATCACAAGGAGATCACGCATGCCCGAGCTTGCGTTGTACAAGGTGAAACTGCTGGACGAATTCGAGGCTCGCGAGGACGACTGGAGCTTCGGCCACTTCGAGCGCCGGCTGATCCAGGTCAAGCCCGCCGCCAACTATCAGGACGCCAAGGGCATCATCAAAGCCGCCCATCTGGCGAACAACTGGCCGAATACGGTGAAGCGCTATCTGCTGAGCAATTACCGGGCCCACGGTAATGTCAGCAGTGAGCTGACTGAAACCTTCATGCAGGTGCTGGCCAGCCTGACGCCGCAGGAGATGCAGATGTGGAAACTATCGCGGGAGGGGCATTTGACCTGAGGCACCCAACCGAGATCTTTCGCCAAACTGCAGGTAATCGCCCAGTTGTCATGTTGTCGCCATCACCAGCGTGGGAGCGGGCTTGCCCCGCGATCACCGGCGTAGCCGGTGCCATGCAGTTGCAAAACATGAGCGATCACTTGTAGGAGGTTTGCCGGTGATGCTCTATCACCTCTGGCCCCATGCAGCTCCGCTGGGAGCTGTGAGAGAAACCCAATCACCAATCCTCGAAACAGTCACTCAACGCGTCTGGCGACAGACCTGCCAGCCAGACACGTATCCCACTCCTAGCTGAAATCCTCTCGTCTGATCGGTTTTTCCAGTCGCCCTGGCCGATCAGGCGCAGGTGGATTGGTCGGCAACAGCACCAGCCCATCCAGCACCTTGTTCAACAGCGCCTCTATCATTTCCAACGACAACTGCGCGCCGCCCAGCATCCGCCGGGCATCGCCTTGCACCTCTTCACGGGACAAGGTTGTGGCCTGGTAGACCTGTTGTACGAGTTGAATGGCATGGACCAGCGCATCCTCGGCAAAAACGCCGGGACGGACGGTGAAGAGTGGGGCGTGATGGTTGTTACAGGTGCCGAAGGTGTATGTGGCACAGCAGGGTGGGTCGGGTATTCCCTTTCTCATGGCGGAACTCCTTTTGCAGTTAAGCTGCCAGCTATCGCCGCGAAACGATTAGGGTGGCAGCTGTACGCGGGTTCGCGGACCGAGGCAAAAGGAAACCCGGCAGACCCGAAGGTCTCCCACGCACAGCCGCCATTGCACAGAAAGCGGGCACAAAAAAAGCGCCTGCGATTGTGGTGGTGGGGCGCTGAGCGCCTTTTGCATTGCGGGCCGCGACGCCCGGTCACTGGATTGACAGCGACGTGTGAATGGTAGTTATCGGTGTGAGGAATTTCAAGCCATTGACCAGATTTGGTTAGAGAATGATGTAATATTGCCCGGACACTGCAAGCATCTAGCACCTATGGGAAAGGGCGGCTTTCAGTTTTTTATCTAGCTGAGGAGCGGCTATGAAGTGGGTTGTAGGCTGGTTTAGAGGTATACCTTCAAAATTTGTGGCTTTGTTTTTCGTGGTCATGGTCGCGGTTATGGCTATCGCGTTGACGGTGAAAGAGGCAGATCCATATTCATATGTGGTGTCAGCTGCATTTTTTATCATCGGTATTATTGTCTCCTATAATATCGCCGCCGCTGCGGGGGTCGAATCAGCGCTGGCGCACTTTAAAGATGTAGTGGTTGGATCCACTAATATTGGCTTGACTTCGATAAAAAAGCTTTCTGATACCCCGCCGGAGAGTATTTCAAAAAAAACAAAGAGTAGCTTTCGGTTTTTTGGGATTGCGGGAGAGAAGTTTTTAAAGGAAACATTAGAAAAGACTGAGTTTTTCCGTCGGAATAAGACGCCGGGATTGGTCAAGATTATGCTAATGGATCCTTTTAGTAACGATCTTGATAGGTTGAGTGCGGATAAGGGAAAGCAGCGAGACTTTAGAAATAAAATAATTTCGACTATCAAGATGCTTAATGATTTACGTGAAAATGGATACCATTTTGAGTTGAGGCTTTATCCGAAAAAGCCACCCCTTAGGCTATTGATTGTTGATGGGGTGGTAACGGCTTTGTCGGTGTACGAGGCGGACTCGTCGGGTTGGAAGAATGCCCAGCTTATTTTTGAGGGTAAGGATAATGACGATTCACTTGCACCCTATTTTGTCGAGACCTTCGATGATTTATGGGAGCGTGGGGTGAATATCAATTTAGATCAACGAGCTGGAGCTCTTTACCCGTTCAGGCTTGAAGATCAATCCTTGAGTTTGTTGCGGCATGGAAGTAAGGTTGAAAAAGTCAAGATTGGTATGGTGCATGGGCGTTTTCAACCATTCCATCATGAACATTTCGAGTATGTGTTGCACGGGATTTCAAAGTCTGAATTTTGCATAATTGGTATAACTCAGCCAGACATAAAATTAGTGGAAGAATGTCAGATTTTACCTCACAGAGGAACGATGGAAGGAAATCCATACTCTTTCGAAGATCGTAAGCGAATGATTACGCTTTCGCTAACCAGTTGGGGTGTTTCGGAAAAACGCTATAAGATCGTTCCGTTTAAAATTGATTGTCCAGCTGCATCTCTTCCTGAAATAAAATTAGAGTTTGGGGCTGAGGTTGTGCATTTTATGCGGGTTTTTAGTGAGTGGGAGGAATATAAGAAAAAATTGATCGAGGATCACGATATGGTAGTCGAAGTTTTTCGCCCCTCACATAGTGACTATATGACAAAGAACGTTACCGGTACGCTGGTGCGTGAATTGATCTCCTCAAGGAGGAATTGGAAGGATTTTGTCCCCTTTGGTACGAGGATGGTGGTTGGGGCGATGTTGGGTAGGAGTAAATAATATGCTTTCCGATCAAGGTATTCGTTCAGTCATTGGCTCGGGTGAGCTGGTCGTTAAGTCCGAGAGGGATTTATCTGTTCGAGCGTCTTCCATTTGTCTTCATCTGTCTAAAGACATTGTTGTTTTTGAAAGGACTGAGGCAGAGGTCGATGTATTGAGGGGGGGCAGCTACCCGCAGGGCAAGCGTAGGACTATTGGTGTTGATGGTTACGTCATCGCTCCTGGTGAGTTCTTATTGGCTGCTACGGTTGAGAATATTGGTCTTTCTAGGCGTTTGGTGGGTGGGCTGTCTAATATTTCTGGATTGGCTCGACTTGGTCTAAATACATTGCTCTCTACCCATGTGTCTCCTGGCTTTGGGGAAGGCTGCGCACGCCCTATTACTTTGGAGGTCTACAACTCCTCAAAAAATCATATAAGAATATACTCCGGAATGAGAGTTTGCCACCTTATGATTAGCCTTCTGGAGGCCACGGCGACTTTGGGGTATGACGCTCAATTTCCGGGGAAATACCTGAGCAACTCTCCGGATGTATCTGAGTTTTTCAAGAATTCCGGTGTATCGTAAGGTGCCGTATCAGGCTTGAGGGTGATTGCTGTCATTCGTATGTAATTCGCGACTAATCAGGAACTCAGCAAGCCGGTCGAATCGATCGAGTGAAGTCAGTTTCAACTGAAAGTAGCTGATTAACCGGTGTAGCAATAGGTATGCACAGGCCTGTTCAAGAAGCACGAAACCGCAGGACCCGCGCCCCATCATAGGGATCAACCAGATAATGCCCCCGCACCCCAAACGTCTCCAATAACCGCTCCGGCGTCAGCACCACTTCAGGCTTCCCCAAGGCAACCAATCGCCCTTGGTCCAGCACGGCCAGCCGATCGCAAGTCAATGCCTGGTTGAGATCATGCAGCGCCACCAGCGTCGTCACCGGCAGTGCCTGCACCTGGCGCAGCAAGCCGAGCTGGTGCTGGATATCGAGATGGTTGGTCGGCTCGTCCAGCAACAGCACCTGCGGCCGTTGCGCCAGGGCCCGGGCGATATGCACGCGCTGGCGCTCGCCGCCAGACAGTTCGCCCCATAGCCGCCGGCGCAGGTGGCTGGCGTCGGCGTCGGCCAGCGCCTGTTCGACGATGGCGCGGTCATCGTTGCCGAACGGTGCCAGGGCCGAGAGCCAGGGTGTGCGGCCCAGGGCGACGGCGTCGTACACGCTGATGGCGTCCAGGGTGTCGGCCTGTTGCTCGACCAGGGCCAGGCGCTGGGCGATATGCCGGCGCGGCATGCGCTCCAGCGCTTCGCCGAGCAGGCGCACGCTGCCACTGCTGGGCGTGCGCAGGCCGGCGAGCAGCTTGAGCAGGGTGGACTTGCCCGAGCCGTTGGGGCCGACCACGCCGAGGGTTTCGCCGGGCATCACGCTCAGGTCGACTCCGTGCAGCACGTCGCGTCCGCCCAGGCGCAGGCTAAGCCCTTGGCAGGTGAGCGGCGCGTCGGCGATGGTGGTCATCACGCTCATGGGCGCCCCCGGCGGCTGATCAGGATCAGCGCGAACACCGGTGCGCCGATCAAGGCCGTGACCACGCCCACCGGGATCACCTGGCCGGTGATCAGGGTGCGCGAGAGGATGTCGGCGATGATCAGGAACAGCGCACCGCCCAGGGCGCTGGCCGGCAGCAGGCGGCTGTGCCCGGGGCCGAGCAGCAGGCGCAGGGCATGGGGGATGACCAGGCCGACGAAGCCGATGGCGCCGACGATGGACACCATCACCGCTGTGACCAGCGCCGCGCAACTGATCAGCAGCAGCTGTGTACGGCGCACCGGTACGCCCAGCGAGGCCGCCGAGTCGGCGCCGAAGGTAAAGGCGTCCAGTGCCCGGCGCTGCCACAGGCATATCGCGATGCCGAACAGGGCGACCGGCACCGCCAGCCACACCGACGGCCAGCGCACGCCGCTGAGGTTGCCCAACAGCCAGAACAGGATGCCGCGGGCCTGCTCGGCGGTGGCCGACTTGGTGATGAGGAAGGCGGTGAGGGCGTTGAACAACTGCGAGCCGGCGATGCCGGCGAGGATCACCTGGGCGTTGTCATGGCGGCTGCCACTGGCGCGCGACAGCAGCAGCACCAGGGCGAACGCCGCCAGCGCGCCGATGAAGGCGCCGGCCGACAGCGACAGCACCGCGCCGCCCAGACCGAACAGTCCCACCGCCACCGCACCGGTCGAGGCACCGGCCGACAGGCCCAGCAGGTACGGCTCGGCCAGCGGGTTGCGCAGCAGCGCCTGGAGGATCACCCCGCAGGTCGCCAGCCCCGCGCCACAAGCGGCGGCGACCAAGGTGCGCGGCAGGCGGTAGTTCCAGACAATGCCGGCGTCGATCGGGTCGACGGAATGGCCGGCCTGCCACAGCTGGTTGGCCAGCACCTGCCAGATCGCCTCGGCGCCGACTCGGGTCTCGCCGATGGCAATCCCGGCAAGCATGGCCAGGCACAGGGCGAGCAAGGCAAAGAGGCTGATGGGCAGCAGGCGGCTCATGGCTGGGGTGCTTTACCGCTGGCGAAGGCGCTGGACAGCACGTCCAGGCCGCGGAACAGGCGTATGCCGGCCTGCATGGCGTCGGCATCGAGGACGATGATGCGGCCGTGCTTGACCGCGTCCATATTGCGCGTGACCGGGTCGCTGCGCAGGAAGTCGAGTTTTTTCTGGTAGTCGTCGGCCGGGTAGCGGCGGCGGTCCATGCGCGCGACGATCAGCCAGGTGGGGTTGGCTTTGACCAGGGTCTCCCAGCCCACGGTAGGCCATTCTTCGCTGGACTCGACCACGTTGCGCACGCCAAGGGTCTGCAGCATGTAGTCGGCCACGCCCTGGCGGCCGGCGACATAGGGGTCGGTCTTGAGGTCGGCGCTGGAGAACCAGAACAGCGCACTGGTGTGCGCCAGGTCCTGGCCGGCCAGGCGCTGCCTGGCCTGTTCCAGCTGGCCCTGGAGCTCGGCATTCAGGCGCGCGCCACGCTCCTGCACGTCGAAGATCTCGGCCAGCTGGCTGACGCTCTTGTAGATGCTCTGCACCTTGAACGGCTGCAGGCGGGTGCCGTCGGCGCCCACCAGGTTGTCCTTGCCCTCGCAGTCCGAGGGCAGCAGGTAGGTGGGGATGCCCAGCTCCTGGAACTGCTCGCGGGTGCCTACCGCGCCCTGGGCGCCGATCATCCACTCGAACTGCGCCGTCACCAGTTGCGGACGTTTGCCGACCACCACCTCGAAGCTCGGTTCGTTGTCGGCCAGACGCGGGACCTTGTCGTTCTGCGTCTTGAATTCCGGCAGCACGTTGTTGAACCACAGCGAGGTGCCCGCCAGCCGCTCACCGAGGCCCAGGGCATAGAGCAGCTCGGTGCCGGCCTGGCCGACGGTCACCGCCCGTTGCGGGGCCTGGGTGAAGGTCTGCGGCATGCCGCAGTTGTCGACGGTCAGCGGGTACTGGGTGGCGCTGGCGTGGGCCAGGCCCGACAGGGACAGGCCGGCGAGGAGGGCGGCGAGGCGGTGCGGCATGGTGGGGCGATCTCCTGGGTGGTGCACGGAATGGCCCACGGACAGGCATCGCCCGACAGCCTGCGCAAGCACGCGGCCAGGGCGGATGACCATCCCGGACACCCCGCCGGTTGGTGAATGCGTGCCGGCAGGTCTCCTGACTGGTGCGTCCAGGCCGGCGCCAGCCTTCCCGGGTCGGCAGACCCAGTGGCATCGATGGCGCAGGCTCGGCACCTACAGTTGCGGGGGCAGTTCCCTTTGGATCGCCAGTGGCGAGCCCGGGATTCCCTTTTGATTCCGTGTGGAAACCGGCGGGCGGCATGGTAGACCATCGGGCTGTCGGGTGAAAACGCTTTTACAGGTACTTGAGCCAGGCGATATCGCGCCGGCGCGCTTTCAGCCGGGCGAACCAGCGCACCGGCAGGTACAGGACAAGTGGCAGCAGCACGGCGGTCAGCCATACCGGCCCGATGCCATCGAAACCGAAATAGCGGCCCTGGTTCAGGCCGAACAGCGCCACGCAGGCCACGTACAGCAGCTTGAGCGCATACAGGTGCAGCAGGTAGAAGAACATCGGCGCTGCGCCAAACACCGCAAGCGGGCCGACCCAGCGGGCGTCGCCGGCACGCTCGAAGCCGCGCAGCAGGAGCAGGCCGACGCCAAGGGTCAGGGCCAGGAACAGCAGCGACGGTGGGTATTTGGTGATATTGAAGAAGCTCATCAGCGTCTGCCCGACGCGGGCGTAGAGGCTCCAGGGGGCTTCGCCGTAGCCATTGAGCAGGCGCAGCGCGACGAACCCCAGCAGCAGGCCCGCGCCGACCCATAGCAGACGCTGCTGGCGCTTGCCGGCGTCGCTGCCCCGGGCAAACCACGGCCCGAGGCCATAACCCAGGGCGATCACGCCGATCCACGGCAACAGCGGGTAGGACGTGCGCAAGCGCAGATGTTCGCCCACCTCCAGCCAACTGCGCTCATGCAGGATCGCCCATGGCACATGCAGCGCCGATTCCGGCCCGAAATGCAGGCCATCGAGCAGGTTGTGACCGGCGACGATCAGCGCGCCGAGGGCGAGTAGCGCCGGACGCGGCAGCCACACCAGCAGCGACAGGGCGAGCATGCTCAGGCCGATGGCCCAGATCACCTGCAGGTAGATCACGCTCGGAGGCAACTGGAAGGTCCAGGCGAAGTTGACCAGGGTGAATTCCAGCACCACCAGGAACACACCGCGTTTGAACAGGAACACCGAGACATCGCCACGGCCCTGGTGCTTCTCTCCATACAGCCAGGCCGATAGCCCGGTAAGCAGCACGAACACCGGCGCGCACAGGTGCGCCAGGGTGCGGCTGGCGAACAGGCTGGGTTCGGTGGCGTCGATGGTCATCGGGTCGCTGACCTGGCGATGCAGGAAGAAGGTTTCGCGCACGTGGTCAAGCAGCATGAACAGGATCACCAGGCCGCGCAGGGCGTCGATGCTTTGCAGGCGTTGGGGGAGTCGGGGGCTGGCCATTGAAAAAAGTCGCAAACAGTGAAAGTAAAATGTTATCTCATAACAATTTTTCAATCCACTGGCCTGCATTTACATCGAGGCGCCCGACGTCATCGCGGCACGCTCGCTCCAGCTCATGCGCTATTCCTGGAGCGGGCCTGAGCCGCGATGGCATCGTTCGCCCCGTTGGGACGCGATCTGACTTCAGAGATCCAGCACCAACCGCGCCGAGCGCGCCCGCGACACGCACAGCATCATGCTCTGCTGCGCGGCCTTTTCCTCGTCGCTGAGGTATTGGTCGAAATGCTCGGCCTCGCCTTCGAGGATCGCCGTCTCGCAGGTGCCGCACACGCCTTCGCGGCACAGGCACTCGACCTTCGCGGCCTTGGACTTCTCGATGGCCTGGAGGATGGTCATGCCTTCCTCGACTTGCAGTTCGGTGCCCGAGCGGGCCAGCACCACGGTGAAGGCCGAACCTGTGGCCGGCGCGGCGGCGGCGAACTGTTCCCAGTGCACCCGCGATTCGGCGATGCCAGCGGCGGCGGCGGTGGCGATCACCGCGTCGATCAGCGGCTTGGGCCCGCACACATAGAGGTGGGCGTCATCGGCCAGGCCCGCGCACAGCGCGGCGAGGTCGAGCTTGCGGTCCAGGCTGTCGATGTAGAACCGCGTGTTGCCAGCATGCGGGCCTTGTTCCAGGTCGCCCTGGAAGGCGCCGTGTTCCGGGGCGCGGAAGGCGTAGTGCAGCTCGTAGGGAGTGGCGCCACCTTCCAGCTCGTGCAACTGCGCCAGGAACGGGGTAATGCCGATGCCGCCGGCGATCAGCACATGGCGCCCGGCATCGGCGTCCAGGGCGAACAGGTTGTTGGGGGTGGAGATGGCCAGCTCGCTGCCCACCGCGACCTGGTTGTGCATGAACGCCGAACCGCCCTTGGACTGCTCCTCGAGCCGCACGCCGATCTGGTAGCTGTGCAATTGACGCGGGTCGCTCATCAGCGAGTAGGCATTGCTGAACTGGCTGCCGCAGGGCGACTGCATCTGCACGATCACGTGGCTGCCGCCGCTGAAGGCGGGCAGGGGGGCGCCGTCGGCGCGGGCCAGGGTGAAGCGCTTGATCTGCGGCGTGGCCTGTTCCACACCGGTCACGCGCACCTTGAACATCTCGTATTGCTTGGCCATGGCGTACCTCGACAACAAAGCCCCGCGCCAGGCCCTGGCGCGGGGCGGGGAGCTGGCGTGTGTTCAGTCGTCCAGGTGGGCGACCGCGATCAGGTTGTGGAAGTGGGCGATGCCGTGCTCGCTGACGCCGCTGCGCTGGGCGTCGACCATGATCCGGCCCTGGCCACGGTAACCGCGGGACTTCAGGCCTTTCTGCACGCTCTCCACCAGGCGCAGGTCCTCGGGGCGGAACACCTCGCGGTACCAGTCGATCAGCTTGTGCTGCTCTTCGCTGAGTTCCTTGTTGAGGAAGTAGATGTCGTAGTGCTGCAGGGTGGTCTCTGCATCGACCGGGAACTCGTAGATCACGGTCATGAAGTTGGCACCTGGCGGTACGTTGAACATGGTGCACGGCCAGGCCCAGAAGCCGGCGAAGGACGGGTCTTGCACCGACTCGTCGAAGGTGAACGACTGCTCCGAGGGCTTGGCCAGGCCGTATTGCAGGGTCCAGTTGCCGTGCAGGCTGTGGCTGTACTGGCCGACATCCACCGAATCGGAAAAGCCGGGGTGGGCCGGGGCGCAGTGGTAGCACTCCAGGTAGTTGTCGACGATGGATTTCCAGTTGGCCGGAGTGTCGCTGACGAAGCGCGCGGCCAGGTGCAGGTCGTCGATCACCGCGCAGGCTTCGCGCATGCGCTTCTGCATGCCCGGCAGCTGGTCTTCGACGGAGCCTGCGTCGTTGTCCATGTTGATGAAGATGAAGCCGGCGTATTCCTCCACGCGCAGCTGCACCAGGGTGGAATTGTCCTTGTCGAAGTTGGCCACGTTCTCGCAGTTGCGCGCATGGGCCAGCTCGCCGTCGAGCTTGAAGGTCCAGGCGTGGTACGGGCAGGTGATCACGTTCTTGGCCTTGCCGCTGCCCTCGAGCAGTTGGTGGCCACGGTGCGGGCAGACGTTGTAGAAGGCCCGCAGCACGTCGTCGCGGCCACGCACGACGATGATGCTCTCGCCGATCACCTGGCGGGTGATGTAGGCGTTCTTCTCGGCGACTTCGCTGCGGTGGCCGACGCAGATCCAGCTGCGGGCGAAGATCGCTTCCTTCTCGTGTTCGAAGACGGCGGCCTGGGTGTAGAACTTGGCCGGGAGGGTGAAGGCCTCCTCGGGGTTGGCGCAGAAGTCGGCGGGCAGGCGTTTGAAATCGTTCATGGCTCTATCTCGGTTCTTATTGGTTAACGCGTATCTGTTGGTTAACAAACTGGGCAAAAAAATTTGCCAGAACGGGGGCGGGCAAGCCCGCTCCCAGGTTGTATTTCAGTGCACTACGGCAGCGCTACGCGGCGCCTGCGGCTGCGGTTCCTCACCCGCCAGGCGGGTGGCCTCTTCCTCGATGCGGTAGGCCGGCACCTGGCCGTAGTCGGCCGCCAGCCACTTGAAGAACCCGTAGATCTTCACCAGCAGGATCAGCATGAACGGGATCGCGGTGAGCACCACGGCGGTCTTCATGGTCGACAGCGAGGCCTTGGCGAAGAGCATGGCCAGTGGCACCAGGGTCAGCACCACGCACCAGAACAGGCGCAGGGTGGGGCTTGGGTCTTCACCTTCGCGCAGGTTGCGGGTGCTGGTGGCGGCCACGGCGTAGGCGGCGGCGTCCATGTGCGAGGCGCAGAACACCGCCATGATGAACAGGTACGCGGCGAGGAACAGCGTGCCCCAGGGCAGGGCCAGCAACAGGTCGGTCACCGCGGCTTCGCCGCCCAGCGTGCCGAGCAGCTTGGGTACGTCGATCTGGCCGTTGATGAACTGGTGCATGCTGTAGCTTTCCAGCGCGCCGAAGAAGAACCAGCAACCGAAGCTGCCGCCCAGCAGCAGGGCGAACACCACTTCCTTGATCAGTCGGCCACGGGACACGCGGGCGACGAACATCGCCACGCCCGGGGCGTAGGACACCCACCACAGCCAGTAGAACACCGTCCAGTTGCGGGTGAAGGCGCCGTCGCCGGCGGGGTCGGTGAACAGGCTCATCTGCACGTAGTGCTGCAGCATCAGGCCGATGGAATTGGCGGTGTTGTTCAGGGTGAACTGGGTCGGCCCGACCAGCAGGACGATGGCGGCGAACACCAGGGCGCCGATGCAGACCATCTTCGACAGGCGCTGCAGGCCGCCGTCGATGCCGATGTACGAGCTCAGCGAGAACAGCAGCGCCACCGCGCCGATCACCAGCAACTGCACGGTGAAGGTGTTGGGGGTGCCGGCCAGGTCGGCAAGGCCGCGGGTCAGGGTCGAGGCGGTGAGCGCCAGCGACACGGTCAGCGCGCCCATCATGGTCAGCAGGAAGATCAGGTCGACGGCGCGGCCGACCGGGCCGGTGGCCTTGAAACCGGTGACTGCCTCGATGATCGAGGCCAGGTTGAGGCCGCTCTTCTTGCGCACATGGAAGTGATAGGCCATGGCCAGCGAGGCCAGGGCGTAGATCGACCAGGCGCTGATGCCCCAATGGAAGAACGAGTAGCTGACACTGTATTCCAGGGCCTTGGCCGACATCGGCGCGATGTTCAGGCCTGGGGTCTGGTAGTAGTAGGCCCATTCCATCACGCCCCAGTACAGGGTCGAGGAACCCATGCCGGCGCAGATGAACATGAACACCCAGGTGGTGGTGGAATACTCGGGTTTGCCGGCACCCAGGCGGATGTTGCCGTATTTGCTGAAGGCCAGATACAGCACAGCCAGGGAACTGCCGAACACCAGTACCTGGACGCTGGTGCCGAAGGTGCGGGTGGCCACTTCGAACAGCTGGTTGGCCAGGCTTTCGGCCTGGGCAGGGAAGGCGGCAAGGCCGATCACGGTGAGCAGCACGGCCAACAGGCTCACGGCGATCAGGAACACGTCGATCTTTTTGTTATTGGGGGACATCAATTGTCTCCTGGAGCATTTTTTTTGTAGTAGGCGTCAGGCGTTGGGAAGTCCGTATCGAGGTTCTGTGTTTCCTTTCTGTTAACTAATAGATAACAAGTATCTTTTGGTTGACAGATTCTGCATTGAATCGAAGTGGGTGGCAATAGGATCGTCGGACAATCCGGATGATTGGGCTGGGCTGGCGATATCGCGGGGCAAGTCGCATCGGCCCCGCGATAACCTGATGCCGAATCAGGCGCCAAGCAGCTCGGCAATGGCCTTGCCCACTTCCTGGGTCGAACGGCTGCCGCCCATGTCACGGGTGGTGTCGCCGTTGGCGATCACCGTCTCGATGGCCTTGAGGATGTCGTCGTGGGCCGCCTGGTAGCGGGCATCGTTGTTTTCCTGGCCGAGGAACTCGAGCATCAGCGCACCGGACCAGATCATCGCGATCGGGTTGGCGATGTTCTTGCCGTAGATGTCCGGCGCCGAGCCATGCACCGGCTCGAACAGCGAGGGGAACTTGCGCTCGGGGTTGAGGTTGGCCGACGGCGCGATGCCGATGGTGCCGGCGCACGCCGGGCCGAGGTCGGAGAGGATGTCGCCGAACAGGTTGGAGGCCACCACCACGTCGAAACGCTCCGGCTGCAGCACGAAACGGGCGCAGAGGATGTCGATGTGCTGCTTGTCCCAGCTGATCTCGGGGTAGTGGGCGGCCATGGCGGCGGTGCGCTCGTCCCAGTAGGGCATGCTCACGGCCATGCCGTTGGACTTGGTCGCCGAGGTCACGTGCTTGCGCTCGCGGGTCTGCGCCACGTCGAAGGCGTACTTGAGGATGCGGTCCACGCCGCGACGGGTGAACACCGACTCCTGCAGCACGAACTCGTTGTCGGTGCCTTCGAACATGCGCCCGCCCAGGGAGGAGTATTCGCCCTCGGTGTTCTCGCGGATCACCACGAAGTCGATGTCGCCGGGCTGCTTGTTCGCCAGCGGGCAGGGCACGCCGGGGAACAGGCGCACCGGGCGGATGTTCACGTACTGGTCGAAGTCGCGGCGGAACTTGAGCAGGGAGCCCCACAGCGAGATGTGGTCCGGGACCTTGTCGGGCCAGCCGACGGCGCCGAAGTACAGGGCGTCGAAGCCCTTGAGCTGGTCGAACCAGTCGTCGGGCATCATCTTGCCATGGGCCAGGTAGTAATCGCAGCTGGCCCATTCGAAGAACTCGAACTGCAGGTCCAGGCCGTGCTTGCGGGCGGCGGCCTCGACCACGCGCAGGCCTTCGGGGAGGACTTCGTTGCCGATGCCGTCACCGGGGATGGCGGCAATCTTGAAGGTCTTGGTCATGGGGCGCATCTCGTGTCCAGGGAAGATGCAGGCCATGCTATAAGGCTGTGCTTCGGAGATAATCCGGCAATCCATCAATTCTTGGTGCACGAAGCGTGAATAATCTGCCGAACCTGGATGACCTCGACATCTTCCTGCAGGTGGCGCGCCGCGCCAGCTTCGCCGCGGTGGCGGACGAACGCGGCATGTCGGCGGCATTCATCAGCAAGCGTATTCGCCTGCTGGAGGAAAGCCTCGGCGTACGCCTGCTGCACCGCACCACCCGGCGGGTGACGGTGAGCGAGGAGGGCGAGCGCGTGTACCAGTGGGCGCAGCAGATCTTCGAGACCCTGCGGCGCATGGACGACGACCTCAACGCCGGCCAGCGCGAGCCGGCGGGGCAGCTGCGCATCGCCAGCAGCCTGGGGCTGGGGCGGCGCTTCGTGGCGCCGGCGCTGTCGGAGCTGGCGGCGCGCTACCCTGGGCTGGACATCCGCCTGGATGTGCATGACCGCCTGGTGGACCTGATCGCCGAAGGGGTGGACCTGGACATCCGCGTCGGCAACGTCATCGCCCCGCACCTGATCGCCAAGCCCCTGGCACGCAACCGTCGGGTGCTGTGCGCCGCCCCCGGCTACCTGGCCGCGCATGGCACGCCGCGGGTGCTGGCCGACCTGGCCAGCCATGACTGCCTGGTGATCAAGGAGCGCGATCACCCGTTCGGCCTGTGGCACCTGGAAGGCCCCCAGGGCGAGGAAAGCGTGCGCGTCACCGGCGGGCTTTCCAGCAACCACGGCGAGGTGGCGCACCAGTGGTGCCTGGACGGGCGAGGGATCCTGCTGCGCTCCTGGTGGGACGTGCATGACAGCATCGCCGACGGGCGCCTGGTGCAGGTGCTGCCCGAGTACCAGCAGGCGGCGGATATCTGGGCGGTGTATACGGCGCCGTTGGCAGGTTCGGCCAAGGTGCGGGTGGCGGTGGAGTTCTTCCGCCAGTACTTCGCCGAGCGCTATCGTTTGCCGAATTGACCCTTCGCGGCGCCCCGCGACAAGTTGTCTGCTTGACTTGCAGAGGCACCCTACGATCGTTAACTTGACTTCGTAGTCAGTTTTTGTGATCGTGCGCGCCCTTTCAGTTTCTCAAGCACCAGAAAAAGCATGGGCAACCCAAGAGCTGCCCAGAGGATCAACCATGTCCAACCGTGATATTTCCCGGCGTTCGTTCCTGCAAGGCGGGCTGATCGCCGGTGTCGGCGTGACCATGGCGCCGCTCGGCAGCCAGGCGTTCGCCGCCCTGATGGAGAGCAAGGTCACCACCTCGCCGCAGAAGTGGATGAACCACGACGGCAAGGCGCTTTCGCGAAACGACGCGCTGTCCAAGGTCTGCGGCAACAAGGTGTTCGCCCGCGACATCCGTGCCAAGGACATGCCTGGCTGGCCACAGCAGCAAGGCCACGCCATGCTGCTCAAGGCGACCAAGGCCGACCGCATCTACGCGGGCTACGACCTGTCACTGCTGGGCGCCGAGCTGCAGCCGGACCGCGTCGTCAGCGCCGATGACCTGAAGAAGGACGGCATCGCCTGGCCCGAGGCCCACTCGCCAGACCCATTGCTGCCGCCCGGCCAGGTACCGATGTTCATCGGCCACCCGGTGGCGATCCTGATCTGGAACGACTTCGAGCGCTTCCGCAAGGCCAAGCTCAAGCTGCAGTTCAACGACCAGGCGATCCGCTACGGCGCCCAGGCCCCGCTGTACCAGCGCGATCCTTACGGCAGCTTCCGTTTCGTGCGCGTGGCCGGCAAGACGCCGTTCGACGAGGACGAATACTCGAGCCTGAAGAACACCATGCTGTTCCCCACCATCCTGGCGCGCAAGCCGGTATGGACCGCCGAGCCCAAGCAGCATGGCACCCTCACCGAGCAGGGGATGTTCTACGCCCAGCGTATCGACGAGCAGCTCAAGCAGCCGCCGCAAGACTGGCTGCTGTTCGACGAGCGCTACAAGACCCCGTCGATCGAGCCCGCAGCCCTCGAGCCGGACAACGGCAACGGCTGGTTCGACCCGGCCACCGGCACCCTGCATTTCGTCGTCGCCACCCAATGCCCGTTCGAAGTGGCGCAGGAATGCGTGCACATGATCAAGCCGTCGCGTTTCGGCCTGAAGCACCTGAACATGCACCCGGGCTACACCGTCGGCTACGGCTCCAAGGACAACAACATCTTCGTGTTCTACGCCGCCGTCGCCGCCCTGTACGGCGCGGGCGTGCCGATCCGCCTGGCCAACGACCGCTACGAGCAGTTCCAGAGCGGCATCAAGCGCCACCCGTTCGACATCCGCTACCAGCTGGCCGTCGACAAGAAAGACATGAGCTTCAAGATCTTCCGCGCCGACATGACCGTCGACGGCGGCGGGCGCATCAACTACAGCCCGTCGGTGGCTTCAGTAGGCGCCACCGCCGCGCAGTCGATCTACTACATGCCGCAGAACGACCTGTCGGTCACCGCCTACCACTCGCGCGGCGTCGAGGCCGGCTCCATGCGCGGCTACGGCACCCTGCAGAGCATGGCCGCCACCGAGATGATGGTCGACGAGATCGCCGATCGCCTGGGCGTGGATGCCATCGAGCTGCGCCGCAAGAACGCGCTCAAGTCGGGCATGAAGAACACCCAGGGCGCGGTGCCCGCCGGTGCCCTGCGCCTGCACGAGATCCTCGACAAGGCCGCGGAACACGACTGGTGGAAGAACCGCCATGCGCGCAAGCAGGCCGAAGACGCCAAGGACCACGACAACTGGTACGGCGTGGGCTTCGCCATCACCCAGAAGGACTTCGGAACCGGCGCCGAAGCGCCGATGGCGGCGGTCGAGTTCACTGCCGATGGCCAGATTACTTTGCGCCATATCGGCACCGAGCTGGGCACCGGCATGTCGACCTCCCAGGCCCTGGTGGTCAGCGACTTCCTCGGCCGCGTCGCCGATCACGTGCAGACCGCCCAGACCGAATGGCCTGAGCTGCAGCTGAGCACCAGCGGCAACCCCTACCTGATCAGCCAGGCCGAGCAGGACGCCGCGCTGCGCAACCCGCGCTGGGTCGCCAAGCTGGCTTCGCCGTCGTCGGCGACCAACTCGGCGTTCTACTTCAGCCACGCCACCCGCGAGGCGGCCCGGGTGCTGTTCAACCACGGCCTGTGGCCGGCGGCCATGGCCTTGTGGAGCCAGGGCCCGTTCGGCGGCCAGGCCAACCCGTTGGTGGTGCGCCGGGAGAACGCGGTGTGGGTCAACGGTGCGCTGACTGGCAACGGCCTGGAGCCGATCCCGTTCGCGGAGCTTGCGAAGAAGGCCCACGAGATGGGCCTGATCACCGGCGTCAGCGTGCATGGCTTCAACCGCTGGAGCTGGGCCGAGGCCGACTTCGTCATCGACGGCGTGCGCGAGCGCCTGCCGCTCGATGCCCTGGCGGTGAAGTACGGTGACGGTGCGCTGAACGCGAAGAAGGCGCAGATGAACAGCGCCGGCTTCCACCTGCTCGACCGGCAGAATGTCGAGTACCCGGCCACCCAGCTGAACAACGCCATGGTCACCTACTACAGCCCGGTGGCGACCATCGTCGAGGTCAAGGTGAACAAGGGCAGCGGCGAGGTCAGCGTGCTCAACCACCACAGCTGGGTCGAGTGTGGACGGGTGTTGGTGCCCGAGCTGGTCAAGGGCCAGCTCGAAGGCGGTATCGCCATGGGTATCGGCCATGCGCTGCTGGAAGAGATGCCGCTGTACGAGGGTGGCCCGGGTGAGGGCGACTGGAACTTCAACCGTTACCGCCTGCCGATGGCCCGGCATGTGGCGGTGTGGAAGCAGACGTCCGAGATCCTGCCGCCGCTGTCGCCGACCGACCCGTCCAAGGGCATCGCCGAGGTGGTGATGATCCCGGTGGTCGGCGCCATCGGCAACGCCGTGGCCCATGCCATCGGCAAGCGTGTCCGCGACCTGCCCATCACCCCCGCCCGCGTCAAGGAGGCCCTCAATGGCTGACCGCAAGCTGCAACTGACCCTCAACGGTCAACCTGTCGTCACCGAAGTGGTCCCCGATGACCTGGCGATGATCGACTACCTGCACGAATACCAGAACCTCACAGGCTCGCGCCTGGGCTGTGGGCAGGGCATCTGCCATGCCTGCGTGGTGATCGTCGACAACCCCGACGGCACCAGCGAGGAAGTGCGCACCTGCATCACCGGCGCGCACTATTTCGAGGGCAAGCAAGTGCGCACCATCGAAGGCCACGCCAAACGCGACGAAGCGGGCAACCCCACCGAGTTGAACCCGATCCAGCAGAAGTTCGTCGACCGCTTCGCCTTCCAGTGCAGCTACTGCGCCCCGGGCTTCGTCAACGCCGCCACGGTGCTGGTGGAGAAGGCCCAGCGCAAGCCGCTGAAAAAAAGCGAGCTGGAGCAGGCCATCGAAGCCAGCCTCGGCCATCATGTGTGCCGCTGCACCGGCTATGTGCGCTACTACGAGGCGACCCGCGACGTGCTGGGCGACCTCGGCCTGGTCAAGGAGGGTTGAGCATGACGCGAGTTCTGAGCAGCCTGGCCCTGGCCATTGGCGCGCTGGTCGCCTGCAACGTCCAGGCGGCCGACGAGGCATTGATCAAGCGCGGCGAATACCTCGCCCGCGCCGCCGACTGCATGGCCTGCCACACCGCCGAAGGCGGCGCGCCATACGCCGGCGGTCTGCCGATCCATTCGCCGTTCGGCACCATCTACGGCACCAACATCACCCCGGACAAGCAGCACGGCATCGGCAACTACAGCAGTGACGAGTTCTTCGCCGCCCTCACCGAGGGCAAGCGCAAGGACGGCGCCAACCTCTATCCGGCCATGCCCTACACCTCGTACCACCTGATCAAGCGCGAGGATTCCGATGCGATCCACGCCTACCTGATGAGCGTGGCGCCAATCAACCGGCCGGCGCCGGAAACCAGCCTGAGCTTCCCGTTCAACGTGCGCACCGGCCTGATGGGCTGGAACCTGCTGTACGGCAAGAGCGTGCAACTGGAGGAGGGCAAGGGCAACAGCGAGGCGTGGAAGCGCGGCCAGTACATGGTCGAGGTGCTCGGCCATTGCGGCGAGTGCCACACCCCGCGCAACCCCATCGGCGCACTGCAGCAGGACAAACGCCTGACCGGCGGCCTGCTGCTGGGCTACCTGGCGCCGAGCCTGCTGGCCCAGGACCTGGCCGACCGCGGCTGGAACCAGGCCGACCTGGCAACCTTCCTCAAGCACGGTATCAGCGCCCAGGGCAGCATGTTCAACGAGATGTACCCGGTGGTGCACCACAGCACCCAGCACCTTGAAGACAGCGACCTTTCGGCCATGGCCACCTACCTGCTCGGCGACCAGCCGCCGGCGGCCAAGGTGGTGCAGGCGGTGGCCCACGAAACCCTGGGCGAGAGCGCCAAGCGTGGCCGCCAGCAGTACCTCAATGTCTGCGCCGGCTGCCACGGCGGCGATGGCGAGGGCAAGCCGCACATTGCCGTGGCCATGCAGGGCAACACCGTGCTGCGCCAGGCCGACTCGCGCAACCTGGTCAAGGCCATCGTCGACGGCATCCGCGAACAGCAGTTCACCGGCTTCGAGCGCATGCAGCCGATGCCGGGCTTTGCCGACAAGCTCGACGACCAGCAGCTGACCGACATGGTCAACTACCTGCGCGAAGCCTGGGGCGGCCTGCCAGGCGACCTGACCACCCAGCAGCTGGCCCAGCTGAAGGCGGACTGACCCGTGCAACATCTCGACCTGCAGGTGGTGCGCCAGGCGGCGCAATGGTCGCGCGACGGCCTGCGCGTGTGGCTGTGCAGTGTGCTGTGCACCTATGGCTCGGCGCCGCGCGCGCCGGGTTCGCTGCTGGCGGTGAGCGAGGGTGGGCACTGGGTGGGATCGCTGTCGGGTGGCTGTGTCGAGGATGACTTCCTCGAGCGGGTGTCCGCTGGCGAGTTCGCCTCGGCAGTTGCCGTGGTGCGCTATGGCGACGGCAGCGACACCCGCGGCAACATCCGCCTGCCGTGCGGCGGCATTCTCGACGTGCTGGTGGAGAACCTGCCCGGCGACTGCTCCACCCAGGCGCATCTTGCCGAGGTGGAGAGTGCCTTGCTCGGGCGTCGGCGGCTGTTGCGCGAGGTCGACCTGCGCAGCGGTGAGCGGCGGCTGAGCGATGACCTCGGCCAGGGGCCACGGGTGGAGCGTGGCGAGCATTGCGTGCGCCTGCGCATCGGCGCCGCCCAGCGCCTGTTGCTGGCGGGGTATTCGAGCGTCGCGCATTTCTGCGCCGAATTCGGCAAGGGCCTGGGCTTCGAGGTGGTGCTGTGCGACCCTCGCGACGAGGTGATGGACAACGTGGCGCTGGACGGGATAGAAATCCGTCGGGAACTGCCCTCGCTGTTCATCGCCAACGGCGGCTGCCATCGCGACACCGCGGTGGTGGCGCTCACCCACGACCCCAAGATCGATGACCTGGCCATGCTCGAAGCGGTGCGTACCGAAGCGTTCTACATCGGTGTGATGGGCTCACAGGCCACGTCGGCCAAGCGTCGTGAGCGCCTGCGCCGCATCGGCGAGCTCGGTGATGCCGATATGGCGCGCATCCATGCGCCGATTGGCCTGAACCTGGGCAGCAAGACGCCGGCGGAGATCGCCCTGGCGGTGCTCGCCGATATCCTGCGGACCCGCAGCGGTATCGCCCGCGAGGCCTTGTGAAGGTCGTCGCCCTGGTGCTGGCGGCCGGGCAGGGCGCGCGCTTCGGCGCGGACAAGCGCCGGGCCTTGATGGCCGATGGGCGCAGCTTGTTGCAGCACAGCGTGGAGCGCGCCCTGGCGGCGTTCGACGAGGTGCGCGTGGTGCTGCGCGCTGGCGAGCGGGCCGAGGACCTTGGGTTGCCGCCGGCCTGCCGGGTCGTCCACAGCCCCGAGGCAGGTCTGGGCATGGGTCATAGCCTGGCGGCTGGCGCGGCGTCGCTGGGTGACAGCGAGGCGCAGGCGGTGGCGATCCTGCTCGGGGACATGCCATGGATCGGGGCGGCGACCTTCCGTCGTCTGCTCGCCTCGGCGGCGCCCTCGGTCATCGTGCTGCCGCGTCATCAGGGGCAGAACGGCCACCCGGTGGTGTTCGGCCGGGATTACTGGACCGAGCTGACGCTGTTGGCTGGTGATGAAGGGGCGCGCTCGGTGCTGCGGCGGCATGCCGATCGCGTTGTCGTGTTGGAACTGGACGATGGCGGGATAGTGCGCGACGTCGATACGCCTGCCGCGCTCGACTAGACTGCTCTGGGTCCATTGGTGGCCCCGCTTCGAACACAACGTGATGCACTGGTTTGGCACGGATAGCGTGGGAGCGGGCTGGCCCCGCGATCACCGGCGCAGCCGGTGCCATACACCGCATCGCGGGGCAAGCCCGCTCCCACGCTGATGATGCTTGCAACCTCATTCTCTGCTCTGCAGCCCCGGAGGATCGGGTGATGTGCTGTAGGGACCGCGAGGGCCGTTGTACCGATGCCACGGGTAGCCATTGAGGGAAAACCCTCATTGCCGCTCATCCGGCGGCCTCCTAGCATGGATCCGGTTACCTACCCCAGGCACAGGAGCACAACCATGACCAGCCCCAACGACGACAAACGCCCAACCCCCGACCCGGCCGAGGACAACGCCTTCTTCCCTTCGCCGTATTCCCTCAGCCAGTTCACCTCGCGCAAGTCCGACCTCAGCGGCGCCTACTATCCCGACGCCTACCGTGGCGGACGCTGGAAGGTCCTGCTGATCGGCTCCGACGAGCGCTACCTGCTCACCGACAACGGCACGCTGTTCTCCACCGGCAACCACCCGGTGGAAACGCTGCTGCCGATGTACCACCTGGACAAGGCCGGTTTTACCTTCGACGTCGCGACCTTGTCGGGCAACCCGGTCAAGTTCGAGTACTGGGCCATGCCCGGCGAGGACACCGAGGTGCTGGGCCTGTTCGATCGGTACAAGCCAGCGTTCAAGCAGCCGCGCAAGCTCGCCGATGTGCTGGAACAGGCCCTGGGTGAGGACTCGGACTATATCGGGGTGTTCATCCCGGGCGGCCACGGCGCGCTGATCGGCCTGCCGGAAAGCGAGGAGCTCGGGCGAGTGCTGAAATGGGCGGCGGACCACGACAAGTTCGTCATCACCCTGTGCCACGGCCCGGCGGCGCTGCTGGCCGGCGGCAAGCTCTACGACGGCTACAGGATCTGCGCCTTCCCTGACGATCTGGATGCCAAGACCCCGGACATCGGCTACATGCCCGGCCACCTGACCTGGAAGTTCGGCGAACGCCTGCAGGCCCAGGGCGTCGAGATCATCAACGAGGGTATCTCTGGTGCCGTCCATCAGGACCGCAAGCTGCTCACCGGCGACAGTCCGTTGGCCGGCAATGCCCTGGGCAAGCTGGCCGCCTCGGCGTTGCTCAAGGCAGTCAACGGCGGATGAGGGACCTGCCGTTCGATCAGGTGGTGCAGGCCGTCCAGCGGATCGCGCAGGCCACCGACCTGGCGGATATCCAGTCGGCCGTACGCAATGTCGCCCGGCCGCTGGGCTATGACCGCTTCGTGCTGTTCAGCGCCAGCGCTGCGCGGGACGAGGTGGTCGAGCGTATCCATTGGATGGAAGGGGACTGGTTCGGCGATGGCCAGGCGGTCGACGCCCAGACTGACTCAGCCCTTGTGCGCGACGTTCAGCACCACCTTGCCGATATGCCGGCCCGACTCCATCAATTCATGGGCCTGGCTGGCCGCGGCCAGCGGGAAGGTGGTGTGGATCAGCGGCTTGACCGCGCCGCTGCGTACATGGGGCCAGGCCTTGGCCTGCAGCTCGCCGAGGATCGCCGCCTTGTCGTCGGCGCTGCGCGCGCGCAGGGTCGAGCCGATATGGGTCAGGCGCTTGGTCAGCAGCGGGAACAGGTCGACCTCGGTGGCCGGGCCCTTGACCACGCCGATCTGCACGATGCGCCCGTCCATGGCGGCGGCCCTGAAGTTCCGCGCCACGTAGTCGCCGGCGATGATATCGACGATCACATCCACGCCCTTGCCGTCGGTGTGCGCCATGACTTGCTCGACGAAGTCCTCGCGGGTGTAGTCGATGGCCACGTCGGCGCCCAGTTCCAGGCTTGCGGCCTGTTGCCCGGCGCCATTGACCGTGGTGAAGATCTTCGCCGCGCCGAAGGCCCGGGCCAACTGCGTCGCGGTCGTGCCGATGCCCGACGCGCCACCATGGATCAGCACGCTCTCACCGGCCTTGAAGCCGCCGCGCTGGAACAGGTTGACCCACACGGTCATGAAGGTTTCCGGCAGCGCCGCGCCCTCGACCATCGACAGGTTTTCCGGCAGGTGCGCGGTGGTGCGTTCGTCGGCCACGGCGTACTCGGCATAACCACCGCCCTGGACCAGGGCGATCACGGCATCGCCGAGGGCAAAGTGACGGACCTGCTCGCCGATGGCCACCACCTTGCCGGCGATCTCCAGGCCTGGGATGGCCGGCGCGCCGGCGGGTGGATCGTACAGGCCCTTGCGCTGCAGCAGGTCGGGGCCGTTGACGCCGGCGGCATGCACCTGCACCAGCACCTCGCGCGGGCCTGGCTGGGGCGTGGCATGGCTGGCGACCTGCAGGACCTCGGGGCCGCCTGGCCGGGTGATGTCGATGGCGCTCATTTGGTTGGGGATGATGTGACGCATGAAGACCTCTGTCATTCTGAAGAAAGGCCGTGCCGGCCCGTTGCGTCACAGGGTATGCAACCCGGGCTGCCCGGTCGCGCGGCGATTTTGCGACGCACCTTTGCAGATTTTCTTCAGCCGGCAGTGACTGCGCTGAATCAGGAGTGGACCAATGAACTGGGATGATGCCCGCATGCTGCTGGCCTTGAGCCGCGAACAGACCCTGCGCCGCGCCGCCCGGGTGCTGCGGGTCGACCAGGCCACGGTGGGCCGGCGGGTGGCGGCACTGGAGGCGGATCTGGGCTCGACCCTGTTCCTGCGCACCCCGGCCGGCTACCAGTTGACCGCCATCGGTGAAGTGGCCGTGGAAATGGCGCAGAAGATGGAACAGGCGGCCCTGGAACTGGCTCGCCGAACCCGAGGCGCGGACAACGAGGAGGCCGGCGAGGTGCGCATCGCCACCACCGACTCCCTGGCCCTGGAGTTCGTCATCCCGGCACTGCGGCAGGTGCACGAGACCCATCCCGAGGTGCGCGCGGTGCTCAGCGGCAGCTCGGAGATCGTCAACCTGTCGCAACGCGAAACCGACATCGCCATCCGCAACCAGCGCCCGGACAGCCCCGACCTGGTGCTGCGCAAGCTGGCCAGCTGGCAGATGGGCCTGTTCGCCTCGGCGGATTACCTGGTGCGGCGGGGCGTGCCGGAGGAGGGCAGCTTTGCCGGCCACGACCTGGTGGTGTACGAGCCGTATTGGCGCGACCGCGCCGAACCGACCCTGGTGGACGTGCCCATGGGCGAAGGGCGGGTGGTGATGGCGGCCAACGCCAGCATGATGCTGCGCCGCGGCATCGCCGAAGGCCTGGGCCTGGGGGAGATCCCGGTGGAGCTGGGGCAGCGTGACGGCTTGCGGCGGGTCTGGCCGCAGCGTACGCGCAGCCAGCCCTACGAGGTGTGGATGGTCACCCACCAGGACTTGCGCCACACGGCGCGGGTGCGCGCGGTGATCGACCAGTTGGTGCGGGCGTTTGCCGGGCCAAGCACCATAATGCCCCTGTAAGCGGGTTTGCCTCGCGACGCCGCAGTTTCTGTGAGCGGCCTGCCGTCAATCAGGATTGCGCGGGCACGCCACCCTCTGCCACGGCCTGCTGGTCGGCCTCGGCCGCCAGTTTCAACCGGTCGGCCTTGGAGATGTAGGGGTTCCTGTTTTTCGGCGCCAACTTGGCACTGGCCTTCTTGGCGTGGGCTTTCAACAGCTGGTTGATCTTTTTACGACGGTTCATGTTATTCCACTTCATTGACGCTGGGTGCTGCCTCAGGGGTGAACGATACAGCAAACCGCCCCTGACGAATCGTCATATTCGCGCTACACCATCACATGACGGGTTTAACCGAGCGACAGGCACGGAGCCTGTCGAACCCGACAAGGAGGTCATCATGCAATGGACGCCACAATCTGCAACCTGCCTGAAAGCGCTGCTCTTTGGCTGCCTGGCAGCCGCCGCCTCGTCCACCTTCGCCGAGCAAATCTGCGCGTTGCCCGACAAGGTCGAGCCTGCGCCGGCCCGCCCCGTGGATTACGTCAACAAGGACCTGCCCACCGATTACCTGGCCCTGGTGCTGTCCTGGTCGCCGGAGCATTGTGAAGCCCAGCGCAACAAGCCCAAGGCGCAACGCGAAAAGCATGCCTTCCAGTGCTTCTCGGGCAATCGTTTCGAATGGGTGGTGCACGGCCTGTGGCCGCAGAATGGCTACGCCAGGTCCAACCAGGACCATCCGCGCAACTGCCAGACTGTCGGTTCGCTGCCGGCGCCCTTGGTCAGGCAGCACCTGTGCATGATGCCCGGGCCGGACCTGATGCAGAACGAATGGCAAGCCCACGGTACCTGCGGCTGGTCATCGCCGGAGCGCTACTTTGCCGATATACAGCGGGTCTACGACTCGCTGCAGCGGCCCTCCCTGCAGGAAATGCTCGGCAGCGAAGCAGGTCCCAACCAATTGGTGGACGCCAAGGTGAGCGACATCAAGCAGGCGTTCCTGGCCCATAACCCGGCGCTGCCTGTGCAGAGCCTGCGGGTATCGGTGGGTTCGGGCAACCGCCTGAAAGAGCTCTGGGTCTGCCTGGACAAACAGCTCGGCCCAATGCCGTGCCCGGCCGGCGGGACCCCCGACAACCAGCAGATCAAGGTCCGCACACCCTACCAGTAACCTTCCTGCAAGGAGTGCCTCCCATGCGAGCATCCGCCACGGGCGACTACCTGCGCGTACGCGCCATCACCGGTACCCATGTCGTGGTGCTGGCCTGGGACTTCGTCACGCCACCGAACCTTGCGACGCTGGTCGCCGAGCAGAACCTGCTGGGCTTTGCCGTGCAGCGCAAGCAGTTCGACGCGGCCGGCCAGGTGCGTACCCGCTATTACCTGCGTGGCTTGAAACGCTTCGCAGACAAGGACAAGGGGCTGCCCCCGGGCACGCGGGTGCCGACCAGCGAGCACCCCATCCAGAGTTTCCTGTGGGCGGACTACACCGCCACTGCCGAAGGCGACTACGAGTACGCGGTGCAACCGGTGTTCGGCGAGCCGAAGAACCTGCGTGTGGATGAGGCCCTGGGTGTTGCCGTGCGTGTGCGCTGCGAAAGCACGACGGCGCCAGGCACGGGCGTGCGCCACGACGTGCACTTCAACCGTGGCGTGATCGGCTCCCAGGCCTATGCCCGGGAGTTCGACAACGTCGCTCCCGACCCCGAAGCGCCGCAATCCAAGCCGATGAGGTGGCTTTCGCGAGGCTTGTACGAAGCCCTGCTTGCCTTCATCGAACGCGGTGCCAGGCCGGGCATGGGGTTGCGCGCGGCGTTCTATGAATTTCACTACCTGCCGGTCGCCCAGGCGCTAAGCGATGCCGCGCAAGAAGGCGACGTGCAGGTGGTCTATGACGCGGCCAGCAAGTACAAGGCCGAGAACCAGGCCACCATCGCCCAGGCCGGCCTGGCCGCCCACGCTCATCCGCGCACGGTCAGCGAAGGTATCCGCCACAACAAGTTCATCGTGCTGCTCGAGCATGGCCAGCCGGTCAGTGTCTGGACCGGCTCGACCAATATCTCGGCCGGTGGGATCTTCGGCCATTCGAACGTGGGGCACGTCGTCCACGACCCCGAAATCGCCCGGCAATACCTTGATTACTGGACACGCCTGCAACGCAACCTGACGCCAGGCAAGTTGCGCACGCCCAATGCCCAGGCCAGCCCGCTGCCGGCATTGCCGTTGCAGCCGGGCACCTATCCCGTGTTCAGCCCGCGCGAAGATAACGAGGAGCCCCAGGCGCGCAAGACCTTGCAGTGGTACGCCAACCTGGCCAGCGCGGCCAGTCAATTGGTGTGCTTCACCGCTGCCTTCGAGATCGCCGCCGAATTCCAGGCGGTGTTCCAGGCACAGAACGATGTGCTGCGCTACGTGATCAAGGACGATCCGCTGAAGGCGACGGAGAACATCGGTACCGACGGTGACGTGATCTTCGCTGCCGGTAGCTACCTGAGCGAGGACAACACGCTGAGCAACGCGCTGAAGGAACGCGACAACCCGCTCAACAGCAACGATTACATCCACACCAAGTACATGCTGGTCGATCCCTTGGGCGAGCAGCCCACGGTGGTGACGGGCTCGGCGAACTTCAGCAGCGCCTCCCAGGTGAAGAACGACGAGAACATGCTGGTGATCCACGGCGACACCCGGGTGGCGGATATCTATTACGGCGAGTTCATGCGCCTGTTCGACCATCACTACGCCCGCTACCTGGCGGCCAGGTACCAGGACCGGCCCGGCAGCCAGGGCAATTATCTGAAGGAGACGGCCGGGCAGTGGCTGCCCGCGCACCTGGACCCGTCGAACTACCGCTCCAAACGCCGGCAGTACTTCATTGGCTGACAGGCTCGGGCACTGGCAGACGTCGCGCTGGCGTGTAGGTGTTTTGCTTCATGGTGAGTAGGATAATTCAGGCGATACTGTATATTTGTCCAGTATTCATTGGTGATTCCAATGCCTGAGCACGCCAGGAGCAAAAATGGCTGCGTGGACAATAAATCCAGCTCCGTTAGTTTGAAGGCCTCTCCTTCGGAAAGGGAGAGTTCTCAAACCACATGGAGTTACAACGATGAACCAACCAGAAAACCAGAACCCGCTTCGTCACGGTCGTGTCACCACCCCAGCCTCGCGTGGCGCCGTCGCCATCGACCTCGGCGTGCTGAGCGGCTGGCAGGTCGATGAAATGGAAGGCGGCAAGAACTTCCCGGCCCTGGCCGCCGGTCCGTTCCCCGCGCCGTTCCAGTCGGACAATCCGAGCGTCGCGCCGCCCGCCGATGGCTACATCCTCAGCGGTGGCAAGACCGACGCCCGTGACTGCGTCAACTTCACCGACGAGGAGATGGGCAAGAAGCTCAACCGCGCCTTCACCTGGCCGCTGATCAATGTCGATGCCGGGCAAGTGTTCAAGGTGACCTGGCGCTACACCGCGCCGCATACCACCCGCGGCTATCGCTGGCTGATCACCAAGGACGGCTGGGACCCGAAACAACGCATCACCCGTGCGCAATTGGAAGACAAGCCGTTCGCCGAGGACTTCTACCCGCAGGTGCCGTACTACAGCCACGCCGGCGAGCTGAAGGCCAAGGTCGATCACGAAGTGAAGCTGCCGGCCAACAAGAAGGGCCGTCACGTGATCGTGCTGATGTGGATCGTCGCCAATACCGGCAACGCCTTCTACCAGGCATTCGACGTCGACTTCCAGTAAGTCCGCGGGATCTACACACGTTCTGAAGGATTGGAACATGGCAACGATTGACTTTACCCAACTCAAGGCAGCGCAGGATGACGCTGCATCGCGGATGCCCAGCCTGGCGGGCAAGAAGATCCTCATGGGCTACTGGCACAACTGGCCGGCCGGCCCGGCGGATGGTTACCAGCGCGGGCAGTTCGCCAACATGAGCCTGGAGGAGGTACCACGCGACTACAACGTGGTGGCGGTGGCCTTCATGAAGGGCAGCGGCATACCGACCTTCAAGCCGTACAACCTGTCCGATGCCGAGTTCCGGCGCCAGGTGGGCGTGCTCAACAGCCAGGGCAGGGCGGTGCTGATGTCCCTGGGCGGCGCCGATGCGCATATCGCCCTGAACCCGGGCCATGAACAACCGCTGGCCAATGAAATCATTCGCCTGGTGGAAACCTACGGTTTCGACGGGCTGGACATCGACCTTGAACAGAGCGCGATCGATTTCGCCGCCAACAAGACGGTCCTGCCTGCCGCGCTGAAACTGGTGAAGGATCACTACGCCGCCGAGGGCAAGCATTTCATCATCAGCATGGCACCGGAGTTCCCCTACCTGACCAGCACGGGGCGCTACGTCGACTACCTCAAGGCACTGGAGGGGTACTACGATTTCATCGCCCCGCAGTTCTACAACCAGGGGGGCGACGGGCTCTGGGTGCAGGAGGCCAACAATGGCAACGGCGCCTGGATCGCGCAGAACAACGATGCCATGAAGGAGGACTTCCTGTTCTACCTGACCGAGAGCCTGGTCAGTGGCACCCGCGGCTTCACCCGGATCCCGGCCGACAAGTTCGTCATCGGCCTGCCGGCCAACGTCGACGCGGCCGCCACCGGCTATGTGATCAACCCGACGGCGGTGACCAACGCGTTCAAGCGCCTTTACGCCAAGGGCGTGTCGATCAAGGGCCTGATGACCTGGTCGGTCAACTGGGACAGCGGGGTCAACAAGAACCACGTGCCCTACAACCAGGAGTTCAGCCGGCGCTACGGACCGCTGATCAACAGTGGCAACAAGGCCACAGCGTCCGTCGACGCCTGATCGAGCCAGCATCCGGCAGACGTGCCTGATGCCCGACAGTCGAGGCCTGTCGGCTTGATCACTGCATGAAGATCCGATGCCGCAAGGCATCGGATTTTTTGTGCCTGGTCGCTAGTGTGGTGTTTCACAAATAACGACCATAACTCGCGGCGCTTTTTGCGCTCATGCAGCGTTGTCGCTCCTCGCCGTAGCTGGGCTACGACTCGTCGCGACGCCTTGCCTGAGCGCAAAAATCGCTCGCGATTTATTGGTCGTATTTGCAAAACACCACACTAGGGCGCCGGTACGAAAATGGCGAGTCACCGCTATGCACAGGGGCTACCATGTCACCCATGGCCAATATCAACGACACTACCGAAAACGACGCCTGCTACCTGGCACTGAATGCGCACGATACGCGCTTGGACGGCTGTTTTTTCCTGGGCTGGCGTCCCCCCTATGACACTGCGGCAATGCTCGGCTTTCTGCGCCAGCGGGCGATACCCGGCCTGGAGTGTGTGGAGGAGGGGACATACACCCGTACGCTGCGCCTCATGCAGGACAGTCAGGAACATTGCGGCTGGTTGAGCGTGGCCTTTGACGAGGCGCGCGCCCAGGCGCGGGTCACGATCAGCGATTCCCTGGCGGTTGTCCTGCCCACGGTGATCAACCGCGTGCGCGCCGCGTTCGACCTGGATGCCGACCCGCTCGCCATCGACGCCGTGCTGCACAGTGCGTTCCCCTCGGGTGCGGGCCTGCGCGTTCCGGGAACGGTGGATGGTTTCGAGCTGGCCGTGCGTGCCGTGCTGGGCCAGCAGATCACCGTGGCCGCTGCGCGCACATTGGGCGCACGCCTGGTCGCGGCCTTCGGACAACCCATCACAACACCGCTGGCTGGCACGGACCGTCTGTTCCCCACACCCGCCGCGTTGATTGCGGCCAGCGGTGATGAACTGGGCCGGCTGGGCATCACGCGCCAACGCCAGGCGGCGCTCAAGGCGCTGGCGGAAGCGGTGCTGGAGGGCGGCCTGATCCTGAGCCCAGGGGTGGACGTCGCGGCCACCTGTGCCCGCTTGCGCGCACTGCCGGGGATCGGCGACTGGACCGCGCAATACATCGCCTTGCGTGCGTTGCGCTGGCCCGATGCCTTCCCGGCGGGCGATGTGGCGCTGCAAAAAGCCCTGGGGGTGAGCAGCGCACAGGCGGCAACGCAAGCCGCGCAAGGCTGGCGACCCTGGCGCGGTTATGCAGTGCTGCGCGCCTGGCAAAGCTTGCACTGACAGGCCAGCCTGAACAGGGGTAAACCTATTTCAGGACTAGACAGTATCGGGGAGTCGAAGCGCTGGGCGCCGAACACAGCTGAAGTGCCTGCCATGGCAGGTCCAGTTGCCCGACCTGAAAAGCGCATGATATAAATGAGATTCACTATCAATTGGTTGCCATCATGGCTTCGACCGACAACGATCTCCTGCGAGCCCTGGCCTTGCACTACGACGATTTGGTCGAGCACATTCGCCGACGTTTTTCCAACCAGCATTTTGCCCGCGACGTGGTCCATGATGTCTGCGTGCAGATCCTGGAAAAGCCGCCGCTCAACGCCATCAGCGTGCCCATGGCCTTTTTGCGGCGTGCCACGCTCAACCGCGCAATCGACCGGCGCCGTTCGGAAAGCACCCGCACGCTGTACGCGCAGAGCCAGATCGCCGTGGTCGAGCAGCACTGCGACCAGCTGGATGGTGCGATGGCGCTCGAATTCGAACAGCGCCTGCGTGCCTTGCTGGCGGTGATCGACGCATTGCCGGCGCGCCAGCGCCAGGTGTTCCTGCTCCACCGTATTCACGGCATGCCACAAAAGGACATCGCGCAGGAGCTGGAGATTTCCGTGAACATGGTTGCCCAGCATTTCATGCGGGCCATGCGCACCCTCGCACAACGCTGGCAGCCGGAGGCCTGATCGATGCAACGCCGTAGCGCGCCCGGCGCGCGCGATGCCCTCGAGCCTTACGCTGAATCCTTGCGTGCGCTGGTGCCCAGCCGTGAGGCGCTTTTGCAGGAAGCCAAGGCGCAGAGCGCACGCAACGCCAATCGTCGGCGCAAGGCCGCCGGCACGGCCCTGCTGCTGGCCCTGGCCGGTTGGGCCTGGCTGGCCGACCCGGCGCTGGGCTACCGCCAGGTCGAGGTGGCCAGCAGCGGTCGCGAAACGTTGCACCTGGATGATGGCAGCGTGGTCGAACTGGACGCCGGCAGCGTGCTGCGCATCGAATATCGCCTGCGCAGTCGGCAGTTCGAGCTGCTCGATGGTGAAGGCTTGTTCAGCGTGGCTCATCAAGCCAAGCCCTTCATCGTGCGTAGCCAGGGCGTGGCTGTGCGCGATATCGGCACGGTGTTCGATGTACGCAGCGACCTGGACGGCGTGCGGGTGGCTGTCCTGGAGGGCGAGGTGGAAGTGGACAACGGTATGGCGCGTCAACGGCTGACGGCCAACCAGCAACTGCTTGCCAACCCTCAGCGCCTGGGGCCGGTGCACGCCAGCAAGCCCGGCGAACGAGACGCCTGGCGGCATGACCTGTTCCATTTCGACGGCACCCCGCTCGAGTCGGTCCTGGCGCAACTGCGCCGCCACCGTGACGCGCCGATTCGGCTGCAGGGCGCGACCGCCAGGCAACACCGGCTCAGCGGAGAGTTCCCCACCGGCAATGTCGAACAGTTGCTCGACAGCCTGCCCCAACTGGCGCCGGTAACGGTCAGTCGCGACAAGAGCGGTGCTGTGCAGGTGGATGTGCAGCGCTGAAAAATTTTTTCAGCGCTGCATCAATGTGCGGGTCAGCACAAACGCCAATCCCTATGAAACGCATTCTCACTTGCTCTGATGGGGATTCCATGACGCTCTTTAGCCACCCGCTGCGTCAGGCCATGGGCCTGGCGACATTCGGATTTCTGCTTGCCGGGCCTGTGCAGGCCGAACAGACGCACTACCGCATCGACCTGCCGGCCCAACCGCTGGATCAGTCGATCAACGCCCTTGCCCGCCAGACCGGTAGCCGCATTCTGTTCAACACTGACGCCGCGCACGCGGTACAAGCGCCGGCATTGCACCAGCAACTGAGCGTCGAACAGGCGCTGCGCCATTTGCTCGCCGGCAGCCACCTGAGCCTCACCCAGGCAGCCGATGGCCAGTATCTGATCGCGCTGCCCAGCGAACCCAGCAACGGTGCGCTGGAACTGGACGCGTCCAGCGTCATCGGCCGCCAACCGGCCACCACCACCGAGGGCAGCCATTCCTACACCTCCGGCGCGGTCACCCTGGGCAAAGGCGTACAGACCCTCAAGGACATCCCGCAGTCGGTCACGGTGATGACCCGCCAGCAGATGGACGACCAGAACACCCAGACCATCAGCGACCTGGTCAACCGCACGCCCGGCCTCACCGCCAGCCGTTCGCCGGGGTCGGGGTTGTTCATCTATTCGCGCGGTTTCAGCATCGACACGCTGCAGTACGATGGCGTGCCGATCCCGCGCAATACCTACTCGCTCGGCAGCTACCTCACCGAAGACCTGAGCTTCTATGACCGTGTCGAGGTGCTGCGTGGCCCGGCCGCGCTGCTGCAAGGCGGTGACAGCCCGGGCGGGGCGATGAACCTGGTACGCAAGCGCGGGCAGGACAAGGCGGTGGTCAGCCTGACCGGCAAGGCCGGTTCCTGGGACCGCTATGGCCTGCAACTGGACGCTGGCGGCCCGCTGAATGCCGAGGGCACCCTGCGTGCCCGCACGGTGGTCAGCCAGAACGACAACGGCTCGTTCATCGACTACGTGCGTGGCTGGAACCAGACCGTCTACGCTGCCGTGGACTATGACTTCACCCCGGACTTCACGATGGGCCTTGGCGTTGCCAACCAAAAGGGCCAAGCCCGCCCGGCCATGCTCGGCCTGCCGCGCTATGCCGACGGCGGCAACCCCGACTGGTCGCGCTCGACCTATGTCGGCGCGGACTGGAACCGTGCCAACAACGACCAGACCAGCGTGTTCCTCGACGCCAGCTACCGGCTCAACGACGACTGGCGGCTGAAGGCTGCCGGCGTGTACATGAGCGAACACAACGGCGCGACCTACCAGGCGTTGTGGGATGCCCTCCCGGCCAACGGCTCCACCAGCAACACCTACATCGACTGGAGCACCGATTTCACCACCCACAGCAAGGGCCTGGACCTGTACCTGGACGGCCAGTTCACCGGTTTCGGTTTCGAGCAGACCTTCTTGCTCGGCGCCAACTACTCACGCATCAATACCGACGACCGCTGGGCCAGGGCTCCCACATTAGGCGCAGACTCCAGTAACGTCGACCATCACCGGCCGATGCCAGACATCTACGGCCTGGCAAGCCGGGGCCGTGGCGAGTTGACCGAGTACCAGATCACCCAGAAAGGCTTGTATTCGCGCTGGTCGATCAACCTGACCGAGCCGCTGAAGCTGATCGTCGGTGCCCGCACCAGCTGGTACGACTACAGCTACGCCTCCCAGTCCTTCGCCCGCACCGGCTACAGCGAGTCGACAACCAGCAGCAACGGCAAGGTTTCGCCCTATGCGGGCCTGGTGTATGCGCTGAACAAACAGTGGTCGGTCTACACCAGCTACACCGACGTCTTCCAGCCGCAGAGTGCACGCACCAGCAGCGGTTCGGTGGTCGAGCCGATCATCGGCAGCAACTACGAACTGGGGCTCAAGGGCGAGTTGTTCGACGGGGCGCTGAACACCTCGGTCGCGCTGTTCCGCTACGACCAGGAGCACCACGCGGTGCTCGACCGCAGCGGGCCGATGGACTGCAATGGCTGGTACTGCTCGAAGGCCTCAGGCAAGGTGCGCAGCCAAGGCCTGGAGGCGCAGGTCAGCGGTGAAGTCCTCAGTGGCCTGCAAGTGATGGCCGGCTACGTGTACAACACCACGCGCTACCTGGAAGACGGCACCTACAAGGACAAGGTCTACAGCACCTGGACGCCCAAGCATCAGTTCAAGCTGTGGGCCGACTACACCTTGCCCGGTAACTGGAGCCGTACCTCGGTGGGGCTGGGCACCACGGCGGTCACCGGCACCACTTCCTATGACCACGTCTTCGACCTGCCCGGTTATGCCATCTGGGATGCTCGGGTCGCGTACAAGCTCAGCGACGAGGTGACCGTGGCGGCGAACCTCAACAACCTGCTGGACAAGAAGTACTACCAGCCGGCCTACAACACCATCGACTACAACAACTACTACGGCGACCCGCGCAACGTCATGTTCAGTGTGAAATACACGCCGGAGCTCTAGTTTGGCTGTAGTGCGCGAGGGCCTGCTGTGATTGTCACAGGGCTCATGGCGCGAGCGAATGTTGGTCGTGGACAACACAAAGGCTTGGATCAATGTCTGCTCTGGGTCGATAGCAGCGAGTCGCGACCGGCTGTTTTCGACCCTTTGCGTCCGTTCGTGGATGACCTGAACCGGCCAATACCCGCCAGTCGCATGCTTACATGACCGGCTAAAGCAGAACCTTGCTAGAAAGCGCAGTGGATGCTGACGGACAGCAATAAGCATCCGGCTGGGCAAGGTACAGAAGGGCACTCAAGCCGTCGCCTACCCCGTCACCTCAGTAGAGATGGCGCAGGTCATGCTTGACCACCGCATCGACCACCAGGCTGGTGGCCTTGCCTAACAGGCCCGTACCGTTCATGTGCTCGGACAGCATCTTGGAAAAGGCTGGAATCTGCCTTTCATCCAGGTGTGTTGCGCGATCCCACAAGCCCGCGGCCAGCAGTTCTGGGCAGTGCTGGAAGCGATAGCGCTCGACGTTCACGGCGGTAGCGACCCGAGGTGGCTTGCCGTTGATTGCCAGTGGGGCGAGCAAGTTCGAGTCGCTGTTCAACCAGGCGCGCCCGGCCACGGATAAAACCGTGTCGGCGCCGGGCTGAAGGAAGGACAGGCGCAAGGCGCCATCGACGAGGATATTGCTCAGGCTGCAGGCAACCTTGTTGCCGGGGCGTTCCGGTACCAGCAGAGTGTGGCGATCCAGTACCTGGACGAAACCAGCCGGGTCACCTCGTGGCGACATCTCGGTGGCGTCGGTCTGGCGCTGCGTGAGCATCAGCAGGTACGGCGAGGCGGCGATAAAGGCCTGCGCTGGCTCGGACAAGGCCTGCCCTGTGTCAGCTAAAAAGGGTGTCGTGTACGCTCTGGTCCTCCAGAAATCGGCGCGTACCTTGGCTCGCGAACAGTGCAGGAACAGCGCCTCGGCGCGAAACTCCAACAGCTTTCCGGCTCGCAGAGAGCACCGACCATTGGCGCGCAGGCTGAACCCCACGCCGGGCAGGATGAAATACAGACTGCAGGCCATTTCCTCTATCGGCTGCTGTGAGATCGCTTTGTCTGCCGGCCAGGGCAGCAGGATGTCCTGGCCCTCGGCCCGTAACACTGGATGGTGGCGCAAATCGAGGTACTCGATATCTAACCGCGGGTCGGCGAAGCCGACGGCGCAAACCGTCGCTTGGCGGATCATCAGCAGGCAGTGCTCATCCAATCTGCGCTGCAGGCGTTTGTGCATCATCGCCGGTGGTGGCGGAATCAGTGCGCGCAAGGCGCTTAACGATGCGATTCTGTGCTCGGGCATAGCAGGTGTTCCTGTGCCATGGTCGTATCGTCGATGCTAGGCAGTCCGATGATGGCTGGCCATGGCTCTGCGGTTCAACCTGCATGGCTTTTGGTTGCAACCTGTACTTGCACGGCGGACGGCTGGCCGCCGCTTTGCACCGTGCGCTAGAGTCGTTACCCAAGCAACTACCAAGAGTAGGCCCGATGGTCAGAAGTACCACCGTATCGGCCGTCGCAGTGCTGGATCTGCACGACCAGTTGCTGAATCTCGGCGTGGTCACTGCAACCCAGCTGCGGGAGGCCGGGGTGGAGGGTGCCAAACTGCTCGACCAGGGGGCTGCGGCATCGCCGATCCAGGAGCAGCGTGTCGACGAGACCCAGTTACTGGCGCTGTGGCAGTTCGCCGCGAACAACACGCATTTGCCGCATATCGGCCTGCTGGTCGGGCAGACCTTCAATCCCGCCACGCATGGCGTGCTGGCTAGTTGGTTGTGCCAATGCAGTCGGGTGAGCGAGGCGCTGGAAGTGTTCCAGCGGCATATCGCGCTGATGAACCCTTCGGAGAGCTGGCAGTACAGTGAAACGGCAGATGCTCTGGTGCTGGAGATTACCTTCGACCCCGGCAAAACCTACCCGCAGGCCGCCATCGAACGCAGCATGAGTGCAGTGCTGTGCTGGAGCCGGGAGATGACCGGCGTAGAGCTACGGCCTCTGGCCTGCGAGTTCGCTTTCCCATCCCCGGCCTATCATGCGCACTATGTCGAGCTGTTCGGCAGCGAGCTGCGCTTCGACAGCGAGAGAAACAGTCTCCACCTGCCGCGCGACTTCCTGCAGCATCCCATTCTCGGCGCCAGCGACTACCTGCGACAGATGCTGGAGTCTCGTGCAAGGGCGACACTCGCGCAGCTGCAAGGCGCAGATACGCTTGCCGGCACGGTGCGTCGCTTGATTCTCGCAAGCCTGCCCGATGCCATGAGCATCGAGCCAACCTGCCAGGCGTTGCACGTCAGTCGCACCACGCTCTACCGACGCTTGAAGGAAGAGGGCACCAGTTTCAGCGCGCTGGTGACGGAGGTACGTCGTGAGTTGTCCGCGGAGCTGATTCGCCAGGGGTTGCCCGTGGCGACGGTCAGCGAGCGGCTGGGGTTCAGGGATACCAGCACTTTCCACCGTGCCTTCAAGCGCTGGTTCGACCGCACTCCGGGAGCCTTTCGAGACGAGGGTCTGTATGAAAAGTCTTGAGACGAAGGTCAGGCAAGGCGAAAACAGCCGAGGAACGGTCGGAGTCGCGCTCGACTTTACGGGTTGTAAATGAGCATTCCGACAGCGTTCGGCCAATAGGCGCGCGCGCAGCAGATCACGCTCGTAACGCTGTTCGTCAGTGTTAAACATGGTCAGCTCGTGAACGATGCCATTCGAACGCGCGCAGGTAATAGCATTGGATATTAGCGGCAGGGTGAAGCCTTTACAGTGCACGAAATCAAACTTGACGTTTGCCACCGCTCCCAATGTCACCATTACTGGCTGCCAGTACAACTGGTGAAGGGCCTTGGCTTCTATTGTAAGCAGTTGCTGAAACCGCATGCGAACCAAGGCTTCATGTTTGTAGCCCAGCAGGCGGCAGAATGCCGCATTCGCGCTGGCGATCTGCCCGTTCTGCGATGTCAACAGCAGCCCGAAATCAGAAGTGTCTTCCCGTATTTGCGATGCTACGTCCGTGCATGTGCACGCCAAGTTAACGGTTTGCTTTAAAAGCGCGTTCAAGGGGGGCCTCCAGCGAGCGGATATTGCCGCCCCTGCCGACTAGACAGGTTAGAAGCACCGCCGCTATGTCAAAACAGTGCATGTAGTCAGCTTGGGCGCCGGCCCGGTGCGAGTCTGTTCGCTACCGTACAGACGCTGCTCAACAACCGCTGCAGACTGACAGCTGAAAGGCTAGATCGGCAAACCAAAACACCATGGACAGTCCTTGGCTCAATGCACTCGCCTACCTTCGTCGCCTGTACGCACATACCGGGCGTTGGCGCTCGCCCCCAAATGCATTCACCTATGAAAGCCTGCTGCGCTCGGAGTTGTACAACGCCGACCAGATGGCCGAGCACGGCCTCTGGCTGGCCCATCATCATCGCCTGAGCCGATTGCCGGCGGACGACACGCTGCTCGACCGCCTGGCCGATAACGAGCGCATGCTCTCCACCAGTTGCACTGCCCTAGCCGGTGTCCTGCCCAGCTCGCGTCCGGCATTGCCCGCTGCGCAGTGGTTGCTCGACAACTTCTACTTGGTCGAAACCCAGATCGGTATTGCCAAACGCCACCTGCCAGCCGAATACAGCCTGCAGCTGCCAAGGCTGGACAATGGTCCCTCCACCGGCCTGCCGCGTGTCTACGACATTGCGCTGGAGGCCATTTCCCATGGTGACGGTCGGATCGACGCCGAAAGCCTCAGCCGTTTCGCCGAGGCCTATCAGCAGGCCGCCACCCTGACCCTGGGAGAGCTCTGGGCGATCCCGATCATGCTACGCCTGGCCCTGATCGAGAACCTGCGACGGGTGGCGGCGCGGGTCATGGCCAACTTGGCTGACCGCGACCTGGCCAATGTCTGGGCCGACCGGCTTGGCGATACCGCCGACCGCGATGCCAAGAGCGTGGTGCTGGTGGTCGCCGACATGGCCCGCTCGGAACCGCCGATGACCGCCGCCTTCGTCGCCGAGCTGGCCAGGAGGCTACAGGGCCACAGCGCTTCGCTGACCCAGCCGCTGCTGTGGGTGGAGCAGATGCTCAGCGAGTCAGCGCTGAGCATCGAGCGCTATGTGCAGCTTGATGCTCAGCAGCAAGCCATCGATCAGGTCTCCATCAGTAACAGCATCGGCAGCCTGCGACTGCTGTCGACCATCGATTGGCGACTGTTCGTAGAGCACCTGAGCCATGTAGAGCAGACGCTGTGCCGCGACCCGGCCGCCGTCTACCCAGCCATGGACTTCACCAGTCGCGACCATTACCGGCACGTTGTCGAACGCCTGGCACGCCACTGCGCTTTCAGCGAAGCCGCAGTGGCACGCACGGCTATCGAACTAGCCCAGGCAGCCGGGGTCGCCCCCGGTGACGAGGCCGAACATGTGGGCTTTTACCTGGCAGGTGCCGGGCTGCCGTTGCTGGAGCAGCGCCTCGCCGCGCGGGTGCCGCCGGCCGAGCGGTGGCAGCGCCTGTTGCACCGGGCACCGCTGGCGTTCTATTTGGTGCCTGTGGCCCTGCTGTCCTGCCTGTTTGCGTGGGGTTTCATACGCGCCATCGACTTGGAGGGGTGGCCCATCGCGGTGCTCGCTGCCATGGCCGTGCCAATACTGCTGAGCACCAGCCGCCTGTCTATCGGCCTGGTAAACTGGCTAGTGACCCTGACCGTCAAACCCTCCTTCCTACCGCGATTGGACTACTCCGCCGGCATTCCCGCAGAGGCCCGCACATTGGTGGTGGTTCCAACCCTGCTGGCCACTGCCGGCGATGTAGAGGAACTGCTCGAAGGGCTTGAGGTACGCTTCCTGGCTAACCGTGACGAGCACCTGCACTTTGCCCTGCTCAGCGACTTCATGGATGCCCGCGAGCAGACACGGCCCGAAGACGAGGCGCTGCTCGAGATCGCCAGCAAAGGTATCCGCGGGCTCAACATCAAGTACCCAAGCCCTGGCAGCGAGCGCTTTTTTCTGTTTCATCGGCCACGCATATGGAATAACGCCGAAGGCTGCTGGATGGGGCGAGAGCGCAAGCGCGGCAAGCTCGCCGAGTTGAACGCGGTGTTGCGCGGCCACGGCCATGAGTGTTTCATGCGGATCGTCGGCAACCTGCAAACCCTCGGTCACGTGCGCTATGTCATCACTCTGGACACTGACACCCAGTTGCCTCGCGGTGCCGCCCATCAATTTGTCGGCGCCATGCAGCACCCTCTGAACCGCCCGCGCTTCGACGCACACACCGGTCGTATCCATGCAGGTTATGCGATCCTGCAACCGAGAGTGGGCATCAGCCTGCCGAGTGTGTCGCGCTCGCGCTATGCGCGGCTGTTTGGCAGCGACGCCGGTGTCGACCCCTACACACAGGCTGTTTCGGACGTCTACCAGGACCTGTTTCTCAGCGGCTCGTTCATCGGCAAAGGCATCTATGTGGTGGATGCCTTCGAGCAGGCCCTAGAGGGCCGCTTCGCCGACAACCGCATACTCAGCCATGACCTGATCGAGGGTTGCTACGCTCACTCAGGCCTGCTTAGTGATGTGCAATTGTTCGAAGCCTACCCGGCCCGCTACAGCGCCGACAGCAAACGCCACCACCGCTGGATACGTGGCGACTGGCAGTTGCTGGCATTGCTGAAACCGCGCCTGCGCAAGGGCTCGCAAGGCCGGGCGCACAGCCCGCTCAGCGCTCTGTCACGCTGGAAGATCTTCGACAACCTGCGCCGCAGCCTGGAGCCAGCAGCGCTGCTGGCCCTGCTTTTGTGGGGCTGGCTGGCCAGCACCACGCCGCTCGCCTGGACGCTGGCGCTGCTGGCGTTGCTGCTGACGCACCCGTTGCTGAACGCCTTGCTCGGAGTACTGGGCAAGGCCACCGACATACCACTGTCCGAACACCTGATGGCAGCCTTGCACACCTCTGGCACCTACTTCCTGCGTGCCGGCCTGTCACTGGCTTGGTTGCCCTTCGAGACTCGATACAGCCTCGATGCGATCTTGCGCACGCTGTGGCGGCTCGTGGTCAGCAAACGTCGCCTGCTGCAGTGGAATCCCTCACGCGAAGATGAACGCACCAGTTCCGACACCCTGCAGGCGGCGTACCGCGAGCAATGGGAGCAGTTGGCCCTGGTATTCCTGCTGGCGGGTGCGCTGGCGACGCAGCCGATGGTGCTGCTGATCGCCTCTCCGATCTTTGCCCTGTGGCTGTTCGGCCCCGCGCTGGCCTGGTGGCTCAGCCGCCCGAGCGGACGGGCAGAGTTCAAACTCGAAGCCGAGGACCTGGGGTTCCTGCATCGGCTGGCCCGCGCCAACTGGGCCTTTTTCGACAACTACGTCGGCCCTGCCGACAACTGGCTGCCGCCCGACAATGTTCAGCAACCTCCGTTCTCTAGTATCGCTCACCGCACCTCGCCGACCAACATGGGCATGGCCCTGCTCTCGCACCTGGCGGCGCATGACTTCGGCTACCTCAGTGCCGGACGTCTTTTCGAATGCCTGGAGCAGATGCTCGACAGCATGGGCCGCCTGGAGCGCTTCAGAGGGCACTTCTACAACTGGTACGATACCCAGACCCTCAAGCCGCTGTCGCCGCTCTATATCTCCAGCGTGGACAGCGGAAACCTGGCCGCCCTGTTGCTGACACTCAGGCCCGGGCTCCTGGAAATGGCCGAAATACCGCTGCTTGACCGGCGCCTGACCCAGGGGTTGCTCGACACCTTCGACACGCTGCTGGACGTCTGCCCCAGCACAAGCTGTTACGCCCCGCCGATCAAGGCCCTGCGCGAACAGGTGTGGCAGGCCCATGTGCAGGCTGGTAACGTGCCGGCCGCACTGTTACCGATGCTGGTCGAACAGCTGCAGGCGCTGATCACGCAACCGGCTGCCATTGCGCCAGGGGCGCAAGCGGCTGACGACTGTGCATTCTGGCTAAATGCCCTGTATCAGCAATGCCTGGACCTGAGCGGAGAATTGCAGCGACTGCAATTGCCGTCAGGCAACGATCAGCAGCCACCGGCCCCGCTGAGCTGGCGCCACCTGGCGCAGCTGGACGCAGAGCAGTGGCCGCAGCCCGAGCGACTTGCCGTGGCCAACGTCAGGGCGCTTGCCCGCCAGCGCATCGCCCAGGCGCACGCCCTGGCCAGCCGCATTGAAGCCTTGGCCGACATGGACTTCACCTTCCTCTATGACAGCCATCGCAACCTGTTCTCCATCGGCTACAACGCCGACGAACAGCGCCTGGATGACGCGTTCTACGACCTGCTGGCATCGGAGATGCGCCTGACCAACTTCGTGGTCATCGCACAGGCCCAGGTGCCCCAGGACAGCTGGTTCGCACTGGGCCGGCTACTCACCAGCAGTGCTGGCGTTCCTGTACTGCTGTCCTGGTCCGGCTCGATGTTCGAGTACCTAATGCCGCTGCTGGTGATGCCGAACTATGAGGGCACACTGCTCGACCAGACCTGCCAGGCCGCTGTCAATCGCCAGATCGAACATGGCAGGCAGTCTGGTCTGCCCTGGGGCGTCTCGGAGTCCGCCTACAATGCGCTGGACGCGCACTTCAACTACCAGTACCGGGCGTTCGGCGTTCCGGGACTCGGTCTCAAGCGCGGCCTGGGTGAAGACCGGGTGGTGGCCCCTTACGCCAGCGCGCTGGCCTTGATGGTGGCGCCCACTGCCGCCTGCCGTAACCTACAACTGCTGGCCGCGCTCGGGCTAGCTGGCCGCTTCGGGCTATACGAAGCCGTGGACTACAGCGAGGCACACCTGCCGCCCGGGCAGGACGCCGTGATAGTCCGCTCCTTCATGGCCCACCACCAGGGCATGAGTTTCCTGGCTCTGACCGCTGTGCTGCTGAACAAGCCCATGCAACGGCGCTTTGCATCCGACCCACAGTTCCAGGCCAGCATGCTGCTTTTGCAGGAGCGTGTACCGAAAACCGCTGCGCCGTACCTGCATACCCTCCAGGCCCCGCCCGTGGAGGTTGCCGAGTGCGCCTCCGAGATACGCCTCCGGGTGTTCCGCGAGCCAAACCGGCGCCACCCGGCCGTACAGCTGCTGTCCAACGGGCGCTATCACGTCATGGTCAATCACGTGGGCAGTGGCTATAGTCAGCACAATTCATTGGCGGTCACTCGCTGGCACGAAGACACCAGCTGCAACGACCTGGGCAGCTTCTGTTACCTGCGCGATGTTGCCAGTGGCGCTTACTGGTCCACCACCTACCAGCCGACGCAGCACCGCACGAAAGTCCAGGAGGCAATCTTCAGCGACGGCCGCGCGGAGTTTCGCGTGCGCGAGCGCGACTTCGACTGTCACACCGAAATTGCCGTGTCGCCCGAGGACGACATCGAACTGCGCCGCCTGCACCTGACCAACCATGGCGACCAGCCCCGCACCCTTGAGCTGACCAGCTACGCTGAAGTGGTGCTGGCACCGGCCTTGAGCGATGCCCTGCACCCGGCCTTCAGCAAGTTGTTCATCCAGACCGAACTGATCCGCCCGCTGCAAGCGATTCTCTGCACGCGGCGGCCGCGCTCGCAACAAGACCCAGTACCGTGGATGTGCCACGTGCTGGCAGTGCACGGCGCCGACATTGATGCGCTGTCCTACGAAACCGACCGGGCCCGCTTCATCGGCCGTGGGCGTACCCTGGCAAGGCCGGCAGCCCTGGACCGCAGCACCGAGGCATTATCCGGCAGCGCAGGGGCCGTGCTGGACCCGATCGTGGCCATCCGCTGCCGCATCACCTTGATGCCCGGCCATGCGATCACGCTTGATCTGGTCACCGGCGTGGCCGACAGCCGCGACGCCTGCCTGCAACAGGTCGCCAAGTACCGCGACCGACACTTGGCTGACCGGGTATTCGACCTCGCCTGGCCGCACAGCCAGGTGCTACTGCACCAGCTCAACGGCTCGCTGGCCGACGCCCGGCTGTTCGAGCAGATGGCCGCCTCGGTGCTCTATCCCAATGCCAGCCTGCGCGCCAGCGGAGCACTGCTGGCCAGCAACCGGCGAAGTCAGTCCGGCCTCTGGGGCCAGGGCTTGTCCGGTGACCTGCCGATCGTGCTGGTGCAGATCGGCGACCCGGCCAACATCCATCTGGTCAAGCAGATGGTGCTGGCCCATGCCTACTGGCGCCAGAAAGGGCTGGCACTCGACTTGGTGATCTGGAACGAGGACCAGGCGGGCTACCGCCAGCAACTGCAGGAACTGATCATGGGGATCGTTGCCTCCGGCAGCGAAGCGGCCCTGCTCGATCGCCCCGGCGGAATCTTCGTACGCCCTGCGCAGCAACTGTCCGCCGAGGACCGACTGCTGACCCTGTCGGTAGCGCGGCTGGTGCTCGACGACAGCCTCGGTACGCTGGCCGAGCAACTGCACCTGCGGCGCCAGCCACCGGTTCCCCCAGCCCTCCAGGCCAGCGCGCCCAACCCCAGGCCCTCAACCGCCAGCCATCTGCCACCGGAGCAGACGGAGCTGATGCTACGCAACCCTTATGGCGGGTTCAGCGCCGACGGCCGCGAATACGTCATCCCGTTGCTTCCCGGCACACCGCCGCCGGCGCCGTGGGTTAACATCTTGGCCAACACGCAGTTCGGCTGCGTGGTTTCCGAGGTTGGTAGCGCCTACACTTGGTACGAGAACGCTCACGAGTACCGTTTAACGCCCTGGCACAACGACCCGGTCTCCGATCCTAGTGGCGAGGCCTTCTACCTGCGCGACGAAGACAGCGGCGAGTACTGGTCGCCGACCCCGCAGCCCTGCCCAGGCCCTGGCCGTTACCGAACCCGCCATGGTTTTGGCTACAGCGTGTTCGAGTACGCCGAAGACGGCCTGTATACGGAGCTCTGGGTGCATGTTGCACTGGATGCCCCGGTCAAGTTCAGCCGGCTCAAGGTGCACAACACCTCAGCTCGGGTACGCCGGTTGTCAGTCACTTGCTTCGTTGAGTGGGTACTGGGCGACCTGCGCCGCAGAACCGCCATGCATGTGGTAAGTGAGACTGACCCGGTCAGCGGCGCAATGTTTGCCCGTAACAGCTTCGCAGTGGAGTTTTCCACCCAGGTGGCGTTTCTCGATTGCGACTTGCCCGTGCAGGGCCAGACCTGTGATCGCAGCGAGTTCCTGGGGCCCAACGGCGATTGTCATGCACCCTTGGGTATGCGCCAGACTCGGCTGTCGGGACGCACTGGCGGAGGCCTGGACCCGTGCGCGGCGCTGCAGGTGGCGCTGCAGCTGGAGCCTGGCGAAAGCCATGAGGTGGTGTTTCGCCTGGGCGCCGCCCAGGACGCCAGCGCCGCCACCCGCTGCGTCCAGCAATATCGTGGCCTGCAAACCGCCAAGGACACGCTCGACAAGGTCAGCGCCTACTGGCGACGGACACTGGAAACTGTGCAGATCGAGACGCCGGAACCCGAGCTCGATTTGCTGGCCAACGGCTGGTTGATGTACCAGGTGATCGCCTGCCGGTTCTGGGCACGCAGCGGCTACTACCAGTCCGGAGGCGCCATCGGTTTTCGTGACCAGTTGCAGGACAGCATGGCCATGGTCCACGCAGCCCCGATGGCGGCGCGCCAACACCTCCTGACCTGCGCCGCGCACCAGTATGTCGAGGGTGATGTACAGCACTGGTGGCACCCACCGCTGCAGCGAGGCGTGCGTACCCACTGCTCGGACGACCTGCTGTGGCTACCACTGGCAGCCAGCCGATACGTGGAAGTCACTGGGGACTACAGCGTGCTCGACGAACCGGTCGGCTATCTGCAGGGGCGTGCTCTCAATGCCGGTGAGGAGTCCTACTACGATCTGCCCGCGCACTCGGAGCTGGTCGAGAGCCTTTACCAGCATTGCCAGCGCGCCATCGCCCATGCCCTGCAGTGCGGGGCTCACGGCTTGCCGTTGATGGGCAGCGGCGACTGGAATGACGGCATGAACCGGGTCGGCGAACAAGGAAAAGGCGAAAGCGTATGGCTGGGCTTCTTTGGCCACGAGGTACTGCGGGCATTCGGCAGCGTCGCCCTGCGACACGGCGACAGTGGCTTTGCGCTGCAGTGCGCCAACCAGGCCGGCGTACTCGCGGAAGAACTGGAGGCGCATGCCTGGGATGGCGGCTGGTATCGCCGCGCTTGGTTCGACGATGGGCAGGTATTGGGCTCAGCGAGCAATCAGGAGTGCCGAATCGACTCGCTGGCGCAAAGCTGGGCCGTGCTGTCCGGGGTCGCCTCGCCCGAACGTGCCCGCCAGGCCATGGTCGCACTTGACAACCACCTGGTACGCCGCGACATCGGCATCGTCAAACTGCTCGACCCGCCCTTCGACCACGGTGACCTGGACCCTGGCTACATCAAAGGCTACCTACCAGGCGTGCGTGAAAACGGCGGGCAATATACGCATGCGGCCATCTGGGCGAGCATGGCCTATGCACGCCTGGGCGATTCCCATGAAGCCTGGGAACTGCTGCGCCTGATCAACCCGGTACGTCAGGGCTGCAGCGCGTTGATCGACACCTACAAGGTCGAACCCTATGTCATGGCCGCCGATGTCTACACCGTTGCGCCCCACGCCGGGCGGGGTGGTTGGAGCTGGTACACCGGATCTGCCGGCTGGATGTACCGGTTAATCATCGAAAGCCTGCTCGGCCTGAAACGCAATGGCGACAACCTGCGCCTGGAGCCTCTGTTGCCGGCAAGCTGGCCGGGGTATGTCCTGCATTACCGTTTTGGCAGCACTTGGTACCGCATCGAGGTGTGCAACGGCAACTGCGGCGAACTGGCCCTGAGCCTGGACGGCGAGGCGCTTGCCGAAACCTGGCTGCAACTGGAGGATGATGGGCGCCTGCACCACGTCATAGCCCAGTGCCAGAGCTGCTCATTGCCCATCAACTGAACCGTTGGGCGAGCAACGGCCTGACGGACACAAGCCTCAGCCTCACTAGGCTAATCTTGTTCCGACACCCGTTGCCGTCAATGGTCCCGCGTATGCATTCCGCCCCCCCACCCTTGCAGAACCACTTGCTGGCTGCACTTTCGGCAGAAACGTTCAGCCGGCTGGAGTCGGACCTGGAGCACGTGAACCTGCCTCTGGGCAAGGCTCTATACGAGTCTGGCGACACCCTGCGCTATGTCCACTTCCCGGCCGATGCGATCGTTTCATTGCTGTATGTTATGGAAAACGGCGCATCAGCCGAAATCTCGGTAGTGGGTAACGAGGGGCTAGTGGGCATCGCCGTGTTTATGGGTGGGGAAAGCACACCCAGCCGGGCCATCGTGCAAAGTGCAGGACATGCCTACCGCCTACCCGTGCAAAGGCTCAAGGACGAGTTCAACCGCCATGGCGAGATGATGATGCTGATGCTGCGCTACACCCAGGCACTGATCACGCAGATGGCACAAACGGCAGTGTGCAACCGCCATCACTCCATCGACCAGCAATTGTGCCGTTGGTTGCTGCTGTCGCTCGACCGCCTGCCAGGCAATCGCCTGTGCATGACACAGGAGCTGATCGCCAACATGCTGGGGGTGCGCCGCGAGGGCGTGACCGATGCTGCAGGCAAGCTGCAGCGTCTTGGGGTGATCGAGTATAACCGCGGGCAGATCAAAGTTCTCGACAGGGCACGCTTGGAACTGCTGAGCTGCGAATGTTACGCCGTTGTGAAGAAAGAGACCGAACGACTGCTGCCCTACTTGCCAGTCCCTTGAGTTGAAGCGAGCCTCTCTGTCCGAATATCTTTCCCTTGTTCCGCGGCTTATGGCTGTAGATCGCAATGGTGTTCATGGCTTCGCGAGCATGTCGACTTGAGTCACAGTTCGATCAGCATGCAGCCTGTGCATTGCGACCTATGGTTCGCTGTTTTCACGGCCCAAGGGGTTGCGTTAATGAGCGTTCTCGACACGGAACTTTGCCCATACTTGCCGGCGGCCACAGCTGGTAAATGGTCTAAATGTCAGCCCAGCTAGTCACCTATCGTAGGCTCAGTTGAGAGTCCGCTTTGGGTAGAAAGCTGGCGGTCGCGACTGACTGTTATCGACCCATTGCGGCAATTTGCCTCTCATCCTATGCGGTCACCGTCGGGAGCTGCAGCAACACGTGAGGAATTAACCATGATGACCTCGAAGGTCGTTCCCTCTTCCGCTGAAGACCTGACCTGTATCCTCCCTCCATGACTTGCAACAATCTCAGCTGCGATGAACAAACCAAGGCCGAGGCCAGAGGCCGCACCTCTATCTCCGGATGCATAGCTAGAATACCGCGCTTCCGGTTTAAAAATATGAGGCAGGGCCTCTGTGGGAATAACCTCACCCCAATTGTGGACGCTCACGCAAGCGCTGCCCTTTTGAATATATATTTTCAAATTAATCGGAAGGGTTGGATCGCCATGGCAGATGGCATTGCCGATCAAGTTCGAAAATACTTGGGCGATTCGAGCGGCATCATAAAGTCCCGTGATGCGCGCTTCTTCGCTCAAGATAATCTTGGATTGGGGGAAGGCGGTGCTTAGTTCCTCGACAACCAAGTTGCAGATCGCATTTAACTCAACTGGCTCCAACTGCACTGGAATGCCGGTTCCGAGGTTACAGCGGGCTAAATCAAGCAGATCATTCACCATGTTGTTGGCCCGCTGGGCACTCGTACAGACCTGAGCAGCCAGCACCCTCCCTTTCTCATCTAACCCTTCTTGTCGAAGAATCAAGCCGCCTGCCATCAGCACCGCCCCCAACGGGGAGCGCAGATCATGACTTAGCACAGCAAGCAGCATCTTACGTGTCGACTCGACTGCGAAGCCGTAGGCAGCGATTGACTCCACCAGAGCCTGATCTATCGCCTCATTAAAGCGGATCATGTCTCGTATATGGTGCTCCTCCTCGAATGCTTCCTGCGCAAGCCAGTATGACAACACACTGGAGCGCAACGCACGATACTCCGAAACCATCTGATCCATCGTGAAGCCGGAAATGAAGCGAGTGAGGGCATGAGTCTGTGCAGCCGTTTCACTGGTATTTTGATGTCCCCGACCTTGGGCCTTTTCGACTTCCTGCTTCGCTGTCTGCGCCATTCGCATATCGGCGGCAATCGTGCGCAGGATCCGCTCTGCATGGTCCCTCAGTTCACGTGCATCCAGATCTAGCCGCTTTGTCTCAACGGAGCGGGCAAAATCTTCCCACGCCTGGAGAATATGCTCCATGCTGTTTTCGATGAATTCGTGCAATCGCATAACGATTCTAGAGCTCGCTGCTTGACTACCCTCTCAGCGTAGACCATGGCAGTGGCTGGCATAGCAATAAGTATTTTACCTTCGGTCTACTTTTTGAAACGAGTCGCTATAAGCTAAGCCTAACGCAAAGAGACAGGAGCAATCGCTATGCCTATTCGCGTGCTAATCGTCGAGGATGACGACATTTTGAGGTGGCTGCTGAGGGAGGCCATGAAGCACCTTGGGCATGAGGCTACAGAGTGTGCCAATGCAGATGCAGCTTTATTGATATTGAATGATGGTCAGTCGTTCGATTTAGTCATCACGGATGTGGCTATGCCGGGCCATCATGACGGTATAGATTTAGCAAAAGTCATATGGTCAACCCGATCACACCTGCCGGTTGTGATTGTATCGGGCACCACTGTTTTTCCCTCCGGATTTTTGCCAGAAAACGCACGCCATATAGGAAAACCGTACACGCTGGACATACTCATTCGAACTATAGAAGAGCTGCTTTCAACTCAATGAGCTTTCACCATCACGGATAGTGACCCTCACACCCGTAGCCACAATCTCGTACTCAGTTTCGGAAATCCTCTTCACGGCGCCACCCATCTGCATTTCAAAATGCTTCAAGCCTTCATGTCGAACCATTCCGCCTGAGGAGCGCTCAACGGTCTCATCCTGGTAGATGCTGATGACGTACTCCACATTGTCCGTGCCTGTTCCGACTATTTTTCCAACATATTTATCTGCCATGTCCGAACCCCTTGCCTGATATGAAATAGCTGGGCCTGATTGCTCATACTACACCCTTAGGTCGGGGCATGGGCGTGATGTTGGTCATACTGACGCATCGCGCCATACAATCACGCACGCTGAGTGCTTGGCGGGAGCTCCTGTCCTTCGCTACGACTCGGCAATTTGAAGTCAGCGAAGCGATCGGCCAGTGCCGTTATATTCGTGACACCGATGGAACCGATCCCACCACCGAGTCCCGCAGCAAGGTTCTGCGGCAGATCGAAATGCTCCAACAGCGGGAAGGCACCGGCATTCAGAATGCGTGCAAAGGCACGCCTCCAAGATCATACCGCCTGGTGACGCTTCCATAGATGATCCTTAGGAGTGCCATCACGAATGACAGTGCACCGGCATACAGCAGAGGGCATGCTGGCTCAGCCACACGAGCAGGACGGCCCAAGCGTCTGGATTGTCTGGCAAGTTCGGCATCCCGACTCCTCACGCTGCGGGAGCGGAAATGAAAAAGCCCCGGCAGTTCCGGGGCTTTGAAATTGGGTTTACTCTGAGGTGCTTATCGCAATAAAAAACCGCCCTTAGGCGGCTAGCTGCTTAACTGTCTGCGAGGGGCATCCGTAGGGCGCGTCATCAGCTCAAATGTACCGATTACGACTTCGCAGGTTTCACGTTCGTGTCGACCCCATTACCTTTGTCGTGACGACTGTAAAGTTCAGCTTTCGTCGCGCGCTCAGTTTGAGTGCCTTTCCCTTCACCTTCGCTCGCGGCAGTAGTAGATTGCTCATGACGCTTACCAGTGGAAACTTCACCTTGATGCGCTTGTTTATCTTTCATAACAACCTCATATCAATTCAAGAATTCTGAATTATTGATTCTAAGAACGCCAACTTCGACCTTCTATATTTCCTGGCTTACCGTTGGGGTCGATGGTCCCCTATCTAAACCTGGCTCATCCTCGTCAGGGGTGTAGCCCAGGGGATCGTCGGCCTCAACACTGTCCTCGCGCGAGGATGCGGAGTGGCTTGACAGATAGCCATTGGGGGCGTCTGCATTCGTTGGAATGCCTAGGTGAGTTTTTGGCGGGTGTAATAAGGGGCATTGGACGCGCGGGGCTTTTCCGGCGGCACAGGTCCCTCATTAGATATTGTATCCAGATCGATATAATCATCCCGATCCTCTGGAGTCGCTTTTTTCAAGCGCTCTTTTTGCGTTACGTCTGGCTCTTCATCACTTGACTGAACGCCCGGAGGATTATTCTTCGGGATATATTTTTCAATCGACATAAGCACCTCTCAGGACTCAGAAGATCTGAGCTGACTTGAGTATGCGCCTTGTTTAATTTGAAAACGTTTATATCGGACCGCCGGGCATCAAATTAAAAATCCCGACTTAGGGGCGAATTCTTAAATTCAACGCCGATCATCCGGTAGCTGTGCCTGCTCGTCCGTTTCCGAGGTAGTCCTTTCCGCCGAATTGTTCCGACCCTGCGCGCGATCTGAATTCGGTTTTTTGAGCGGGTTGTATTTCCTGGGATCATCAGGACTTCGCATCGGCCATCCGCGCTTGGCATTGGTTTGGCCAGATCGGAACCTTGCGACCGCCCCTGAACATTGACGCATCCACTCGTGCCCATTTACTTGGTAGCTTCGAGCACGTAGGCCTGCCAGGTCTGCAGCGCTATCAGCCCGTCGTCAGCGTCGCCGGTGATGGCGATAATTCGTTGAGCATGCGCTGGGTCAAGTTGGGCTCGCGCGGCACCATGAACCAGGCCGCCAGTGCCGGCGGCTTCTCGCACCCCACCGTCACAACCCTGGGCGGCAAGGGCTCCGGCATCTAGAACGACCGACAGCCGCAGGTCAGCAGTAGCAAGCCTGTCACGCAGGCGATCACGGTCTTTCTGAGCATTGGTCAATTCCTTGTGGTGGGGCTCTTGCACCTGCAGGCTGTCTTCTAGGGCGCGCCGCGCGTCCTGCTGCACCTTGAGCTGAGCCAGGACGCCTCGTCGCGCTCGCGGGGTACTGCCGATCCTTGCTCGCCAGCTGCTTGCCGTAGCTGTTGGCCTGTCATAGCCAAGCGGCTTTGCCCCCGATGGCGCTACCCAGCAGGAGGGACAGCGCTGCCAGGCGCCAGTTCAGCGCCGTCACTGCAGCACCTCCAGCGCGCGCGTTTAGAGAGCTTGGAGATCGGCCAGGCTGTTGAGCCCCGCCCGCTGCCAGAACCAGGCCGCCGACAGGCTGGCGTAGATCGGATGCTCGAGCAGCTCCGGCGTGGCCAGCAGACGTTGGTCGCAGAACGGCGGTTCTCTTTCAGCCACCACAACCAATTTCTGGATCACGGATACCGCTTGCGAATGGCAGCTATGGGTCGATACCCGTCATCAACGACCAACAGTTATCGACCTACAGTGGCCGCTGAAAGCACGAGTGCGCTTGCAGTTGACCGAACCAGCCATTGCCGTACAATCGCGCCCCCAAAAATCAGGCATGGCGAGAGGGAGCTTCAATGCAACGGGTGATGATCGTTGGCCAGCCTGGGTCTGGGAAAAGTACCCTGGCGCGCAAGCTTGGCGAGCGCACGGGCTTGCCGGTCGTGCATATCGACACGATTCACTGGCAGCCAGGGTGGGTTGAGCGAAGCCCTGACGAGAAGACGCGTCTTTGCCGTGAGGTCGAGGCCCGTGAGCGCTGGATCTTCGAAGGCGGGCATTCGACCACGTGGAGCAACCGCCTGGCCCGCGCAGATATGTTGATATGGATCGATCGGTCGGCGGCGCTTCGCTTCTGGCGCGTGTTCTGCAGAACGACGCTCAACCGCGGTCGTTCACGGCCTGACTTGCCGGACGACTGCCCGGAACTGCTGGCCAACCTGCCGGAGTTCTTCAGGTTCATGTGGCGGACGAAAAACTCGGCCAGGGAAAAGATGAAGCAACTCGTGAAAAGGGCACCGTCGGGTTGTCGCGTGGTCTGCCTGCGGTCCAATCGAGATACCGAAGTTTTTCTCGCGAGCCTGGGAACATTGCCTGATCAGGTGGCGCGAGGTCATTAGAGGCCTGTTCTCGTTTGCTTGGCGGCAGATGCCTTTGAGGCGTATTACAACGTTTTAACCTGCCCAAGGATGGCCCATGCATGGCGCTGACCAGCAAAATCACGATCTACAACCCTGAATGGCCGCAGCGGTACGAGGTGGGCAAAGTGGTTTTGCGGCCGTTGATTCTGGATTGAAACCGATTTGCTTTCAGCGCCGTGCGGAAAGTTGTTGCGGCGCCAGGAATGCGTCGTGGAAGTAATTGTGGAACGCGTGCATCGCCGGGCTGAATTCCCGCTCGCGATGCCAGGCCAGGCCGACGCTCATGGGGGTGACCTTGTCGGTGATGGTAATGGTTTCGATGCGTTTACCCTCCAGCGACCACGGACGGTGTACCAGGTCGGAGAGGATCGCCACGCCGCTGCCGTTGGCCACCATGCTGCGCACCGCTTCCACGGAGCTGGTGCGGATTCGCACGTTGGGCTGCTGTCGGGCATGTTCCCAGTAGCGCATGGCGCTTTGTTCGGCTTCGTCGACGGTAAGCAGGATGAAGGGCTCCTGTGTGACGTCGGCAAGGCTCACGGCCGAGTGTTCGCACAGCGGGTGATGGCTGGGCAGCCACAGCCGGCGCTCGGAATTGAACAGGGTTTTCGAGACGATGTCCGGGTGGGTCAGGTTCGAGGTCAGCACCACCGCCATGTCGAATTCGCCTTCCAGCAGGCCTTGCTCGATGGCCTGGCGCTCCCGTTCGTGCACTTCGATGGCCACGTCCGGGTGCCAGTGTTCCAGGCGTTGCAGATGGTGCGGCAGGAAGTAGCCGATCACCGTGTAACTGGCCGCTACCCGCAACAGGCCGGTGGCGCGAACGTCCGGCAGTGGGCTGTTAAGGGCGTCGTCGACGCTGCGCAAGATCACGTAGGCCCGATTGAGAAAGTGCCGTCCGGCATCGGTCAGGCTCATGCCCTGGGCCGAGCGCTGGAACAGTAGCGCGCCGAGCATGCCCTCCAGCTCCTTGATCGCTGTGGTCACCGCCGACTGGGAAATATTCAAATGAATCGCAGCTTGGGAGATTTGCCCGATCTCGGCCGTGGCGACGAAATAGCGAACCTGGCGCAGGGTCAGTGACATGAACACTCCGCTTGATGAGGTATCTGATTTTCAGAAGATATCCCCTCTGATAATAGATCTTCCCAAGGGGGTGGCTGGAATTTAACGTGCTCTGCATGAAGTCACAAGCGTCAGGAGCGAGTGTCATGCAGGCAGTAGATTTCAATTCGGACATGGGCGAAGGCTTCGGTCCGTGGACTATCGGCGACGGAGTCGACAACGAACTGATGGGCTTCATCAGCTCGGCCAACATCGCCACCGGTTTCCATGCCGGCGACCCAGGCACCATGCGTCGCACTGTCGAGCAGGCCAAGCGCCTGGGCGTGGCCGTCGGTGCCCATCCGGGCTTTCGCGACCTGGTCGGGTTCGGCCGCCGCCACATCAATGCATCGGCCCAGGAGCTGGTGGACGACATGCTCTATCAGCTGGGCGCCCTGCGTGAGCTCGCCCGGGTTCAAGGCGTAGCCCTGCAACACATCAAACCCCACGGCGCGCTCTACATGCACCTGGCCCGGAACGAGGAAGCGGCGCGTTTGCTGGTGGAAAACCTGCAGCGCCTGGAGCCCGAGCTGCTGCTGTATTGCATGCCCGACTCGGCGATCTGGCGTATCGCCACGGAGCTGGGCCAACCGGTGATCCGCGAGTTCTACGCCGACCGCGAATACGACCTCAGCGGCTCCATCGTCTTCACCCGCAATGTGCGTGCCTACGACCCCGCGCAAGTAGCTGCGCGGGTACTGCGTGCCTGTCAGGAAGGCGTGGTGCGCACGGTGGAGGGTGAAGACCTGGCGATCGAATTCGACTCCATTTGCTTGCACAGCGATACACCCGGTGCCCTGGCACTGGTCGAGGCTACCCGTAATGCGCTCGATGGCGCGGGGGTCCAGGTGCGCGCACCGCGATAACGCAACCGAAGACACCTGGCACGCAGACGCCAGGGCTTACTCGACACACAGATTTTTTGCCTGCCTTTCTACAACTACTCCAAGAGGAACAGACATGGCGCAGCACACAGTCATCACCCCGTTGCCGGGGACTTTCTACCGCAAAGCTACCCCGGAATCGCCGAACTACGTCGAGGCCGGTGCCAACGTCAGCGCCGATACGGTGATTGGCCTGATCGAGGTCATGAAGCAGTTTTCCGAACTGACCGCGGGTACGGCAGGGCGTCTGGACGCGTTTCTGGTCGAAGACGGTGATCCGGTGGAGCCGGGTCAGATCATCGCCACACTCGAAGACGCGTGAGGGCACGACCATGACCCAAGGCATTGGTAAACTGCTGATCGCCAACCGCGGCGAGATTGCCGTGCGGATCATCCGCGCCGCGCAAGCGCTGGGGATTCCCACTGTGGCGGCGTGCAGCGAAGCAGACGTCGATTCCCAGGCCGCACGCATGGCCGACGAAGTGCACATCCTCGGCCCGGCCCGCGCCGACAAGAGCTACCTCAATGTCGAAGCGCTGCTCGGTGCCCTGAAGGCCACCGGCGCCAACGCGGTGCACCCAGGCTACGGCTTTCTCTCGGAGAACGCCGAATTTGCCGAAGCGGTGCAAGCCGCCGGGGCGATTTTCGTCGGCCCAAGCCCCGAGACCATCCGGCGCATGGGCGACAAGGCCGAAGCCCGGCGCACTGCGCAAGCCGCGGGTGTACCGGTGGTGCCCGGCTCCCCGGATGAACTGTTCGATGTGGAGTCGGCGCTCAAAGCCGCCGAATCCGTCGGCTTCCCGCTGCTGATCAAGGCCTCGGCCGGTGGCGGCGGGCGTGGGATTCGCCTGGCGGAAAACCCGCAGCAACTAAGCGAAGAGTTCCCCCGTTCCCAGCGCGAAGCCCAGGCCGCCTTTGGCAATGGCGCGGTGTATCTGGAGCGCTTCATCGGCAAGGCCCGGCATATCGAAGTGCAGGTGTTGGGCGATGGCAAGCATGCGGTGCACCTGTTCGAACGCGAGTGTTCGCTGCAACGCCGTCGCCAGAAGATCCTCGAAGAAGCGCCGTCGCCGGTCCTCGATGCGCAGCAGCGCGAGACCCTCTGCGCGAGTGCCGTGCGCCTGACCGAGGCCCTGGGCTATCAGGGCGCGGGCACCCTTGAGTATCTGTACGACGACGCCACCGGAGAGTTTTTCTTCATCGAGATGAACACGCGTATCCAGGTGGAACACCCGGTCAGCGAGCTGATCACCGGCATCGACCTGGTTCAGGCCATGTTGCGCATCGCCGGCGGCGAACCGCTGGGCCTCAAGCAAAGCGATATCCGGCTCAACGGCGCGGCCCTGCAAATGCGCCTGAACGCCGAAGATCCGGCGCGGGATTTCTTCCCAAGCCCGGGGCTTGTGCAAGCGCTGAACTGGCCGGAAGGCGAGGGCGTGCGCGTCGACAGCCATCTGTATGAAGGCTACCGGGTACCGCCATACTATGACTCGCTGCTGGCCAAGCTGATCGTTCATGGCAGCGATCGCGCCGAGGCCCTGGCCCGCGCGCGACTGGCCGTGGAGCAGACCACACTCACGGGCATGGCCAGCACCTTGTCTCTGCACGGCGAGTTGCTGGAGCAACCCTGGCTGCACGCTGCCGATTTCCACACCGGCACTTTGGAAACCTGGCTGGCCGAGCGCCGCAGCGGAGGTGCAGCATGAGCAGTCCGATTCGCTACAGCTTTGGCGCCGACGAACATCTGTTTGCCGAAGTCAGCGACAGCATGTCCCTTGAAGCCTTCTTCAAGGGAATGGCCGTCACCCGTGCGGTGGAGCGCTTGGCCCTCGATGGCGTGCTCGACGTGTGCCTGGCCAACGCCTCGTTCCAGATCCGTTTCGACCCGGACCGCATCGCCCCGGCCGATCTGCTCGAAGCGGTGAAGGGCGCCGAAGCCGAGGCCGTGGCCGAGCGCACCCTGCATACCCGGATCATCGAAATCCCGGTGCTCTACAACGATCCGTGGACCCACGAAACCCTGATGCGCTTTCGCGACCGCCACCAGGACCCGAACGCCACGGATCTGGAGTACGCCGCGCGCATCAACGGCTTGGCCGACGTCGAGTCGTTCATCGCCGCCCACAGTGGCGCGCCGTGGTTCGTTTCGATGGTGGGCTTCGTGGCGGGCCTGCCGTTCATGTTCCAGATGGTCGAGCGCGAACGCCAGTTGCAGGTGCCCAAGTACCTGCGACCCCGTACCGATACGCCGAAATTGACCCTGGGCCATGGCGGCTGCTTCGGTTGCATCTACTCGGTGCGTGGCGCCGGTGGCTACCAGATGTTTGGCGTCACTCCGGCACCGATCTATGACCCGCAGCAGAACCTGGGGTACCTGAAGGAACACATGGTGTTCTTCCGTCCCGGCGACATTGTGCAGTTCAAGTCGATGGACCGCGCTGCCTATGACCACGCCGTGGCCGAGGTCGAAGCCGGGCGCTTCGATCTGCGCATCCGTCCAGTTGCGTTCTCGCTTGATGCGTTCCTCGCCGACCCGATCGGCTATCCCAAGTCGCTGCAGGAGGTGCTGGCATGATCAAGGTACTCAAACCCGGTCTGGCCACCTCAGTGCAGGACCTCGGCCGCGAGGGCTACTACCATCTGGGTATCCCGCCTTCCGGGGCACTGGACCAGTACGCCCTGAGCGCGGCCAACCAGTTGGTGGGCAACCCGGCCAATTCGGCGGCGCTGGAGTGCACCTTGCTGGGGCCGGAGCTGGAGTTTCAGCATGACGCCCTGGTGGCGGTATGTGGTGCGCAGATGACGCCGAAAGTCGATGGCGTGGATATGCACTTGGACACCGCCTTCGAAGTGAAGGCCGGACAAGTGCTGCGTTTCGATTTTCCCAAGGCTGGCGCGCGGGCTTATCTGGCGGTGGCCGGCGGTATTGATGTACCGGTGGTGCTCGGCAGTCGTTCCACCTACGCGCTGGGGGCGCTGGGTGGTTTTCAGGGGCGCAGGCTGGTGATTGGCGATGAACTGCCGATAGGCGCCGCCAGCGGCAAGGGGCGTGTCGGGGCGAGTCTGCCCATGGCGTTGCGACAGTCGCTGGGAGGGGAGATCACCCTGCGGGTGGTGCCGGGGCTGTACTACGATCGCTTGACCCTGGCGGCGGACAGCTTTTTCGCCGAAGCCTGGACCGTCGGCTCGGAGGCAGATCGCATCGGCTATCGCTTCAAGGGTGGCAGCCCGCTGAGCTTCCAGCCTCGCGAGCAGCCGTTCGGCGCCGGCTCCGATCCTTCGAACATCGTCGACAGCTGCTACCCGATCGGCTCTATCCAGGTGCCGGCAGGGCTCGAGCCCATCATTCTGCACCGCGATGCAGTGTCCGGTGGCGGCTACGCGATGATCGGCACGGTGATCAGCGCCGACCTCGATCTGGTCGGCCAGATGCAACCCAACCAGAAGGCCCGCTTCGTCGCGGTGACGCTGGAAGAGGCGCTGCAAGCCCGACGTTCCTACAAGAAAAAACTCAGCTGTCTAAGCAAGCTGTTCCCTGGCTGATCTGCCCGCCGCACTGCGCGGGTAGAGCCAAAAAGGCAAGCCAACGCCGCCCCTCGGTACGGGGCGGCTGTCTGAGCTTGAGCCGCTGACGTAAAGAACTAGCGACTGGCAGTCGACCTTTCTAACCAGTCAGCACGAGTCATCTCCCATACTTCGACATCCATCCGTCCAGATACGAAATCTCCTGCCCGCACGTCTACCAAGCGCATACCCTCATGTTCCGAGACCCTGCGAGATGCGTCGTTGGCAACCGCTTTGGGGACCTGCATGACCGGACGCGACAGTGTCTCGAACCAATAGGCATTGATGATCCGGCATGCCTCGCGCATGTAGCCCTTTCCCCACCACTGTGGGGCGAGCCAAAAGCCTCTGTTGTTTCCAGGCTGATCATACAAACTGATGCTACCCAGGGTGCAGCTGGCATCGTCGCGCATGCGGATCATCCAGTGCCATTCCCGACCTGCTGCCATGGCAGGCAGGGCGATATCTCGGACATAGACCACCGCCCCGTCTTCTGGATACGGCCATGGGACACGACGATCCAGGTAGCGAACCACCTCCCAGCAAGGGAACAGCTCCTGGATGATGGGCGAGTCCTCTAACTGGAGGGGGGTGAGAACCAGCCGATCAGTGACAAGCGTCGGAAGACAGTCCATGACATTCGTTCCTGGGCATCCCTGTGAGACGTTGATTATCTGGACCGGGCTGGTTTGTGTCGACTGCTTCTGGCCGTGATCTGCCCTCCGCCAAGGGCAGCCATGGGGCGAGAGCAGTTATCCGCGTCTGGCTGTTTTCGACCCAGAACTGCCCGTCTCGTTGGTAAGACCGATCTTGCAGGGGCGACAGGCCATTGGTACGTTTGCGGCCTCTACTGATGGGAACCTGACATGGAAGCCGATTCCTCGTTGCAGATCGAACGTGCCGCTTATGAGGAGTTCGTCCGGCTTTGGAGGCTAGGGAACTTCGAGCATCAGCGACTAGGCCAAGCGTTCTACAACCACTTCAACCTGCACAAACTCGCCGATCAGGCTGCATTGTGTAACCTTTACGAAGCAGACGGTGAGAAAGCATCAGGCTTGATCTTGAGGCTTTTTCGTCTGCACTGAATGGCAGCTTTCGACCCAAAGCTGCCGTTCGCGACAAGCGGCTGATGGCCAAAAACGATCGCTCGATGTGTATAGGCGCACTTCAAATAAAAATTGCTCACCCCCTATTGGTAAATGAGCTGCAAATAGCTTTATTTTTTCATTAAAGTGTTTCTGAAGTTCTGAGCCTGGAAGAAGTCACAGCCTTGGACAGGAGTACGGGATGCTTGGTACAACATATTAATAAAATCATCGATGCCTGAGCAGGATTGTAGCATGTGAGAAATATGTGGAATACCTAAGAAAATAGAATTCATAAATACGTTTCGCAAATTTGGTTCATCGTTACGCAGCGCAGTATAGGTGCTCCGAAGCTCAGTCATCACCTTTATTACGCTGCCGTCCACACCCTGACCAGAACATATTGACTCTATATGATTGTGATTAAGAATAGCATCGGATACCAATCTATTTTGAAGATCACCCCAATCAAACATGGTCACGGCCACCCTCATGACTGTACGTTGCCCACGCTCTAGCGGCGCTTCATTATCTTCGAATACGATTTCGCCGTTTTCGTTCAGACAGAGATGTTGAATACCAAGTTGCAACTGAGACTTGAGTAACGTTTGTACGAGATCGCTCACGACCAATGTCGGATCCTTCGAAACAGCCGACCTAGTTAAAGCCTTCTTCTTTAGCTCAAAGATAACTATATATTCGTTATTTGATAGAATTAGATCACAATCATAGATCTTACCCTGATACTTATACTTTTGCGAAGTCGAATGTGGCTTTATACCAGCCTTAACAAACATCCCAGAGAGAAAATCCTCCAACTCAATTCCAATTTTAGAGTCTGCATAATTAGATTTCCCAGGGGGTGCCGGTGTTAGCTCCCTAATCATGCTGATAGCACATTCATAGGTCGCTAGAGAGCATAACAAAGGGGAGATCAAAACATAGCTATCTTGCGACAGTCTGATTAATGGCTTTTCTGAGAAGTTTATTCGCACTGCGCTTAGCGGATCATCGTACCCAACATTCAACTGACTTTTGTCGTGTGCGATTAAATCTAGAATATTGGCCGCATCCAAACGATCCATATCAAGTGCCTTTGATATGGATTTCGAGTTTAACTGCAAGCAACGACAGTCAAGTGGTTGAGATAGCAAATAATTGCTAACCAACAAAAGTTGATCCAGAGAAATTCCGTGAGCTTTTCTGAATTGACATCTATCAACCCACTTGAAGAGTTCGCATCCAAATTTTCTTGCCAGTTCCGGATCGGCTTGTTTTATAGTAAAGTTAAAATCAAAACAAACCTGATCCGTGATCAGTTTTAGTATTTTTTGCTTGTCGACCAGTGCCCTTTCTAGCTCCGTATATACCTCGACATTTAGGATGGCCAAGTAATCTCTGGCAAGATCCATAGCAAACTCAAAGTCTTTTGGGTTTCCGCCCCCACTGGTGCGCGACGAACTGATCTGACCAAGCGCCACATTGACAAGGTAGCTGTATGGGTATTTCGGGAGCGGCTCCCGGCAGTACATAGCTTCGAACGGCGGACGGACAGATTGGTAATAGCGCCCCTCAAACGGCTTATCGTTTTCAGCCATTGTGCAAAGTAAATGCTTGACGAACCTCAAGGCGCCATAACTATTAATTTTTTTTGCTATATCCGCCCTGATTTTAAACTCTTCACCATCCCCCAGTACAAAAGAGTCGCCATTCAAAAAAACTGCGTACTTCGATCTCAGGCGTCGTGCAGCTCCCAGAACTCCCGAGTTTCTCTCCTCCGAATATATTTGCCGATCTCGATCCTCATCATTCAGTGATACAGGAATACAACTAATATCGAATGCTTCGAGCCACTCGGACTTAAAGCTCAACGATTTAAAATAAGCCTCACCACCTATAAATGAATGAAGCAAACTAACAAACCTATGATAGATACTGTTCTCACCATTAAAAATATGATCCCAGTACAGCGCTGATCTATATTGGCGCAGCGGAGTAATATTGCTCTCCGAATCTTCACATCGCAACAGTTCATGTATCTTATCTTTTACAAAATCAGAGTGCCTATGATACGGATACTGTCCATTCACACCATATTTTTCTACAACCTCATGGTGATCGGTGTACTTTTTTCTAGATAGAGCCTGACCAATAAGAGCTTTTAGATCTGCTACATCTTTAGCGGTAAAGCACTTCACGATATAAATCCTTTTATAGAGAAATTCTATACATCAAATTGAGACCACATGTTCGCTTACCCCCATAGTCAAGCAATCAAATCTAGGTAAACTATCGCTAACCTTAATGAGAAGTTCAACTGAAATCACTGGGTGGTATGGAAAAAATCGAGCCCCGCTATTGATCGTTAGCTGACCGACATGAGCAATCGCGATGTTTCAAAGCCGGGGTTCATGAACATCTGCTGATGACCGTGAGTAGCCCCCACGAATGGCAGCTTTGGGTCGAAAGGGATCGTTCGTGACCGACTGCTTCCGATCCAAAGCTGCCCTTCGCGGAGGGCAGCTAACGGCCAAAAGCAGCCATTTAGCATCTACAAACTAACGTGCGATTCAAGGTCGCGCCTGAACTACTGTCTTCATCAAGAACAACCTAGCCGATAAAGCTGAGAAGCTGAACCAAAGCTGTCATGGAGCACCTTGTACAGTGAGGAAGAATAGGCCGAACTGCCGGGGCAGTTCGGAGAACTAAGGACTATGAGTCCAGAGTGTTATTTATATATCCGAGGTACATTGGCTGTTCAAAACCACCGAACTTTGGAAGCCATTCTTCATCCGTCGCCGGGTCGATCTCGAAGCGGTAGCTGGTAGTCGAGAAGATGATCTGAGCGTTATTTTTTAAAGCTACTACTTTGAGCTCTTTGATGTACGCATCCAGATCCTCTGAGTGAATTTCCTGCTGTCGAGGGGTATCGAATACCAACGTTCGGAAGGGCGAGATTGGATTGCCGGTGCAGATTTCAAATAGCGCAGCGTGGAATGCGAGCACCGTACGAGCCTTGGAGCTTCCTTTAATGATCCCAAGCTTCTCAGAGCCAAGAATTGGCTTCAGATCACTGTCGATCTGGATCTCTCTGGAGATGTTCTTGGAGTTTAGGATGTCGAGCCAACGGGCCATTTTTTCGGCTAACGCGAGCTTGAATCGCATTACATCCGGAGATTGCTCTCTGGTTTTCCCGAGAGACTCTAGCTCGTTTTGAACCGCCTCTCGCCGATTCAGCAATTCGAGGTGCTTACCTTCTTGGCTCTTGTATTTCTGTTGTTGACCTTTTTCGAGCTCTAACTCGAAGAGTTCGGAGGCAATTTTACTGATCGCCTCAATGAACATCTCAATCCCTGCTTCGCGCTCTGCAATCCCTCTCTTTGCGGAAAGATCAGCGATTTGTGCTTCTAGCCAAGTCATCTTGGTCTGCAGAGCTTCAGCCTGCTGTATGTTCGCGACGGTCACGGCTTCCAGGTCTTTCATTTGATCTTTGAGATAAAGCAGGCTTTTGCCATACGAGTCAGAGCTTACGAGAAACATCCCGCACGAGGGGGTTGTGCATATTTCGCTAAAAGAAATGAATGCACGGCGAGCTTCTTCATTCAAATCCAGGGTCTCGATTTCGCTTTCGATCTCATCTCGTATTTGAGAAGAACTGCGAATCCTTGACTCTAGGGTTATATGCTGTGAGGCTATCTCTCGGTGCTGGCGACGAAGATCGGTAATCAAGAAGTCGAAGCTGTTTAATGTCTCGCTTTTAATGTCCTTGGTCGTCTTCAACTCATCAAGACGAGCTTTGAGTGAGGTAATATCACGCTCAATATCCGCTTCAAGTCGTGGAGCGGCTGGGAGGTCTTGTCGTAGCCTCTCCATGAGCTTACGGCTATCTGTGATAGTTTTATCTAGGTAGTCTAGCTCTTTTTTCAGATTGATCGTCTTTTTGGCCGCGTCGAATGAGCTTCTGGCAGGGAGGCCCACGGCTAGGCGAATCATTTCGGAATACTGAGCTTTGATAAAGCTATGTCGCGGCGGAACGTAATAGTCCGAATAACCGGTGTCTTGGTCTAGATAAAATAGTGGCAGTATCGCCGAGAAATACGGAATTGTAGCGGTGTCACTATTGGTAGTCAGACGCTCAGATCTTAGATTCAAAATGCCTAGCATGAACCTGGAAAAATCTTCATCGTTATAGAAGCGATTGATAGTTTTTCCGTCGCTGATAACGGTGATGTCGTATTTCTCTCCTACCTTCCGCTCAAAGGAAAGTAAGTTAGTGTTTATATTTACTCTCAGGACGACCTTTCCAGTATTCCGAATGATATCTTCACGAAACTGGACGTCTAATCCGAGACAAAACATGATGGATTGGATTAGTGGTGTTTTCCCACTTCCATTAAGGGCAAATAGCTGAGTAACAGATTTACCAAACCTCAGCTCTTGAGAACCCCATCCACCAGCATGGCTTGCAAAGAACTGTAGGGATTCAAATTTCATCTAGTTTGGCCTCGATGTCTCGTTCTTTGCAGATGTTTCTATATGATCTTTTGATGGTTAAGAGCGCCACGCAAAGGTGGCTTTCTTCGCTCATAACTTTGTCTATGAATTTCTTGCCAGTCTCTGCGGCATCGATCCGTGAGTTGTGTTTGTTAACGACGACCATCCCAGCGTCTTCCAAGAATGTCAGCGCCTTAATTGTTCTTACTCTTAAGTTCGCAGACCAACCTAGCTCTTGCGTTGAACCCTTGAAACTGGCAATGCTCTGTTCAAAACACTGCCCAACCAACATGCCAATGTCGTTACGTTTAGGCTTTGCTTGGCTACGCGCGAGTAAAATTATGGTCAATGCAATTAACGGGATATGAAATAAAGTCTCATTACCCAAAACGTCAGACCTGTTTCTTGGCGAGTACGAGAAATCAAGACTTTGGGATTCAGTGCTTGCTGCAGCCACAGCTTCACGGAAATCCATGAAGACTCTCCTTTCACGATTTCGGACAGTACGGCTCCAAAAACTAATTCTTCAGTTAGGTCATTGCGGCCTAGTAGAGTGCGAAGATTAGTTGTTAGCTTGACGACCGCGCCTGTAATTGTCTTCATGTCTATTTTTCCGACAGCCAGGTTATCTGTCAGACTTGTTATTTCATCCATCAGCTCAAGTAGTTTTAGTTCTTGGATTGTGTGCCTGTTAACTCGATACCAAGTTTCCCATTGCGACTTGAAGTTTGCAAATGAGTTAAGCGTCTCTTCTTTATAGTTGTTTCGCTTTAATACGCGCTGAAGAATAGAAGCACTTTTAATAGCATTCGGGTCGCCGCCATTTCGGAGGAGGTAATAGGCCGGGCGAGAAATGGCAAGGATGTCGAGCATGTCATCGAGGCTCACACTCGCTTTATCATTAAGCATGTCTTCGGTCATGCTGTCCTTTATTTCTTCTGATGATTTGCTTTCTATCAGTGAAAGAAGCTGAATGATCAGAAGCCGAATCTCTTTCGGAGTTAAATTGATTTCACTGTATTTGTAAATTTGACTATGTGCGCTTGATACGAAGTTATCGTCGTCCTCGTTCAAGATTTGCTGGCGAGGCGCTAGCTTTAGGTGGGACAGAAAGTCGAGAACTTCTTTGTCGGTCTTTACTGCCAGACTTGGTACAAGCTTTTTAGTTTCAGCTATGAGCGTTGCCGTGTGTTTGGATACAACATTGCCGGATTGTGCATCGTTGACTAACCCTTCGACATCATCGTCGAAGTTGATGTTCGTTAAGATGACGAGAGAGTGGCAGGTGTCACCGAAGTTATCTACGTGCAACAACATTTTCCCGGCAAAGCTGTTGGGCAAATCGTGGCCGTTTTTTTTGGTTTTCTTGATACCAAATATCTCTAGTATATTGTAAAGATGGTTCTGCTTTGTCTTTGTTTTGACCTGTACGAAGCGGTAGTAAATATCCCCGTCATCCACAAACTTGACCACGTAATCTTCGTGGTAGTCACAAAAGACTCGCTCAATGGCGCAGTCTTCGAGGAGTGCTAAGCATTCTAGGCTTGCGGCTTTGAATTGGGCCTTAAATCGGTGAATGGTATCTCTACCGTTCAACTCGCGAGCCTTAATTTCGTGAAGTTTCATATATAGCGCTCAGCGTTCTTTGTCGGATTTGAGCCGGCTATTCTGAACGGTTGAGAAGCGCTGCAGTTGCGTGCCCCCCTAACGGTTCGGCGGCACACGTGGCATTTAGTGAGGTGCGGGGCGTGTACGGATGTGATCGCGATAGCAACGAGCTGCCGGGCTTGAGTAGCGCGATGTCGTGAGCGCAGATATTCACTATTAGCTTCCATTGCTAAGGCCCTTGGGGGGCTGATGTTCTTTCAGTTAGTGCATCATATGCGGCTGATTGCCATCAGTAAACGATCCTGGGCGATCCAGGTTGCCGCACACAATTTCCTCACTCTGTGTAATGGATGATTATGTTGGCACTGTCCGGTGCCTTGTACTTGGCAAGACACCGCAGCCCCCTGATCGTACCGATGTGCTGTTCGCCATTTAGGATCGTATTTAAGACGAATAGGTGTTTTGTCAGACGGCCGTTTCTGCCCCGCCCTGAGAGGCTGCTTCTGGCCGATAGCTGCCCTCCACCAACGTCCGCTATGGGTCGAGAGCAGCCGGTCACCAAGGGCCGTTATCGACCCACAACTGTGGCTGACAAGGCCATGGCGAGGGCGAAGCAAAAATGCTAATTTAGATTCATTCTCATTTATAGCCCGTTTTCATGGACAAACCTCGATCCACCTCATCCGACCCAATTGGCGAACTCTATGCAGGGCACCATCACTGGTTGGTGACGTGGCTGCGGCGTCGCCTGCAATGTCCGCATCAGGCTTCGGATTTTGCCCAGGACACCTTTTACCGTGTACTCACCGCCGGGCACTACGATCCGCCTCGTGAACCTCGAGCGTTCCTTGCCACCATCGCGCGTCGCATCCTGATCGACAATGGTCGCCGCTTGCGGCTGGAGCAGGCTTACAGAGAGGAGCTCGAGCGCAGTATCGAGCACATGGACCAAGCGTTTTCTCCTGAACAGATTCTGCAGGCCATCGAGCTGCTCGAACGTATCGACCGGGCTTTGTCACGCATGAAGGCGAGGGTTCGGGAGACCTTCATCCTGCGTCACCTTGAAGGCTGGTCCCAGGATGGCATTGCACGCCACCACGGCATCTCGGTGAGGACCGTGCAGAGCGACCTGGTCGACGCCATGCTGGCTTGCGATGCTGCCATGGGGATGAGCTGATGGCAGAGACCACGGCCGATCCCGTCCTGCGCGCAGCGGCGCAATGGCTGGTGCTGCTCGACAACCAGGCCGATGCGCCCTTGCAGGCAGCATTCCAGGCTTGGCTAGCCGAGTCGCCCGAGCATGTCGCGGCGGTTGCCCGCTTGCAGGGGCGTCTGGGTTCGCTGCAACAGCTTCCCCGCCACGCGACCGTCCAGGCCCTGCGCCACGCACCGCGAAAAGCCCTGACCCACAAGATGCAGGCACTGGCCTTGGCGATCACCCTGGTGCCAATGGCGTGGGCTGCCACGACCTATTGGCAACAAGGCTATCTGCTGGCGGACCTTAGCACCTCGGCAGGAGATTGGCTCGATCACCGACTCGACGATGACAGCCAGATCCACCTGGACGCGGGGTCGGCGGTGGATGTGCGCTTCGGCACTGGCGAACGGAGGATCGAACTGTTGCGCGGCGAAGTCCTGGTCGATGTCGCCAAGGATCCTCGCCCGTTCGTGGTGGTCACGGCGCATGGGCGTGTGCAGGCCCTTGGCACGCGTTTCACGGTGGAACGCCAAGACGACTCCACGCAAGTGGTCATGTTCGAGTCGACCACCGCCATCAGCAGTGCCGGGCAATCATTGCACCTGACCGCCAACCAGCGCGTGCGCCTGAGCGCCGAAGGTCCTGGCAAGGTAGAGCAGTTGCAGGCAGAACCCCTTGAGCAGGCGTGGCGCAAGCACCAGCTGTTGGCAGACGATAAGCCGCTGAGCGAGGTGCTCGCGCGGTTGTCGCGCCACTACCCCGGTGTGCTGTGGGCCGACCATGCAGCCCTTGCAGGCCTGCGGGTCACGGTCATGCTACCGCTGGACGATCCACGCCAGGCACTGCGGCTGCTGCAGCGCACCTTGCCGATCGAGGTTAGTCAGTACACCCCATGGATAACCCGGGTGACCCTGAAGCCCAATGCGGTGAGTAAATAATTTCAATAATCATTTCGTGTTTTCGATTTTCGCCCGTCCTCCCATGGCCAACACCATCAGGAGTATCGAAAACATGAACTCGCCGATTCGAGCGCTGCCGCGTTCTACCTCGCGCAGCCTCTGCCTGGCCGTGCGCCTGGCCCTTTGTGCGGCACCGCTGGTGCTGCCTGCCAGCGCCTTGGCCGAGCAGATCGTGCAGCGATATGACATCGCTGCCGGCCCATTGGGCGAAGTACTCAGTCGTTACGCCCAGGCCAGCGGCGCCCCCATCTCGTTCGAGTCCCGCCAGGTGGAGGGTTTGACCAGCCCGGGCGTTCGAGGCAGCTTCACCACCGAAGGCGGTTTTGCCCAGGCCTTGCTGGGCTCGGGGCTGATGGCGAGCCCAACCCAGGATGGTTACCAACTCCTGCAGGCCTCGCCGGCTACAGACGCGCTCGAGCTCGGGCCGACCACCATTTCCGGCAAGGTGCTCGGCTCGACTACCGAGGGCAGCGGATCCTACACCACGGGTTCAACCAATACGGCGACCAGGCTTGCCCTGAGCCTGCGCGAAACACCGCAGTCGGTGACGGTGATCACCCGCAAGAAGATGGACGACCAGAACATCCAGAACCTGGACGATGTCGCGCGCACGGCGACCGGTATCACCCTCACCAAGATTGGTACTGACCGCTCTACCTATTACTCGCGCGGCTTCGAGATCAGCGATCTGCAATACGACGGCATTCCGACCAATATCTCGGAAAACTACTCGATGGACGTCATGTCCACCTCGAACATGGCGATTTATGACCGCGTCGAAGTCGTGCGCGGGGCCAATGGCTTGCTGCAGGGGACGGGCAACCCGTCGGCGGCGATCAACCTGGTGCGCAAACGACCGACCCAGGACTTTCGCCTGGGCGCGGAGCTGGGGGCAGGATCGTGGGACAATTATCGTAGCCAGGTGGATGTGTCCGGGCCATTGACCCCAACGGGCAATGTTCGCGGCCGCGCAGTGGCCTATTACAACAACGCCAACAGCTACAAGGACGGCTCCGGACGGGACAACCAGTTGCTCTACCTGGTCGGGGAAGCGGATCTCGACGACGCCACCGTGCTGACGGTAGGCGCCACGATCCAGAAGGACAACCAGAACGGCTATGACTGGGGTGGCTTGAATACCCGCAGTAACGGCTCTTTCTATCCACTTTCGCGTTCCACCAACCTCAACGGCAAGTGGGCCCACCTGGATCGCAACAACTATACGCTGTTCAGCGATGTCACGCACAACTTCGACAACGAGTGGAAGTTGACCCTGGCCATGAACGCGATCTGGTCGGACGCCGACTTTCTCTCCGCGTATCCGAACCGGGTATCGGGTGACAACTATCGGATGACTGTCTCCCAGGCCGACTACGAAGACACCCAGTTCGCGCTGGATCTCTACGCGACCGGCCCCTTCGAGCTGTTCGGCCGCAAGCATCAGCTGATGCTTGGGGCCAACACGCGCCAGGACGAGTTCGACGCGGTGATCAAGAGTGCCACCAACAACCCGACGATCAACATCACCGACTTCGACTACAGCGCGCTGCCCAACCCCATCCTCAATGCCATCGGCGCGGACTACAACTACACGCGCAAGGAGCGTGGCCTGTACGGCGCCTCGCGCTTCAGCCTGACTGATGACCTGAGCCTGATCCTCGGCACGCGGGTGAGTTGGTCGGACTACAAGGTGGGCAGCCCCTATACCAATGATCAATACCGGGAGAATGGCCGGCTGGTGCCATACGCCGGGGTGGTACTGGACTTGGACAAGCACCACACCTGGTATGCCAGCTACACCGAGATCTACAAGACACAGAGTTACTATGGTGTCGGCAATACCCTGCTTGATCCGATCGAAGGCGATAACTACGAAACCGGTATCAAAGGTGAATACTTCGAAGGCCGCCTGAACACCTCCCTGGCGATTTTCCAGACCAACCTGGAAAACATGCCCGAAGCGCTGTCGGTGTCGCCCACCTGTGGCGTGACCGGTACGAGCAAGTGCTATGAAGCTGGCGCGAAAGTGCGTAACCGCGGTTTCGAGCTGGAGGTTTCAGGGGAGCCATTGGAGAACTGGAACGTCAGCGCGGGCTATACCTACAGTGACCCCGAGTATGTGGCCGGCAGCAGCAAGGGCTCGGACTACTATCGCAAGATCCCGCGTCGCCTGCTCAAGGTGTCGACGGATTACCGCTTGCCCGGTGTCCTCGACCAATGGCGTGTGGGCGGCGATGTGTATGCCCAGAGCCGCACCGCCGCCGATGTGACCGGGTACAGGATCGAACAGGGTGGCTACGCCTTGCTCAACCTGCATGCCCATTATCAGATCAACCAACAGTTCAGTGTGCAGTACAACCTCAACAACGTGCTGGACAAGACGTACTACCAGTCGTTGCCCACTTCGAACAATTTCGGTGGCCTGTACTACGGTGATCCTCGTAATTTTGCGGTTACCCTGCGCTACCAATATTGATCAAATGCCTGGGGTGACATTTCACCCCTCTTGTACCGATGCCCTTGCAAGTGCGCCTGCAGTTGGGGTATGTACGCGGCAGTGACTTGTCGGAAGGGCACCATTTCTACCGCCGCAATGTTGGCGAGGTGCGCACCCAAAAGGTCCACATTTGCAGACGTGGTCACCCTTCAGTCGTCCAGATGCTGACGTTCAGGGATCTGCTCAGGAACGACGCCTCTCTCCGGCAGCGGTATCAAGATCTCAAGATTGAGCTGGAGGCTACCAATACCGGGGGGATGGCTGAGTATCTGGAGAAGAAGGGGCCGTTTATCCTTGCGGCGCTGCTCGAGGGCGGTATCAGGCGGTAGTGATGGTTTCCCGTAGGGCTTTTCGATTTTTCGAGGCCCACTGCTTTCGACCCAAAGCTGCCTCTTAGTCCTACAAAGAGTAGGAAAACATTAATTGGCCATGGATCAATTGCGGCGATAACGTCTCCTTGTAAAAGAGTGACAGCTCTTGGCGGTTCCTGCCCTTGGTGAATGGCAGCTATGGGTCGAAAGCGGTCATTTGTATCCGACTGCTTCGACCCGTAGCTACGCATTGAGAATTAGCTTCTAGTTGGGTATCGGGTCGCGCACCAGTAGGCCGTAGATGAAAACGCAGTCCCAGACCATTCCAACTTTCCAGCGATCCTCTATGTCTGCACGCTGCCATGCCCAATCTACATAGGCATCTCGTGCAGCGTCCGGAGCAAGGCACTTATTATCGGCTAAACGCTCAACCCGCTTGTCAGGACCATGGAGTAAGTAAGCGAAAAACGGGTTTTCTGGCTGTCGGGCATTCAGAATTTTAATAGTCTTCTCAATTCGTGGATCCGTCTCGCCCAACGATCTCATGATCCAAGCGGTGTTGGCAATCAAGTGTAAGCGATAGCCGGCGTTGGTCATAAGCGACTGCCATAACATCTGTTCATAATTGAATCCGTAGGACAGTTCAAGCTCTGCAATCTCCGGAGGGAGTTCGCTCTCCAGTCCGTACATTTTTGCCAGCAACTTTAGCGCGTACCAGTCATCCCCGCCCAGAAGGCAGGTGAAATTCGGATACCGTGTAGGACAAGATGAATAGCCATTAATGAGCTGAACCTTAGCATCTGGCACCTGCGTAGTTTGACCTCTGAGATAATGGAGGAAGTCACGTAGGTGATCTTTTCCCTGATTCTTCGTCGTGGGGTCGTGACCAACCCTGGTGAAGTAGTGCAGCACACCGCGTAGTTGATCTCCTGAAAAGGAGGCATGATCCTTGCTGTCAACTTCATTCACCCTCCTTGGAGAGCGCCAGAAGCGACCGTCTGAAGTACGCGCATCCTTTAGCAGACGGCAACCATCCTCTGAGCCCGAGCGACATAGCAGACCACCGAAAATGGCCATGTCTCCGTCTTCTGGGGCCGCCTGCGTACCACCAGATGGAAATTTTATGCCATTGTATTCGAGACGGCGTGATTTCCGCGCCTCGATTTCATACTTATCAAGCTTGGCTTTTACTTTAAGACTATCGACCGCGCCTTCTGCTGAAGGAATCTTAGAAAGCATGGTTTGTTCGAATTCATTAAGTTCCGCACGGCGACGCCAACCAATTGAAATGCACAATCCCGGCTCTGCGCGCCAATTACAGTATGACCCTTGAACCAGTGACTTCATCACCATGGCCGCCCACTCGGGGTCCTGCTTTTTCCAGCCTTCAAAAGTTTCGTTGCTTTCGGAGATTTTCTTGCCCAAACCGTCTGTAATCGCCTTGCGAATGGCATTGCTTAGCTGTTGTGGGAGATTGGCCAATTGCCCAGCTAGGCTGCCTGTCTTGCAATCTGCTCGCGTCCCCACATCCTGCACAAACAGCACATCCGGCGCAGATGCAGGAATAGCAAATGGAACCCATACAGCGCAGCGTGCACCAACAGGGCCGGAAACATCTACGTCAACGAAGTACGTCATAGTTGTACTATCCATGATGTATTCGGTGAAGCCGCTGCTCATGATTTTGATCGAAAACCCCAGCGGTAGGCCACCATTGGTCTGGCGTATTGACTCGTCAATGCCGAATTGCAATGCTTTTAAAGGAACACTCACGCGCGCAAAGGAACGAGTATCACGCTCAAGACGAATGTCTGCTGGTAAACTTGGCACTGGGCTGATGATATCGTGACCACCCGGAATGGGCTGGCCGGGTGAAACACCCTCATCGGCGGGTCGAAGCCTGTAGTCCATCGCGCAGGTTACATGCCCACGCTTTCCGAAGCTTATGAGGCCGCCCTTACTTTTGACATAGGAAATCAAGCAAGCCTTTGATGGCTCCTTGATACCTGGCACGAAATCCTGAAAGTTTTCAAAGCGAGGGGTACAACTGTGATCATCTGCATCATGCACATGAACCACACGCATGACGAACGTCCCCTGCTCAAACAGTCGGTCTGTGGGTGCATTGATGCACTCTTCATTGGTCAGATCATGACGCGTACCGCTCTCATTTACTGCTGCGGTCCGAATTGGCGTGCCGTTGAAAGTTTGTAAAGGCTCGGCACTGAAGGTGTTACTACAAGTGACAATCGTCATAGCTCCCGCCAGGATATGCAATGGCGGAAAGTACTTGAAGAATAGCCAAAACAAGTTATAGGGGCGCAGAGGTAAACGCAGGAATAGCACTGTGCGCCCAACGCCGAACAGATGATTTAGACGGAATAATTCCATAGTGGCGCCCTCAACAGATAGGACCCTAATTGTCACGTACGCAACAAAGTTCTCACGCTATAGCCTTGGTATAGCATAGCGCCAGTAGATTTACTCATGGCAAACGTACAATGAGTACTCAGTTGCACTCCATGCCAGGGCAGCAGGTCTAGGCCGAGTGGAGCGCACCCCTCCTCGAACATGCGCAACGACCAAGCTTCGCGCGATTTGATCGGATCACTACAAGGCATTGCTAGCTTTCCCAGAAATCAGCTGTCTTGGGGCGGGGAAATTTCGTGGGTGTCATCCTTATCTTTGGTGGTGTTTTTCTCGTGCGAAACGGTGGCAGCTCAATTGCCGTTACTACCCCCCACCCAAGTTTCCCCTAGCCGTTAGCGGCCCATATTGAAGGGCCGTTATGGGTCGGAAACGGCCGGTCATGAAATGCCGCTAACGACCCATAGTTGGCCTCCGCCGCACTGTCAGAAAACGGGCAAAAGCGGAAAAATCGGAGTGCCTGGTCCTTGAGCGGCTCAGCCAATCACCGGCGCATGCTCGGCCATCAATTCGATTATCCAGTCGATAAACACCCGCACCTTGGCGCTGACATGGCGATTCGGCGGGAAGGCCAGGTACATCGGCATCGGCGACATGTGCCAGTCTTCGAACAGTGGCAGCAGTTCGCCGCTGATCAAGTGCGGTTTGGCCATGTACTGCGGAAGCCAGAGCATCCCGAGGCCAGCCAGGCCGGCGGCAAGGTACGCATTGCCGTCATCGACCGTCAGTTGCGGGCGCGCTTGGACTTCTATGCGTTCTTCACCTCGGTGCATTGCATAGGGCAAGGTTTTGCCTGTACGAAACCAGAGAAAGCCGACGGTTTTGTGCTGGCCTTCCTCCAACTCAAGGGGATGAACCGGCGTCCCGAAGCGCTGCAGATAACCGGGCGTGGCATAGATGCCGAGTTTCAGATCGCCCACATGCCTTGCCACCAAGGACTGGTCGGTGATCTCGCCGCCACGCACCACGCAGTCAATGTTTTCACCAATGATGTCGACGATGCGATCGCTCACGCCCACCGTCAGCTGGATTTCCGGATAACGTGCAAAGAACCCCGGCAAGGCGGGTATGAGCAGCATTCGCGCCAGCGGGCTGGGTACATCCACCCGCAGCCGGCCGCGCGGTGCCATCGACGCGCTGGACAAGCTGGTCTCGGCGTCGTCCATGTCTGCCAGCAGCCGGACGACGCGTTCGTAGTAGGCCGCGCCGTCGGCGGTGACATTGACCTTGCGTGTGGTGCGGTTGAGCAGGCGTACGCGCAGCCTTGCTTCCAGCTGCTGAATGAGCTGCGTCACGGTGGTCTTGCTCATGTGCAGGGTGGCGGCCGCCTTGGTGAAACTGCCGGTTTCCACCACCCGGGCAAACGCCTGCATTGCATCGAATCGGTCCATTCCACGCCTCGTTCGCACCTGGATTGTTTGGAGTATACAAACAGTCCTGGCCAGAGCTGCCCGTTTATCCAGGTAGGTGGCCTTTTTATAGTGGCCTCACCGTAAACACCGGGCCGCGATGGCCCAGAACGAGGTAGGCCATGTCCAGCAAACGTGATGTCGTTTTCCCGCCAGATCGCCATGCTTTGTACGAGTTGCACCGCTACTCGCCGGCGATTCGCTCCAATGGTTTTTTGTTCGTATCCGGTCAGGTCGGCAGCCGCAAGGATGGTTCGGCTGAGCCTGACCTCGCGGCACAGGTTCGTTTGGCCTTTGCCAACCTCAACGCGATCCTGGCCGAGGCGGGCGGTAGTTTCGAGGATGTAGTTGATACGACCATCTTCATGGTCGACCCCGACTCGACATTCGAAACCATCTGGGAGGTGGCAGCCGAGTATTGGGGCGAGGCGCCTTATCCCACGGTGACCGCTATCGGCGTGACCTGGCTGTCCGGCTTCGATTTCGAGATCAAGGTGATCGCGAAACTGCCGCAATAGAGACGGTGCAACTGCTGCTTCTGGATCATCTTGAAAAACTTCTGTACTGCGTGGGTCTCTTGAGTTGGGGTAGATGCAGGCTTTCTTCCGCAGAGCTGGCTAACGGGGTAGGGGAGCAAGTTCATAGCGCGTCCTACAGGCAAGAATAAGATTTTCCCTATTTCGAGTAGTCCGTTTCCGAAGCATGCTTTACCCGCTTTTACCCCATCCAACCGAGGTCTAGTCTCGCTGGGTCGCTACAAAAAAGTAGCGACCGGGTCTGCAAGCCCGAGCGGGACAACTAGATCAGCACCCCCCATTGCCATTGGTCTAAGCCATTGGCCGTGCGTCATGGTGGCTGCGTACGGGTGGCCTTCGGGTCAGCCGGGCTTACTCTAGTTGCCCCGGTCTTGCAGGCCCGTACGTAGCCGCCACCCCTTCGCCTGCAAGCGATGGGGTGCGGTCCGATCAGCGCAACTAGAGAGTTTCATCATGCTCAAGATCGTCCCGGATCCACCACCGTCCACCGAATCCCCCCATCTCCTTGAAGACACCCTGGTCCAGGCCACCGAGTACGTCATGTGCGCGCTGGCCGTCGCTCATCAATCGTTCAATCACCTGCCCAAATCACCAGCCACCCTGGTGATGCTGACGATGATGCACGAGCTTGACGCCACCCGCACATTGCTGGAGTCGGCACTTGCCCAGCTCCACATGAGTACGCGACCGCCGTCATACACTCTGCACTGACAGAGCCGCCACGGACGGGTGAGAGTGGGCGCCCGGATCGGTGAAACTGCTGATGCGATTCCCGTCATCACCTGGACTTGCCTCATCGCGGGGCAAGCCCGCTCCCACGCATTTGATGCATAACCGGTCGGCACGCGACCGGGTCTTCGAGCCCGCTACATCAAAGACACCCGAGGATTTCGCAAATGGACAACGAAACCCCTGCAGACCACGGCCAGCTCGGCTGGACCGTCGGCACCTGCACCTGCCTGGAAGGCGCCACCAAAGGTACGCGGCTGGTCCGCGTAGAGCCTGGCAACTGTGCGAACCACGCCATGGAGCAGGCCTCCGTGCTGCTCGACAGCTCCCGCCGCGCTTCCTTCATCGGTGTGATGGACAACGAACCGGTGCTGGTCTGGGCCTCGCACTACCTGAGCGATATGGCCAAGGCATTGATGGATGACGCCCATATGGGGATGGTGAAGAAGGTGTGACACAGACAGGGGCGGCGCGCGCAGGGCCGCCCCGTCTTGCGCCCTTCAGAAACGGCCCCAGAGTAAAAGGGTGCGGATTTTTACTCGCAAGAGTTTGGACTGGGCGTCAGTCCATATCCGAGAATCGCCGCCGCGTCAGGAACAGCACCACGCCTAGCGGCACAGCCAGTAGCGCCAGCAATTCCAGGTCAAAACCCAGCACCTGCTGCTGGTCGACTTTGAAGATGCCGACCAAGCCCGCGGCTAACAGCGCCACGCCCAGCCACTTGCGTAAAGGGGATGGTCTCAGAAACTGAATGAGGAGTGCGCCCAGTACTAGAAGAATGACAGCTTGCATGATGTAAGGCATGTGCAGCTCCTCAGACCTTGATGACCAACGTCACGCCAGAACGCTGCGGGCCAATCCCGCCATGAACCTCTCCCTCGATGCTGACGAGCACGTCGCCTGCATGCAGGTTAGGCAAGGCCCCTTTGAGGTACCAGTTCATTCCTGTCGTCACCACCGCACCGGAAGCCCAGCCAATGATTGGCCCACCCAAAGCGCCCACCTTCCCGGCAGCAGCGCCTGAGGCTGCAGCAATTCCTTTGGCGACGTTGCCGCGCAGGGTGTTGATGGTATCGGCTTGCTGCCGAGTCAGGGGGTTGGAGATGCGGACTGTCAGCAGGCAAGGCAGGTTTCGGGCCTGCATCCGGTCATACAGATCCACGACCATGTTGTTGACTTGGTAGTGGGCGCGTTTTGCTTCGCCAAAGTGCAACTCGCGCAGGCGGCCTCGGTCACTTTCCATAAGGGTAATTTGCGAGAGATTGAAGACGATCCCTTCATCGGTTCTGTACTGCGTGGTCCTCTCGAACTTCATGCGCGTGTCCATTCGTGCAAAAGAGAGGATGTTCTACTAGCGATGGCGTAGATGCAAACTGTCTCTCGGATAGCTGGGTAATGGTGTAGGGAGCAAGTTCGTATCGCATCCTACAGGCATGAATAAGATTTTCCCTATTTCAAGTAGGCCGTTTCCGAAGCATGCATTGGCCACTGTTGCGCCTTCGAAGTGGCGGCTAGTCTCGGTGGGTCGTTGCCATATCAACGACCGGGCCTGCAAGTCCGTCTGAACATCGAACTGTACTCACCTTCGAGTCGCTGGCGTTTTCCAGTGGTTGTGCTCAATGGTGGCTATGTGTAGTTGGCCCTCGGGCCGGCTGGGTTATCGCTCGATGTTCCCCGGACTTGCAGCCCGCACGTAGCCGCCACCCATGCTCCTGCAGGTTGTATTTCCAAACCGCTGACCCGTGATCAAGCACACACCCTCAATACCCAGCGCAGCAGCATTGCTAACCTGGCGCTCTCCGCCGTCGGTGGGGCTGCCCATGCTGTGGGCAATTTGGCCGGGCCAGTAGCTGGGCTGTCGTGAGCATTCAGGCTCAGGTAAGTGGTGGAATTGGCCCGCAGCGTACTGCCGAATCACTTATCATCAGGGCTTGAGAGGAGGTGCACATGTCCGAATTTACGCAGGCAGTCATCTTCGTTGCACTGGCTTTTCTATTTGAACGGTTCACGAGGCCATACTTGCTTCGAAAGTGGCTAGGCGTTGCGTTGGTCATTGCTGGACTGATTGGTTGCGTTGCGCTCAGCCACTCGTTTTCAGAGCTTTGACCTGGGATTGATGTCTGCCCTTGCAGTGCCGCTCGGCATAGGGTTGTTCCTGAGCAGACGACGATTTGAGGGGCGAGAGTAGGATCCTGGAGCGGGCTTGCACCTGTTTCATCCGGTCTGCAAGCCTGCGCGGTATTAGGATGGTGCTCACCATGATCCTCGGCGTTGAGTAATGGGTCTCGCTTTATGGTCGCTACGTGCGGGTGACCTTTGGGTCAGCCGGGTTTTCGCCTGGTAATACCCCGGTCTTGCAGACCTGCACGTAGCTGCCGCCCTTTACCTGCAAGTGAAAAGTTGGGGGCTGTCTAATGCATTGCGAGGTATTTTTGCTCAAGATCACCCCGGATCCACTGCCGTCCACCGAATCCCCCCCACCTCCTTGAAGATACTTTGGTCCAGGCCACCGAGTACGTCATGTGTGCGTTGGCCGTCGCCCATCAGTCGTTTTGACGGATGATGCACATATGGGAATGTAGTAAAGGCCTCCAGATGTCCGCCGCAAATCTTGCAGCGCCTATGAGATCGAGCGCCGCCCGCGCGGCGCATCGCTGGCAAGCCAGCTCCCACATTTATTTCTGGCCAGTTATGCCTGCGCCGCCGCGGCTGTACGCCTTGTGGGTACGACGCGGTTTCTGTGTGTGCACCACTGGCGTCCCACCTGTCTCAAGACATGCACCAAGGCGAACAGCGACAACTTCACAGGACAGACTGGCCCGAAACAGATGTGGGAGCTGGCTTGCCAGCGATGCGCCGCGCGGGCGGCGCTCGATCTCATAGGCGCAGAAGCCTTTGCGGCGAACACCTTGAAAAGCCCGGCGCTTACATCCCTACACCCATCAGAAACTCCCCTTGAGCGTCAACATGAAGTTGCGCGGCTCGCCGTAGTGGTTGCCCCAGCCTGTCGCACCCACGGTGGCGTAATAGCGCTTGTCCAGCAGGTTGTTGCCGTTCAGCGCCAGGCTCCAGTGTTCGTCCAGGCGGTACTGCACGCGGCCGCTCCACAGCGTGTAGCCCGCTTGCTCGATGCTCAGGTTGCCCTGGCGGCGGAAGTTCTCGCTCTGGCTGGAAACCCCGGCACCCACGGTCCAGCGGTCAAGCGCGCCGGCGAGCTGGTAGTCGCCCCAGACCTTGAGCATGTGTCGCGGGATGAAGCTGGAGGTGAAGTTGAGCTCGGTCGGCTCGGTCTGGTTGATGGTGTTCAGGTACTTGGTCTGGGTGTAGGTGTAGCCCGCCAGCAGTTGCAGGCGCTCGATGGGCGAGCCGCTGACCTCGGCCTCGAAGCCCTGGGCGCGCACCTTGCCGCTGTCGGTGTAGCAGTACTGGTCGCCCGAGCCCTTGCAGGTGTCGACGAAGTCGGTTTCGGCGCGGTGCTCCTCGATGGTGCGGAACAGGTTGAAGGCAGTGTTGAGCGCGCCGCCGAACAGTTCACCCTTGATGCCCAGCTCGTAGTTGGCGCCGGTCTTCGGTGGCAGGGCCTGGCCCTGGGCGTTCACCAGATTGCTCTGCGGCTGGAAGATATCGGCGTAGCTGGCGTAGGCGGTCCATTCATCGTTGAGGTCATAGAGCACCGCGGCGAAGGGCGTGACCTGGCCGTTTTCCTGGCTGCGGTTGTGCACCCAGTAGTCCCAGGCCTGGGTGTAGGAGTCGCCTTTGTTGCGGTACCAGCTAACCCGCGTGCCGAGCACCAGGGTCAGCGGCTCGGCCAGCTTCAGGCGCAGGGTGGCGTAGGTGCCGTACTGGGTGGTGGTTGAGTCGGTGGGTTCGCTGCCGCCACGGCTGGGGTTGGCCAGAAACTCGTCCTTGGAGGGGTGTGGAAAGGCCGGTGACGGGTCGAAGGGGTTCTGGGTACCGTTGAGCGGCATCAGCGCGAAGTAATCGTGGGTCTTCTGGCGGCTGGCGTTGGCGCCGACGATCAACTCGTGCTCGAGACCGAATGCCTCGAACTTGCCGTCGACGTAGCTATCGAAGCCGTAGTCGTCCTGGTCGTAGTCGAAACGCCCGACATGGCGGCGGATACCGGCACTGCTGGCGCCGACCGGTACCGCGCCTTCGGAGTAGCCGTACTCGAGGTTCTGGTTGTTGTGGGTGTAGACCGAGGCGAAGTTGAGCGTCCAGTCGTCATTGAAGCGATGCTTGAGATCGGCGAAACCTGTGATGCGCTGGCTTTGCAGGTCGTTCCAGCTGGCACCCAGGCAGGTGGAGCGCGACAGCTTCAGGTCGCTGCCATCGGCATAGCGGGGCAGGCCGGTGTAGCAGGGCGAGGCATCGATGTCTTCATAGGCCAGGCCGACGCCCAGGGTGGTGTCAGGCGTCACGTCCCAGTCCAGGGCACCGTACAGCACCTGGTCCTGGCGCTTGGCATTGTCGTAGAAGTACTGGCGATCCTGCAGGGTGGCCACGGCGCGGCCGCGCACGGTACCCGATTCGTTCAGCGGGCCGCCAACGTCCACCTGGCCGCGGTAGTTGTCCCAGGTGCCGGCGGACAGGGTCAGTGTAGTCTGGGCCTTGTCCTGTCCACGTTTGCGCACGAAGTTGACGCCGCCTGCCGATGAGCCGGAACCTTTCATCATGCCGGCCGCGCCCTTGAGGATCTCGACCCGGTCGTAGAAGGCCATGTCGCTGGAGAAGCTGTTGGCCTGGACATAGTTGCCGCCCACGTCCAGCGGCACACCGTCGTACTGGTACTGGCCGTCGAGGTTGAAACCGCGCGAGTAGAAGTACTTGCCGCCCATGGGCGAGTCGTAGACGGTGATGCCGGGGGTCTTGTCGAGCACCTGTTCCAGGGTGTTGAGGTTCTGGTCGTCGAGCATCTTGCGGGTCATGACCGTGACCGACTGCGGTGTCTCCTTGAGCGTATGCACGCCTTTGCCGATGGTCACCGCCCGCGCTGCATAGGACTGGGTGCCCTCGCTGGTGGCGTCGAGGCGGTTGGCGTCGATGGTCAACGGTCCCAGCTCCATCGCGGGGCCATTGTCAGCCGGGACCAGCACATAGCCGCCATTGCCCTGCCGCTGGGCTTGCAGCCCGCTGCTGCCGAGCAGGCGCAGCAGGCCTTCCTCGACGCTGTAGCTGCCGTCGAGCCCGGGGGTGGAGAGATGGCGGGTCTGCTCGGTGTCGAACGAAATGGTCCCCCCCGCCTGCACGCCGAACTGGCTGATGGCGTTGCCCAGGGGGCCGGCTGCGATGTGGTAGGCGGTCTGGCTGACGGCCAGGGCGTCGACCGGCGCGAACATCAGGCCAGGCGCGGTGGCGAGGGACAGGCCGAGGGTGAACCGGTGGATGGCGTGGCGCAGGCGGGTGCTGGGCTGGAGCAGGGGCATTGGGTGATCCTTGCGTGTCATGGCGGAAAGTCGCTGTCGTCGCGGCTTGTGTCATGGACGGACGAGAATCGAAATCAGCAAGATTGCGAAAATTTTTTTTTGCACCGGGCTCAGGCAGGTTCGACGTTGACCCAGTAACGGCTCAGGTAGCGCACCCTCACGGGCAGGGATTTCGGCAGGTTCGCCAAGGCGATATCGGTGTCATCGATGGCGAACGAGCCAGAAATGCGCATGCCTTGGACGGACGGCGCGCAACGCAGCACGCCGGGACGGTAGCGGCCCAGTTCGGCGATGAAATCGCCCAGGCGCCAGTCGTTCACGCTGAGCATGCCCTGCACCCAGGCCGCGGAATCGGCGGGCAGGGCTTGTGCGCGGCCGATCGCGTCGCGGTCAAAGCCGGCCTGTTGGCCGGCGTCCAGGCGCAACACCTGGTCGAGGTGGCGTTGCGGGCGTATCTCGACGGCGGACTGCAATACGCCGATCTGTGTCTGCTGCGCTGTTTGGCGCACGCTGAACTGCGTGCCCAGCGCACGCACGCTGCCGTTGTCGGTGTGCACGATGAACGGACGGCGGGCGGCGTCGCTGGCGGTGCTGATCAGGATCTCGCCGCGATACAACTGGATCGCCCGCACCTGGGCGTCGAAGCGCACGTCGAGTGCGGTGTCGACGTTCAGCTCCAACTGTGATCCGTCGTCCAGGCGTAGCGAGCGCCGTTCACCGCTGCCGGTGCGCTGCTGGGCGAGCAGGGCGCGATAGGGCACCTGCTCGCTGGCCAGCCAGGTACCGCCACCGACCGCCAGTAGCAGGCCCAGCACCTTGAGCACCTCGCGGCGCTGCGCCTGGGCCGCGCCCAGGCCTGACAGCGCAGCCTGGCGCGGCACTGTTGACCACTGCTGTTGGAGTTTCTCCACCCGCGACCAGGCTTCGGCATGCGCGGGGCTTGCGGCCAGCCAATTCCGCCAGGCCTGGGTCCGTGCTGTGTCGGCATCACCGTCATTGAGTTGCACGTACCAGGTCGCGGCCGCCTCGAGGGTCTTCAGGTCCACTGGCCGGCCCTCAATTGTCGACCACCAGCAGGCAGCGGGTCATGGCCCGGATCAGGTGGTTCTTGACTGTGGTGATCGATACATCGAAGCGTTCGGCGACCGCCGCGTAGGTCAGCCCTTCCAGTTGCACCGCGAGGAAGATGTCACGGGTCCTGGGGCCCAGTTCATCGAGCAGTGCATCGACCGCTACCAGCATTTCGATGATCGACAGGCGCGTCTCCGGCGACACTTCGACCGGCTCCGGGCGCAGGGCCAGGGCCTGCAGGTAGGCCTGCTCGATGGCGCGGCGCCTGACTTTGTCGATCAGCAGCGCGCGGGCAATGGCGCTGAGGTAGCTGCGCGCCTCGCGAATGGGGCCTTGGTTGCGGGCAGTCATCACCCGCAGGAAGGTGTCGTGGGCCAGGTCGGACGCATCGGCGGCATTGCCCAGGCGTGCGCGCAGCCAGCTTTTCAGCCAGCTGTTGTTTTCGCAGTACAGCTGGTGAAGCGCCGAGCGGTCGAGCGTCGACATAGAGCGGGATCCGAGGTGTAAATGGTAATTGCTCGCATTGTCTCGGTGTGGCGGGGGGATTGCAAGGTCCGGCTGGCCTGTCGCATCCAGCTCAACTGATGAAAATTATCCTCGATACCAACTCCGCACTGTTCTTCGCCTGCAACTTCTTCATCAACCGCGCTCGATGCACTTCCACCGTCCGATGCGATATCCCCAGCTGCCGCGCCACTTCCTTGCACGTCAGCCCGTTCACGATATGCGACGAAATCTGCCGTTCACGCGGCGTCAGTTGCACCGCGGGCGCCGGCTGCCGGTCGAGCCGTTCGAAATGCCAGATCATCAGCTTGAACGGATCCTCCGCCGTTAGTGTAAAGCCCTGGGCCCGGGCCCAGAACACCTCGCCGTTGCGGTGCTGCATGAAGCGCTCGTCCGAATAGAAGGCGCCCAGACCGTTGCGTAGCCAGTGTTCGCTGCGCTCGCCAATGCTCTGGTAGTCGGCCTGGGAAGGGTAGAGCAGCAGGGTCAGGTGCCCGCGCAGCTCCTCGCGGGTGTAGCCGAACAGCCGGGCGAAGGCCTCGTTGCAGTCGAGCATGCGCCGGTGGCCGGTGATCAGTTGCGGCGCGGGTGACACCTGGAACGCCAGGCGCTCGAGGTCCGGGGAGGCGTGGGTGGGTACGGTCATCAGGCTTCCTGCCTCGGTGCTTGGGGTCATGTCCCGTAAGCATCACTACTTACTCGTGTACGTAGTTGCCCCAACTAGCGTGGGACTCGGGTGCTGACACATTGTATGCAATACCCGCTTCAAGGACAGAAGAAAACACCATGTTCCACGATTCCGTCGCCATCGTCGCCGCCGCGCATAGCCCTTTCGGTCGTTTGGATGGCCTGAACCTCGAAGACCTGATCGTCCAGGTCACCCGTGATGCCTTGCAGGATGCAGGCATCGACGCCGCCGAGATCGACGCGCTGTTTCTCGGCCACTTCAACTCGGGCCTGGTGGCCGACGGCTTCCCCGCCTCGCTGATGCTGCAGGCCGACCCCCAGCTGCGCTTCAAGCCCGCCACCCGCTGTGAGAACGCCTGCGCCTCGGGCTCGGCTGCGATCCAGGCCGGGATCAACGCGATCCGCAGCGGCGCCGCCGAGCTGGTGCTGGTAGTCGGCGCGGAGAAGATGACTGGCAACAGCACGGTCGAGGTCACCCGGGCGCTGGCCGGTGCCGGTTACCAGAACGCCTTGCAGGAGGCCGGCCTGAGTTTTGCCCAGCTGTTCGGCCAGGTCGCCCAGCAATACACCGAGCGCTACCACAGCCCACTGGCATCGATGGCGGCGATCGCGGTGAAGAACCACGCCAATGCCATGGCCAACCCGCTGGCGCAGATGCACCGGGTGATGGACTTCGAGCACTGTAACCAAGTGTCGCCGAGCAACCCGCTGATCGCGGCGCCCCTGCGCCTGACCGACTGCTCGCTGATCAGCGACGGCGCGGCGGCGATCATCCTGGCTTCGCCCGCCCGCGCCCGCTCGATGCGGCGCCAGGTAGCGATCCGCTCGATGGTCCAGGTTAATGACTTCCTGCCGTTGTCGCGCCGCGACATGCTGGCCTTCGAGGGGCCGCAGCGGGCCATCCACGGGGCGCTGCGCGAGGCGGGGGTGACCCTCAACGACCTGAGTTTCGCCGAGGTGCACGACTGCTTCACCATCGCCGAACTGCTGATCTACGAAGCCATGGGCCTGGCGCCGCGTGGTGAGGGGCACCGCGCCCTGGACGACGGCATCGTGCGCCAGGGTGGGCGCTTGCCGGTGAACCTGTCCGGCGGGCTCAAGGCCAAGGGGCATCCGGTGGGGGCCACCGGTGTGTCGATGCATGCCCTGGGCTTCGCCCAGCTGACCGGCAAGCCCATCGGCCTGGGCGTGCCCAATGCCGAGTTCGGCCTGCTGTTCAACATGGGCGGCATGGCGGTGGCCAACTACGCCAGCGTGCTGCAAGCCGTCAGGGTCTGAGGCATGAACATCGCCCATTGGTTGCAGGACGCGGCCCAGCGTTGGCCTGAGCGGCCGGCGTTGTTCGAGGGGACGCGGCAGATCGCTGACTACCGGATGTTTGCCACCCAGGTGCGGACACGGGCACTGGAACTGCGTCACGTGCACGGCATCGAACCGGGCGCGCGGGTGGCGCTGTTGATGAAGAACAGCTGCGACTACCTGCAATTGCTCTACGCGATCTGGTGGTGCGGTGCGGTGGCGGTGCCGATCAACCACAAGCTGCACGCCCTGGAAGCCGCGTGGATCGCCGGCAATGCCGGGGCGCGGCTGATCTTCACCGACGAGGGCCAGCTGTTCGCCGACCTGGCATTGCCGAACGGCTGCCGCGAGCTGGCCACGCCTGTCCAGCGCATGCCGGGGCTGCCGGCCAACAACGAGCTGCAGGCGCCGCACCCACGCCTGGACAGCGACCTGGCCTGGCTGTTCTACACCTCCGGCACCACCGGGCGTTCCAAGGGGGTGATGCTGTCCCATGGCAACCTGATCGCCATGTCGCTGTGCTATCCGCTGGACGTCGACCCGGTAGCCGCCGATGACGCCGTGGTCTATGCCGCGCCGATGTCCCACGGCGCGGGGCTGTACAACTTCATCCACGTACGTTGCGGCGCCCGGCACGTGGTGCCCCTGTCCCGGGGCTTCCAGGCGACGGAGCTGTTCACCCTGGCGCAATCGCTGGGGCAGGTCAGCCTGTTCGCCGCGCCGACCATGGTCAAGCGCATGGTCGAGCAGGCGCGCCAGCAGGGCTACGCCGGCGAAGGCATCAAGACCATCGTCTACGGCGGCGGCCCGATGTACCTGGCGGACCTGGTGGATGCCCTGGATACCTTCGGCCCGCGCCTGGTGCAGATCTACGGCCAGGGCGAATGCCCGATGACCATCAGCGCGCTGTCCCGCGAGGCCATCGCCGACCGTGACAACCCGGGCTGGCCAGCCATCGCCGCTTCCGTTGGCCGGGCCCAGGCCTGCGTGGAGGTGCGCGTGCTCGATGGCGCGGGCCAAGCGACGGCGGCTGGCGAGGCAGGGGAGATCGTCGTGCGCGGCCCGGTGGTGATGCAGGGTTACTGGGAAAATCCCGAGGCCACCGCGGCGGCCCTGGTGGACGGCTGGCTGCACACCGGCGATATCGGCTTTCTCGACGGCCAGGGCTACCTGTCGCTGACCGACCGCAGCAAGGACGTGATCATTTCCGGGGGCAGCAACATCTATCCCCGCGAGGTCGAGGAAGTGCTGATCCAGCACCCCGAAGTGTTCGAGGCCTGCGTGGTGGGCGAAGCCGACGCCGAGTGGGGCGAGTCGGTGGTGGCCTTCGTTGTGCCGCGCACGGCAGGCAGCCTCGATGCGCGGACCCTCAATGAGTGGTTCCTGGCGCGTATGGCCTCGTTCAAGAAACCGAAGAAGTACCTGTTCTGCGCCGAGCTGCCGAAAAACAGCTATGGCAAGATTCTCAAGACCCAGTTGCGCCAATGGCTGCAGGACCCGGACGGGTCGCTCGGCAGCGCTTGAGCCGCGACATTTCATGGAAAGCGACACGACAGGAGTTACCCGCATGGGCATGTCACCCGCCAACACCCAGCGCCAGCGGCGCCGGGCTTTCATCGGCGCCACCACCGGCCATCTGATCGAGTGGTACGACTACGGCGTCTACGGTTTCCTGGCCTTGTATATCGGCAAGGCCTTCTTTGTTTCCGACGACCCTACCAGCAGCTTGCTGGCGAGCTTCGCGGCCTTTGCCCTGAGCTTCTTCATCCGGCCCTTGGGCGGGCTGTTCTTCGGCCCGCTGGCGGACAAGATCGGCCGCCGCCGCACGCTGATCACGGTGCTGGTGATGATGGCCGGCTCGACCTTCCTGCTCGGCCTGCTGCCGACCTACGCCAGCATCGGCATCGCCGCGCCGGTGCTGCTGGTGCTGATCCGCTGTGTCCAGGGCTTCTCCGCCGGGGGCGAGATTGGCACCATCACCAGCTTCATCTCCGAATACGCCGGCCCTGGCCGTCGGGGTTTCGCCACCTGCTGGCTGATGGTCACCGCGGTGCTCGGCCTGCTGCTGGGCGGTGCGGTGGCCAATGGCATGACCTGGGCCCTGGGTGCCGAGCTGATGCAGGACTGGGGCTGGCGGATCCCGTTCCTGATCGCCGGGCCACTGGGCTTCATCTCGTTGTATATCCGCCTGAAACTCGAAGACAGCCCGGAGTTCCTCGCCCTGGTGGAAGCCGGGCAGACCTCCAAGGCGCCGCTGCGCGAGGTGTGGCAGTGGAAGCGCTCGATTGCCCTGGTGTTTTTCATCATCACCTTGCACAGCTCGATCTTCTACCTGGTGCTGACCTTCGCCTCGACCTACATGTCCAACACGCTGAAGTTCGACAGCGGCACCACCTTGCTCTATGTGTTCGTCGCCAGCCTGTCGGCGGCGCTGGTGATGCCGTTTGGCGGCGCCTTCACCGATCGCTACGGGCGTAAACCGTTCCTGATGGTGATCGGTACGTTGGCGACCCTGGCCATGTACTGGTTCTTCAAGACCGCGCCGGGCGCCACACCGGCCACTCTGTTCTGGCCGCTGATGGCGGTGGCGATCCTGTTCGGGCTGTATGCGTCGTCGACCTACGCGCTGATGAGCGAGCTGCTGCCGACGCGCATCCGCTCCACCGGCATCGCCATGGCCTACAACATTCCGGTGGCGGTGTTCGGCGGCAGCGCGCCGCTGATCTCCACCTGGCTGATCAAGGTGACCGGGGATATCACCGCGCCGTGGTACTTCTACGTGGGCACCGGCGTGGCGTCGCTGGTGGCGCTGGTGGTGCTGCGCCAGGAGGATTTCGTGGCTTGCGGTCGTGCGGGTCATACACAAGGTGGGTCCACCGCACAGCTGTTGGCCAACCCGTAACGTTGCGGCAAACACCAGTGGTGCTTGCTGGAGGCCACTGGTGTGCGGCAGCCCTGTCATGGCGCTGCCAGGCAAATCAAGCTGCTACCACTTCTGATTGGCGTCCAGCCTTTTGCAAATATTGACGTTGGTGGCATTGTCAATGGCATCGGTGTTGTCCAACAGCCCTCCGTAGATGATCTGGCCTGGCGGAGAGGTAAGGCCCGCCAGGGCGAGAACCTCGTGATTGGCCGATTTGATCTTGGTTATCCTGTTCGTGCGACTGGTCAGCGAATCGTCTGCGTCAATCAATGCACTGCAGTATTCGCGGACTTTCTGAACCGCGAGGTTTTCTGCATCGACCCTGCTTTGCAGTGTCTGGATCTCGCTCGTAATTTCCGTTGCGCGTTGTGCCTTCCTCTGCTCGGATGTCTGGACTTTTGCCGTTGCGGCTGCCTGCAATACATCCTTGGTGCCATCGAAGACCTGGGCAAGAAACTCTCGCCCTTCCTTGTTGGGTCTCGTCTCTACCACGCGTGTTGTCATTCGCATGGGTGTCGAATCGGTGCGAGTCGATTGCAAGGCGTTGCCAATATTATTGTTATCTCCTGCTGCAGGTGCTTGGGGCGGTGGGGCCTCGACCGTGAACTTCCCTTTGGGCGGTGCCTTGGTTTTTGGCTGGGCAGGTGTGCCGCCTGGCGAGGCGCCATTGAACACCGGGAACCAACTCGATTCATTCGAGAAGCGCAGCCTACTGTCGGTGATAGGTGGGAAAGCGATTGCCTGACCGAGTTCAAAATTGCGTAACTGCATGAGCGCGCCATAGTTCGTGCCAGCCTTGTCTGGCAACAACGCATCTTTCGCGGTGGCGAATTCGATCGATATCACGAAAGAGCGCCGTCCACGGCGGTCGTCATCGATGGAACGGTCCACGCGAGCGTACACCGGCGCCATGGAGAGATAGTTGCCGTTGGCAGACAGTATGATCTGGATCTCGAAGATATGATCGACGCTGTTCAGCAAGGCCGTTTCACTGGACAGGTTGAATAGCTTGAGACGCTCCGACATTTCGCTGCGCAGGATTTCTTTGTGCCACAGGGCACTCATACGCATCCATTTCGCAGCTTCCGCCTCGCCCTTGTAAGACGATTGAGACGGTAGGCGCTGTGCTGCAACTGCTGCCTGGTATTCGGGCCATTGCGAGGTAGAGCGCTCTTCGGCGGTCAAGGCGGGCAGTAGAAAGTCCTGCAGGGGCCTGGTCTTGTCGGTAGTGTCGCCATTTGCGAATTGGCCTCGTACCACAAGCACGCAGCCCGGAATTCGACCTTTGTCTGGTTCGAAGTTCAAAGTGGCGTTGCTGCTCGGCAGGTCGCCTGCTGCCGTGCCATTCTTTAGTGCGGTATTGAATTTATCGAACGCCAGGCTGATCGCTTGCAAGGCGAGTGCGGCAGGGATCGCGGCAATCTCCTGCTCGCCGCTTGCGGGGCGCGGTGAGTGCATGCACCGCCCCGGGCTTATGTAGGCCCGTGCTTCACTGTTGTTTGAGTAACTGAGTGGCCGGTAACCAGGGAACCCAGAACTGCAACCGACCAGCAACGAGGCAATGAGCGCGGCGGCTATCAGGGTTCTCATGTTATTGCTCCTTGGCCAGGCTCACCATCTCCCGAATATCGGAGACGACCTCGTCATCCAGTAGAACGCCTTGGTTGCCCATTAAAACATCACCTGCGCCTTCGCTATGAACGCCCACAACTTCGTAGTGACCAGCTCGTTGCTGAAAGATGGGGCCTCCGCTATCGCCCGAAGACGTATTTATTAGGTACCAGATGCTTTTGCTCCTGGGGTCCAGGCTGGTAATGCTGCCTGTACCCTGGCTGCATCTGAGCCTGCCGTCAGAGTGACTGAAACCGTAGCCGGCTATGTCGGCGTCTTCATCGATTTTCGGTGGGTGGGTGGCCAGTCGAAACCACTGCTTCTGCGCGCCTTCGATCAACAGGACGCAAAGATCCAGCTGGTTATGCGTTACCTTCCTCCTAACCTGCTTGATCGAGGAGCCGACACTCGCTTCAGCATCAAAGCCCAGGGCAATGTTGTATCTGTCGTGGGCTCCGGAGAAAACATGCCTTGCGGTCAGCACTATGTCCGGTGCGATCAGGAAACCTGTGCCGATACCCACGACGAGGTCATTTCTTATCAACTGAATCGACGCGATCATCTCAGCGACAGTTGTATCGTTGAGGTTCAGTCTGCGGCCCGCGCTACCGGGGATGACAATCGAATATGGCGTATAAAGGCCTGAGTTCCCGAATAGGTAGTTTCTGCCGGGGCCGGGGTTGAGTTTTCTCATGTGCGTTACTCGATGGATCATGTTGTGAGTTAATTAAATCAGCTGACATGATCAGTTCCAGAGTCGCTTATATGATCTTTGGTGATCATCGTTGCTGCCAAAAGCTATAAGCTATGTGGGTTTGATGTGTATCCGCCAATCCGTGGCCTTCCTTTTTCTACACCTCTAATTGGCTTTCGGTCTATTTTGCTGAAGGGTGGCCAGGTAATGGAATGCCTGTCTTTCGTTCGAGAGGTATCTGTCCTGATCCTGCTCAACGGCGCTGTACAGGGTAGAGCTGAAGATTTCGATCAGCGCACCCCAGAACTTTGGCGTCCACACCGAAGCATCGATTTGCATGAATTTTCCGCTGGCCTCCAAGAACTTTGCACCGAAGCGGGTCTCTTGCTTCTTCATCTGCTTTACATACTGTTCGTACTCAGGAATCACTTTCCGCTCAGCTATTTTGCTGGCCGCTTCCAACTCGGCAGTGTTACCCGTGGCGAGGCGCTGCTCAAGATCGTCGGAGAGTTGATTGAGGTATTGCCTATATCCCTGCTTCGCGATTTTTGTCAGCTGTCTGAGTTCCAGGATTTGCTCCGAATTGAGCCCCTGCATTTCCGGGATCCTGCAAGTCAATATTTGATTGTGCAAAAGGCCGGAGAGACGTGCCGTGCTTCGGTCATTCGGGTCCGAGATGAACAGCTCTGGGTACAGCTTCTTGGCGTCCAGTCGGTGCATGGCCAGGACGAAAGACTCCAAATGCTGAGCGTCCGTCGAGAACAGCTCGGCCTCTTTGGGGATACGCGCGAACCAGCCGACGAAATCTTCGATTGAAATGGCATCTCTGTTTCTAAACAACCCACCGAACAGTTCGAATGGGGGCATTGTGCGCAAGATGCCTTCGTCGAATAGTGGCTTCCAGTGCTCGCGTTTCCGGCCATGAATCTCTTGCGCTGCTTGCAAGCCGGGAACGATGCAGTCTCCGGTCAGTTGTCGATACAGACTGGCCAGGTTCTTTGCCCCGTGGGTCAGCAAGTCACAGGGGTGTGGGAGCCATATTTCATCGTAGAACAGGGCCAGTGTGGCCATTTCCGCGGCAGTGGGAACAAGGCGAGAAGCGTACGCGATGACCAGCGTGTCTCCCTTGCCGAGCTGACGACATGGCTTTTCAGGCGCATGGCCCTGTTCCGATGGGTCATGCAGGCGTCGACGTGCGGCATCATTGGCAAGGATCAAATCATTGGGCGTGATGGGCAGAAGCTTTGCGCATTGATCGCAGATAAGCCAGGGTTGCTCACCGTATGCCTGTCGATAGTGGCTGATGACTCTTTCGATGGGCGTGCCTTTTGATTCGTGCTTTTTGTCCCTGTCGAGTAGAAGGGGGGCAATTTCGTCTGAATAAATATAGCGGGCAGAGAGTAAGAAACCCTCCAGGTACTTGAAGTTTCTCGCCTCGGCGAAGAGTACATTATGTGTATCGCAAGAAGAGATGTAGATGGAGTCTTTGTCCGGCATTTTACTCGCCCTCTTTTGCCAGGTTTTGTTTGTTTTCGCTTTGCCTGAGTGTCCTTCGGCTACTTTGTGCACAAACCCTGGATTGCTTCTGTCGACCCGATGCGCGCTATGGCGACCGGCAAGTCTCAGTGATGCGGAGCGAGCGTGGCAGCATACGCGGCGTCATTTTTCGACGGCACAACATGGCTGTTGCTAGGGTCTGTATGAAAAGTCTTGAGACGAAGGTCAGGCAAGGCGAAAACAGCCGAGGAACGGTCGGAGTCGCGCCCGACTTTACGGGTTGTAAATGAGCATTCCGAGGCTGTTTTCAACGCAGCATCACCGAGTATCAAGGCTTTTCATACAGAGCCTAGTGACGTTCCTGTTTTTGAGTGTAGTGGGGAAAGCGAGACGGGCAGGTGTGCTGCGGTCGTTTCAGATGAGCGAGTACCCGCGAATGCTATATGGATTGCCATCGACGCGGCGGCGAGTGTTGTGGGAGGGGCAATCAAGCACATGGTCCGCCGGGGCCGGAAACGAACCCTTTCGAGGTTTGCGGACCGAGCACCTGACTCGGCTGCTGGTGTCCATAGGCATTTCGAGCCTCATTTCCGGAACAGTGCAGCATTCTGCTACAGTCGCCGCCTCACGTTATCGGCCCGAGGATGTACAAGGATGTCGCTGCACGATTGGTTCGGATTTGTCGTTGTCTCGATGGTGGTGACCTTGTCGCCAGGCCCGGGTGTCATCATGGCGTTGTCCAACTCGCTGTCGCACGGGCCGAGGCGGGCGATGCTCGGTTCGCTGGGTAATGCGCTCGGGCTGCTGGTGGTGTCCACCGCCACCAGTGCGGGCCTCGGGGTACTGCTGCAGACCTCGGCCAGTGCCTTCCTGCTGCTCAAGGTGGTGGGCGCGAGCTACCTGATCTACCTCGGCGTCAAACAGTGGAAAAGCCGCAGCAGTGCCTTTGACCAGCTAGAGCAACCGGTCAAGGCCCTGGTCAGCAACCGCCGGCTGATGCTCAACGGCGTGACGGTGGCGTTGACCAACCCGAAAGCCATCCTGTTCTTTGCCGCCTTCCTGCCGCAGTTCATGGGCACGGGCAACGGCGCCGATAGTCAGCTCGGGCTGCTGGTCGGCACCTTCGCCCTGTGCTCGATCCTGGCCCATGCTTTCTATGTCCTCCTGGCCCAAGCGTTGAAGCGCCAGCTGGCGGCACCAAGCCGCGCTCGCCTGATGAATCGCCTGTTCGGCGTGTCGTTCATGACGCTGGGGGCCAGCCTGTTCACCGTTCAGGCCAAGACCGCCTGAGCCCAACGTTTTCCGATAGGTAGATTTCCATGGCACAAGCCACCGACCAGGCCTTCTACGACCGCGCCGATGCGCATGTGGAGCTGGCCAACCAGCAGATCGAAAAGCTCGAGGACCTCGGCAAGGTCAGCGCTTCGATGACCTTCGCCGCCAGCCGCTTCAATGCCTGGATGGCGGCCCGCAGTTTCAAGTCCGCGGCGGAGATGGCCGCGGCGCGCGAGGAGCTGTTGAAGTACTTCAGCGAGCAGTACCGGATGATGCTCGAGGACAACCTCGACGAGCATATCCAGCACTTCGACCGCTATGTGCTGGGCAAGGACGGCTGAGCTCGCACGCAACCAGGACATCGACGAAAAACGCCCCACCGCTTCGGTGGGGTGGCATCAGTGCAATGCGCCTTGTTCCTGCGCAGGCACGCCGAACGACACGTAGTAGGCCAGGCCGACAAAGATCGCCCCACCCACGGCGTTGCCCAGGAACACCGCCGCCAGGTTCTCCGCCAACTGCCCCCAGCTCAGGTAGCCGGCGAAGATCGCCGCCGGGATCAGGAACATGTTGGCCACCACGTGCTGGAAGCCGATGGCGACGAAGGCCATGATCGGGAACCAGATGCCGAGGATCTTGCCGCTCATCTCGCGGCTGGCGTAGGACAACCACACCGCCAGGCATACCAGCCAGTTGCAGCCGATACCGGAGACGAACGCGTGCAGGAAGTCGGCGCTGACCTTGCTGGTGGCGCCGGCCAGGGTCTTGCCCAGATACGCGCCCTCGGTCAGCCCCAGCAGATGGCCGAAGCAGTAGGCGACGAACAGCGCACCCAGCAGGTTGGCCAGGGTCACCAGGGTCCAGTTGCGCGCCACTGCCCGCAGGCGGATACGCCCGGCGAACATCGCCAGGGGCAGGCTCATCATGTTGCCGGTGAGCAGCTCGCCTCCGGCCAGGATCACCAGGATCAGGCCGATGGGAAACACCGCGGCGCCGAGCAGCGTGCCGAACGAGGCCCACTGCGGGGGAATCATGGTGCTGACGTGGATCGCCAGCAGAAAGCCCAGGGAAATGAACGCGCCGGCCAGGAAGCCGAGGATCAAGGTGGCGCGGGTGGGCAGGTGGGCTTTGCGGGTACCGGCTTCGATGACCAGCTCGGTGATCCGGGAGGGGGTATTCACAGACATTTCAACAACTCGAACGCAAGGATAACGGCGGTACCATTGGGCGGATCTGGTAACGATGGGACGAGGCCAGCGCGGTTCGGCTCGTGGTGGAGGGAACAGGCAACTTCGAAGCGGGCGGCACGTTATCTGAGGCAATTTGACGCGGTCAAATCGATAGGCTGGATGAGTTGATAGAGCGCATCTATGAGGTGCGGTTGTTCAGCCGCGCTGTGCTATACCACAAGCGATCAAACCCTGCGTGAGAGGACGCCTTGGTGAATACAGTCGAGATCGAGCCGCAGGCTGTCGACAGCCCGATCACCCGTAGTGCGATGTTTCTGGTGAGTTCGATGCCGCGAGCAAGCCCAGTTGCTCGCACAGTTCGCTGACCACCCTGGAAGAGGGTGGGCGGGAGATCAAGATCCTGCGCGACAACATGCCCTTCGGCCGCCCCGGGGCCGGGGAGTTCGGTACCTATTTCATCGGTTACGCCCGGTCGCCCGCGCCGATCGAGCAGATGCTCGAGAACATGTTCGTCGGCAAGCCGCCGGGCAACTACGATCGTTTGCTGGACTACAGCTGCGCCGTTACCGGTGGGTTGTTCTTCGTGCCGCCGGTGGATTTCCTCGAACAGGCTGCTGAATGACATTTCACCCGCAGGCTTGAATCGTGGGGCAGGGCCGTGCAGTATTGCGCCAAATTACATGGTACATGCCATGGTACGAATAGGTGGAATGAGCAATGGCCCGCAATGGCATAGACAAGGCCTCCGTGCAGCAGGCACGGCAGGCGCTGATGGCCCGGGGTGAACACCCCAGTATCGATGCGGTACGTATCGAGTTGGGCAACACCGGCTCGAAGACCACTATCCACCGCTACCTCAAGGAACTCGACCGGCAGCCGCTGGAGTTGCTGGGTAGCCAGGGGGCCTTGAGCGAACCGTTGGCGCGATTGGTCGAGCAACTGGCAGCCCAGTTGCAGGAGGAAGGGCAGGCCCGGATCGCGGCCGCCGAGCAGGCGGCGCAGGCGCGTTGTGCGGCGATGCAGGCCGAGCTGCAATTGACCCAGCGCGACCTGGCTGGCGCGCTGCGCCAGGTCGAGGCCCTGACCGCTGCGCTGCACGCCGAGACTCAACGGCTCGCGACCGCCCAGGCCAGCCTGCAGGCCGAGCAGTTGCGCAGCGCCAGCCTCAGCCAGTCACAGGGTGAGTTGCAAGCGCGCCTGGACGACAAGGACGGGCAACTGCGCGCCAGCCTCGAGCAGCATCAGCAGGATCAACGCCGCAACGAGACCCAGGTGCGCCAGCTGCAAGGCCAGTTGCAGACCTTGCAGCAGGGCGCCTTGGCGCGTCAGGACGAGCTGACGCGCCTGCACCGCGACAATGAGCGCCTGCTCGCCGAACATCGCCAGGCCACGGCACAGGGCACGCTGCTGGATGAGCAACTGCAGCAGCGTGACGCGCAGGTGCAGGGCTTGCGCGCCATCCTGGCCCAGGCTCAGGGCGCCAACGACGAGATGCGTCGACAGCTGGCAGCCCGAGCAGCGGACACATCGACCCTGTAGAACATCGCTGCGACAGATGCGCCGTTTGTTCAAGTGTCTCGCTCAGGCACCAGGCAACACTGGCGGCTCCAACCATGACTGGAGCCCTCCATGCGCATCTTCTATGCCCCGTGTTTCTTCTTCGGTTTCATCGCCACCGCCGTGTGGCTGATCAATCTTGGCGCCGACATTCTCTGGCTGCTGCCCTTGCTCGGCGTGGCGATCCTGCTGTCGTTCACCTGCGAAGCGCTGTGCCCCTACAAACCTGCCTGGAGCGAGGCGGCAGGCGAAGGCGGGCGTGATGGACTGCATGCACTGGTCAACGAAACACTCAATATCGCCAGCATCGCAGCCATCCCGCTGTTCGCCGGCTGGCTGCCCGCCACAAGCCTGTGGCCCAGCCACTGGCCCGTGCTGGGGCAACTGTTGCTGGCGCTGCCCCTGGCCGACCTGGGGATCACCCTGGTGCACTACGCCAGTCATCGCAGCGCATTGCTCTGGCGCCTGCACGCGGTGCATCACAGTGTGACCCGGCTGTACGGTTTCAATGGCTTGATGAAGCACCCGCTGCACCAGATGGCCGAGGGGTTGGGCGGCGTGCTGCCTTTGCTGCTGCTGGGTTTGCCGCAGGACGTGGCGGCGTTGCTGGCGTTCTGCATAGCGGTCCAGCTGCTGTTGCAACACAGCAATGTCGACATGCGCATCGGCGTTCTGCGCCATCTTTTCGCCTGGGCCCCCGTGCACCGGCTGCACCACCTGAAGTACGGCACCCTGGGCGACGTCAACTTCGCGCTGTTCTTCCCCGTCTGGGATCGTTTGCTCGGCACAGCGCTTCACCTGCCGGGCTACGGGTTGGCCGATGACGACATGGGCATTGGCGACCGTCCGGACTACCCACAAACGTACCTGGCGCAACTGCGTGAGCCGTTCCGCCCAGTGGCCACGGCGCAGCCGCCGGCAGCCTTGCCGAAAAGCCTGCGTCAGGCACTAGAGCACGTCTGAGCGCAGGTGGCGCAGGGCTTCGCTGGCACGGATGCCGAATTGCTGGCGCAGGCTGCGGCTCAGGTGCGCCGAGTCGGCGAAGCCGGCGGCCATGGCCGCCTCGGTCAAGCTAGCGCCGGCCAGCGCCGCGCCCAGGGCCACGCGCAGGCGTTGCCACAGCACCATGCGCCGCACCGACAGACCCAGGCGGCCACTGAACAGGCGCTCGAGCTGGCTGACCGACAGCGCCGCTGCCTGTGCCAGCTCGGTGGCCGGCAGGCGCTGCTCGTCCACTGCGCGAATTCGTGCCAGGGCCCGCGCCAGGCGCGGATCCAATGGGTGGCGCGGTGCCTGGCGCAACGCCTGGGCGAGGCTTGAGATATCGCGGGGGGCTTGCCGGCAGACGTCGAGCAAGGTCTCCAGGGAAAACGCCAGGGGCTCGGCGAACAAGGTGATGCAGACGGTGCCGGGCGCGAGAATGGCGTGGGGCTGCAACGAGGCGATGGCCAGCATGTCGCCGCGGTGCTCTTCGCCATTGATCTGCAGGCAGGCGTGGCCCTCAAGGGCGAGCACTACCTGGTGGGCATAGTGGGCATGGACACCGGTGTGGCCCGCCGTGCCGAGCAGCAGGCCGTGATCATCGGCCAGCCAGAGCCGACCTCGCCAGGCGCTGTGCTGTGCTTCGCTCATTGCGGGTTCCCTATCCGTTTCGGCGCTCGATCACTCAGGCGAGTGGCTATCGTGCAAAGGCCGATTATGCTTGAAGTGACTTGCCGCGATTCGGGGCCGATGCCTCGTCGTGCTTCGCGCAGCCTGTAATGCCTTTTTGGCCTGGGTGCGTGCTTTGGCTACCTGATGGAGCACTCCGGTCTACCACAACCAGACGGAGGCGACCCATGGCGGTCCTTGACAGCGCATCCACGGGCAGTAGCGCGCCCCAACGTGGCATTTCCCGGGAGGAGCGCAAGGTCATCTTCGCCTCTTCGCTGGGCACCGTGTTCGAATGGTACGACTTCTACCTGTACGGCTCGCTGGCGGCAATCATCGCCAAGCACTTTTTCGCCGGGGTCAACGAAACCACTTCGTTCATCTTTGCCTTGCTGGCTTTCGCCGCCGGCTTTGCCGTGCGGCCGTTCGGCGCCATCGTGTTCGGCCGCCTGGGCGACATGATCGGGCGCAAGCACACCTTCCTCATCACCATCGTGATCATGGGCGTGTCCACCGCAGTGGTCGGGTTGCTGCCCAGCTATGCGACGATCGGCGTGGCCGCGCCGGTGATCCTCATCACCCTGCGGCTGTTGCAGGGGCTGGCATTGGGCGGGGAGTACGGCGGCGCTGCCACCTATGTGGCCGAGCATGCGCCCAAGGGCAAGCGCGGGTTCTTCACCGCGTGGATCCAGACCACCGCCACCCTCGGGCTGTTCCTGTCGCTGCTGGTGATTTTGGCCTGTCGTACGGCCATGGGCACCGAGGCGTTCGAGGACTGGGGCTGGCGGATACCATTCCTGCTGTCGATCCTGCTGCTGGCAATCTCGGTGTACATCCGCCTGCAACTCAACGAGTCGCCGGTGTTCATGAAGATGAAGGCCGAGGGCAAGGCGTCGAAGGCGCCGCTGACCGAATCGTTCGCCCGTTGGGACAACCTCAAGGTGGTGATCATGGCGCTGCTCGGTGGCACCGCCGGCCAGGCGGTGGTGTGGTACACCGGGCAGTTCTACGCGCTGTTCTTCCTGCTGCAGACACTGAAGATCGACCCGCAGACCGCCAACCTGCTGATCGCCGGTTCCCTGCTGATCGGCACGCCGTTCTTCATCGTCTTCGGCAGTCTGTCCGACCGTATCGGGCGCAAGAAGATCATCATGGCCGGTTGCATCATTGCCGCGTTGACCTACTTCCCGATCTTCAAGGCGCTGACCGAGTACGGCAACCCGGATGTGTTCGTCGCCCAGGAGCAGAACCCGGTCGTGGTGGTGGCCGACCCCGGGCAGTGCGCCTTCCAGTTCGACCCGGTGGGCAAGGCCCGGTTCACCAGTTCCTGCGACATCGCCAAGAGCCTGCTGGCCAAGCGGGCGATCCCGTACGAGAACGAAAAGGCCGAGCCTGGCAGCGTGGCGCAGATCCGTATCGGCGAGCGGGTGATCCCGAGTTTCGAGGGGACCGGTCTGGCCGCAGCTGAACTGAAGACTCAGGCCGACGCCTTCACCGCCACGCTGACCGGCGCCCTGAAAGAGGCCGGTTATCCCGAGAAGGCGGACCCTGCGAAGATCCATTACCCGATGGTGTTGCTGCTGCTGACCATCCTGGTGATCTACGTGACCATGGTCTATGGGCCGATCGCCGCCTGGCTGGTGGAGCTGTTCCCGGCGCGGATCCGCTACACCTCGATGTCGCTGCCGTATCACATCGGCAACGGCTGGTTCGGTGGTTTTCTGCCAACGGTGGCCTTCGCCATGGTGGCGGCGACCGGGGACATCTACTACGGGCTGTGGTATCCGATCGTCATTGCGGTGATGACCGCGGTGTTGGGCATCTTCTTCCTGCCTGAGACCAAGGACCGGGATATCCATCACACCTGAAGGATGAAGGTCCGCTCCTGCAGAAGTCGCCCGATTCACGCCCTCGCTGCAGGAGCGGCCCCGGTCAGTCGAAGTAACCGCGCAAGCTATACCGGTAGCCGACATCCACCTCCGAGGCCTGTGGGCGCGCATAGGCCTTTTTCATGACGAATTCGAACGCCGGTTCGTACAAACCGTCGCGCACCACGGCGCCCGCGAGCACTTCCACCGAATACCAGCCGTTGTCCAGTTCAATGATCGGCCGCCCCGGCTCCTGGTAGCGCGCCAGCAGATCGCCCAGGGTCTTGTTGGTGAAGTGCTGCAGGATGCGCCAGGTGAAGAGCATCACGGCGCCGTGTTCGACCCTTAGCACATGGCCCGGGCGACGATGCTTGAGGCGGCTGCCGGGCTCGAGCAGTGCCGGGGTGCATTCGTCGAGGGTAAACAGGATGCGGTAGGGCAGGTTGTCGATGCCGGCCAGCGGCAGGATCACACCTTGCTGCACCGCCAGGTCGCCACTGTCGCCGCGGGTGAAGGCGCGCGCCAGGTCGTCGGGCAGGTCTTGGTCTTCCTTGAACTGTTCGAGCAGCTGGATATCGCCCAGCAGGAAATAGTCGACCAGGTCGTTGAGCACTTCGCTGAATTCGTAGCGCATGGGGTGTCCTTGGTTCTTACTGCGCCGGGGGAAGTCAGCAATGTAGCAGCCCCAGCGAGGGGCGCCATCACTCGCGATGGCGACACTTCAGACTGGCTTCAGATTCGCCCTCGATACTGCCTCCACTGAAATGAGCGGGGGCCCGTCATGACCGAGCTGAATTGGAACACCCTGTTTCCCGTGGCCATTGGCTGCCATGCGCAACACCAGGCCCGACTTCTGCTGCATGGGCCGGGTACGCCAGGTCGACTCGAACTGGAGCGGTTCATTCACGCGCGCTTCGCCTGTGTGCATCACGCTGACGTGCATCATTACCTGCCCGAACTGCTGGGGCTGCATGATCGCCATGACCGGCTGATCGCCGCCGCCGGCTTACGCCTGGCCGGCAGTGCGCCGTTGTTCCTGGAGCGCTACCTCGATGTGCCGCTGGAAAGCGCCGTGGCGAACGTGGCGGCGGGGCCGGTCACCCGAGAGCAGCTGGTGGAAGTGGGCAACCTGGCGGCGCTCAGTGCCGGCAGCGCGCGGATCATGATAGTCGCGGTGACCTGGCTGCTGGCGGCACGCGGCCTGCAGTGGGTGGCATTCACTGGCGCGGCGACCTTGCTCAACAGTTTTCGCCGACTGGGGCTGGAGCCCACGGTCGTGGCGCAGGCGGCTGCCCACCGTCTGGGCGAGGAGTCCGGCAGTTGGGGCAGTTACTACGCACAGCAACCCCAGGTATTCGTCGGCAATATCGGGCTAGGCCACGCGGCACTGGCCCGTGCGGGCGTGTTCGAACGGCTGGGCCTGCCGGTGGCGAAGCAGGAGAGCGGTCATGCCGCATGACATCGAGGCGTTCTTCGAAACGCTGCAGGTCCATGCCCGCCACCGTGGCGAGCAACCGGCGCTGCTGGGCAGTGATGAACGTTTCAGCTATGCGCAGTTGCTGGGTGAGGTTCGCCAGCGGGTGCACTGGCTGCGCGAACAACCTGCCGGCACCTTCGCCCTGGCAGTGGATAACGGCCCGCAAGCCCTGCTGTGGGACCTTGCCGCGTTACTGGCCGAGCGCCCGATCCTGCTGCTGCCGGGCTTTTTCAGCGCGGCCCAGCGGCGCCACTGCCTGACGCAGGGTGGCGTGTCACTGGTGCTGGCCGACAGCGCGCTGGCCGATGAGCTGCAAGCCTGTGGTTTCACTCGCGGCACGCGGTTCTGGCACCGTGACCCGCTTGCGTCACCGCGACTGCCGCACGGCACCGCCAAGATCACCTACACCTCCGGCAGTACCGGTGCGCCCAAGGGCGTTTGCCTGGGAGCTGCGTCGATGCTGCAGGTCGCCCGCGAGCTGGAAACGGCCAGCCGTGAGGCGGCGCCGGGCAAGTACCTGGCCGTGCTGCCGCTGGCGGTGTTGCTGGAAAACCTGGGGGTGTACGCGGCGCTTCTGGCCGGCGCCGTGGTCATGCTCTATCCGCAGGCGCAACTGGGCATCCGCGGCGCCAGCCAAGTGGACTTCGCGCGTCTGCTCGGGGCGATCGCCCTGAGCGGCGCAGAGAGCCTGATCCTGGTCCCGCAGCTTTTGCTGGGGCTGGTCACGGCCATCGAGCGCGGGGCCATGCGTGTCGGTCCGTTGCGTTTTGTCGCCGTGGGCGGTGCCCGGGTGGCCGCCAGCCTGCTGGCGCGTGCTGCCGCCGTGGGCCTGCCGGTGTACGAAGGCTACGGCTTGTCCGAGTGCGCATCGGTAGTGTGCCTGAACCGCCCCGGGGCGCTGCGCCCGGGCAGTGCCGGCCGGCCGTTGCCCCATGTGCAGGTGCGCATTGCCGAGGACGGCGAGGTGCTGGTGGCCGGCTCGACCTTGCTCGGTTACCTCGGCGAGCCTGTGTTCGACGGTCAGTGGTGGCCGACCGGCGACCTCGGCCAGCTTGATCGCGACGGCTACCTGCACCTGGCCGGGCGCAAGAAGCACCAGTTCATCACCAGCTTCGGGCGTAACGTCAACCCTGAATGGGTCGAGGCCGAGCTGACCCAGGGAGGGGTCATCGCCCAGGCCTTCGTGCACGGCGAGGGCCTGCCGGGCAACCTGGCGTTGCTCTGGCCGCTGGACTCGCAGGCCAGCGACGAACAGATCGAGCGCGCGGTTCGCCAGTGCAACGATGGCCTGCCGGACTATGCCCGGGTACATGCCTGGCGACGCTTGTCTGAGCCGTTGAATGCCGAGGCGGGGACCCTCACGCCCAATGGCCGCCCACGCCGCGAGGCGATCCTGCTGCATTACCAGTCCCTGTTGTCCGTTCTTCAACAAGCATGAGGTTCGCCATGTCCTTTTTCGAAAACCTGCAAGCACAGACCGCCCGCGAGCGCGAAGCGCTGTTCGGTGTCCCGGTGATCCGCGATGCCCTGGGTGGGGTGGTGAGCGTGGAGGGTTATGTGGCCTTCCTGGCCCAGGCCTACCACCATGTGCGCCATACCGTTCCGTTGATGATGGCCTGTGGCGCCCGTCTGCCGTCGCGTCTGGAGTGGCTGCGTGGCGCCGTGTGTGAATACATTGACGAGGAATACGGTCACGAACGCTGGATCCTCAACGACATCGCCGCCTGTGGCGGTGACCCGGACAAGGTCCGCGACGGTCGTCCTGCGTTGTCGATCGAGCTGATGGTCGCCTTCCTCTACGACCTGATCGCCCGGGGCAACCCGGTGGGGCTGTTCGGCATGGTCAATGTGCTCGAGGGTACCAGTATCGCCCTGGCCACCCAGGCCGCCGGCAGGATACAGGGTAGCCTGGGGCTCCCGGACGAAGCGTTCAGCTACCTCAATTCCCATGGCGCCCTCGACCAGGAGCATATGGTGACTTACCGCAGCCTGATGGATCGCCTGGACGACAGTGGCGATCAGCAGGCGGTGATCCATGCCGCCAAGGTGGTGTACCGCCTGTACAGCGAAATGTTCCAGCACCTGCCACGGGCAGGCCAGAGCGAGGTGCGGCATGCGCTTGCCTGATTGCGTGGTGGTGCTGACCGGGGCCAGTGGCGGGATCGGCCTGGAGCTGGCCGAGCAGCTATGTGTCGCCGGCGCACGGGTGCTGGCCGTGAGCCGGCACCTGGGCCAGCTGGCGCAGTTGATGAACCGTTTTCCGCAACAATTGCGTTGGCAAGCGGCCGACCTGCGCTGCGCCCAGAGTCGCCAGGACGTGCTGGCAGCCGCGCGGTCCATGGGGGGCGTCAACGTGCTGATCAACGCCGCCGGGATCAATCGCTTCGCCTTGCTCGACCAGCTTGACGAGGCGGCGCTCGACGAGCTGCTGGATATCAACCTCAAGGCCGCGCTGCAACTGACCCGTGCCTGCCTGCCGCTGCTACGCGATCAGCCTAGGGCTCTGGTGGTCAACGTCGGCTCCACCTATGGCTCGATCGGCTACCCCGGCTATGCCGTCTACTGCGCCAGCAAGTTCGCCCTGCGCGGCTTTTCCGAAGCGCTGCGCCGCGAACTGGCCGACACCCCGGTGAATGTGCTGTACGCCGCGCCACGGGCAACGCGTACGGCGATGAACAGCAATGCCGCCACGGCGCTCAACCAGGCGCTGAAGGTGGGCGTGGACCAGCCGCGGGATGTGGCCCGCGCGGTGCTCGACGCGGTCCAGGCCGAGCGCAGCGAGTTGTACCTGGGCTGGCCGGAAAAACTCTTCGTGCGCTTGAACGGCATGCTGCCCGGGCTGGTTGATCGTGCCCTGCGCAAGCAACTGCCGCTGATTCGCCGCTTTAGCGCCCATCCGGGCAAGGAGTCAGGCAAATGAAACGTCTGCTATTGGCCAGTGTGCTGGCCTTTTCGCCCTTTGTCTGGGCCCTCGACCAGGCCGGCAACCAACGCCTGAGCGAGGTGCAACAGCGCTGGGCGCAGATTCAGTACCAACTGCCCGAAGGGCAGCGCGCCAAAGCCTTCGAGGCGCTGGCCGTGGACGCGGCGGGGTTTGTCCGTCAGTACCCGGGCTTGGCGGAGCCGTTGATCTGGGAGGGTATCGTCAACAGCAGCTGGGCCGGTGCCACCGGCGGGCTCGGCGCGCTGGGCAAAGTCAAGGCCGCCCGTGCCAGCCTGGAGAAGGCGCTGGCGCTGGACCCCAAGGCCCTGCAAGGGTCGGCCTACACCAGCCTGGGGGCGTTGTACGACCGGGTACCGGGCTGGCCCCTGGGGTTCGGCGACCAGGACAAGGCCGAAGCGATGCTGCGCCAGGCCCTGGCGATCAACCCCGATGGTATCGACAGCAACTACTTCTGGGCCGACCACCTGTACCGGCAGAACCGTTATGGTGAAGCCCGCACTGCCCTGGACAAGGCCCTGCGCGCCGCGCCGCGGCCAGGCCGCGCGCTGGCAGACCAGGGCCGGCGCGGGGAAATCGATGCTTTACTCAAGGCCATCGAAGACAAACAGGACTGAGCATGCGCCTGCTACTGGTTGAGGATGACGCCGCGTTGGGCGAGGGGATCTGCGATGGCCTGCGCCTGGAGGGCTACACCCTGGACTGGCTGCAGGATGGCCAGAGTGCGTTGCACGCGCTGAGCGTCGAGACCTTCGACGTGCTGGTGCTGGACCTGGGGTTGCCGCGCCTGGATGGCCTGGCGCTGTTGCGGTGCCTGCGCGCCGCGGAAAACGCCATGCCGGTGCTGATCCTCACCGCGCGCGATGGGCTGGAGGATCGTATCGCCGGGCTCGATGCCGGTGCCGACGATTACCTGGTAAAACCCTTCGACCTCAACGAACTCAAGGCCCGCCTGCGCGCTCTGCTACGGCGCAGCGCAGGGCGCGCCCGGGTGCTGATCGAGCATGCCGGCGTGAGCCTCGATCCGGCGACCCAGCAGGTGCGCTACAACGGTCAGCCGGTAGTACTCACGCCCAAGGAGTACCTGTTGCTGCACGAGCTGCTTGCCCAGCCGGGCAAGGTCTTCACCCGCGAGCGCCTGACCCAGTTGCTCTACGGCTGGGACGAGGAGCCTGAGAGCAACACCCTTGAAGTCAACATCTACCAGTTGCGCAAGAAGCTGTTCAACGGCTTGATCCGCACGGTGCGCGGTATCGGCTACCTGGTGGAGGGGCGCGCATGAGTTCGTTGCGCCAGCGCACGCTGTGGCGGGTCATGCTGTTGCTGCTGCTCGGCAGCGGTCTGTTGGCGCTGTACAACTACCACGACAGCCGCCATGAAATCACCGAAGTATACGATGCCCATCTGGCGCAGAACGCTCGCCTGCTGCAGGGGGTGATGAGCCTGCCGGTGCAGGAACAGAACCGTCAGGCGCTGTACCAGGCATTCGACGAGGCGCTGAGCAAGGCGGGGCGGCACCGGGTCGGCCACCCTTACGAAAGCAAACTGGCCTTCCAGGTGTGGGACGACCGCGCTACCTTGCTGGTGCGTACCCCCAGCGCGCCCGCATTCGCGGTGCCACCGAGCACGCCGGGGTTTTCCGACATGCTGGTGCAGGGCCAGCGATGGCGTGGTTTTGTGCTGCCGGTGGCGGAGAAGCACTGGCTGATCTGGGTGGGGGAACGCAACGATGTGCGCTACGACCTGATTGACAGGATCGTGCGTCACACCTTGATGCCGTTTCTGCTCGGCAGCCTGGCATTGGCGCTGCTGGTCTGGGTGGCCATCGGCTGGGGGCTGCAGCCGTTGCAGAACATGGCCCAGGTGATCCGTGGCCGTCACGCCGAGTCCCTGGACCCCCTGCAGCTGGTGCCGTTGCCCAAAGAGCTCGAGCCAATGCAGGCGGCGATCAATCGGCTGCTGGCGCAGATCGAGCAATTGCTGCGCCGAGAGCACCGTTTCATTGCCGATGCCGCCCACGAGATGCGCACGCCGCTGGCGATCCTGCGCCTGCACGCGCAGAACGCCCAGGCCGCCACCGGCGAGGCGGAGCGCAACAAGGCACTGGGGTATCTGATTGGCGGTGTCGACCGCCTGACCCGGGTGGTCAACCAGCTGCTGACCCTGGCCCGCCTGGAACCCCGCCTGGCGCAGCGCAACTGGACCCAAGTCGACCTCGCTGTGTTGGTCACCGAGACCCTGGCGGAGCTGACCCCGTGGATACTCGAACGTGGTCAGGAACCCTCCCTGGAGATCGCCGAAGGGGTTGACTACCGGTTGTACAGCGATGCCGGCGCCCTGGGCATTGCCCTGCAGAACCTGGTGACCAACGCGGTGGACCATTCTCCCTCTGGGGGGCGGGTGCGGGTGGGCCTGCGCCGCGAGGAGCAGGCATTGGTGCTGGAAGTGCAGGACGAAGGCCCTGGTATCGAGCCGGCCGACCTGGAGCGGGTATTCGAGCGTTTCTACAGCAAGGACGCGCCCAATGGCGCCGGTCTGGGATTGTCGATCGTGAGCACCGTCATCAAGCGCCTGGACGGTAGCGTGCAATTGCACAATGCCTCGCCGCGTGGGTTGTGCGCCACCCTGCGGTTGCCGGCGGCGCAGGCCTGATCAGTGACGCTGGGCGATCTGGATCAGGTTGCCGCAGGTGTCATCGAAGACCGCCACGGTGACCGGGCCCATGTCGGTGGGTGGCTGGGTGAATTGCACGTTCGCCTTGCACAGGCGCTCGTATTCGGCATGGATATCGCGCACCCCGAACGAGGTGGCAGGGATGCCGTCCTGCTTGAGCGCCGCCTTGTAGGCCTTCGCCGCAGGATGGGCATCGGGCTCGAGTAGCAACTCGACGCCATTGGGATCATTGGGGGAGGTGAGGGTTAGCCAGCGGTACTTCCCCATGGGGATGTCGTGCCTGGGCTCGAAGCCCAGGACATGATGGTAGAAGGCATGGGCCTTGGCCTGGTCGTCGACGAGGATGCTGGTGACTACGATCTTCATCAGACTAGCTCCGTTGTTTCCTCTCTCTAGCAAAGCACATCCCTGGCCATCTGTTGTTCAGGATGTGTTCAAACAGTGCGTTCGAAGATGGGGCGGTGAAATCGAGAGTTCCTGTTCGTTCTAGACGCAGTGCAATTGTCATTGGGTGTTTGTATCGATGCGTATCCGCAAAACCGAATGACCAGCGGACAGACGGCACAAATGCCTAATGCGAAAGTGATATCAGATCGCTTGCACGGTGGTAACGCCGATCTATGCTCAGGACATTCCGTGAGCACAGGAGGCCCGGTCCATGTTCGAGTACCATCGCAAGTCCGACTTGATCGAGATTCAGCGCAGCCGGCAGGCCTTGGCGGGCATGGAGGCGAAGCTGGCAGCGATCAGCCGTTCCATGGCGATGATCGAGTTCGCGCCGGATGGCACGATCCTCGAGGCGAACGAGAACTTCTGCAAGACCATGGGCTACAGCGCCGACGAGATCCGCGGCAAGCACCACCGGCTGTTCTGCGACCCGGCCTACGCCAAGAGTGCCGAGTACCAGCAGCTATGGCGCGAGCTCGGCGAGGGCAAGGCTATCAGCGGTACGTTCGAACGCCTGGACAAGGCGGGCCGTGAGGTGTGGCTGGAGGCCAGCTACATGCCGGTGATCGATGAACGCCAGCAGGTGACCAGCGTGATCAAGGTGGCCTCCGACATCACCCGCCACGTGATCGAGGAGCACGAGAGCGAAAGCCTGCTCAAGGCAATCGGCCGTTCAATGGCGGTGATCGAGTTCACCCCGGCCGGGCGCGTGATCAAGGCCAACCAGAATTTCCTCGATACCATGGGCTATCGCCTTGAGGAGGTGGTGGGGCGCCATCACGGGCTGTTCTGCCTGCCGCACGAGCGCGAGTCGGCCCAGTACCGCGACTTCTGGGCCTCGCTCAACCGTGGCGAGTACCACTCCCATCGCTTTGAACGGGTCAACAAGCAAGGCCAGACCGTGTACCTCGAGGCGTCCTACAACCCCATCTTCGACAACAAGGGCCGCCTGTACAAAGTGGTGAAGTTCGCCAGCGACATTACCCGCCAGGTCAGCACCCAGCAGACTGCCGCCGACGCTGCCCATGCCAGCTCGGTGCAGACCGACGCCTGCGCGCGCAAGGGGACCCAGGTGGTGCAGCAGGCGGTCGAGGTGATCGAGCAGATCTCTTGCGAACTCAACGACGCCGCCCGCACCATCGACGCGGTGAGCAAACAGTCCGAGGTGATCGGGCAGATCGTCCTGACCATCCGCGGCATCGCCGACCAGACCAACCTGCTGGCGCTCAATGCTGCCATCGAGGCGGCCCGGGCCGGCGAGCATGGCCGTGGCTTCGCCGTGGTCGCCGACGAGGTGCGCAACCTGGCGGCGCGGACCAGCAAGGCGACCCTGGAGATCGTCGAAGTGGTGCGGCAGAACCATGACCTGTCATTGACCGCGGTGGCCAGCATGCAGTCGAGCCTGACCCGCACCGGCCTGGGCGTGGAACTGGCCAACGAGGCCGGTACGGTGATCATGGAGATCCAGCAGGGTTCGCGGCACGTGGTGGACGCCATCAGCCAGATCAATTCGACCCTTCAATTGCACTGAGGCTTTGGCGCAGTTCGAGCTCCAGGGTGTGCAGGCTCGACCGTAGCTGGGCGAGCCGTTGCTCAACCGGCTGGCCCAGGGCTATGGCCTGCTCCAGCGCTTCGCAATCCTGCCTCACGCCCCTGACCTTGAGCATCCGCGCGCCGCCCTTGACTCGATGGACCACCGGGGCGAGGGCTTCGACTGGCGGGTTGGCGCCCAGTGCATGCAACGCCTGGAGGTCTTCGGCGCTGCTTTGCGCCAGTTGCTCCAGCAGGCGCTTGACCAGCCGATCGTCGTCCTGGGTGAGATGGCGCAGTTGCGCCAGGTCGAAGCCGCTGGCACGGGGCGCCTCGGCGGCCAGCGGCAGGCAGGCCTTGAGTGCCTGCAGGCCGATCGGCTTGAACAGGCACTCATCCATGCCGTTGTCCAGGCAGCGCTGGCGTTCCTCGGCCTGGGCGTTGGCCGTCACGCCGATGATTCGAACCGCGGGCAGGTTTTCATCGTGCTCCCGTGCACGAATCTGGCGGGCCAACTCATGGCCGTCCATGACCGGCATGCTGCAGTCGGTGATGACCACATCGAAATGGCCGTCCAGCCAGAGCGACAGCGCGGCCTTGCCCTGATCGGCGAGGGTCACCTGATGACCCAGGGAACGCAGTTGCTTGTCGAGCAGCAGCAGGTTGGCGGGGTAGTCATCGACGATCAGGACTTGCAGCGGGCCTGCACCGGCTTCGATCAAGGCCTTGCCGGCAAGCTCGGTGGCAGGAGGCTCGCTGCCCGGCAGGCTCAGATGCACTTCGACCTGGGTGCCCAGGCCCTCGATGCTGTTCAGGTTCAGCTCGCCCCCCATCAGTTCGCACAGCTCGCGACTGATCACCAGGCCCAGGCCCGCACCCTGGCGTGCCTGCCGGCCATCGACCTGGGAAAAACTGGTAAACAGGCGTGCCTGGTCAATGCTGCTGATACCCACGCCGCTGTCCTTGATTTGCAGCGTGACCCTATGCAGGCCGGCATCGCTCGGGGCGACCGCCAGCGACACGTCGATCTGGCCCTGATCGGTGAACTTGATCGCATTGCTCAGCAGGTTCGACAACACCTGTTTGAAACGCAGCGGATCGACCAGCAGCCACGTGGGCGAGCCGGGCAGCAGCGCACCCAGCGCAAGCCCTTTGAGGCGTGCGTTGCCTTCGAAAACCCGCAGGGTCGCACGGATCAGCTCGACCAGATCGCAAGCCACTGGTTGCAGCGTCATGTGGCCGGACTCGATGCGGGAGATGTCGAGGACATCGCCAATCAGGTCGAGCAGGCCGATCGCCGAGCCGTGGGCCGCCTCCAGCGCCTGGCTGTCGCTATGGCCGTGCTGGCTGTCCTCCAGGGCCATCTCGAGCAGGCCGATGACTGCGTTCATCGGTGTGCGGATTTCGTGGCTCATGACTGCCAGGAAGGTGCTTTTCGCCCGACTGGCCTGCTCGGCATCGTCCTTGGCCTGGCGCAACTGTTCGAGCAAACCGCGGCTGAGCGCCAGTTGTTCCTGCAGGGCGCGTTGGGCCTCGCTACGCTGGTGGATCAGCTTGCGCAGGTAGGTGTTCCAGAACGCCACGCCGGCCAGCAGCAGGGCGGCCAGCACCAGTACTTGCAGTGCCAGGGTGCGGTAGTTGCGCCAGGGGCTGTCGCTGACCGCGGTGTTGGTTCGCCACCGATTGACCAGTTGCTCCAGCTCGTCGGGAGGGATGCTCAGCAAGGCCTTGTCGAGGATCGCCTGCAATTGCGGCTGAGCGGGGCCTGCGGCGAAGGTCGCCAGGGCCGGCTCGTCACCGTGCAGGCCGGCAATGCGCAGGCGGTGCTTGAACACCTGGTTGATGAAATAGCTGGCATTGATGTGCGAGCCAAGGGCGACATCGGCATCGCCGTTGGCCACGGCCTCCATCAGTTGCAGGGGGTTCTCCACCTCGACGGCCCGCAAATTGCCGTACTGCCGTTCGAGGCCTTCGCGCAAGGGTGAACCCCTCAGCAAGGCCACCCGTAGCCCTTGCAGCGGTTGCTTCGGATCGAGGGGCGCTGCATCCCGGCGGACCACCATCACCCGCGGGCTGATCATGTAGGGGCGGGTGTAGCGCAGGCGTTGGGCGCGGTGCTCGCCGTAACCGATGGCGCCGATCATGTCCGCCTTGCCCTGGGCGACCTGCTCGACCATGTCCTCGAACGACTCCGACTCGACCACCTTGAAGCGCAGGCCGGTGCTCAGGCCGATACGCTCCAGCAGGTTCAGGGCGATACCCCGAGGTTGCTGCTGGGCGTCGGTGAAGCTCAGGGGCGCCAGGGTGGTGTTGATCATCACGGTGATCTGCCGGTGTTGCGCGATCCAGTCGCGCTCCTCTTGAGTCAGGGCATCGAGGCGACGGTCAAGCAGCAGGCTGGTGCCGCCGCCAGCCCAGCGGCGCAGGATGTTCAGCCGTTCGCTGTCGGCGATGCGCCCCAGGGCCAGGTCGACCAGTTGCAGCAGGCGCTGGTTGTCCTGGGTCATGGCAAAGGCAAAGCTGCTGGCCGGGGCCTTGACGAAATGATCGACCTTGACCGTTTCCTGGAAACCTTTGGCAATTGCATAGTCGGTACTGATGGCGTCACCCAGGTAGGCGTCGGCCTGACCTAGGGCCACGGCGGCGACTCCGGCGAGGGTAGAGCGATAGAGGTTCAGCTGGACGCCGGGATAGAGGCGGCGCACCGCCTGCATGGGCAGGTAATGATCCACCATGGCCAGGCGCAGGCCGGCCAGATCGTCACCGTCGCGCAGGGGCTGGTCCTTGCGCGATACGATGACTGGCAGGTCATCGGCATAGGGCAGGCTGAGAGCCAGCTGTGCGTCGTTGGCCTCGAAGGCGTTGGAGCTGCCCAGCAGGTCGATTTCGCCAGCGCGCAGCGCATCCAGGGCCTGCTCGCGGCTTTGATAGCGACGCACCTCGACCGGCACGCCCAACTGCTCGCTGATCAGGCCGGCGTAGTCCGCGCTCAGGCCTTCGTAGTCGGACTGGCTGTTGTTGATGTCGAAGGGGGGGTAGTCGGGGCGCGAGCTGCCCAGCACCAGGCCTCCGCGCTCAGCAAGCCACTGTCGGTCGGCTGCCGCCAGCGTCAAGGGAGGCGCCGCGCTCAGGGCGCGGGCCAGCAGATGGCGAGTTTCGCTGTGCGGCTCACCCTGTACGGGCAAAGACGCCAGCATGGCCAGCAGCAGGCATAGCAGGGCGCCCTTGATCATGATTCAGGCGACGTTATTGCGTTTGGCCAGGTCGACCATTTCCACCAACGACTCGACCTTGAGCTTTTCCATGATACGGCCGCGGTAGGTGCTGATGGTCTTGGCGCTGAGGTTCATCTGCTCGCCGATCAGTTTGTTGCTCTGGCCGGCGCTGAGCCGGCGCAGCACTTCCATTTCACGGTTGGAAAGCAGTGCCAGGCGTTCGGTCTCGCTTTCCAGGGTATTGCTGTTGACCGCCATCTGCGGAAAGGTCGAGTAACCCTTGACCAGTGCCTTGAGGGCGAAGACCAGGGCATCGAGATCCTCGTCCTTGTTGACGAAGGCCGAGATGCCGGCGTCCATGCAGCGGCGCACGTAGAGGTCGGCGGGCTGGCCGGTCAGGGCCATGATCCGTGGGGGCGGGTCGATCAGCTTGAGGCGCTTGATCACTTCCATGCCGTCGAGGTCGGGCAGGCCGATGTCGAGGATAACCACATCGGCCTTGGTCTGCTCGGCCAGGCGGGCGGCCTCTTTGCCTTTGCCGGTTTCACCCACGACGGTGAAGCGTTCGCGTTCAAGCAGCATGCGTACGGCGAGTCGCACAATGTGGTGGTCATCGACCAACAGCACGGATGTCATTCAGGTCACTCCTGTCAAAGTGCAGCCCGCTTCCTGCGTTGAATTTCAGGCGCGGGCCGCGGACTTGCTGGGCAGCGCGCACCTTACGGACATTCAGGACCCTTGGTAATAGGCGAGTATAGGTGTGTTGAAAATCCCGCACCAAGCTGTAGAAAATTCCTACAAACAAGGTTTGGGTACAAGCGCTCAGCCGCAGGGGGCGTGCGGCTTGAGCACTCGCTGGGTGGAGGCGGGGTTGTTGCCCAGTACCTTGCCCACTCGAGTGGGGCGCATCACCAGTTGGCCGCCGCAGTTCGGGCAGCGGTCATGGAAATGCCGCTCGTTACAGGCACGACAGAAGGTGCACTCGAACGAACAGATCAGCGCATCCGGACTTTCGGGAGGGAGGTCGGTGTTACAGCATTCGCAGTTGGGACGCAGGTCGAGCATGGGCAGGGTTTCCATCCAGTTGGAAGGCCCAGTGTGCGCCGCCCACGCCCACTCGGCAATCGCTTCACGGGCCGGGGCGGTAGAGATGGGCGTGACCGGCGCGGTACAGGGCCGAGTCGGCGAACGGGGCATCGCCCAGGACATGACCGACGAGGATCAGCGCGGTACGCCGGAAGCCCTTGGCTGCCAGGCGCTCGACGATGTCCGCCAGGGTGCCCTTGACCCAATCCTGGTCTGGCCAGGTGGCACGATGGACCACGGCGATGGGGCAGTCGGCGCCATAGTGGGGCAGCAGTTGCTCGACGATTCGCGGCAGGTGGCGTACACCCAGGTGGATGGCCAGGGTGCTGCCATGGCGGGCCAGATCGGCCAGCTGTTCACCGGCCGGCATCGGCGAGTTGTCGCCGTAGCGGGTGAGGATCACCGTCTGCGCCACGTCCGGCAGTGTCAGCTCGCAACCCAGCAGCGCGGCGCTGGCGGCAGTGGCGGTGACTCCGGGGATGATCTGGTAATCGATGCCCGACTCACGCAGGTGGCGGATCTGTTCGCCGATGGCGCCGTACAGGCTAGGGTCGCCGCTGTGCACGCGGGCCACGTCCTGGCCGTTGGCATGGGCCTGGCGCATGGCCTCGATGATCTGCTCCAGGTGCAGCTCGGCGCTGTTGATGACGGTGTGCGCCTGATGCCCCTCGAGCACTGCAGCTGGAACCAGCGAGCCTGCGTAGATGATTACCGGGCACTGACGGACAAGGCGCTGGCCCTTGACCGTGATCAGCTCGGGATCGCCGGGGCCGGCACCGATGAAATAGACCGTCATGGAGGTTCCTTGCAGGTAAAGAGGCGGATTATCCGCCGATGGCCAGGGCCAGGGTAGCGCCGCCGAGCGCTTGCCTTGGCACATGCAGGCGCGGCGCAACGCCGGTGCGGCCGGCCAGGGCCAGGGCTGCGCTTTCGGCGACACCCCAGCAGCCAGTCTGGGCGTACACCGTTGTCGAGCGCTGGCTGAGCAGCGCTTCGAAGGTCGACAAGTGGCTGCTGTCGAAGCAGATGAACGGCAACCCGAGCCGCTCGGCCAGTGCCAGCAGGCCGGGCTCGCGCGCCTTGGGTTCGATGCTGGCGATTGCCTTCAGCGCCGACAGGGGCAGGGCGTGGTTGGTCAGGGTCTGGCGCAGCAGCACCGCGAGCGTTTCGACTGGACAGCCACGGCGGCAACCAAAGCCGGCATACAACGCCGGCTGGGGAACAAGGTCGCGCATCAGTGCTGGCTGGAGCGGCGGAACAACCAGGCGCTGAGCAGGCCCAGGGCCAACCAGAACGCGGCGTTGGTCAGCCACGAAGCGATCTTGAACTGGGTCTCCAGCGCCTCGGGGGCCAGGCTTTCATGAACCGCTGGCTGTGGCGCGCCGATCAGGTGCGGGATCACCAGCAGGGCGACGCCGAGCACCTTGAACAGCCAGTGCTGGGCGAACACCAGCAACGCCAGGCCGGCGGCGGTGGCGGCGGCGGTGCCGATCCACCAGGTCTGGCGCTGGCCGAGGTCGGCGGCGGCGGTGCCAGGCAGTTCCGGTGGCAGGCCCAGGGTCGGCGCCAGGCAGAACACGGCGAAGCCCGCCAGGCCCCACAGTGCGCCGGTGGCCACGCGGCCCGGGGCGCGCAGGCTGTACAGTGCGGCGAGGATCAGGGCGAAGCCGACGGCGACCACGAGGTTGCCGCCCGTGGTGGACAGGATACGTTGCCAGCCATCTTCGGGCGCCCAGGCCTCGGCGCTGTGCTCATGGGGCGCTGCGGCCTCGCCATGTTCATGCTGTTCGACGGCGGGGGCGGCGGTTTCATAGGTTTCCGCCTGGAGAATCAACGGGGCGACCCAGAAGCTTTGCAGGAGGGTCAGCAGCAGGGCGGCGAGCAGGCCGCTGAAACCCGCGGTACGGGCGATGCGCGTGATCATGCGGGCGTACTCAGTGGCAAGGGAAGGCGGCGCTGTGGCGGGTGTCGTGGGCGGCGTTGTGCACCGCTTCGATGTGCGAGAAACCGGCGAAGTACACCAGGCACAGGCCCAGCAGGCTGGCGCCGATCGCGACGATCAGGCGCTGGCTGAGACTGACGGGGGTGGCGATACTGGGTTTGGCGTGGGTGATGGGCATGACGCGTTCCTCTGCTGCTTTTGTTGTGGCAACGGGCAGGCGCGACGCCCCCGGGCGCGGCTGGCCCAGGTGATACGACAGCGCCCGCCCACCGCGGGGTGTTCTGCAAGCATGTCAGGCCGGTCTCCGGGCTGGCGAGGTGGAGCGGGGCTCCATCGATCAAACGCCACCTTCCCATGCCGCACGCTGAGCACAGTGGTCTGGACGCTTCTCTCGCTTACCGTTGCGGGGGCAGCACCGGCCTTGTCGCCCCCTTCAAGGAGGCGCGACGCACCGGTTTCCCGTTTCACCCCCGTTGGGGGCACCTGAACGCAATGCGCTAGCAAATCACGGGGCCGGGCCTGCGTCAATCGCCGCGGCGGTTGACCGCCAGGCAGGCACTGCGTAGCCTTGCCGGTTCGAGGTTCCCGGGCGCTGGCCCGGGCTAAGACGGGAACGCGGTACAAGCCGCGGCTGCCCCCGCAACTGTAGGCACTGATGACGGATCGGCACAGCCACTGCGCACGCGCGGGAAGGCGCCATCCCACTGGCTTTGACGGCCGGCGGTGCAAGCCAGGAGACCTGCCTCGCAACGTTTTCGACTTTCAACCGGGCGGGGTGATCCGGTGGCGAACCCGCCAGGCCGACACGGGCCGTGGCTGTCGTCCTGCATGCCCGCGCCATTGCTGCCAAGGGCATCGCGACATGAAAACACTGGCCAAGCTTCCCGTCACCATCGTTACCGGCTTCCTCGGCTCGGGCAAGACCACCTTGCTGCGCCATATGCTCGACAACGCCCAGGGCCGCCGCATCGCGGTGATCGTCAACGAGTTCGGCGAGCTTGGCATCGATGGCGAAATCCTCAAGCAGTGCAGCATCGGCTGCTCCGAGGAAGAGGCCAACGGCCGCGTCTACGAGCTGGCCAACGGCTGCCTGTGCTGCACCGTGCAGGAGGAGTTCTTCCCGGTGATGCGCGAGCTGGTGGCGCGCCGCGGCGACCTCGACCATATCCTTATCGAAACCAGCGGCCTGGCCTTGCCCAAGCCGCTGGTACAGGCCTTCCAGTGGCCGGAAATCCGCAACGCCTGCACGGTCGACGCGGTGATCACCGTGGTCGACAGCCCGGCCGTGGCCGCCGGCACCTTTGCCGCCTACCCGGACCAGGTCGACGCCCAGCGCAAGCTCGACCCTAATCTCGACCATGAGTCGCCGCTGCACGAACTGTTCGCCGACCAACTGGCCAGCGCCGACCTGGTGGTACTGAACAAGGCCGACCTGATCGATGCCGAGGGCCTGGCCAAGGTCCGTGCCGAAGTGGCCGAGGAACTGCCGCCGGCGGTCAAGGTGATCGAGGCAAGCAGTGGTCGCCTGCCGCTGGAGGTGCTGCTGGGCGTGGGCGCCGAGTCCGAGGCGCATATCGATGGCCGCCGCACCCACCACGACAGCCATCACGACGGCGATGACCATGACGACCATGACCACGACGCCTTTGACTCGATCTCCATCGACCTGCCCGAGGCTGACGAAAGCCTGTTGCTCGATGCCTTGACGCAACTGGTCACCGAGTTTGGCATCCTGCGCGCCAAGGGCTTCGCCGCCATTCCCGGCAAGCCGATGCGCCTGCTGATCCAGGGCGTGGGCACCCGCTTCGACAAGCATTTCGACCGTGCATGGCGCAGCGAGGAGCCACGGATCACCCGCCTGGTGCTGATCGGCCAGGACCTGGACGCGACCCAGCTGGAAGCGCGCCTGCGCCAGGCCCTGGGCGCCTGACCCATGCACCTGCTGCGGACCCAGCCCGGCGGCTTTGTGCCGGACGACAGCATCGCCGACCTCGGCCAGACCCCCGCCGAACTGGTGATCCTCTGCAGCGGTGATTCACACCTGGCGCTGCTTGCCGAAACCGCCGAGCAGTTGCCGGCGGATTTCCCCAGTGTGCGCCTGGCCAATCCGATGCAGGTACAGAACCATGCCTCGGTCGACCTGTATGTCGACCAGGTGCTGCGCCATGCCAAGGTGATCCTGGTGTCGCTGCATGGCGGTGTCGGTTACTGGCGCTATGGTGTCGAACAACTGGTCGAGTTGGCCGCCCGTGGCGTACAGCTGATCCTGGTACCCGGCGACGACCGTCCCGACCCGGAGCTGACCGGCCTGGGCACGGTATGTGGCGAACAGGCCGAGCGCCTCTGGCATTTCCTGCGCCAGGGTGGCAAGGCCAATGCACTGAACCTGTTCAACTGCCTGGCCAGCCAGTGGCTGGGGCGCGCCTACCCCTGGGACGAGCCGCAGGCCTTGCCGCGCACGGTGGTCTATCACCCGGCCAAGGCCACCGCACGGCTCGAGGACTGGTACGCCGAATGGCATCCGGAGTACCCGGTGGCACCGCTGCTGTTCTACCGCTCCCACCTGCAGGCAGCCAACACCGCGTTCATCGATGTGTTCTGCCAGCGCCTGCAGGCTTGCGGCTTGAATCCGTTACCGATCGCCGTGGCCAGCCTCAAGGAACGCGCCTGCCTGGACCAGGTCGAGGCCTGGCTCGACGAAGTGCAGGCCGAGGTGGTGATCAACACCACAGGTTTTGCCCTGTCCAGCCCCGAACAGCCCAATCTGCGCCCATTGCGCCGCGATGTGCCGGTGTTGCAGGCGATCTGCGCCCAGGACAACCAGCCCGGCTGGGAGCAGAGTGAGCAGGGCCTCGGCGCCCGCGACCTGGCAATGCACATCGCCTTGCCCGAGCTGGACGGGCGCATCATCACCCGGCCGGTGAGCTTCAAGGACCTGGCTTGGCGCAGTGAGCGCAGCCAGTCCGACGTGGTCTGCTACCGCGCCCACCCCGAACGCATGGATTTCGTCGCCGAGCTGGCGCGGCGCTGGGTGACACTGGCGCGCCTGGACAACCAGGAGAAGCGTGTGGCCCTGGTGCTGGCCAACTACCCGACCCGCGACGGGCGCATCGGCAATGGTGTCGGCCTCGACACCCCAGGCGCCGCGTTGAATATCCTCAAGGCCCTGCAGGCGCAGGGTTATCCGGTAGCCGGCCTGCCCGACAGCGGCACCGAGTTGATCCACCAGTTGCTCGGCGGTGTCACCAACGACCTCGATCACCTTGACCAGCGCCCTTGCGCCCAGAGCCTGGCCCTGGCCGACTACCACAGCGCCTTCGCCGCGTTGCCCGAGGCCAACCAGCGCGCCGTGCTGGAGCGCTGGGGGCCGCCCGAGCAGGACCCGATGTTCCGCAGCGGGCGCATGATGGTCGCCGGCTTGCGCTACGGCCTGACCTTCGTCGGCATCCAGCCGGCGCGGGGCTACCAGGTGGACCACAGCGCCGTGTACCACGACCCGGACCTGGTGCCGCCGCACGGCTACCTGGCGTTCCACTTCTGGTTGCGCAACGGCTACGCCGCCGATGCGTTGATCCATGTCGGCAAGCACGGCAACCTGGAATGGCTGCCGGGCAAGGGCGTTGGGCTGTCCGCCGAATGCTGGCCGGACGCGTTGCTCGGGCCGCTGCCCAACATCTATCCATTTATCGTCAATGACCCAGGCGAGGGCGCCCAGGCCAAGCGACGCACCCAGGCGGTGATCATCGACCACCTGATGCCGCCCTTGACCCGCGCCGAGACCTATGGCCCGCTGCGTCACCTGGAACAGCTGGCCGACGAGTACTACGAAGCGCAGCTGCTCGATCCACGTCGCGCCAACGAGTTGCAGCGCGACATCCTCGCACTGGTCAAGGCCAACCACATCGACCGTGAACTGCAGCTTGAAGGGCAGCTGGAGGATGCTGCGGTGTGGTTGCCGCGCCTGGATACCTACCTGTGCGACCTCAAGGAGTCGCAGATCCGCGATGGCCTGCATGTGTTCGGCCAGTCGCCCCAGGGGCGCCTGCGCAGCGACACGCTGCTGGCCCTGGTGCGGGTGGCGCGGGGAGATGGCAAGGGCGGTAACGCCAGCCTGATTCGCGTGCTGGCCAAGGCCTTGGCGTTGGGCTTCGATCCGTTGGACTGCGACCTGGGACAGCCCTGGGACGGGCCGCGCCCTGGCCTGCTGCTACAAGTCGACAGCAGCGCATGGCGCACCTGTGGTGATACCCGTGAGCGCCTGGAGTGGCTGGCGCTGACATTGATCGAGCAGGCATTGCAAGGGGCTGCGGCGTTGCCGGATGAAGATGGCTGGGCACCGGTACGCGAGGTGTTGCAGGCGCTGGTCGAACAGATCGCGCCGGACCTGGACGCCTGTGGCGCCGCCGAGATCGACGGCCTGCTGGCCGCGCTGGCCGGGCGTTTCGTCCCGGCCGGGCCCAGTGGCGCGCCCAGCCGTGGCCGCCTGGACGTGCTGCCCACCGGGCGTAACTTCTACACCGTCGATGTGCGCAACCTGCCGACCACCACGGCCTGGCGCCTGGGGTTCGCCTCGGCCAACCTGATCCTCGAGCGCCACCTGCAGGACCACGGCGACCACTTGCGGCAGCTGGGTCTGTCGGTGTGGGGCACGGCGACCATGCGCACCGGTGGCGACGACATCGCCCAGGCCCTGGCGCTGATGGGCGTGCGTCCGGTGTGGGCCACCGGCAGCCAGCGGGTTGACGACTTCGAGATCCTGCCATTGAGCCTGCTCGACCGGCCGCGGGTGGATGTGACGCTGCGGGTGTCGGGTTTCTTCCGTGACGCCTTCGGCAACCTGATCCGCCTGTTCGACGCCGCGGTGCAGGCAGTGGCCGCGCTGGACGAGCCGGACGACCTGAACCCCCTGGCCGCCCGGGTACGCGCCGAGCGTGAAGCGTTGCTCGGCGCCGGCATGGCGCTGGAGCAGGCGGCGCGGCAGGCCGGCTGGCGGGTGTTCGGAGCCAAGCCGGGGGCGTACGGAGCGGGCGTGCAGAACGCCATCGACGGGCGCCTGTGGCACAGCCGCGACGACCTGGCCGAGGTCTACCTCAACCATGGTGGCTACGCCTACGGCGCCAGCGACGAGGGCACGCCGGCCCGCGCCGCATTCGCCCAGCGCCTGGCGCAGGTACAGGCGGTGCTGCAGAACCAGGACAATCACGAGCACGACCTGCTCGACTCCAACGACTACTACCAGTTCCAGGGCGGCATGCTGGCGGCCGCCGAAACCCTGGCCGGCACCTCGCGGGCCAGTTACCACGGCGATCACAGCCAGGCCGACCGGCCGCGGGTGCGGACCCTGAAGGAAGAACTCAACCGAGTGATCCGTGCCCGCGCGCTCAATCCGAAATGGATCGACGGCGCCAAGCGTCATGGCTATAAAGGTGCATTCGAGCTGGCGGCGACGGTCGACAACCTGTTTGCCTTCGACGCCACCACCCACCTGATCGACGACCATCATTATCAGGGCCTGGCCGACGCCTATGTGCTCGACCCGGCCACCCGTGATTTCATGCGCGAGCACAACCCCGAAGCCCTGCGCGACCTTACCGAGCGCTTGCTGGAAGCCCAGCAGCGCGGGTTGTGGCAGGAGCCGGGCGACTATCGCGAGAGCCTCGAGCAGCAGTTGCTCGCCGGCGAGGAAGACAGCTGAACATGAGCGAACCCGTACAATTCCCCCTGGCCGCCGTGGTCGGCGCCGACGACCTCAAGCTGGCCCTGTGCCTGACCGCGATCGACCCGAAAATCGGTGGCGTACTGATCGAAGGCCCTCGGGGCATGGCCAAGAGCACCCTGGCACGGGGCCTGGCCGACCTGCTGGGCGGCGGGCCGTTCGTGACCCTGCCACTGGGGGCGACCGAAGAACGTCTGGTCGGCACCCTCGACCTCGATGCCGCTTTGAGCCAGGGCCAGGCGCGGTTCTCGCCGGGTGTGCTGGCCCATGCCGACGGTGGCGTACTGTACGTCGATGAAGTGAATCTGCTGCCCGATCCCTTGGTGGACCTGCTGCTGGATGTAGCTGCCAGCGGGACCAATCGCATCGAGCGCGATGGCATCTCCCATCGGCACGCCGCCCGGTTCGTGCTGATCGGTACCATGAACCCGGAGGAGGGCGAGCTGCGGCCGCAACTGCTCGACCGGTTTGGCCTGAACGTGGCCTTGGAGGGCCTGCCCGCGCCCGAGGCACGGCAGCAGATCATTCGCCGTCGGCTGGCCTTCGACAACGACCCACAGGCGTTCTGTACCCAGTGGGCGCCCCAGCAGACCGCGCTGCGCCAGCGTTGCCAGGCCGCGCGCGAGCAATTGGCATCGATCCCCTTGGACGACCAGGCCCTGGCCTTGATCACCGAGCGCTGCTTTGCCGCCGGGGTGGACGGCATGCGCGCCGACCTGGTCTGGCTGCGTGCGGCACGGGCCCACGCCGCCTGGCGTGGCAGTACGGTGATCGAGGAAGCGGATGTGGAGGCGGTGGCCGAGTTTGCCTTGCGCCATCGCCGTCGCGCCCACGCACCGCAAGCGCAGGCCGCCACGGCGGGCGAGCCACCTCGGCCGCCGCAAACGCAAGGCGGGCAGGGCGACTGGGGCGCGTTGCCGCCCCAGCCGGTGGCGACGGGCGTACGCCGCGAGGTACCGAACTGGGCAAAAAAGCCCTGAGCATCCGCTTGCGCCATGCCCAGGCGGCGGATGCCAGACCCCGTGCCGGCAATTTGACAGGTAGCACCCGGGGTCGCCCGCGTGCGGCCGAGACTGGCCGCATTGCCTGGCTGGCGACCTTGCTCAAGGGGCGGCCGCGCCTGCGCCGTGAGCTGTGCTGGCAACAACGTCAGGCCCAGGCGCCGGAGCTCTGGCTGGTGGTCGTGGATGCATCGGCTTCCACCCGCCGCAACCAGGCACTGTCCCAGGCCAAGGGCCTGCTGGCCGGATTGTTCGATGAGGCCTATCGGCAACGGGCCCGCCTGGCCTTGCTCACGGCCAGTGGCGACAAGCCGCAATGGCAACGGCATGGCCTGAAGGCCTCGGCGGCGTTGCAGCCCTGGTTGCAGGCGCTGGGGGCTGGCGGCGGTACGCCGTTGCCGGCGGCGCTGGAGGAGGCGCGCCACTGGCTGCTGGCGCGGAGCAAGCGCCTGCCCCTGGAGACCCAGCGTTGCCTGGTGCTGACCGATGGTCGCCTGCAGCAGGAAGCACAGTTGCAGCCGTTACCGTGCAACACGTTGCTGGTGGATATGGAAATGGCGGCGGTGCGCGTGGGCCGCGCACGACAAATTGCCGAACAACTGCATGCCGAATATCGGCATATCGAGCAGTTCAGCGTGCTCAGTTAAGCAGGTGGCTGCGACAGGATGTCGCAATTGAAAAAGTTATCCCCGTATTCGGGGAAAGTTACCAAAGTGCGTGGCGGCCACGCACTTTGTAACAGGCAGTCTTGTTACTTTGGCATCGACCAGGGTTGCAGGTCGTAACCTTTGCCGGACAGTTCGGCGCGCACTTCCTCGATCAAACTGGCCCATTGCGCAGGGTCGGAATAGACGCGCGAGGACACTTGTTTGCTGCCGATACGGGTGCTGGTCCGGTCGATCACTGCCAGGCTCAGCTCACCGGTACCGTTGGGTGCATCCCAGGCTACGCACTGGAAGGGTTCGAAGGCGTGGTCGGCGATCAGCAGTGCTTCGTTGACACGGAGCGGGGCATTCATGGTTCGGTCTCTCTCATGGTCCCAAACAGCGAAATATTGTTCCGCGGTGTTATTCCTGAACACTCTACAGCGCGGGGTTATTTGTACTGATGCTCCAGGTCAGGGTTCAAGTCACAAGGTTTTGAAATTTTTTATTGACGATTCATTCGTCCGTGCTTGTCGCTCCCGCCTCAGACGCGCAAGGGTTGAGATAATTCCCGAGTGTGCCGGGCACACGGCTGGCGGGCTGACCAACGGTAGTGGGGAGCGTCAAGTTCATTGCTACTGTTAATTCGGGCGTCGCAACTGTCTGTTTATAGGTAAAAAACCAATAACTGGCGCCAAGGAAAGGTCATGCTTGAACCTGCATCCCACCGCCGCCTGCTGATCGTCGACCCCTGCGACGATTGCCACCGCCTGTTGCCGGGCTTGTGCAGTGTCGGCTGGGATGTCCGAAGTTGCACGCTCGAGGCCGCACTGGAGCAGCCCTGCGACGTTGGCCTGGTGCGCTTGCAAGCCTCGCACCTGCTGCACCCCGAAGCGGTCAAGGACCTGATCAAGCGCAGCAATACCGAGTGGATCGCCGTGCTCAGCGCCGAGGAACTGCGCCTGCAGAATGTCGGAGATTTCGTCTGCGAGTGGTTTTTTGACTTCCATACGTTGCCGTTCGATGTCTCCCGGGTGCAGGTCACCCTGGGCCGTGCCTTTGGCATGGCACGCCTGCGCGGCAAGGGCGCGGTGCGGGTGGATGAACCCGAACATGAACTGCTGGGCGAAAGCCGGCCAATCCGCGAGTTGCGCAAGTTGCTCGGCAAGTTGGCGCCGACCGAGTCGCCAGTGCTGATCCGTGGCGAAAGCGGAACCGGCAAGGAACTGGTGGCGCGCACCCTGCACCGGCAATCACAACGCTGGGACAAACCGTTCATTGCCATCAATTGCGGGGCCATACCGGAACACCTGATCCAGTCCGAGCTGTTTGGCCATGAAAAGGGCGCCTTCACCGGGGCTCACCAGCGCAAGGTGGGGCGCATCGAAGCGGCCAATGGTGGCACCCTGTTTCTCGACGAGATCGGTGACCTGCCTTTGGAACTGCAGGCAAATCTGCTGCGCTTTCTTCAGGAAAAGCACATCGAACGGGTGGGCGGCAATCAACCCATCGCCGTCGACGTCAGGGTTCTGGCGGCGACCCATGTGGACCTGGAAAAGGCCATCGCCTTGGCGCGGTTTCGCGAAGACCTGTACTACCGCCTGAATGTTTTGCAAGTGGTGACCGCGCCACTGCGTGACCGGCATGGCGACCTGTCGATGCTGGCCAGCCATTTCTCGCAGTTCTACAGCGCCGAGACGGGTAGGCGGCCACGTTCGTTCAGCGACGGTGCCTTGGCGGCCATGGGCCGGCACGAGTGGCCGGGCAATGTGCGCGAGTTGGCCAACCGGGTTCGGCGTGGCCTGGTGCTGGCCGAAGGCCGGCAGATCGAGGCCCAGGACCTGGGTTTGCAGGACCTGCAGGAGCAGGACCAGCCGCTGGGCACGCTGGAGGACTACAAGCACCGCGCCGAGCGGCAGGCGTTGTGCGATGTGCTGAACCGGCACAGCGACAACCTGAGTATCGCGGCCAAGGTGCTGGGTGTGTCGCGGCCGACGTTCTACCGGTTGTTGCACAAGCACCAGATTCGTTGAGCAACCACGCTCCCGATTGCGGGGCCTCAGCTCGACTGGGCAAGATGCCCATCCGCCAGTTCCTCCATCGTCTCCGGCTCGTCGGGCAGCTCGGTGATCACGCTGAAGTCGCTGACCTCCACCTCGCCGCCCCCATACCCCAACAGGTGGAAGGAAAACGCCTTGCGCACGGTGGGGTTGTCGAAGTCGAACTGCATTTCCAGCGGCTCGTCGGCCGTTACCCGAATCTCTTCGGGTAAGCCAAGCTGCACATCTTGCTCAAGCTCCTTGGCCTTGAGCCGGATGTACGCGGCGTGGCGGGGGTCCAGCGCTCGTACCTTGAGACGTACCCGGGTGCGGGTGCCTTCGGGCATCTCCAGGTATTGCGCGCCGATCAGGTTGTCGGCCCAGTCATCCTTGATGCGCTCAGCCAGGGCGATGGGGGAGGGACCGCCGAACTGGTAGCGCAGGTTGAGCGGCGTCTGCAGCAGCGATTGGTCGAGGCTCGTGGCCAACAGGTTGATCTGCGGTCCGAGCGTGTCTTCGCCACGGCCGAGGAACCTGGCCTGGTCGGCGATGAAACCGGGGCTTGCATAGCGTCGGCAGCGTTGCTGGAAATCGCACTCGCTGAGGGTGCCCTGGCCGTCGTGGTAGCGCAGCATGCCATTGGTGTAGGAAATCATCTCGCGGCCACTGTCGTAGTCGCGGTACAGCGAGCGGCCGGCCAAGGCCGCAGGGATTGGCAGGGCAAAGTAGTCGAGCAGCGAGGTGCTCAGGTCGACGTGGCCGTAGGTGCCCTGCTTGAGCCTGGGCAGTTGGGCCTGCTCCGGTGCGAGCGTGAGGTTGAAGCCCCACGCCGAGGCCAGGCGCACGCCATCGATGCCGTGGGATTCGTCGGAGGTGACGATCACCAGGGTGTCTTCCAGAACGCCCTGGCGCGCGAGACCGTCGAGGAAGCTGCCAAGGGCATCGTCGAGGTAGGCCACCGCAGCCTGCTTGGGCGTATCGAAGCGTTGCAGATAGGCCTCCGGCGCCGAATAGGGCTGGTGGGTGCCGACCGTGAGCAGGGTGAGCATCCAGGGTTTTGGTTGCTTGCGCAGCTCGGCGACGTAGTCGAGCGCACCTTCGAAGAAGGCGCGATCATCCTTGCCCCAGGGGAATTCCAGGTAGTTGTCGTTGGCGAACCACTCCAGCCCATGCACCGTGTCGAAGCCGATGTGGGGCATGATCCGGTCCTTGGCCATGAAACGCAGCCCGGCGCCTTGCAGGTAATGGGTGGCGAAGCCGGCCTCGCGCAGCTGGGCCGGCAGACAGGCCTGGTTGCGTTGCTGCTGGGTCAGCAGCTCGACCCCCTTGGGCGTGCCGTTGGCCAGCTTGTCATAGTCGCCGCAGAGCATCGCGTACAGGCCGCGAATGGTCTGGTGTGTGTGCAATACATAGTCGGGGGTGTTCATGCCGCGCTCGGCCCACTGGCTGAGACGGGGCATCAGGTCCTGCTGGTAGTGGCTGCCCAGTGCCTCGCGGTTGGGGCGCAGGTAAGCGCCGGGGATGCCCTCGACGGTGATGATCAGCAGGTTGCGTGCCTTGCCCGCTGCGTCGAGCAGCTTGACGCCATTGAGGTCGGACTGGGTAAGGCCGGCGCTGGACAGCGCCGTGACTGCCGGCACCCGGCCCATACGGCTCAAGGCCTGATGCTGCACCTTGCCCACTGCCGTCGACAGCGCCTGGTGGGTGAGGCCGTACTGGCGCCATTGGTCGGCGTCCGAGGGGGCCAGTTGCTGGCCGCCCCAGTGCAGGCCGAACAGAGCCAGGGGCACGGCCCAGAGTCGCCGTGGCAATGACGCGCTGGCGGGCGATCGCCATACGCTCGCCAGCCAGGCGCCAAGGCCGGTGACCAGCAGGGCGGGGAGCCAGGCATGGGCCAGTCCGCCGCCGGTGGAGTTCTCCATGAACTGCGGGTCGATCAGGTAGCTCAGGTCGTCGACCGTGGGCAGCCTGCCGACGGCGCTGACCAGCTCGGCGGATGCCACCCACAGGCCGCCCCAAGCCAACAGCAGCGGCAGGGCCAGCCACCAGGGACGTCGCAGCAGGAGCAGGACCAACAGGCTGCCGATGGCGAGGTCGGACAGATAGCCGAAGGGGTTGGACCAGCCCAGCAGGGCGCGCGCGGTCAGGGGTATCACCAGCACCAGGATTGCCAGGGCGGCAAGGCGGGCGCGAGGGTGACCGAGCAGGTTGTTCACGAAACTTTCCTTAATGCCATTAAACCGTCACAAAATTGTGCCGGATGATAACAGGCTGGTGCCGGGAAAGTCGGATGCTACAAAACCGGTAACCAAATGCCGGGCCCGTGCGCGGGCCCGGTGCGGTCAGAAGTAGTAGGGGAATTTCAGGCTGAACGAGAAGTCCGGCGAGTCTTCGGTCAAACCGATGGAGAGGTTGGGGACGATGGTCAGGTTGTCGGTGGCGGCGAACGTCAGGCCGACGTTGAAGTTGGCCGCGTTGTAGTCGCTGTTGGTGATCGACTGCCAGTCGCCGCCATCGCGTTTGATCTTGCTTTTGCTGGCGAACTGGTCGGTGACCGAGAACGACATGCTCATCCGCTCGTTCAGGGCGAAGGCGATACCCCCGCCGATCTGCCAGGAATCTCCGAGTTTCACGTCGCCTGGTACCTTGCTGTTGACTTCCGGGCTGATGTCGCTGAACGAGTCCTGCATGTTGTAGGTGTAGGACAGGCTGGCGAAGAGAACGGCCGGGTCGAACGTCTTGACCAGCGAAATCCCCGGTGTGATCGACCAGACACCATTGCCGGTGGGCAGGCTTTCAGGCACCGCCAGGTTGTCGTTGGCCGTATCCCTGATGAGCTTGATACCGTAAGGGTCCTTGCCGGTGGGGGCCTTGACCCGCAGGGTCGCGACCGCGTCGGGCCAGTTTTCCGACTCGTCGAGGAACTTGTAGGCTACCCCCACGTTGATGTCGCCGATGGCGGGGTCTCGGGTTACCGTGGCATCGGAGGCGGTGGAGCCCACACCGCTTACGCCGCCTGAAGAATAGGTCGACTCCCGGTAGACGATCGGCACGTTGATGTCGAACTGCCAGCGCTGGTCCAGGTTGTAGCGGGCTGTCAGGTCCAGTGTCCAGTTATCGGCCTTGATGCGGTCGAGGTTGATGTTGCCAAGGAAGATCGAGTCCAGGGCGAGGAAACCGTTGAGGGTCAGGGCGCGAGTGTCGTAGTGGGTATAGGTCACGCCGGTCTCGACGCTGAACTTGCCGCCGCCGAAGAAGCCGCTGGCTTCGTCATACAGGTTGGAAACACTTTGCGCAGGCTCGGAGTCGTCCTTTAGCGATTGACCATAGGAGCTGCCTGCATTGCCAGGGGTGCCTGACGCAACCGTCTGGGCGCCTTTGGCCGGTTCCGAGGGGGACCTTGTCAGGCGCCTGGGCGGCGGCGCCGCCGGGGTCTCTTCTACTTGCCGCACGCGCTGTTCGAGCACCATCAGCGCGTTCTGTTGGGCTTCGTAGCGTTGCTTGAGCTCTCGCAGCTCCTGCTTCAGTGCCTCGACCTGAGGGTCCGGAGCTGCGTAGAGCAATGTCGCGGGTGCCAAGGTACTCAGACAGACTACAGCTCTGAACGTCAACGATCGGTGCATGGGTTAGCCGTCCCTTCAGACTACATACGATGAGAGTCAGCGTAGATCAGTATCCGAGAGCGCGAAGGCCTTTGAGCTGGTCAAGATTGCCGTTCAGCGCGGCATCAGGCACGTTGTCGCGCAGCACGACGTTGAGGGCCGTCAGGTTGCTGACCTGGTTGCCATTGCCGAGCAATGTCGCGTTCTGCATCAACCCGCCCTGGGCGATGCGTTGCAGGGCACTGCCCTGGTTGTTGTTGGCCACCACGTCGAGCTGCACGCCGGTGCCGCTGGCCGATACGCTCAGCGAGCCGGCGCCGTTGCTGCCAACCAGTGTGGAGCCTGCTGCCAGTACCTGGCCCTGCTGTGGCGTATCGGGTGCCTGGTTGGCCTTGGTGACGTTGATATCGACGTTGTTGTAAGCGGTATTGTTGTCGCCGGCGGCGCGCACTACCTGGGTAACACCGTCGGTCGTGTTCAGGCCCGCGCCGCCCGTGACGCTGCCGGCGCCTTGCGCGTTGGCAGCGCCGGAGCCTTTCTTGTCGATCATCGACACGTAGAATTGCGGTTTGATGGTCGATTGCTGGACCTGCATCGAGGTCTTGGCGCCGATGACATCGCCACTCGCGTTTTGCCAGGTGCTGGTCATGACCACGCCGAAACTGATGATCCGCCCCGGCATTACATAGCGCCCGCGCAGGTTCGCCAGCTCCTGGTCTTTCAGTTCAATGGGCTTGAACGTTTCTGCCTGGAGGGGCAGGGCGGCTGCCAGACAGATCAGGGTGAGCCATGCTGGAGTCTTCATGGGATGCTCCCGGAGCGTCGTGCTTGATTGTCATTAGAAGAAGTCGCTGCGGATGAAGCCGAAGTCCATCAGGTCAGCGTCCTTGACCGGGGTAAAGTTGTTGATCCGGCCCTTGGCGCTCAGCGGCAGAGGAGGGTCGAGCAAGGCATTGGTCTTGTCGTAACCCTGGCCGATCACGGCGAAGATGATGCCGTTCCAGCCCTTGAGGAAGTCCTCGACCTTGTAGCGCTTGTGGCCCAGGACCGGATCGCCGATATAGACCCAGCCCTTGTCGACCCGTTGCATGACCACGAAGTGCTTGTAGCCACGGATGTCCATCAGCACCACCACGGGTATACGCACGCTGTTCAGGGTTTCGGCAGCGACCCGGTAGCCGCGCGCACGCATGCCCAGGCTTTCCACGTAGCGTTTCATGTCGAGCATGGAGAAGCCCTGCACCCGTACCAGGTCCTGGTCGGCGTGAGCCAGCATGCCTTCGATGATGTGTTGTTCGTCCACGTCCAGCCAGTAGGCCTGGCGCAGGATGGTTGCCAGCGCCGCGGCGCCGCAACTGAAATCGGTCTTCTGTTGCACCAGGTCGGCGAACTTGCGCTCACGGATGCTCTGGATGGGCTTGTAGATCACCGCGCCCCCCGGCAAAACCGAAAGCGGCATCTGCGCCGCTTCGCTGTAGCTTGCCATGCACAGCAAAAACGCCAAGGCGATCATCCGCATGGTCTTGCTCCCTGGTCCTGTTGAAGAAAGGCCCCCCGAAGGGGGCCTTACGGTTACAGCGCTCAGAACGAGGTGTTGGAGATGGCCAGCGAGTTGCTCTGCTGGTTGCCCACACCGGCTGCGACGTTGACGCCGAGGTTGCCGCTGCCACCGTTCACCGAGCCACTGAGGGTTGCGGTGTTGGTCACAGGGTTAGCCCAACCGGTAGGGGTCAGCACCTGGAACGACACGGTGTTGCTCAGGTCGTACGAGCTGGACTCGCTGAAGCTCTTCGAGCCGGACTTGGCAAATTCGGAAGCTTTGCTGCCCGATTTTTCGTACGAAGAGTCGTAGGCCTTTTCGAACGAAGAGTCGTAAGCCTTCTCGAACGAGGAGCTGGAGGACTTCTCGTGCGATTTGTCATACGAAGCGTCGATCGAAGCGTTCAGCGATGCATCGAACGAGTCGGTGCGGCTGCGCTCGTGGCGGCCGAAGTCTTGTGTCTGGGTCACACTGCCGCTTGCCGAGGCATCCAGCGAAGCGTTCAGAGAGCCGCTAGCCGAAGCACTCGATTCGTGGCTGCGCGAACCGCTGGCGTCGGAGCTCTTCGAGCCACTGGCGTTCCAGCTGTTGGCTCCGGCCGCCTCCCAGCTCGAAGACGAGCTGCCTTCCTTGCTGTAGCTGGAGTCCTTGTCGTACGAGGCACTACCACTTTTCGTGGTGGTGAAGGTCAGCGTATCGACCCGGTAGGTGCGGTCGGCGCTGTTGTTCACTACCAGGCCTGGACCATTCTGGTCGGCAGAGGCGGTGGCGGTGGCATTACCCAGTGGCGCATTGGAGTTGGCAATGGCCATGGTGTTTTTCTGCTGGTTCAGGTCGCCACCGGCAATGTTGATGCCCATGTTGCCGCTGCCGTTGTTGCCCGAGCCGCTCATGATGCCGGAGTTGGTGGTGCCGTAATTGTTGACCTTGTTGTTGTTGCTGTACTGGCGTACGTCGGCGGTGGCCGAGGCGGAGCCGAACACGAAGCTGTTGTCCAGGCTCGAGTCGGCGCCGGCGTTGGCGATGGCGGCGGCGTTGTCCTGCTGGTTGCCGGCGCCGGCCGCGACGTTGACACCCACGTTGCCGCTGGTGCCGGAGGCCGAGCTGCTCATTTCGGCTTCGTTCACCGTGCCTTCATTGTTGATGCGGTTGTTGGTGCTGCTTTGCTTGTCCCAGGCATTGGCGGTTGCATATACCGGGATCTTGGTAGGAGGAGGGGTGTGATGACCGTTGTTGTGGCCATTGTTATGGCCATTGTTGTGGCCGCCACGTGGATCATTCTGCCCAGCTTGTACAGCCACAGCCATGATCGCAGCAATTGCGAAAACCAGAGGCTTGAGTGCCATCGAGGGTTTCATGGTGGTTCTCCGTACTTTGTTTTAGGTTAAGTGTTGTTGTTACCTGTTTGGGTCAATCTGCGACCCGGATGCTCAGGGTGTTGGCCGTTCGGTTTCCCACCCCTGCACTCTGATTCAACTGCACCACGCCACGGCTACCGGTGAATGCCTGGTCGCTGGTGCTGACCTGGCGATGGCCGGGTGTCTGGGCAGTTGAGTCCGAGCTGTTGATCAGCGCCACGTTCTGTTGCAGAAGGACGCTGTCGTCGATGCTTTGCGGTTGGGCACTGACGCTGATGCGCAGTGCGTTGGCTTGCTGGTTGCTGGCGCCGGCGCTCTGGTTCACGCCCAGTACGCCGTTGCCGTGGCTGAAGGCGTCGCCCTGGATGCTGGACCGAGCATCTATCGAGGGGTCGACAGGCGTGCGCAAGCGTTGGCGGATCTGGGTGCTGGCGTTGGCGTCATGGCCGATAGCGATAGCCCGGGCGTTGACCTGCTGTTGTTGGTCCCCGGCCGCCTGGTTGACGCCCAGGTTGCCTTGGTACTGTGCGCCTGAACTGTCGATGGTGGCGTTGTTGATCACGGGGGATTGGGCAAAGGCCGGTGCACTGCATAACGTGGCCAGGATCAGCAGCGTATGCTTCATGTCACTGACCCCCGCTGAGGATCTTCAGGGCGCCCAGACCTTGCTGGACGTTCGAATTGACCATGTTGGCAATGCCATTGCCAGAGCCTGAGGCTCGCCCACCGGCAATGTTCGGCAGTTGCGTCTGGGTGCCGATGTTGGCCCCGATGTTGTTGGTCTGTTGGGTGATCAGCGTATTGATGCCTGCGCCGCTGCTGATACTGGCGAAGTCGCCGTCGCTCAGTTCGTTGGTCTGCTTGAGTATGTGCGCGGACGGGTTGGTATTGACGGTGACAGGGTTGGGGTCGGGCACAAGCGGGGCACGGGTGGCGATGCGCGGTTGCACATCACGGGTAATGATGACGAGCCCGTTATCGGCCTGGGCTGGCAGACTGAAGCTGGAACCCAGTGCGCATCCGATCAGCAGGAGACGACAGACGTTGCCTTTATCAAGTTTCCCCACGATGGCAATTCCTTCTTCGGCGTGTTGGGCCTGGGCCGCGTTGCCAGAAGGAGAGCAGAAGCTGTGCCGGTTTTTGTTATTGCTTTCGAATCAGTCAGTTGTGGGGCTGGAGCTGGTGCGTCAATGGATTGGTGTATCAGTGCTGAGACAGAGAGTCGCCCCATGAGCCGTCGGGCCCATTGAAGTCGGGCGCTGACGGGTTTTCGTCGAGGGTGTTTCACGGGCGTGACACTACCCCCGGATCTGGCGCAATGCGCGCAAATCCGGGGGGCATGGCCCCATAGGGTGTATCAGCGGCTTAACATTCGGTGGGGCAGGTGGGGGACTTGCCGTCCAGCAGGCGCTGTACAACGCTCAACACCGTGGCGCTGCGTTGCGACCAGTCGCCGTCAATCACCTGCACGTTCTGCCGGTGGCGTTGCAACCAGGCCAGGCTGTCGTCGAAGAACACCTGGCGCTCTTCCAGCCGTGGCTGACAGCGCAGCCCGTCCCCGACCCATTCGACGCCCTCGGGGCGCAGCAGCAGGTGCAGGTCGTAATGGCGCGCCTGAATGGCCTGTTCCAGCCACTCAGGGCAATCACCGAACAGTGCCCGGCTCCACAGGATATTGCTCAGCAGGTGGGTGTCGAGGATCAGCAATTCCGGTGCCTGCGCCCGGCCCTGGTCTTCCCAGGCGAGTTGGCCACGGGCGATGGTGGGGATATCGGCGTAGCAGGTATCGCGCTGCTCGCGCTCCATGAAATGGCGGACATACTCTCCGACCAGCACGCCACCGAAATGCGCCTGGATCTCGCCGCTCAGCCAGCTCTTGCCACTGGACTCCGGGCCGCACAGCACCAGGACCTTCATGCGCTGGCCAGCGCCGGGTCGCGGCGCCACTCCAGCCAGCCGCGCACGGCGATCAAGGTGAACAGGGCATACAGCGCGGCGGTGAGGTAGAGGCCCTTGTAGAGGAACAGGCCGACGAAGACCACATCCACCACCACCCATAGCGCCCAGCACTGCAGGCGCTTCTGTGCCATCCACAGCTGGGCCACCAGGCTGAAACCGGTGAGTGCTGCGTCCAGCCAGGGCTGGGCAGCGTCCGTCCAGTGGGCCATGGCGGCGCCCAGCAGCAGGCTGGCCAGCAGGCCGATCGCCAGGCCCTTGAACATCGTCATCGGTGCCAGGCTGGTTACCTGGCGGGCGTCCTCGACCCGGTCCGGCCGGGTCCATTGCCACCAGCCGTACAGTTGCAGCACAGCGTAGACCAGTTGCAGGAGCATGTCCGAGTACAGCTTGACCTCGTAGAAGATCCAGCTGTACAGCACCACCATCACCAGCCCGATCGGCCAGCACCAGGGGTTTTGCTTGACGGTGAGCCAGACGGCGATGACGCCGAGCGCGGCGGCGAAGAGTTCGAGGCCGGACATCGGCGATCCTTGGGCGGAGAGAGGCCGCGATGCTAACCGCTTCGTGCGCCACGCTTCAAGCGGTGGGCAGCATCCGGGCTGCCCGTTGCCAGGCCCTGCTAGACCTTGAACTGGCGCAGCAACTGCTCCAGTTCCTCGCTCAAGCGGCCAAGCGCCGCGCCAGCGTCGCTGGACTGGCGGGCGGCCTCGGCGGTCTGTTGCGACAAGTCGGCGGTTTCGGTGACGTTGCGGTTGATTTCCTCGACCACATGCGACTGCTGCAGGGTGGCGCTGGCGATCGAGGCATTCAGCGCCCCCAGGTTGCCCAGCGCATGGTTGATGGCGTCCAGGCTGCTGCCAGCCTCGCGGGCCTGCTCGACGGTCTGGCGCGAGGCTTCGCTGCTGGTATCGATGGCCCGCACCGCGGCTTCGGACTGCCCCTGCAGGTGCTCGATCATGGTCTGGATCTCGGCGGTCGACTGGGCGGAGCGCTGGGCCAGCAGGCGCACCTCGTCGGCGACCACGGCGAAGCCGCGCCCCTGCTCACCGGCGCGGGCGGCCTCGATGGCGGCGTTGAGGGCAAGCAGGTTGGTCTGCTCGGCGATCGAGCGGATGACCTCGAGCACGCCGCCGATCTTCGTGCTGTGGCTGGCCAGTTCGCGGATCACCTGTACCGCCTGGTCGATGGTCGCCGAAAGCCGGTCGATCTGCTGCAGGCTACCGTGGATCGCCTGCTGGCCGTGGCCGACCTGGGCCTGGGCATTGCGCATTTCGCTGGAGGCCTGCTCGGCGTGCTTGGCCACGTCGTGCACCGCGTAGGTGACTTCGTTGACGGCGGTGGCGACCTGGTCCATCTGCAATGATTGCTGGGCGCTACGGGCCTGGGCGGAGCCTGCGTTGTCACCCACATGGCCGGCCGACTCGGCCAGGGCATGGGCCGCCCCCTGCAATTGACCGATCACGCCCTGCAACTTGCCATTGAAGCGGTTGAAGTGCTCACCCAGCTGGGTGATCTCGTCGTGGCCATGGGTGTCCAGGCGCCGGGTCAGGTCGCTTTCGCCGCTGGCGATGTTGCCCATGGCCTGCACGGCCTCCTGCAGTGGCCGGGCGATGCTGCGGGCGATCAGCATCACCAGCAGGGCCATCAGCAGGGCGATGCCCAGGCCCAGCAGCGAGGCGTCGCGCAACTGCCTGGCGAACTCGGCCTGCACGTCGTCGATGTAGACCCCCGAACCGATGATCCAGCCCCAGGGCTTGAACAGCTGTATATACGAGGTTTTCGCCACCGGCTCACTGGCGCCGGGCTTGGGCCAGCGATAGTCGACTGGCCCCGCGCCCTGGCTGCGGGCCAGGGCGACCATCTCGTTGAAGACGGCGAAACCGTCGGGGTCACGGATGGCGGAGAGGTCCTGGCCATCGAGCTTTGGGTTGGCCGGGTGCATGACCATCTTCGGTTGCAGGTCGTTGATCCAGAAATAGTCGTTCTGGTCATAGCGCAGCCCGCGCACCACTTGCAGGGCCTGCTGCTGTGCGGCCTCGCGGGTCAGTGTGCCGGCAGCCTCCAGGCCTTGGTAATGGGCCAGCACGCCGGCGGCGGTCTGTACCACGTGGCGGGTCTTCTCGGCCTTTGCCTGGTACAGGTCGCCATGGAGCTGGCGCAGCATCAGCAGGCCCAGCACCAGCAGCATGGCCACGGCCACCAGCAGGATCAGCCACAGGCGGCGGCTGATCGACATCGACCTCAGGGTCTTCATGATGCGTTACTCCAGTCTTTTTCTTTTTATCCAGGGCATCCAAGCATGCTTTGTCGCGGGCCCCCACTCGACCAACGGCTAATGCGTCGTTCTTGACATCCTCAGTTGCAGGTAACGCAAGCCTTGAAACATAGGCTCTGCTAGGATTTCGGCCGCGCCAGATGAAACCTTTAGGCGGCTGGGCATTTCAGCTGGCTTTGGTAGCGCTTGCGCTGTAAAAAGCACGCGCCGCGTGCGGTCTCAATTGTGTCAATCAAAACAAGCGGCCTGCCACGCGCAGCGTCGCATTTGGGGGAAAGATGGATTTGTGGAGTGCCTTGCAGGCGATCATCCTGGGCGTGGTAGAGGGGCTGACGGAGTTCCTGCCCATTTCGAGCACCGGGCACCAGATCATCGTCGCCGACCTGATCAACTTCGGTGGCGAACGCGCCATGGCGTTCAACATCATCATCCAGTTGGGTGCCATCCTGGCGGTGGTGTGGGAGTTCCGGCGCAAGATCTTCGACGTGGTACTGGGCTTGCCCACGCAGGTGCCGGCGCGACGCTTCACCGCCAACCTGCTGATCGCTTTCATTCCCGCAGTGATCCTGGGCGTGTTGTTCGCCGACCTGATCCATGAGTACCTGTTCAACCCTATTACCGTTGCCGCCGCGCTGGTGGTGGGTGGGGTGATCATGCTGTGGGCCGAGCGTCGCCAGCACCGGGTGGAGGTCGACCATGTCGACGACATGCGCTGGACTCACGCGCTGAAGATCGGCCTGGTGCAGTGCCTGGCGATGATTCCGGGCACCTCGCGCTCGGGATCGACCATTATCGGTGGCTTGCTGTTCGGCCTCTCGCGCAAGGCGGCGACCGAGTTTTCGTTCTTCCTGGCCATGCCCACCATGGTCGGCGCGGCGGTGTATTCGGGGTACAAGTACCGTGATTTGTTCCAGCCGGGCGATTTTCCGGTGTTCGCCATCGGTTTCGTGGTGTCGTTCATCTTTGCCATGATCGCCGTGCGCGGGCTGCTCAAGTTCATCGCCAACCACAGCTATGCGGTGTTTGCCTGGTATCGCATCGCCTTTGGCCTGCTGATCCTGGCGACCTGGGAGTTTGGCTGGGTCGATTGGTCGACGGCGCATGGTTGAGAGGGCTCGTACGCAGCGTGCGCCCCGACGCGAGGAAGGCGTGCGCAATGCGCGCCTGAAGGGGCTGGTACTTGCGGTGCTGTGCCTGTTGCCGGTGCTCGGCGGCCTGCGGATGGGGTTGAGTGGCGGGAGTTGGTTGCCGTTGGCGATGTATCCGGTGGTGAGTCTGGTCAGCCTGTTGTTGTACTGGCAGGACAAGCAGCAGGCGCGGACTCAGGCCTGGCGTACGCCGGAAAAGGTGCTGCATGCCAGCGAGATGCTGGGGGGCTGGCCGGGGGCTTTGCTGGCGCAGCAGGTGTTTCGGCACAAGACTCGGAAGGTTTCCTATCAGGTTGTGTGCTGGGGGATTGTTCTGGTGCATCAGGTGTTCTGGGTTGATTATTTGTTTTTGGCGGGGCGGTGGGGGGCTTTGATCTGAGGGTTGTAGTTGTAGTTGTAGTTGTAGTTGTGGTTATGGTTTTGAAAGTTGTATGCGCATTCATTTGCGATGTCGACGCTTACTCACCTTTCCGCCCTTACGGCGGGTCCCTTTTTGAAGGATCAAAAAGGAACCAAAAAATCCTCGCGGTATGACTCACCCACATGGGTTACAAATCAGTTCACGCACATAGGTAACAGTCTTTAACTGGCAGGGTCGGTTTTCGAGGATCTGACCATGCCT